>CAKZZS010000089.1 GCA_937884975.1 uncultured Clostridia bacterium | reverse complement strand
ACTTGCATGTGTTAGGCACGCCGCCAGCGTTCGTCCTGAGCCAGGATCAAACTCTCTAAAAAATTGTATCTAAACAACCTTTCGGTTGCTCAAACCTTTTTTAGAGCTTCTCTCGCTCTTTTTACGCTTGCGCGTTTCTTTCAATCCGGTTTTACCCGAATTTACTGTGTACTTGAAGTACTTCTTTTTCTCTCTCACGATTTCTCGTTTCAAGAATCTCAGGGTTCCTTTTCGTTCATCATCGTTGTTTAATTTTCAAGGTCCAAACTGTTGCGCTCCTCAAAGCGCTCGATTATAATAACAAAACTTTTTTTGTTTGTCAACACATTTTTTCGATTTTTTTTGATTTTCGACGACCTTTTTTAAACTCTGCCGGGCGTTTCGTATTTCAGAGGAAATAATGAATAATTTTGTCCTTTTCAAGCGTATTATTTTATTCAAATTTACAAATAAAAAGGGAACGGAAAATCCGCTCCCCTTTTACATTATATTATTCAATGGTTTGATGTTTAGTTTAAGATTTAGTTACCTGCATTCATTTCACGGTCAATTTGCGCAATATCAAATCCGTCAATAACGCCGTCGCCGTTCACATCACCGAGACGATTTTGCATAAATGACGGTTCAGCACTTCCTACCGATATTTGAAGCATAACGTCCAAATCATTATCGTTGCAAAGGAAATCGTTATTCATATCGCCTGATACTCTTGAAGCATTGATATCTATAGTTATATATCCGTTATTATCAGCGAAAGTATCAGCATACGAACCGGGTTCGCAAAAAACTACAGAAAGCGCGGTATTTTCAAAAGCGCCGACTTCAATTGATTCAACCGACTCGGGAATAATCGCCTCTGTCAAAGACAGACACTCGGAAAACGTATATGCGTTAATAACAGATAACGAATCGGACAGAGAAACAGTTTTTAATGATTCGCAGGAATAAAACGAATATTCGCCGATATAAGTAACAGAGTTTGGAATAACTATATGCTCAAGCTCAGGTGAATAGGAAAAGGAAAAATCGGTAATCGTTTCGAGTTCGTTCGGTAAAACAACCTCTTTTAGACCGCAATATGCAAACGAGGCGAAGCCAAGGCTTACGGTTGAATCCAAAACCGTATATGTAACAGAGTCGCTTACACAGGGAAAGCGTACCAGCTCTGTCTTATCATAATTATACAAGATACCGTCAACCGATGAATAATTCTCATTACCGCCATCAACTATAAAAGCGGAGCAAGCAAATAAAAATGCAATTGACATCGGAGAGATGCTCTGAACGGATGACGGAATAGTCAAGGTATTGATAAAAGTGTTCGGGTCTTCGCCAAAGACCGTATCACCAAGTGATATTACAGTGTAACCGTCAATTACGGAAGGAATAACGACATTGGATGCAGAACCCAAATACGAAACTATTTCCGCAGTCTTGTCGTCCTCCGAAATGATTTCATATTCAAAATCGCCGGAGGTTACAGCATGGGTTTTCACCGTCGAAAGCGGCAAAGCCACTATCAGCATTACAAACGCAAGAAAAACAGAAACAAGTCTCTTTGAAACGCGCATTTTATCACCCTTTCGCCCAAATTTCTATTACATTATTATAATGTAATGAAACAAATAATTCAATAGAATTATTTTAATATTTAAATGAACAATTTGTAAATATCCTTGCTTGAGCGAATAGGATTTTTTAAGGCATTAACGGTTTTATTCCTGTGTTTTATCCCCTTGCGTGGGAATGTCTACATTTAAAAGCTCGACTGCATTTGACTCAATTCTTTTTGAAAACCGCTGATAAAAATACGAAATAACTATAAGTATTGCGCCGAAAGCAAAGTAGGAAGCGATTTTCCAACCCGAGTCGAGCTTTGCGGTATCGACAAAGCAAAGCTTCGCAAACGCCGCAAGGACCAGCACAAGTCCGCCCGAGCGCACAACGGTATACCTTTTTCTAAAACCGATAATCAAAAGCGCGCATGCGGCAATTATATAAACGGCGCTGATTATTACGCTTGAAAACGGGAGCTTAAACTGCTTTGTTAAGGTTACGGTAATAATAATCAGTGACGTCAATGAAACCGAAACGGTAAACAGCCATGCAGGCGAGGAAGTATTGCTTATAAAATGAGCAACGCAAACCGAGAAAAACAGTTCAACTCCGATTACCGCCATAAGCAACAGTATAAGGTTTACAACCGACAGATACGTTCCCTTTACAGGCATATTATAAAAGTCGTAAACGCTGTTGAACCTCTCATCATTAAGAGCAAGTGTCCATATAACAAGCAAAACGCCTGCAATATCGCTTACGATTAAAGAATACTTATTTTTAAGCACTCCCGTTCTTATAACCGAAGCCGCAAAAAGGCTGAATAAAACAGTCAGCACGTTTTCGGTAAAGGAGCTGTGAAGCGTAACAAAACCTGCAAGAGAAACCGTATAAACGATACGGTTAAGCAGGAGCACAGACGCAACTCCGTTGAGTATTTCCAAAAGAATATAAAGCTTATTTTCGCTGTTTTCAATAAGACCCCTGACAACGTAAACCCAGAACGAGAAAACAAGAATCATAAAGCTTATAAGCGAAAGGACGGACGTCAAGCTATCCGCTTGGAAACGGTAAACAAGTGCAGAAAGAAGCATACAAATCAGCCCCGCGTACTCGCTGTAAACAAGCCTTCGCTCAATGCTGAAATACGCAATAATAACACCTTCAAGAGCCCACGCTATCGGGGCGTATTCAAAGCCGAAGAGAAGCGGAATAACGAGCATTGAAAAAATGAGCGTAAACAGCGAGGTTATATTCGCGGTTACGGACTCATTCGCCTTTTTATCCTTAATGCAGTTAATCACTAACGCTGCATATACAAGAGTTAAAAGCAGATATACTGCGCCGACAGCCCTGTTTCCGAAATCGGGATGAAGATAAAAGCAGTTTTTAACGCTCAAGCCAATTGACACCGCGCCGCTGACCGTATTCAGGGCGAGAAGAATATTGTCATAAGACGTAAGCGGCTTTTTCTTTACTATCAGATACGCAGGGTACAAAAGATAAATTAAAAACGAAATAGCGGAAAATGCCGCCGCCAGCGGCAAAGCGTAGCCATACCCGTTTAAATCCTTTAAAGCCCAGGCGCAGGATACAACTCCGCCGACGGATATCAAATGAAGCGCATAACCCGTAAACCTTGCGATATGCCACTTTTTGTTATAACTCATTATAAATACAACGCAGGCAAGCAGGATAAACCAGACGCAGGAGACCGGCATAAACGCGGAATCAGACGCGGCTTTCCCGAAGCTTATCATATAGGATACAACAACCGGGAGATAACCGCCGACAGCGCCGAAGGCGCAGACAACCTGACTTTTAACCTGATTCGAAAGGATAATTGCAAGAGCCGTAATTATAACGCAGATAATAAACGTGACTCTTGACGAATAAAGTGAAAAGGCAAAGTAGCCCGTTGCGGCAGAGGCGTACAGCACCGAAATTCCGCCGCTGATAAGAACGGTTGAAAAGCCCGACTTTTCTTTTTTGAAAAATACCTCGCCGACACCGATAAGCAATGCGCCTAATAAGAAAATCATACCCTCCTTAAACACGTCGGAAAGGTGGATATAGGTATACCTGCCGAGCATTACAATACCGATAAGGAATAAAAGAATGCCCGCTTTGCTCAAAATATTAAGTCCGACAAAGGACTCAAAGCTTTTTTGTTTTAAGGCGCCCTGCTTTTCAATATCCTGAAGAGGTTCGTTTTTAAGGTTGGAGCCTAAAACTCCGTTTTTGTCAAGAGTTGCCTGAAGCTGTTCGGTATAGTAACCCTCCACCGCTTTGCTTCTTTCCTCAAGCTCCATATTCAGCTGTTCAAGCCTTTGCCTTATATCGCCGAACTGCTCGTTTCCGTAAGAGTCAATTTTTGCAATAGCCTTTGAAATATTCTCGGAACAGTAGGCTTCATAATTTTTCAGTCTGCTTGAAAGATTATTTGCCTGAATATAATATAACTCGTCAATTTTCTTTTGAGTATTGAGAAAAGCGTTCAGCTTTTCATTTGCCATTTTATTAAAAAACGCCTGTTGCGCGGTTGAAAGCTGTTTTTTAAGCTGTTCATTATCATTTTCAAGCGCAGTAACCTTTTCTTTTGAGCTGTCAAGCGCTTTAACAAGACTTTCGTTCTGGGCAAAGACGTCCGTATTCTCAAGCTCCTGGGTCTGTTCAAGCAACTGTTCGATAATGGACTGCTGTTGTTCTAAAAGAGAATTAAGCTGTTTTGTTTTATCCGTTGACAAAATCGTTCAACTCCTCTCCTGCTTCATACGCCGAGCCGTCGGCATAATTATAAAAATACAACCGATTATTACCCTCAAAGAACTCCCCTATCTTAATTTCGGGAAGAAAGCCGTCTGCAAAACCAACCTTTACGGTTTTACCGTTATTACCGAGGTAAAGCTCCGTAACCTTTTTATCAACGGGTGAAGATAAACCGTTATAATAATCGCAAAAGGCTTTTATCATTTTATCGGAATCCGCGTTCCCCTTATAATACTGATTTATATAACCCGTATTCAGGTTATATCCGTTATTGGCTATCGAACCGCCGGAAATATAAATAAAACTGATGTTTTCGTTTGAAACGGAAACTGAAAGACCGCTTTCAATATAATAATAGTTACCCTGCCGTGCACGAAGCCTTATTATCTTATAGGAAGTCGAGCAGTCAACGCTGACGGCGGTTTTGGTTTTGTCCGATGAAACAAACGCCGCATTTTTATTTTCATCCGATGAGGAAAGAACAGAGTTACAGTCAAGCAGCGCATTTTCCCTTTCGGAGCAGGGAACAAACTCGCTGTTATTAAAAATAATTACCGTGTTCTTCTGCCCTGCTTTGGGGATATCGGGCTTTTTGTCCGCCTTTACGCGAGAAGCCGCAAATACCGCAGCAAGAATAACAATAAAAGCTGCAAAGACAATGCAGGCTGTAATAAGATTTCGTTTTTTCCTTTTTGACTGATTATCAATTTTATTTTTCAGAGCAAGGTTTTCGGTTTTAAGTCTGTCAATTTCCTTTTCATAGCTTTCGTCGGCCGTATTTGCGGAAGAAATGCCCAGAAGCTCGTTTCCGTCAATGTTCATTATTTCGGCAAGTTTCAGCATTGTTTCGGTCTTCGGCATGGCTTCGCCGTTTTCCCATTTTGAAATCGCCTTATTTGATACGCCGAGCAAATCGCCGAGTTCCTTTTGCGAAAGCCCTTTATCGGTTCGCATTTTATATAATCTTTCGGAAAATTCACTTTTATTCATAGTATTCTCCTTATGATATTATCCTTCAAAAGTTTAATAAAAAGCCAAAAGCATTTCGGGCTTTAAAGACGATAAATCATATTGATGAATATCTCCGTCAACAAAAAACAGATTACCGTCCGCATTCATATAAGAGGTTTTTTCTTCCAACATTTTACTTAATTTATCCTTTTGCCCGACGTAGTCAGTTGAAAAAATATAGCTAATCATAGTATAAGTTTTTTTCAGTTTTAAAAACTCCAGCGGATAATTCTTTGCAAACCATTTCATCCTATATGTAGGGAAATACGGACTATAGTTATAGGTATGTGTAATAACAACGCAGTCATAAGGTAAATCTGCAATATCCTGCTCCACCTTTTGAGTAACAAAATCCTGAATTTCCGAAAGATAATAATCATCACATATTTTTCCGTTACCTTTAAAGAATATGTGATAAAACTCAAACGCGTCATTTGAATCTATCGGTGAAATAAGAACAAAAGGATAAAGGCGGCTGAAAGGAGTACCTGTCGGAGTTTTATATTCAGTATTTACCTCTACGCCGTATTCATCAAGCATATAATCGCGCGCATACAGCTCTTTTTGTTCCTGCGTCATATTTCCTAAATTATAAGGCTTGTATCTTACCCACGTTTCGTAGGATATTTCCATTTTTTCAAAATTCAAATGAAAGTCTCCGGGAAAAACCGCTCTGAAAATAATAACTGCGGCAAGAATAAAAAGAATAAAAGCAAAAAGGCATTTTTTCATTTTTAAAGTAAAATCCTGTATACGCTTCTCATTAAGAGTCAGATTATTCATACTTTGCTCCTTAACATTATTTCCACTCTAATAATGCCAAAATTCGGTTCTAAAATCAATAGCAAAGCGGAAAAATACAACACAAATAAATTCCACTTTCGGTTCAATAGGGGTAACTCAGCTTAAAATCAACAAAAATCTCTTCAAAAAATCCGTGTTGTATTTATACTGACTTTTATACTGACTTGATAACCGTTTTATACCCACTTTTATACCCACTTACTGCCTGTTTTTGTACTTTTTTACGAGTTATCGGAGACTCGGCGTGCCTTCGGCACGCGGTTTTGCTTCGCAAAAAATCCTATTGTATGTCCGTCTCGCTCTGCCTGCGGCAAACCGCTCAACATGGACAATTTCGTTCGAATCTCCTTGGCTTTTTTCATAAAGAAAACCCCGTCATTGACGGGGTTTTCTTTATGAGCCATCGGAGATTCGAACTCCGGACACCTTGATTAAAAGTCAAGTGCTCTGCCAACTGAGCTAATGGCTCGTATAAAAAGGCTGCAAGCAGCCTTTAAGTAATATCAAAGATTATTTATTTCCCAAAAACAGGAAGATAAGAACGGTCGCAAGTGACAGTACGAGGAAGCAGATAGCAAGAATCTTTGTAATCTTCTTGAGCTTTGCTTCGGTTGTTCTGCCCTTATTCTTACCGAAAAATGTGTCGCTGCTGCCGCCGGCAATAGCACCGGAAAGACCCGACTGCGATTCCTCCTGAATCATAACTATAACAGTCAGAGCGATACAAACAATTATAAGTAAAACACCTAATACAATCTCATAAGCTGACATAAGTGCTGCCTCCTTTTAAAATACGTCATTTTTAAACGCTTGAAGATTTTAACACATGTAGTACAAAAATGCAAGTGTTTTTTTATTTAATTACGCCGTTTTTACAAAATCTTCCTTGAATTACATATTAAATAAAGGTAATTCTATATTTGCAGGCGGTAAAAAATAAATGCGTTTGCCTCTGACGGTAGCTTTTTTGTCGTTACCATTTTCAGAGTGCCGTCTGTACGTCCGTGTTGCTATAACACGGACGTATTGCTTTTTAAAGAGTCAACTGAACCTGAACTCCCTCATCCTCTGCCGAAAGAGTTGCGCCTGCGGCAGGAAGCGATTTCGTCCTGTACCTTGACGGCTTTGCAAAACGTCCGTCCGAATAGGGTTCGGCAGAAATAACGCGGTGTCCTTTTTTAAGCGTCATAACCTTTACGCCGAGGGTGTTCTTCGTCGTTTTCGGAGCAATTGCGCCGGTGTTGAGAAGAAGGTATCTTCCGGAGCTGCTCTTTATAACTATTTCACAGTCCTCTTTTATATAAACGGCGTTTACAAGCTCGCTTGCGTCCGAAAACGCCTTTATAAGCTTTTTACGGTTATTCTTCGTTTCATAGCAGGAAATATCGACCTTTGCAACCTTTCCGTTTTCAAAGACAAAAATCATATATCCCTTATATTCGTTAAGAACAGACATAAACCGCGCCGTTTCATCCGTATCCATAGAAAGCTTTGAGGCTACATAATCGCCGAGTACGGACGCCTTTGTGTCGTCAAATTCATTTGCCCTCGACTTATAAACCTGATGTTGATTTGTCCAGAAGAGAAGCTCCGCGGAATTTTTGGCTTCAACGGAAGAAATAATTTCGTCGCCCTCTTTGAGCTTCTGCACGCCGCCCATTCGCAGTGACAGAGGCGTAATCTTTTTGAAATAACCTTCCCTTGTAAAGAAAAGATTAACCGCATAGTCGGGAATTTCTTCAACAACCTGCTCTTCAACAATATCCGAAGAATAGATTATTTCGGTGCGGCGAGGCTGATCGTATTTCTTTACAACCTCCTGAAGCTCGGAAATTATAATCTTCTTAACCCTTGACCTTGAGGAAAGGATATTTTCCATATCCTCAATATCCGCTCTTAACTGTTCAATATCCTTTGTACGCTTGAGGATATATTCACGGTTGAGGTGACGAAGCTTTATTTCAGCTACATATTCAGCCTGAATTTTATCAATGCCGAAGCCTATCATCAAGTTGGGAACAACTTCGCTTTCCTCATCGGTTTGGCGTATAATTTTAATCGCCTTGTCTATATCAAGCAAAATCTTTTGCAAGCCCTCTAAAAGATGAAGCTTGTCCTTCGCCTTGGAAAGCTCAAAATAAACTCTGCGGTTGACGCACTCCGTACGGAAGGCTATCCACTCCGTAAGAAGCTCCTTAACACCCATAACTCGCGGTACGGAAGCAACGAGAACGTTGAAATTACACGAAAACGTATCCTCAAGCGAGGTCATTTTATAAAGCTTATTCATAAGCTTGTCGGGGTCGGTTCCGCGTTTGAGGTCAATTGTAATTTTAAGTCCTCTTTTATCCGTTTCGTCTCGGATATCGCTTATCTCCTTAATTGAGCCTGCCTTAACCTTTTCAATAATCTTATCGATTATTATTTCGGTTGTAGTGGTAGGCGGTATCTGGGTGATATCAATACAGTTATTGGATTTGTCAAAGCTGTATTTCGCCCTTACCTTAAAGCCTCCCCTGCCCGTGCGGTAAATCTCTTCCATTTCCTCGCGGTTATAAATAAGAAGTCCTCCGCCGATAAAATCGGGAGCCTTTAACGTATCGGCAACAATGTGGTCTTCATTTTTAATAAGCTCAATTGTTGTTTCGCAGACCTCAGCAAGATTAAATGAACAGATGGACGAAGCCATACCGACGGCAATACCCGTATTGGCGTTTACAAGAACCGACGGGAAAGTAACGGGCAAGAGCGTAGGCTCAAGCATTGACGCGTCATAGTTGTCAACAAAGTCAACCGTATCCTTGTCAATATCTCTGAAAAGCTCGTTAGAAATTGCTTCAAGCTTTGCCTCGGTATACCTCGAAGCGGCAAAAGCCATATTTCTTGAATAAGCCTTACCGAAATTACCCTTACTGTCAACATAAGGGTGCAGAAGAGTTTCGTTTCCCTTTGAAAGACGGACCATTGTTTCGTAAATCGCCGCGTCTCCGTGAGGATTAAGCTGCATTGTTCTGCCGACTATATTGGCGCTCTTAATCCTTGCGCCGTTTAAAAGTCCCATTTTATACATTGTATAAAGCAGTTTTCTGTGCGAGGGCTTGAAGCCGTCAATTTCGGGAATAGCTCTTGACATAATTACGCTCATAGCGTAAGGCATATAGTTAGTTTCAAGCGTTTCGGTAATCGGCTGGTCAACGACCTCGCCTGCGCCCAAAATCACTGCGTTTGCCGGAGCCTCGTCGTGCTTTATTTCTTCGGTTTTCTTACTTTTTCTTGGCATTATAATTACCTCTGATTATGAAATATCCGCTAAATCTACATACAGATAACCGTTATCCGCAATATGCTCTTTTCTGCCGACAAGGTTGTCGCCCAGAAGAAGGTCAAACGTATCCGCAATATAGTCGGGATTTTCTCTTGCTTCAATTTTAATGAGTCGGCGCGTTTTCGGATTCATCGTTGTCAGCCACATCATATCCGCGTCGTTTTCACCGAGTCCCTTTGAACGCTGAATGGAATACTTTTTTTCACCGATTTCTTCAAGAGCCTGTTGCTTCTCAACCTCGTTATAAGCAAACCACGTTTTGTCGCCCGAGGTGATTTCGTACAGCGGAGACTCCGCAATAAAGACCTTGCCCTCATAGATAAGAGTGGGCATAAGGCGATAAATCATAGTTAATATAAGAGTTCTTATCTGGAAGCCGTCAACGTCGGCATCAGTACAGATTATAACCTTATTCCAACGAAGATTATCAAGGTTAAAGGAGGAGAGATTTTTATTCGACTTTGAATTAACCTCAACTCCGCAGCCCAGAACCTTTATTAAATCGGTAATAATTTCACTTTTGAAAATCTTATCGTACTCACTTTTAAGGCAGTTAAGTATTTTACCCCTTACGGGAATGACCGCCTGGAACGAGCTGTCACGGGCCTGCTTGCAGGCGCCCAGAGCAGAGTCGCCCTCAACTATAAATATTTCTCTTTCGTTTATGTCCTTGCTTCTGCAGTCAACAAACTTTTCAACGCGGTTTGTCATATCATTTGAGGAAGAAAGGGTTTTCTTGATGCTCTGTCTTGTGCTTTCAGCCTTAATTCGTGAACGCATATTCACAAGCACCTGATTACCGATTTTTTCGGCTTCAAGCGGATTTTCAATAAAGTAAACCTCAAGTGAATGACGGAAGAACTCTGTCATTGCCTCCTGAATGAACTTATTTGTAATCGCCTTTTTGGTCTGGTTCTCATAAGAGGTCCTTGTCGAGAAGGATGAAATGACTACAACAAGGCAGTCCTCAATATCCTGGATATTGATTTTCGGGTCCGTTTTGAGGTAACGGTTATTTGCCTTAAGGTATGCGTCAAGCTGGGAAACAAAAGCAGAACGCACAGCCTTTTCGGGAGCGCCGCCGTGCTCAAGATAGCTTGAATTGTGATAGTATTCCTTAAGCTGAACCTTATTTGAAAAGCAGACAGCCGCATTGATTTTAACGTTATAATCGGGTGTGTCCGCCCTGTCTCTGCCCGTCTTTTCCGTCTGCCAGAACTGGACGGAGGAAAAAGCCGTATCGCCGACTAATTCGTTTACATACTGGACAATGCCGTTTTCATAGCAATACTCAAAGGTTTCAAACTGGGAAGCGGTTACCTGATTTTTAAGTATAAATTTAACGCCTGCATTGACAACTGCCTGACGTTTGAGAACATCCTGATAGTATTCAAGACTGATATTTATATCGGTAAATACCTTTAAATCGGGTTTCCATTTTATACGCGTACCCGTATCCCTTTTTGAATACTCCTCTTTTGCCATTTCGCCCACGGGTTCACCGTGTTCAAAATGAAGATTATACTTATAGCCGCCTGCGTGAATTTCCGCGTCCATATACTCCGACGCGTACTGCGTTGCGGCAAGACCGAGTCCGTTAAGACCGAGTGAGAATTCATAGTTGTCGTCCTCGCCGTACTTACCGCCTGCGTAAAGCTCGCAGAAAAGCAGCTTCCAGTTGTATTCCTTTTCATTATTATTCCAGTCAACGGGAATACCTCTTCCGAAATCCTGAACCTCGACTGACTTGTCCAGAAAACGGGTTATGATTATTTTGTCGCCGTAGCCCGAGCGCGCCTCGTCAATGGAGTTCGAAAGAATTTCAAATATTGAATGCTCGCAGCCCTCGATACCATCCGAGCCGAAAATAACGGCAGGGCGTTTTCTTACCCTGTCGGCGCCCTTGAGCTGCGTAATGCTTTCATTATTATAGGCCTGTTTTTTAGCCATCTGATTACCGTCCTTAACAAAAGATTTAAAACCACACTATATAATACACTATATATTGCGTTTAAGTCAAGAATTTTTCATAAATTCAAGGCATAAATTGTGTTTGCAGTGACAAAAATGGGACAATAAAAAATAAGGCTGTCATTTTTTGACAACCTTATTTAATATCATTTGCAAATTCGGCGATTTTTTTAAGCCTGTGATTTACTCCCGAACGCGATAGAGGCGGAGAACACATTTCACCTAATTCACGCAAGGATAACCCGTCATTTTCAAGCCGAAGAGCCGCTATCTGCCTTAAGCCTTCGGGAAGCGAATTAAGCCCGACGGTTGATTTTATTTTTTTAATTGCGTCCTTTTGTATATTCTCGGCGTTTATAATACGGTCAAGATTTGCGGTTTCAAAGTTAG
Source organism: uncultured Clostridia bacterium (assembly GCA_937884975.1). GTDB lineage: Bacteria > Bacillota > Clostridia > Oscillospirales > Acutalibacteraceae > Fimenecus. The sequence continues at coordinate 15,214 of CAKZZS010000089.1, read as the reverse complement.
TTCGGCGGTTAATATTATTCCTGACATCCTTATAGACCTTAATGCTCATTATTTCAAGCGAGGAATTGACCGCTCCCATAAGAGTCAGTATATCCTCAATTTGCTCGCTGTCCTTAAAATACAGAATATAATAACCGTTTCTCGTCACCTGTTTGGGTTCAAAGCCAAGTTCAATAAAAACTCTTTTAAAATCCCTGCACAAATTAAGATAGGGAACGGAAAATTCAAGGTGGTAACCCTTATCGGGCGATGTGACGGTTCCGCAGGAAAGAAAGCTACCCCTTAAAAAAGCCGCATAACAGTTTTCACAGTTGAAATTCGCCCAGTTTATGCGAAGCGACCTGTCCCTTTCGGAATAACCGAAGGACTCATAGGTGCTTTTGGCGGACGCCCTGTTGCTTGTTCTTATTTTCACCTTTTCCGCGGACGAGCTTTTAATTGCAAAGGAGCCGCCTGCATAGCTGTCAAGAACCTTTTTATAGTATGCTGCGACTGCTTTATTTTCAAGAGAAATTGAAATTTCATCCGCAGAAAAGCTCTTGCCGAAAAGCAAAAGCCCGTAAACCTGCGCCTTCTGACAGCAGGACGAGGTGTTTTCAACGTCTAATAATTCATTTTTTACATCGGTGGAGAAAGACATAATTATCTGTTAATATCCCTGTGGAAAACATTGCAAGTGTCGCCGTGTGAATTAAGATGGTCATAAAGAAGCTCCGCAAAAACCACTGAACGGTGTTTGCCGCCCGTACAGCCGACCGCAATAGTCAACTGGCTCTTACCCTCCTCACGGTAAAGCGGAACAAGATAATCGACAAGGTCAAAGAGTTTAGGCACAAGTCCCTTTGACTGGTCAAACTTCATTACATAATCCCTTACGGGCTTTTCGAGCCCCGTATGCTCCTTTAATTCGGGTACATAAAACGGGTTCGGAAGACAGCGAACGTCAAAAACGAGATCGCTTTCCTTCGGAATACCGTATTTAAAGCCGAATGAGCAGCAGCTTATTTTAAGGCTCTTTGCCGCGTCGGTCAAAAACATACCTGCAATACGGCTTTTAAGAGTTGCGGTATTCATCTGGGACGTGTCGACAAGATAGTCCGCCATTCGCCTTGCAGGAAGAAGAATTTCACGTTCCTTTGCAATTGCTTCGCTTGTTTCGTAACCGTATTTATCGCTCAAGGGGTGCTTGCGGCGCGTTTCCTGATAACGGTGAAGAAGCACGTCGTTATCCGCGTCAACAAAAAGGATTTTGAACTGACAGTCCATTGCCTTCAACTCGTCAAGCACGTCAAACAAATCGTTGAACGAAGCGCCGAGACGAGCGTCAATTACAATTGCTATACGGCTTCTCTCCTCCCTTGACTGCATAAGAATCTGGGTAAAGGTGGGAAGCAGCTTCGGAGGCATATTATCCACGCAAAAGAAACCAATGTCCTCAAGAACATCGGCAACTCTTGATTTGCCTGCGCCCGACATACCGGTTACAATTAAAAGCTCCATAGTTTAACCCTCTATATATTTAACTTCCGGTTCGAGAAAAACTCCCGTTTCATCTTTAACCGTTTTTTGGATATATTTTATAAGCGAAAGAATATCCGAGGTTGTCGCACCGCCGATATTTACAATAAAGCCTGCGTGCTTTTCACTCACCTGAGCGCCGCCTATTGTATACCCTTTCAAGCCGCACTGCTCAATAAGAGCGCCTGCAAAATTCCCCTCGGGACGTTTGAATACACTGCCTGCGGAAGGCAGGTCAAGAGGCTGTTTGTCATTACGTCTTTGAAGAAAATCGTTCATTTTTGACCTGATTTCTTCCTTTTTGCCTTCGTTAAGCTTAAGGCGAGCGCCGAGAATAAGGTAACCTCCGTCCGAATACGCGCTGTGACGGTAGGAAAGGGAAAGCTCATCCTTATTAAACTCCCCCCTCTTTAAATCCGAAAGACGGATATGTTCAGCCGAAAGAAGAACGTCCTTCATTTCTCCGCCGTATGCGCCGCCGTTCATATATACCGCTCCGCCGACAGTGCCCGGAATTCCGTAAGCAAATTCAAGCCCCGTAAGAGAGTATTCAAGAGCCGTCTTGCAAAGGGAAGCGAGCGTTGCGCCGGCCTGGCACTCAATAACTCCGTCACCGAGATAACGGATTTTATTCATACTGCCCGTAAGCCTTAAAACAATTCCGTCAAAGCCGCTGTCGGACACAAGAAGATTACTGCCGTTACCGATAATTAAAACCCGAACGCCGTTGTCTTTACAGCTTTCAAGCACCTTAACCGCAGAATCAACATCCTTCACGGTAATAACCGCTTTGGATTTTCCTCCCGTCCGAAAGGTCGTATACTCCGACAAAAGCGCGTCTCTTTTCACCGCGCATGAGCAGTTTTCCGCGACAGATATAACATTTTCAAAAGAATTCATATTATTCATCAAGAAGCGCCGCACCTATAAGAGTCATATCCGAACCCGAAACGGAAAGGCAAACCTCCGTCTGCCAGAATGAGTGAACGCTGAAGCGCTGTTCCTCAACCATCTTGCGGATAGGATTAAGCAGCATTTCGCCCAGAGCGCAAATGTCGCCGCCTATAACAAGCGTTGCAGGTTGGAAAATATTTACAATGTTTGTAATGCCTACCGAAAGATAGTAGACGTATTTTTCAAAAATCTTTACCGCAAGAGGATCATTAAGAGCAATTGCGTCATAAACAGTTCTCTCATTGAGTTTTTCAATATCGCGGTCTATTAAATCCCACATTGTACTGTCGGGGTCTTTTTCAAGTTCCTCTCTGACTCTGCCGACAAGCGCTCTTGAGGACGCGTAGGTCTCAAAGCAGCCGCGTCTGCCGCAGGTGCACTGTTCACCGTCAACGTTAATTACCATATGACCGATTTCACCCGCAGTGCCGTTACATCCGCCGAGAATTTTTCCGTCAATGATTATGCCGCCGCCGACGCCCTTATTGACCGTAACCGCCATAAGGCTGTCTCCCCTTGAGCCGACGCCCGCATTAAACTCGCCGAGAGCAAGACAGTTTGCGTCATTTTCAAGGTAAATGGGCTTGTCAAAATGATGCCAGAGCAGATCGCGAAGAGGAAGCATTTCAAAATCAAAGTTGCTTGCATGCTGAACGACTCCGGAATTCTTATCAACCGTACCCGGAGAAGCAATACCTATTGAAAGGACATAGTCCTTATCAATCTGGGCGTTTTCCATCGCCTGATTTACGGCAAAGGTAACGTCCTCCTCAAGCTCCTGGGCGGTGCGTTTCTTTTTCTTTTCAGTCTCGCCCCTGCCGATAATCCTGAAATACTCATCGACAACAGCCGCCTTAATTTTATCGCTCGCGATATTTACGCCTATTCTGAACATAATACCCTCCAAAAGAATAAAAATCTTAAAAAAATAATTTATATCAATAATCAGTCCACATATTTACCTCTGTATCAACAGGCGTTTCCTGTTCCATACCGAGTTGCTCAAGCAGCTGGGAAGCGGCATTGAAGCCAAGCTGCTTCTGGCGGTTATTCATAGCCGCGGTTTCAATAATAATTGCAAGGTTTCTTCCGGGCTGGACGGGGACAACCGTAATCGGCACCTTAACGTCCATTATGTTTATAAACTGACTGTCAAGTCCCATTCTGTCATAGACCTTGTCGGGATTCCAGTGTTCAAGCTGGATTACCATATTTATTCTCTGGGTCAGTTTTACCGCGCCGACGCCAAAAATATCCCTTGCGTTGATTACACCGACTCCGCGAAGCTCAATAAAATGGCGTATGTTTTCGGGAGCCGAGCCTACAAGGGTTTTATTCGAAACCTTGCGTATTTCAACGGCGTCATCCGCAATAAGGCGGTGTCCTCTTTTAATAAGCTCAACCGCAGTCTCGCTTTTACCGACTCCGCTTTCACCGACTATAAGCACGCCCTCGCCGTACACCTCAACCATAACGCCGTGACGGGTTATCCTTTCGGCAAGCGCGGTACCGAGATAACCGATTACATAGGACATACACGCGGAGGTTGAATCGTGACTTAATACAAACGGAACCTCATACTTCCTTGCAAGCTCAAAAAGAGCAGGCGGAGGAACAAGCGCCCTTGTGCAGATTACTACGGGAGGTTTTGAAGAAAACAGCCTGTCGGCGCTTTCGTAAAAGCCGTCCTCGCCGAGAGTACGCATATATTCAATTTCGGCAATTCCAAGGAACTGAACGCGCTCCCTGTCGAAATAATCATCCCTGCCGGCAAGCAGAAGGCCGGGTCTGCTGACATCCTTTGAGGTAATTTCAAGCTCCTCTGCCGGGCGCGGAAGATACAGTTCGTCAAGCGCGCACGCCGTCATTAACTCTTTAAGTGAAACAGTGTACTTTGCAGCCAAAAAGCCATTTCCCCCTTGCATTTAATAAACAATTTCCCATTGTTCAATATATTTAATATATTATACAATATAATTATTATTTTTCCAATACTTTTTTTGTTTATTTATTACATTTTTTCAAAAAAAATACGGCTGAATAAATCAGCCGTAAAGTATTTAATCTCTCCAGAGGTATTTTTCCATATCAACTCTGCCGTCAGGTAAAAATCCGACTCCCTCTTCTTCAAGAAGCATTCTCTGAACGTCCTCGCCGCCGAAGGCAAACGCCTTTGACGTTTCGCCGTTTCTGTTGACGACGCGATGGCATTTTATGGTTGACGGGTCGGGATTAACGTGAAGCGCGTAACCGACCACTCTTGACCACCTGGGATTTCCTGCTTTAAGAGCAACCTGTCCGTAGGTTGCCACCTTTCCGCAGGGAATTTGCCTTACAATATCGTAAATGCGTTCAAATGTGTTTTTATTATTCAATATCCGTTCTGAACCCCTTTTCCTTTACAAGCCCCTCGACCTTTATAACCTTTATTTGTTCACGGGCTGTCTTTTCCTCTTCTTCAAGTCTTTCAAGGTATTTCTGACGTCTTTTATGCTTTTCGTCCTTGGCTCTTGCTATTCGCTCAACACGAAGCCTTTCCGCATCGGAAAAATTCTTTACGCGGCTGCTTAAAACCAGAAGGAACATTTCAAAATCCTTCGGCGACACCTCAATATACTGCTTTACGTCGTCATCGTCATAATAGCCTATTGTAAGCGTACTGAATGACATTGCCGCCTTTCTGACCCTGTCATCCTTACCGTTGTCGTCAAAGCTTACGACATCCTCGTAAAAGATATAAGTGAAATGAAATGGCCATTCACGAACAACAAGATACTGCTCGTCAAAGGTATATTTTGTAAAAAAGAGATTCGGCAAAAGATAGGTCACATCCGCAATTACGAACACAACCGCCATAAAGATGAAAAGCGGTCCCTTGCGCACAAAGTAGGCGTGAAACATCATTACGGTAACCGCTGAAAAAAAGATTACCATAAAGACATAAAGCTTACTTATGCGAGGTTTAAATACTTTTTTCATTTTATTCCACCGTTACGCTTTTAGCAAGATTTCTCGGTTTATCGACATCGCAACCGCGAAGCACAGCTGTATAATACGCAAGAAGCTGAAGCGGCAAAACGGAAAGCGAAGGAGTAAAGCAGTTTTCCGTAACGGGAACGGCAAAAGTTACTGCGGCAAGCTCATCGGGAAGCTCGAAAGCCTCACTGTGAATTACAAAAGCCTTTGCACCTCTTGTTACGGTTTCCTTGATATTGCTGACCGTTTTAAGGAAAAGATGCTCCTGCGTGGCGACGGAAACAACCGGAGTGTTTTCTTCAATAAGTGAAATTGTGCCGTGCTTGAGTTCACCTGCGGCATAGCTTTCGGAATGAATATAGGAAATTTCCTTAAGCTTCAGGCTGCCCTCGCACGAAACGGCATAGTCAATTCCCCTGCCGATAAAGAACATATTGTTCGCGTTCTGAAGAGAATAAGCGATTTTCTTAATCTCCTCCGCTCTGTCAAGCACCTTTTGCATTTTATCGGGAAGAGTTTTAAGCTCCTTACAGTAGTTTTTGACCTTATTTTCCGAAAGCGCGCCGTTTACAAGCGCCGCGCGAAGCGCAAGAAGATACATTATCGCAAGCTGAACCGTATAAGCCTTTGTGGAAGCCACGGCAATTTCGGGACCTGCTCCCGTATGAACGACATAATCTGCCTCACGCGCAATTGACGAGCCGATAACATTTACAACTCCGAGAGTCTTTACTCCCTTTTCCTTTGCGAGCCTTAAAGCGGCAAGGCTGTCCGCCGTTTCGCCCGACTGGGAAACAATTATTACAAGGTCGTCCTTATTAAGCATCGGGTCATCATAACGAAATTCAGACGCAATTGCCGTTTCGGACGGAATTTTAGCAAGCTTTTCAAACGAATACTTACCGATAAGTCCTGCGTGCATTGCTGTTCCGCATGCTACAAAATACACCTTTTTTGTATTTTTAAACAGTTCGTCCGGAATATCCGAGGAAACAAATGACGGAAGATTTTTATCAAGCCTCGGCATAACGGTAGCGCCGAATGCGGCAGGCTGCTCAAAAATTTCCTTAAGCATAAAGTGCGGATAGCCGCCCTTTTGCGCAGCCTCAACATCCCACTGGGCGGTCTTTATTTCGTAGTCGATTTCCTCCCTGTCGGAGTTATAAAGCTTAACGCCGTCCTTTTCTACCTTTGCTATAACATCCTCATCAAGAAGAATGTAATCCTTGGTGTAGCTTAAAATCGCAGGAATATCCGAGGCAATAAGATTTTCGTTTTCACCAAGTCCTATAATCAGCGGACTGTCTTTTCTTACCGCATAAATAGTCTGGGGTTCATCCTTAAAGATAATGCCCATAGCGTAAGAACCTTTGACGGCGTGAATGGTTTTGCTTATTGCGTCGAACGAATCGCCGTCATAGTAATAGTCAAGCAAAAGCGCAAGAACCTCTGTATCGGTCTGGGAAACGAATTCATATCCCTTTGAAACAAGCCTTGCTTTTAATTCGGCATAGTTTTCAATTATTCCGTTATGAACTACGGAAAGATTGTCCGACGAGTGAGGATGGGAGTTTACGTCCGAAGGTTCGCCGTGAGTCGCCCAACGCGTATGCGCAATTCCGCAGAAGCCGTCGGGTCTGCCCTCTTTTTCAAGCTTTTCTTCAAGAAAGGAAAGCCTGCCCTTTGCCTTAACTACCTTTATTTCATTTTCTTCAACAACGGCAACGCCTGCCGAGTCATAGCCCCTGTATTCAAGCTTACGAAGACCGTCAAGTAAAACGTCAACACTGTTCTGTTCTCCGATATAACCTACTATTCCGCACATAAATATTTGCCTCCGCAATATATTGTAATTTATAAGATAATTTTATTATACCAACCAGTCGATTATTCTGCAAGAAAAATATTGCAAGTTTAGCGTTTACATTGTAAAATAATAAAAAAGGTGTCAGAGGGAAACGCAATGAAAAGGGTTTTTAAACTAATACTGATAATCCTTTTTGTAATCTGTATCGGGGCGGTGATTTACTTGTTCGGCATTTACAAACCAACCTTCAAGGCTGATTTTTCGGTTGAAACGGGAGAGGTAATGCACGGCGCTTCGGGTTTTCTTTACGGACTTGCGGAGCCCGACATACCTTCGGTTGAAATAGTTAAAAGCATTTCGCCCGACACCTTTGCCCAGAAAACCTATGGCGGACTTCAGCACCCGATAGGCGATATAAACCACGTTTACGGCACCTTTCATAACGCAGGCGGAAACTATCTTTTAGTTTACTGTCAGGATATGTATTCAACCTGGTACTATCAGCTTGACTCCCTGCCCGAGTTTTACGAAAAGGTCAGAAAAACCGTAACCGATATTGAAAACGCAAAATATGAAAACGAGGTTGTCTACTGCGTTTATAACGAATGCGACAACGGCGTATGGTTCGGCGATTTCAACGAGGAAGAAAACCGTTTTGCTTTTTACGAAGCATTCAAAGAGGCTTTTAATATAGTAAAGCAGATTAACCCTGAAGCGAGAATTGCAGGTCCCGGTTACTGCGGATATGACGAAAGCAGGATACGGGAATTTCTTTCCTACTGCAAGTACAATTCCTGCCTGCCGGAGGTAATCGTCTGGCACGAGCTTGGCGACCGTTCGGTTTATCTCTGGGAAGAGCACTTTGACTCGTATTACGGAATTCTTGATGAGCTCAAAATTGACAGGGACAGCGTTGAAGTCAACATAAGCGAGTACGGACTTATGCGTACAAACGGAATTCCGGGCGAAAGCGTTAAATGGATTTCACGAATCGAAGACTCAAAGGTTCACGCGTGCGTGGCTTACTGGAGACTTGCAAACAACCTTTGCGACGCGGTTGCGGACGATGTTATGCCCAACGGCAACTACTGGCTTTACCGCTTTTATTCATGTCTGATGGGAAACACGGTAAAAACGAATATAAGCGACCTTTTCCAGTCGAATTTTGAAAACGCCGTAAAGAAAAAAGAGGGTTATCATATTGACGGACTTTCGGGAGTTGCCGCATTAGACAGTGAAAACAGACTTGCGTCTGCAATAGTCGGCGGAACAAGTGACGAATTTGAGGTTGAATTTTCTTCGCTTAAAACCACAAACGCCTTTAAGGACGTTGACAAGGTGCTTGTAACAGTCTACAGGACCGAATTCAAGGGACTTGTCGGCGAGGTTCCGAGTCCCGAAAAATACCTTGAACGCACTTTTTCACTTTTCTCCTCTCCCTTGAAAATCAAAATCGGAAAGGGCACCGATACCCGAGCCTTTTTCGTAACGGTCAAACCCTTTGACGGTGAAGAAGAAATAAAATATAAAAACGACCTGTTTTTTGAAAGATACGAAGCGGAGGACGCTTTAACAGAGGGTCAGGCTAAAAGCTATGAGCACGCCTTTGCATTTTCGGGAAGCGGTTTTCTCGGCTTTATTGACACTGATGAAGACGCTGCTGTATTTAATATAGACGTGCCGAAAAGCGGTGAATACAGACTTGACATTGTCTATTCAAACGGCTCGGTTGACGAAAACGGCAAAAGAGTTTCTTCAACGCAAAAATTCTTTATTGACTCGGTTGAACAGGACGAAATTGTTTACCCTTCATCAATTAAATATGAGCACTCCGCGTGCGTAAGCAGAAAAGTATTTCTTGAAAAGGGTAAGCACGTTTTAAAGCTTGCTCATTCAAGCTATTCGGCAGGTCTTGATTTTATTGATGTAACCGAAATAAACAGTGAAAGCGAAACGGATATTTTTACTCAAAGGGATTATAATATTTCCGATAAAGACAGCGTTTCTTATCTTGTCAGCACTCCGTCGGACGGGTTTTATGAGGTTGAATTCGGCTTTTCTTCTCCCGTTAAAAATAAGAATATCAAGGTTAATTCCGTTCTTATCGGCTCTGTCACGGCAGAAAAGAGTAAAAAAGCAACTCTGTTTTTAAGACGCGGAGTAAGCTATATTGAGGTTGATTCAGGTGAACTTGAAACCGTAAATATCAAGCCCTCAAGCGGCAGACAGTCGGATTTCTCAGTTGAAGATTTTAAGCTTAACGGCGCTTCGGTAGAAAACGGTTATATAAGCGATATTTCAAGCGAAAACGGCAACAGCGCTTCCGTTTCCGTAAACTGTGATAAGGCAGGCGTCTACGCCATGACGGTTTACTATTCAAACGACGGCGAGGGCGGACTGCACGACTATAATGTTGACTTAATTGAAAAATACTGCGTAATTACCGTAAACGGTAAATCAAACGGCAGAGTCTATTTCAGGAACACATACAGCCTTGACACGGTTAAAACCAAAACCGTTTATATTTCACTCAATAAGGGCTTAAACGAAATTGTATTTTCCAATGACGGCAAAATGAATTTTAACGGTATTACAACCTTTGCGCCTGAAATTAAGGGCGTAAAAATTTCGGATTCTTTTAATGAGGTGGCAAATGACTGATAAAAAACAGGCAAAAAAATATTTTATCCTCGTGTCCGCGGCAAATCTTTTGGTAGCGTTTCTTGACCTTTTTTTAACCTATATAGGAACGCCCGAGCTTACAATGGAGGGAAATCCGCTTATAACCGAATTAAGTCTCGGCTGGCCTGCGCTAATAGCCATCAACGTGGTTATTTCTCTCGGTCTTGTGTGGATGGCTTATTACGCTCATATCCGCTTTAAACCAATTGACTCAAGCGAAACTGATATGAAGCGTTATATAAACGATATCACATACGGCGACCCGGATATTAACAGCTTTCTCGGAATACGCTGGCCAAAGTACTGGGGTCCTCAAATCGCCTGCCTTTGCTGGGCGGTTACGCTTGCTGTTCCAATTGCAAGAATGCTTATTGTTCTTGAATGGGTATTTATTGATTTTCGTATTTATTTTCCGCCGTATTTCAGATTTGTTATGCTTTTTCCCGGCGGAAGAATAGATTTCTTTGTTGCGGTAATCCTTTCGTGGATTTTCAGCTTTGTATGGATAAGGCTTGCCTATAACAAAAATATGGACAGGCTTGAAAAAATAAAAAACGAAGAGAAGGAATGAAAAATGGAGAGGATTAAAAAATTCTTTTCAAAACAGTTTGCCGAATATACCGTTGCGGCGTGCATTGCGGTTATTCTCTATGTGGCGCTTGAGCATTTTGCGGTACTGCTTAAAGGCTTTAGCTTTTTGTGGAGCATTATTTCTCCGATACTTATCGGAATAGCGGTTGCATATCTTTTCAACCCCGTTGCAAACTTTTTTGAAACAAAGGTATTCAAAAAACTGAAAAAGAAAAGCTCACGGCATCTCTGGGCGGTAATAATGGCTGCGGTGTGCTTTATTCTTGTTGTAGCGTTACTGCTTGTAGCGCTTGTTCCGTCTCTTGCGCAGAGCGTTACAAAGCTTGTTGCAAACTGGAAAAACTACACCCAGAAGGTCGAAGCGCTCATTGGCAGACTCTCCGCCTTTGCCGAAGAGCACAACATAAATATTGACCTGACGAATATTGAAAATATGGTTGACAATTCAATGCAACAGATACTTTCATCCGTCAAGTCAAATTCAAAGACAATTCTTTCAAAGCTCGGAGAAATCGGCTCGGGAATTTCAAATTTTGCAATAGGTCTTGTTTTCGGTTTCTGCTTCCTTATGGCAAAGGATACGCTTATGGGCGTTGTGACAAAGATAAGATACGCGCTTTTCAAGGCGGATAACGTTGAAAAGCACGACAAGCTCCTTTCACGCTGTCACAGTATTTTCATCCGTTACATAGGCTGCACGCTCCTTGACGCGCTGATAATCGGCATGGCGACTCTTGCTTTCACCTTAATCGCAGGAACGCCTTACGCTCCGCTTATTGCGGCAGTCGTCGCGGTTACAAACATTATTCCCACCTTCGGACCTATGATAGGCGCGGTAATCGGCATTTTCTTCATCATTCTTGAAAGTCCCGTAAAGGCGCTGATATTCCTTATTTTCATCTGCGTTCTGCAGAGCATTGACGGACTCGTCATCAAGCCGAAGCTCTTCAGCGGTTCGCTCGGCATTCCTGCCATCTGGACATTGATACTTATTATTCTCGGCGGTAAAATCGCAGGAATAATCGGCATTTTACTTGCAATTCCCTTCGGCGCAATATTCATTATTATTTATAACGAAACAGTTGAACCGAGACTTGAAAAACGGGCAAGCCGAATCAATAAACAGGAATAAAATTAAACGGGCACGGAAAACTCCGTGCCCTTTTTCTTATATTCTTTCAATCTCATATTTTATTACGCCGACATTGAATTTAATAATGTTGGCTATTTTGTTTATATGCTCGCCGAGGTCTTTTTCGATTTCGCTGTCGGGTTTATCAGATTTGATTTTTACTTTCAAATAGAACTCATATTCGCTTGTGTTGTGGGCTTCTATATCAGCCGAAACGACGCCGTCAAGCATATTTGCCGTGTCCTCAATTTTGAGGGCGGTTATATTGTTTTTGTTATTTTTTGTCAGCGGAATTGCTTGGCGGATTTTATAATGAGTCGGGCGGTGGAACTCCTGAACATTATCTGCAACCAACTGTTTGATTTCGTCAAGCGTTTTTTCGGTGTTGCTGTAATCATTCAAAACAATATGAGCAGACGGCGTTTCGCCCTCTTCTTTACTGTAACGCGGAATGACTATGCACGATTTAACATTTTCGTGCTTCATTATCGAGTCAACAATTTCATTCGGCGAAAATGTGAAAGATTTTCTTGTTATTACGTTTTTAATTCTTCCGTGATAGTAGAAAAAACCATCCTCATCAACGCTGATGTAATCGCCCATATGTACATAGATTTTCCCGTCAGGGTGCTTGACGAAAACCTTGTCCGTTTCTTCTTTACTGTTTCCGGCGTAACCCTTTGTAACGCCCGGACCTGTAATACATAATTCTCCTATTATATTCGGTTCATTTATTATTTCGTTTGTCTCGGGATTAATAAGTATTGCTTTATTATTTCCAAACAGTTTACCTAATGAGCCTGCCCTATAATAATCTTTTGAAGGTTGATTAGTTGTTGCAACAGCACTTATTTCACTTGCTCCATATCCTTGCATTGGAGGAAATTTACTTCCGTTTTTATAAAAATAATCTACAAGTGTTGCTTCAATATCGTCAAATCCATCTCCTCCAAAACCATAGTATTTAACATTGCTCATGTCGGTATTTCTTTTAATAAATTCTTTTGCGTGAGATGGAGTAGAACAAGAAAACTGTGGCTTATATTTATGTATTAAATCATAATAGTTTTTTGGTTCCATTTCAGGAATAAAAATCAATGTAACATTATTTGACAGATAAGAATGGCTTACTGTTTTACCAAATTCAACAAATTCAGGAATCATTTGTACACATCGGTCGTTTGCTTCTATATTTACTCCGTGTATCCAAAACCCAACATATACAGAATTGTCGTTTTCGTTACTGATTTCAATCGCCTTCGGCACGCTTGATGTACCGCTTGAATGAACAAAGGAGCAGGTGTCATTCGGGGTGTATGGATTTTCTTTAACTTCTTTTATCTTTTCACCGTTCTTTATAAAATCCACCCACTTGATTTCGTTTGGGATTTCAACTTGTTCAACAGGCTTTTTCTTTGCGGCAACAATTTTGAAAAGAGGCGGAAATGCTTCAATAACACTTGAAGAGATAACCTTAATGTCAGTTCCCTCAAGCGCTTTTTTCATATTCCTTTTAATGTCAGGCTCATCAAGTACGAAAACAAACTTTGAATCCAATTCCTCAATAAAATATTTCATTTCGTCAGCCGTAATATTCGGGTAAATATAATTCGGGATTGCGCCGATTTTATTAAGCGCATAGTCCATATAAAAGATTTCGGGAGCGTTCGTATGGCAAACCGTTACAATATCGCCTTTTTTAACACCGTAGGCAAGCAAGCCTTTAGCGGTTTTATCAATCATTTTAATGAATTTTTTATATGAGATTTTGACATCGGGATAATCTCTGTCGAAAAACTCGTCAGTCGGTTTTTCCTCGCCTCGCGGAACAGGAATTGTATATATAATCGCAGTGCCCTCCGGCTTGACATTATCCATAAAATAACGGTATTTGGTTTTGTTGATATTTAACTTCGGGTTTTCCATATCTTTCACCTCGTGTAATCTTTTTTTATTATTTTATTAAATCACCACCGTATATACAATACTCCGACAGCGTACTTTTGCATTTTTTCTTAAAAACATCAAAAAACACCCGATTACCGTTTGATAATCGGGTGTTAATTCTTTACCTTTTAATGATATTTCGGAAGATAGTCGCCGTGGGCTTCAATTAAATCGTCAACCATCTTTTTAATGGTGTCAATATCAAGCTCACTGCCCGTATGCGGATCAAGCATAGCCGCCTGGTAGATATGCTCTTTCTTGCGTGTGACAGCCGCTTCAATTGTAAGGAGCTGAACATTGATATTGGTCATATTCATAGCCGCACACTGAACGGGAAGCGCGCCGACGCGGCAGGGGTGAATGCCGTATCCGTCAACAAGGCACGGAACCTCAACGCAAGCGTCTTCGGGAAGATTTGAAATAAGAGAACCCGTATTGAGCACGTTTCCGCCGATTTCGTAAGGATTACCGGTGACAATTGCTTCCATAATCCTTGAAGCGTATTCGTTTGAACGCTCGTGCTCCTTAACGCCCTTTTCAAGCATTTCGGCATACTCCTTTTTCCAGCCGTTAATCTGGTTTACGCAACGGCGCGGATACTCGTCAAGCGGAATATTGTATTTTTCAATAAGCTCGGGATATTTTGACTTAATATAAAACATATTGTATTCGGAATTGTGCTCGCTCGACTCGGTGCAGTAATAACCGAAATTCTTTATATAATCCATCCTGACCTTATCGTTGGCGTCAGGCTTTGCCATATATTCGTCAACTCTTGACTTTATTTCGGGATAAAGGTCAACGCCGTTCTTATCCTTTATTTCAAGCAGCCAGCCCATATGGTTAATTCCTGCGATAAGCTCCTTTCTTCCCTCAAGCTTATCCTCCATACCGAGCTTTGTAAGAAGGTCGCGCGTACAGCCCTGAACGCTATGGCACAGTCCGACTGTATTTATCGGCGTGTAACGCAGCATATAGCCCGTAAGCATTGCCATAGGATTAACGTAATTTAAAAACAAAGCGTCGGGACAAACCTCTTGCATATCATCGGCAAAGTCCTGCATTACGGGAATTGTACGAAGAGCGCGCATTATTCCGCCTATGCCGAGAGTGTCGGCAATAGTCTGGCGAAGTCCGTACTTTTTAGGGATTTCAAAATCAATAATGGTACACGGGTCGTAAAGTCCGACCTGAATTGCATTGACTACAAAATCAGCTCCCTTTAAAGCCGCCTTTCTGTTTTCAACGCCTGCGTAACACTCAATTCTTCCGTAATTTCCCTTTTGATTACGCATCGCTTCAAGTATTGTTCGGCTTTCCTCAAGACGTTCCGCATCAATGTCGTAAAGCGCAAACACACTGTCACGAAGCGCCTCGGAACACATACAGTCGCCGATTACGTTTCTTGCAAAAACTGTACTTCCTGCACCCATAAATGTTATTTTCATTTTTAATCCCCCTTTTCAGGTTAAATTTAATATCAATGTATCAAAAACAAATGCCATTGTCAAGAAAAAAAGCGGTTTTAAAACCGCTTTTTTTAACTATTTATGGTGAATTATACTATCAAGTGCAACAGATTAAGGATATTGAAAACCCATACAGTT
>CAKZZS010000088.1 GCA_937884975.1 uncultured Clostridia bacterium | reverse complement strand
TTCTACGTCAAGTAGTCTTTTTTGTGCTGTCTGCTCAATATGGGGCAGTTCAAACGAACAGCTTCCTCTTTTTTATCAGATTATATTCAATTAACCTCGTCCGCTATCTTAAGCAATTCCTCAAGCGGAACATTTCCGTCAACCATATAAATATATCTTCCGTCATTCCACAAAAGGTCTATATTATACCGTCCCGACCCAACGGTAGAACTAAAGCTTATATAATTTCTTCCGTTATGTTCAATTTCATTTATTATATTGTGCTCAGTATCGATATCAATAGGTTCTTTATTAGAGGATTTAGTAATAATGATATACTCATCCCCACTTTCATTATAATATTCAATGTCATATACTTGTGAAGTGAAATTCGAATCGGTTTTTTCAAAGCCCTCGGGTATGTAGCCGATGTGCAAATCAGTTACGTCATAATACCCTTCGGCGTCAATTGAGTAAAACGCATGGCCTGTAAGCCTGTCAATTATAAAATCTCTCGACGCAGGGATGGCAAACGCCGTCGCAGTCATTATCAGGACCATTACAGCCGCAATAAGCGCAACCGTTGCGCGCTTTGTAAACCGATGATAATAACCGTCTCTCATTTTATCAAAGAGGTTATTCATATATCTTTGGTGCTTTTTGCTAAAAGTAATACCTTCCGTCTGGGTCGGTAACAAGTCCGCCCGGCGCTGATTTGAAATTAAGCACGCCTGTTCAAATACTGTCATACTATTTCTCCCCGTTGTAATAATTCTTGATTTTCTCAATTGCCGAATCAAGCTTTTTTCTGGTTATGTAATATGATTCGTTTAACAGCTTGGATACCTCTTTAATCTTATAACCGTAAACGTATCTTAAATAAAGCCTTGTTTTCTCATCATCCGTCAGAGCCGTATCAATAACCATACTCAACTCCATTGCATCCAAATTGTTGAATAGAGAGTCTATCTCCGGCTCGGCAAAGTTTTCAAGCGTTTCTTCATCAGCGTCAACGTACACGCCTCTGTGCTCCTTATTGTAAACCTTAATGGCGATTCCGTCGGCAATTGTTGCTACATAGGCTTTTGTTGACGAACTTTCAACATCGCCGACCTTGTGAATGTTCTTTGCGAGATACAAAAAGGTTTCCTGAACGCATTCTTCGGCAAGATGATGATTATTCACTCTTTTCTTCGCTACCCAATACACGAGCTTTACGTATTTTGAGTAAAGACGCATAAACTTTTCTTTATCCTCCTGCGTTTCCACAAGAGCTAAAAACAACGCTATCACTTATTATATCCCTCTCAAAGCAAAAAAATTTAAAACAGTGTAATGCAAAACAGTATAAAATAATTGAATAATAAAAAATTAAAAAAGTCAAGATAATAATACATTTCGTCCTGTTGTCCGCTTAAAACAGCACCTTGATTTCTTAACGGAAAAGCTTCGGTTCAAGTCCTTGAATCAATACTCGTCAAAAGAAACGTCACACCGTTTGGTGTGCCGTTTCTTTTGAATGTGTACCGAGAACCTTGTTTCTCGCAGGCTCGAAATAATAAATCCCTTCGTAAGTCTCTTAAACAGCACTAAAACTGTTTAAGAGACTTTCTTATTTAAATTAAATTCTTTTTCCTGTATGTTCCTTAATTTCGCCTGAACGGTATGCAGAAAGAAGCATATTCAGATTTTTAATGCGTTCAGCAAAATCTGCTCCCTGATCTGTTTCGGAGATTTTCATTCTGTGGTCAAAACGCTCAATCAGATTTACCCGTGGTGATTCGGCGTTTTCATCGGATATAAACGGCTTGTGCTCGGCAAGAATATAGCTGTTGGAATCGCAAATCAGCGTGTAGCCGGCAATACCTGTTGCTTTCTGATATGCCTTTGAAATACCGCCGTCAATAAGGAACAGCTTACCGCCTGCCTTAATAGGACTTTCACCGTTTTTGATTTTTACAGGTACGTGACCGTTTATGATGTGTCCCTTTTCGGGGTCAAGGTCAAATTCCTTTAATATAGCTTTACAGGTGTCTTTCTGCTCGGAGTAGTAATAATAAGCGTTATAGTTTTCCTTATGCAGTGCCTTGTCCTCAAGAAAATATCTTTCGAAAAAAGCCATTTTATCCTTGCCGAATAGCGGAGAAATAGGACCGCACCAGAGATACCAGAGATAGTCGGCAGCGTCTGTTTTTTCCTGTCCCTGCGGAAGAAAATACGCTTTATTGACGATTTCATCTATCTTATCAAATAACGCCCTTCCGCTGTACTTCTTTTTGCCTACGTGAACGCTTTGCATTTTGCCGTTTTCATCAAGCGGAACACAGCCGTGGAAAAGAAGGTTGCCGTTCGTTATTTTATAGGCAGAGCCGTTTGAATACAAAAACCTGACGTGTTTATTGAGCCTGTCGCTGTGCATAAACGAATTGGTCAGCACATGCATCAGTTCTTCTTCCTCTTTGCTTAAAGTAAGCGGCTCGTTCGGATTGACTGTCGGGAAGTTTGTGTCAAGGAGAGGATGCGCTTTCCCATTAAAGGTTACGGTGTAATTGTTAAAGTCAACTCTGCTGAAAATATTTCTGTCATCCATATTCCATTCAGGATGACGTTCAATCAACTGACCCTCTAATTTGAGCTGTATAATTGATATTGCCTTGTGCATTTTTGCCGTCAGTTTTTCATCAACGGTGTCATAAATATTGTCGTCAAGTGCGTGCGGCATATACAGCTTGCATTCGTCATCTTTGTATGTTTCGCCGGCAAACACGGCAAGGGCTCTGAGATTCAGTCCGTATCCGTCTTCAAGCACGTCAAAATTGTCATAACGCATGGCAATACGGATAACGTTTGCAATCAGCGCCTTGTTTCCCGCCGTTGCGCCCATCCAACTGATATCGTGGTTACCCCACTGAATATCCACGTCGCTCATTGTCATAAGCTTGTCCATAATGATATCCGGACGTGGACCTCTGTCGTAAACGTCGCCTATAATATGCAGTTTATCAATAGCAAGCGTCTGTATTAATTCGCACAGTGATTTAATAAACCTGTCGGCAACGCCCGTTTCAAGAACAGTAGATATTATTTCTTCGTAGTAGTAATCTTTCTCGTCATCGCCTGCAACGTGCAAAAGTTCGTCAATAATATATACCATATCTTCGGGAATACTCTTGCGAACGTGTGAACGGGTATACTTCCATGAAACGGCTTTGCAGACTAAAACCAATCTGTTTATTGTAAGCCTTCGCCAATCGTCATTGATTTCGCCGCTTTCAATCATTTTTTTGAGTTGTCGTTCCGGATAATAAATAAGATATGCCAACTGTTCGCGTTCTGCGGTTGATATGGTTTTACCAAGCCTTATATCAATTTTCTCTTTAATGATACCTGACGCACTTTTGAGCATATGTAAAAAAGCTTCATATTCGCCGTGAATATCGCTGAAAAAATATTCCGTTCCTTTCGGAAGGCTGCCTATTGCCGACAGGTTTACAATTTCAGACGCAGTGCTGTACTCCGTTGGAAAGTTGTTTGCAAGAAGCGATAAATACTTATTGTTCATAAAAAATACTCCTAATAATCTTTAAAAATCTGCCATAATTATATCATAAAAAATTATCAAGTTCAACGCAGGGAACTAATTGTTGGACTTGATTTTGAGAAGTTTTTAAAATTCGGCTTGAAAGAATAGAAATCAGCGAAAAAGACGGCAAGCTGGATATCACAGTAATCTTCAACGGAAAATTCAGGCAGCATATCGACCTCTACAACAACGGAGAGCTTGATGAAAGCTATATGGAAAGCTGGTATATGGCGCTCTGAAAAAAAGTAAAAGAAGCGGGCTGAAAAGCTCGCTTCTTTGCCGGTGCAGATAACAGGACTTGACAAATAATTGCTTCGCAATTATTTGGGTGTTCGGCGACCGAAATCCTAACGGATTTCAGTACCCGCCTCTCACATTCTCGCTAAAAACAATTCACCGAATTGTTTTCTTAACGCTCGAATCCTTCGGTTCAAGTCCTTGAATCAATACTTGTCAAAAGAAACGGCACACCGTGTGGTGTGCCGTTCTTTTGAATGCGGATAACAGGACTTGAACCTGCACCGAGTTACCCCGACTAGAACCTGAATCTAGCGCGTCTGCCAATTCCGCCATATCCGCATGATCTATTTTGTTTACTTTACGCGTGACTCT
>CAKZZS010000087.1 GCA_937884975.1 uncultured Clostridia bacterium | reverse complement strand
CAAATGCTGTGGGTGCAGAAGATGACAAACATTGCTAACCAAGCAAGAGAGATTGTCTATAACAAAGTAATCTATGCGAGGTAAGGTTATGGATATTCTTGAAGAGCTTTGGTACGGTAATATTACGCCGACAGAATACAGTCGTATTGAGAATAATGCAAATTATAAAGAAGCACTCAGGTTAGTCAATCAGAATCAGGAACGCTTGAGAGCAACGCTGACAGACGAGCAAATTGAGTTGTTAGATAAACTTTTAACAGCGAGCGAAGAATTTGCAAACCTTATTGAGCTTGACTGCTTTAAGGTCGGTTTCAAATTAGGTGCAAGATTAACAATAGAAGCATATACATAAGACGAGGCGAGGAGAAATCCTCGCCTTTGCTCTTTACCGTCTTGACCAGCAAAAAATGGTTTTTAGCAAATAGCAATACTCAAAACGATGAAGGATATGGAAAACACATTCTGTTAAAATAATTAGCATTTTTCTCTGTTCTTGAGCAGTAAAAAATCGGCAAAAAACGGCACTTATTGTTTGAAAAGGTTTTTTGTATGAATTAAGACAAGGAGTGAAAATCATTCCTTATGGATAGCCTCCGATAGTAATTGTGAAGTTTCGATATATTATGACTTAATTTTTCGATTTATCGCTAATAAAATGCCACTCGCAAAAACGATTGCTCATAAATTCATCGTCATATTTTGTATCAATAAATTCTTCAATACTGTTGGAGGCAGCTTTACCCTCGTGCCTGCCTGCCCAACGAACAAGGCAGAAGCCCGTGAAGGATAAATCAACCGCAATCAATACGGAAAGCACCGCAACGGCAATGTTCCAGCCGTTGCCCTGAAAATGGCCGAGCACACCGTCAACGGCAGGGACAAGCGGTGTAAACAATACGCCTATTATCCCCCACGCTACAAACATTTTAGGGCTGATATAGCCGTGGTAATTTAAAAAATGCTTGCTGTAATCCCATGCATACATTTTGAGTCCGTGTTCTAAAATCCAGCCGCTGATAAATTCAAGCCCCGTGCCAAGCAGTCCAAATAACAGGAACTGTATTAAAACCTTTTCGTTTTGAAGAAAGGCTCCGCCGATAAAATAAGCTATAGCACCTATACCGTAAAGAATACATAGCGGCAACCATACGGAAACCACGTGAGTTTCCCAATGTCCGAAACGAATCAGGCAGAAAACGCCCTCCATCAGCACGCCGAAAAGGCTGCCGAAAAGAAACAGCAAAAATAGTTTTGAATAATCAATATGCGTTTTTGTCAAAGTTTCTGTCATATCCGCTCTCCTTTTTCATTACACTTTTTTTAGTTACCAAAACAGCCCTGCAAGACTGACAAGCAACGGGATGGTCACTATACACAACAGGGTTGAAACAGCAACCGTTTCCACTGCGTAAGTATAATCCTTATCGTGCAGCTGCGCATAGACGGCAAGATTTGAACCAACGGGACAGGCTGTAGCAATCAATACGGCGTATCGTATATCATTATTAATATTAGGAATAACCGTCAGTATTGCGAAAACGAAAAGCGGAATAAAAACCAGTCTGACGACGGATACAGCGTACAGTTTTCCTTTTTTCAGCATTTTACCGAAGCGACACTGCGCCAGATAAACGCCCACAGCAAACATTGCAAGCGGGGTGTTCAGCCCTGCGCAGAAATCAAGCGTTTTTGACAGAAGCAGCGGAAGACGCAGCTGTGTAAAAAACAGAACAAGTCCAACTAAAATAGCAAGCATAAACGGAGCGGTAAAAACGCTTTTTGCCTTAAGCCCCGTCTTTTTCCCAGTTAAAAGAGAAACGCCGTACGACCACTGCAAAAGATTCAAAAAGGCGATAAACGGCGCAATATAAAATACGGCGGAATCGTCAAGAATTGCTGTAATCAGAGGAATACCGAAAAAGCCCGGATTGGAAAAGGCAGCGCCGAAGGACGCTATGGCGTCCTTTTTAAAACAAAGCCTTGAAACAATAATGCAAACCGAAAGCGCAAGCGCAGCCAGCAGCATACTGATAAGCAGACCGAGCATTCTCTCCTTGCTTCGTTCCACAATAAAGCCTTTAATAATTACAGCGGGCAGTGAAATATAGATTAAAAGATTTCCAATCGTTTTACTGCCCTCGTCGGATATTTTCTTTGAACGATAGGCAATAAAGCCGATTGCAGTAAGCAGGAACATAATCAGCACCTGTTGCAGCAGTATAAGCGTTGTTTCCACTATTATCTCTCCTGACAGTTTTACTGTATTAAACAAATGCACTTGGGAAGCTAAAAGCCTCCCAAGTGCATTTTGCATTTATTATTTCGGCGGCTTAAAGTCTCAAGGTCTGTGTAGAAATGTTCGGGTCGGTATGCTCAATTTCACCGACGTGGCTTTGAACATCTATAAACATTGCCTGACGGGTTTCTTTATCATACTTAGGCCATTCGGGAAGCTCCGGCACGTTTGGGTTTTGTGTTTTGATAAAAGCATTCCACATAGCCGCCGTCTGCCGATATACTATGTCATAATCGGGATATGAGGTAACTCTCGGATCCATAACAGCTGTGCAGCCCGTTGCAATTCCCGAGCACAGCGTATGCCCTGCACCGTTTCCGCCGCAATCCCAATCAAAGCGGTAAAGGTACATAGCGTTGCCTTTATCTGCCTTTGCAAATGCGTCAAACATATCTATACACGGAAAGCCGTAGAAGTATCTTGAAACTATGGCAACAAGCCGTTTGGTGTCTCCCTGAATATGGTATTTTTCAAGTACACTCATAATATACGGCGTGTTTCTGCCGAAAAAGCCAACCAAATCATCAATGCTTTTCATTGGATAATACGCCATCAGGCTTGAATATTCATCCCTGTTGTAGCCGCCGAGAATTGTAACATAATTCGCTTTTCCGGAACGGATGATTTCCAGCGCGTCCGTTCCGTCAAAGTTAACGCCGTCAAAAACGGGACCGAGATTTTGAAGCGACGGACCGGCAAAAAGCACGCCCTGATATTGCATCAGTGTTTCCCACGGAGCATTCAGCAGCTTTTCTTCGGCGTTTTCCTTTGTAAGACCGTAAGCAACGGAAAATTTTTCCGCAATCTCCTGTGCTGTGTGAATATCGCGGATAGCGCTTGTTGCGCCGCTGTCCATCATAACGGCGCTGAACAGCCCCTTTGCTTTGTGCGTGCAAAGCAGGGCGCTTGCCATTTTTGCGCCTGCGGACTGTCCCGCAACGATAATTTTCTCAGGATCGCCGCCAAAGCCCTCAATGTTTCCGTGCACCCATTCAAGCGCCTTGATAATATCCAGCATACCTGAGTTACCTGACTGGATATAGTCCTCACCGAGATAGCGGTCAAGCTGTAAAAAACCAAGCACGCCGAGGCGATAGCTTGCAGTTACAAGCACGCAGTCCATCGCAGTTGTTCCGTCAGGGTCTGAATTAAGAGAATGGTCGCCCGTCTGAAATGCGCCTCCGTGAATGTTGAACAGCACGGGGCGTTTTTTCCTGTCCGTAGCAGGTGTGTAAATATTCAGATAAAGACAGTCCTCGGAGCAAGGCGTTTCCGAGCCGCCGCCGACAACGCCGCCGATGGAATTAACCGGACGCGGCTCAATGGGACCGTAGGTATCGCATACGCGAACGCCCTCCCAAGATGCCGGATTTACAGGCGGCTTGAAACGCAGTTCACC
Source organism: uncultured Clostridia bacterium (assembly GCA_937884975.1). GTDB lineage: Bacteria > Bacillota > Clostridia > Oscillospirales > Acutalibacteraceae > Fimenecus. Next base: position 71,855 of record CAKZZS010000087.1, on the reverse strand, counting down.
AACGGGCGCCTTTGCAAAAGGAATTCCTTTAAATGCAACGTAGTTGTTTTCTTTGATGCCCTGAACCGCACCGTATGCGGTAGAAACGATATAATCAGCCATATTGACCTCCGTATTATAACTGTTGGAGCAGCCAATTTTGCTTACCAATCATTTCAATTAATTCAAGCTGCTGCTCGCCCCAATGCAAATCCTCTTCTTCATCCTTGTAGTAAGCAACTAAAATTTCAAATGTAACGGGATCCTTTATAGCCGCTTCAATCAGTTTGGCAAGCCCTGCCAAGCCCGTCTTGGAAACCTCAAGGTCATACTTTACCCACTCAATAGGATCCTTATAGGTGGGCGCAGCCTGCTTTGCTTCAATCTTTACTTCTCCGCCGAGGTCGAGAATACGGTCAATACATTGCTCCACATAGCCTCGTTCCTCGGTTGCGTGTTCCGAATACTTATCGGCGAGCTTTGTAAAGCCTTCACCGGCAAATATCTTTGACTGTATTATATGACCGTCTGCCTGCTGTGAAAGCTCTGTAACGATACCCTGTAATCCCGCAATAATTATATCTTTGTTTTCCATTATGATTTTCTCCTGATTCTATTTATCTTCTTTTACCTTTGCGTATTCCTCTTCCGCACGTTCCTCAAAGTCGGTGAATTCACGGATTAGTTCGTCCGCAATGAGCTCGCCTGCGATAATGCGGGCATAGATGGCGGCGCCGAGCTCGATAAATCTCTCTTCAACATTTCTGCCGAAATACGCTGCGATCGGCATATCGTCGCCGTCGTCATAGAACTCAACGGTATCAATAACTCCGTTTCCGTCTGTATCGCCGACATAAAGGTTGAAGTCGCCATTGCCCGTGGCATCCACGGCGATCATGTCGATATCGCCGTCGCGGTTGTTGTCGATAAGTGCTATATCTGCAACCTTGTCGCCATCAAGGTCGAGCAATATCTCATGTAGCATAGAACGCACCAGCATTGGGCGAAGCACCTTATCCATACGCATTGCGTTTTTAACTTGTCTTAATGTTCCCATTTTGAAGATCTCCTTTATAATTTTTTGATATTGACAAACAAATGAAACGGTGTTACACTTGTTACATCAAGTATAACATTGCAAATCATAATATGTCAATGGTTTTAATATCGGGCTAAACAAAAGCAAGGTGTTTTGTTACGGCGAAAGAGGGTAAATATGAAAACAGAACTTGAAAAAAAGGAAATTCTGAGAATGTCAAATGAGGAGTCTAATAGAATCACGCGTGAATGCCTGCGCATTGCTATGTTTAAGCTTATGGGCGATATGGATTTTGAAAAAATTACGGTCACGGAAATCGCCAAACGAGCGGGGGTTTCAAGGCTCGCTTTTTATCGCAATTACGAATCAAAGGAAGATCTTGTCGCTGATATTTGCCGCAGTGTGTTTCAAGAGATTATTACTTCATTAAAAAGTGAACTGTTTCTGACGAACCGCAGGGAATGGTATGTAGATTTCTTCAAAACGATTAAAGAAAACAGCGATTATTTTGACATTTATCTTAAAGCCAATCTAAAGCTGAATGACGGAGTGCTGTTAGAATCGCCTTATCCTTCCCCTACTATTGAAGATCATTATTTCAAGGCTTCCTGCGAAGGAGCATTCGTATATATCCTTACGGACTGGTTTAATTCAGGGATGAAGGAAACACCGGAAGAAATGGGTGAAATATGTGCAAAAGTTATTACTTCATCAATCAACAAAAACGAGGTGACATATCATGATGTTTGATGTCGAGCAAGCAGTAAGAATGAGAAAAAGCGTTCGTGCCTATGAAAACCGTCCCTTGTCGGAAAAGGACAAATCTTTGATTAACGGTTGGATAAGCAAATTCGGCAGCGAGGAAGGACCTTTTCCCGTGCCGATAAACATATATTTGTTAGAAGCAAAGAAGGATACGGACGCCGAAAGGCTTGGAACCTACGGTGTCATTCGTGGCGCAACTTCGTTCCTCGGCGTGACGGTAAAAAACACAGAGGGCGCAATGGAGGCGGTGGGCTACCGTTTTGAAAAGTTAGTGCTTGCCGCTGCCGCCGAGGGACTCGGCACCTGTTGGCTGGCAGGCACCTTTAACAGAGAGCAATTTTCAAACGCAATGAATATAAGCGAGGAGGAAATATTCCCCATCGTCTGTCCGATAGGTTATCCGCTTGAAAAAAAGACGCTTGTCAACAGCGTCTTCAGAAAATTCAGCAATGCAGATAAGCGGAAAGAATGGTCTGAATTATTCTTTGAAAATGAGTTCGGAAATCCGCTGACGAAGGAAAAGGCGGGAGAATATGCGTTCCCTCTCGAAATGCTCCGCCTGGCACCCTCTGCCGCAAACCGCCAGCCGTGGAGAGTGGTCTGTAAAGATAATGCCTTCCATTTTTACCGTGAAGAAAATCCTAAGGGTAAATATCCCTATGATTTGCAGCGGCTGGATGTCGGAATCGGCGCCTGTCATTTTCACTTAGCAGCTGAAGAGTGCTCTCTTAAAGGAACATTTTTAACCCTTTCCAATATAAGTATCTCCGCACCAAACGGTATGAAATATCTGTTTTCGTGGGCAACTCACTGACAGGAAGGAAAATGCTATGAAAAACACAAGAAAGAAAAGTTCAAAGAAGTTTCTTAAAACTATTGTTATTATAATATGCACGATTGCCATTTTGTTCGGTAGTCTTACCGTTGTTTCACATGCTGTATGGCATCGCTCGGATATGGCTACTCTTTCTGAGGCTGTTCTCAGAATTGCCGGAACGAAAAACAAATTTGAGGATGAAGAGGAGTGCGCAAAATACATAGAATTGCGAAAGGCTGCGGAGCCTTATATGCTTGATACAAAAGTGAAATCAAAAGTAATTGAAGAGACGGTAAACGGCAGTACTGTTTACACGCTTATGCCGTCTGATACGCCCGACTATATTATTCTATACCTTCATGGCGGTGCATATATCAATGACGCTAATTCAAATTATTTTAAAGTTTGCGACAAGCTTGCGCAGAAAATGAACGCCGAAGTTATCTTCCCTATCTATCCTCTTGCGCCGAATCACACTTGGGAGGAAACCTTTTCCCTTCTCACCGACATTTATGAGGATAAGCTGAACGCTTCCGAAATCCCCGTCATCATTATGGGCGATTCCGCAGGCGGCGGACTGTCTGTTGCTTTCTGCGAGTACCTTGCCGAGCTCGGGCTCAGTCAGCCTGACAAGATGATTCTTTTCTCTCCGTGGATGGATATTTCTATGTCTAATCCCGAAGCGACAGATTACGAGGCTGTTGACCCGATGCTGTCGGCATATGGTCTTGTTGAGATGGGAAAATGCTGGTCAGGAGATTTAGATATAAAGGATTATAAGGTCAGCCCCATTTTCGGAGATATTTCTTCCCTGCAAAATGTGTATCTGTTTGTCGGAACAAGGGAAATCTTTTACCCTGATGTGACCGATTTTTACGATATGCTTCAGGAAAAGAATATCCGTTCCGAGCTGTATATCGGCGAGGGATTAAACCATGTCTATCCTTTGTATCCGATACCTGAGGCAGAGGACGCATTTGAACAAGTCTGCGAAATTTTGAGCAGGTAAATCAACGCTGCTTTTATGTGATATAATTAACTCAACAACTACTGATTAATCGGATGAATTAAAAGATGATTACTCATTATAATTAGGCATTCAAAACGGTTTACAATCCTCATTTTACTGTCCTAATATATAGAGGGTATTTGTTGAAAATGACAGTGCTATTGTCAGTTCAACGCTACCTTAAACCGTGTAAAATTTATACGAACAAATATTCTAAAAAGTATTGACAAACGATTTTGTATCTGTTAATATGGTAGATGCGAAAACTGAATACCAGTTCATCAACTGATTCAAAGCGGTGTGCGAGAGCACAAGCCATGACTATAACCACGCCATGATAGACTTCTTGTGAGAAGTAAGGAGCGAGATAGGTTATATAGAGAGTAGGATTGCAACCTGCGTAGGCGATGACAGCCGCGGCGAATTATCCGTACTATGTGCGACCAAGCAACAGCGAACCTTGGTGGGTGAAACTCCCGTGGTATGCAAGAAGTGAAGCAAGACAAATCCAAACCGCCTGAAATGAAGTGCTTTAGCGAAATTTGGCATTTTCGTTCTTGCTTTGCGCCAGCAAAGCTGCGACCTCAAAAATCAAATTTCATCTAAACTCCAAACATTTCAGGTGCAAGGCAGTTTAAAATGAGCAGATTTGGTTTAGGTCAAGGCAAAAAACGCAGGAATACTTTCCGTATTCCGAGTATTTTTAACAAAGAAATAAGGCAAATCTGCCATTTTAAACCGTATTTGGATTTGTCTTGCTTCACTTGTGCAGCTTGCAGGTTGGTGAATTCCCTGTTCACATTAGTGAGCTTCACACGGGTGTCGAGGACAAATAGTGTGCCTAAGCGAGTCGGATTATTGCTATAATAATCAAGAATACGGTCTCGCATATAATGATAATTTACAGAATAAATTTAGATGACGAATAAAAGAATCATTACGCTGTAATGGGCATACTATACCCTTTTTAGGTATTAATAACGGAATAATATAAGCGAACATCATACACAGGTATGGTGTTTTCTTTTACCCTTTTTTACAAACTGAATAGCGTAATCAAGGCATCGATAATAAAAGTTATCGGTGCCTTTTTCTATTCTATGGCTATACTTTTCGCCCGTAAGTGAGCAAACAAGTGAAGGGTGTTTTGAAAAAATTTTTTAATCAAATCGGAAAAAAGTCGCTAATAATCTATTGGAAGATAACGCAAAAGAATTGTAAACAAACTAAAAACTTTTCAAAACAACGGTTATATTTTCGGCTTCAAATCTCCGTATAGTGAAGGATATTTTTCTGTTGAGCACAGAAATGTCTCTTGCAGAATTTGAAAAATTTTTAGTCAAATCGAAAAAAAGTGGGCAATAGCTTAGTGGGAGGATAATTCCAAACACCCCCTCCTACATACCAAACCACACACGGATAATAGGGTAAATAAAAATGCAAAGGAGTGAAAATTTTTTGATAACAGGAAAGAAGAAAAAGGAGAAGATTACAGAGATATTTTTTGATGAGGATAATCCCGTAATCAATATTAGAACCTACAACACCGACCTTAAAAATAGGTTGACAAGGTTCTCAAAAGATTATCATTATGAGTGCAAATTGGTGGATGATTCGGGTAACGGTATGCTTGAATTTGAGATTAACAAGGGTAGGTTTTGCTTCCGATTAACTGCACCTTACAGCGAAGAACGAAGGCAAATGTTGTCACGTAACGCTTCCCAAGATAACCACTTACCGAAAAAATAAAAACAATTTTTATGGTATATATTAACCCTCTTTTTGCCTTACACGGCAAAGCCCTACAGGCTGTATCAGACTGTAGCGAGCATCGGATTTGTACGGACAAATCCACAAGTTAGGGAAATTCCCTAAAACCTTTTGAAGAATGGAGTTGAATTTATGGAAGAAAAAGATAAAAGGAAAAAGGTAACCATCTCTATGTATGACGAAGACATTGAAAGACTAAACGCTGCCAGCAAGCGAAGCGGCTGTAATAAGTCTGAGTATGTTCGCAGAATGCTTCGTTGGTCAATTCCTAAGCCCATACCTGATAAAAGATTTTGGGAGTTGATGAACGAGCTGTATGCTATCCACAATGTCCTTAAGGATAACGCCGAGGACAATACAAATATTTTGATGGCTTGTGAGGAGTTAGAGGATTGGATAATGAAGTTTCAGTCTGAGAGTACGCTTCCTTGGGAGGTGGCATAATGGCAACGACTTCACTATGGCATATTGAAGGTAGTCTGAACGATTTAATCAAGTATGTTGAGAACCCTGACAAAACAGTTGAGATTAAGAATGACCCGAGCGACTTGTCTAATCTGTTTCGGTATGTAACCAGAGGTGATAAGACAGCGGACAAGCAATATGTCACCGCTATTAATTGCGTAAAAGAAATTGCTTTGAAGCAAATGATAATGACCAAAAAACAGTTTAACAAAACTACGGGTTACATTGCTTGGCACGGTTACCAGAGCTTTAAGCCGAATGAGGTAACACCAGAAGAATGTCATAAGCTTGGCGTGCAGCTTGCAAAGGAAATGTGGGGCGATAGGTTTCAGGTAATCGTTTCCACTCATCTTGACCGTGAGCATTTGCACAATCACTTCTGTATTAACTCCGTATCCTTTATTGACGGCAAAAAATACAACTATGACAAAAAGGAAATACAGCGATTGAGAGATACCTCTGACCGTATTTGCTGGGAGCACGACCTCTCAATCATTAAGAACCCTTCGGTTAGAACACCGAGAGCAATCTATGAAGCAGAAAAACGAGGCGAGCCGACAAGGTATAACCTGATGAGAGAAGCAATAGACTTTGCCATTGAACACAGTTATGATATTAAAACCTTCCACCAGGTAATGCTTGAACAAGGTTATGAGGTGAATCTTAACCAAAACAGAACGTACTGGACTATTAAACGCATTGGCGATAAGAAAGCAACTCGTATGTTCAGACTCGGAGAGGAGTACAGCCATCGCAGAGTTCAGGAGCGCATTAAGCAAAAAGACCGCATTGTAAATTATCATAATTACCGAAGCTTTATGACTGAAGCACAACCGAAATATATTCGCCCCAGACCTGTAACTTTCAGAGGCAGCTTACTGCGTACAAGAAAGATAACAGGGCTGAAAGCGTTATACTTCCGCTACTGTTATCTGCTTGGATTTCTTCCTGAAAAGAAACAACACAAACCTTTATCCACTGAAATGCGAGAGGCATGGCGAAGAATTGACCGTTACTCTCAAAATATCAGGCTGATATGTAAGCACGACTTCAAGACCACTGATGATGTGCAGCAATTCATTCAAAGGAATACGGAGCAAATCAAAACGCTTGAACGGGAACGCAACCGTATTCGTGCAAGGATGAACAGAACGGACAACCCTGACGAGAAAGAAAAATACAAAGCTCAGCGGGATGATATTACAACCGTTCTCACTGCTATCCGCAAGGATAACAAAACCGCCAAGCATATCATTGAGGACAGCCCGAAAATCAAAGAGGATATTGCAAAGGAAGAACGAGCAAAGCAGCAGCACTTTACCGTTCAGCAAAGACATAATAACAGAAGGAGGAACATAGATGAACGAGCTTACCGATAATGAAAAGAAAGCAATAAATGATGTCAAAATGATTGTTCGTAAAACATTAGACGATAAATATAAACCGCCGCTTACAATAAAAACAGGTAGAGTTCAGAAGCCGCTTCAAAAGATTCCGAAGGACGTTGATTTTGAAATGAAGGACGGTAACACAACCTTTGAGGTGGTCGGTCATTTCAATCCTGAAGGCGAGGAATTCTTTATCAACCAAATCATTCGCAAACTTGGTTACAAGTACGAGGAATACGAATAATTGTCAAGAAAAGAATAATTACTGTCCAAAAATTGACTTATCACGCATTAAAGCGTTGAATTATCGTTCAGACTATGATACAATGTATTTGTAAATGCAAATGCTGTATCGGTTGTCGGAAAGGAGAATGAATGAGCAGACAATCAAATGCAGAAAAAATTACTGCCCTCTACTGCCGACTTTCGCAAGACGATGGCAGAGAAGGCGAATCAAATTCAATAGTGAATCAAAGAGCATTACTCAGTGAATATGCTCACAAAAATCATTTCAAAAATCTTCGTTTCTTCATTGATGACGGATATTCGGGAACGACCTTTGACAGACCTGCTTTCAAAGAATTGGAATCTCTTGTTGAGTCAGGCAAGGTTGGAACAGTTATCGTAAAAGATATGAGCCGACTCGGCAGGAATTATCTACAAGTCGGTATCTACACCGACATTGTGTTTCCTGATAATGATGTAAGGTTCATAGCAATTAACGATAACGTTGATTCATCCGTTCAGACTGAGTTTGATATGACGCCTATCCGTAACTTTTGCAACGAGCTTTATGCACGGGACACGGCGAAGAAAATCAAATCCACTATGAAGATGAAAGCGGAGCGAGGGGAACACCTGACGTCACAGTGTCCTTATGGATATATGAAATCTGAAACAGACAAAAACCAATGGATAATTGATGAAGGTGCTGCCGAGGTTGTGAGATATATTTTTCAACTCTGTATTGAAGGGCTTGGTCCTACTCAGATTGCAAAGAGGCTACAAAGAGAAAAAATATTCACTCCGACAGCATATTTTGCAAGCAGAGATAACAAACCACTTCCGTTAAGCCCATACAATTGGGTAACAAATACAGTTGCTCGTATTCTTGAAAAAGTTGATTACACTGGCTGCACGGAAAACTACAAAACAGTTTCAAAGAATTATCGGTCAAAAAAACGGACAAGCAATCCAAAAGAAAACAGACTGATATTTGAGGATACACAGCCTGCAATAATTGACAAACCGACTTTTGACGCTGTACAAGAAATACGTAAGGGTAAACGCAGACCCACTGCAACGGGAAAACTTAGTGTTCTTTCAGGTAAGGTGTTTTGTGCGGATTGTGGAGCAAAACTACACTACTGCACAACAAATTACTTTAAGCCGAAACAGGATTTCTTCACTTGCGCTAATTACCGTAGCAATACAGGCAGTTGCTCTGCACACTATATCCGTAATATTACGCTAACGAATCTTGTGTTTAAGCACTTACAAAATGTTCTATCCTATGTGCAGATGTTTGAAGAAGCATTTGTGGATAAGGAAATTGAAAAAGCAAATGAAGAACATTTTGCAGCCGTAAGGAAGGCAAAGAAAGATATTGTCAATCTGCAAGCAAGGTGCGATAACCTTGACGAGCTTTTCAAAAGGCTATATGAGGATATGGTATCAGGCAGGATAAGCAATGAGCGTTTTGATATGCTTTCGGCTGATTATGAAGCAGAACAGAAGAATATCAGGGCTGAAATTGAACGGTTGCAGCAATTGATTGATGCAGGGGAGCAGGAACAGTATGACTTAAAACTATTTCTTAAAAATGTTCGCAAGTACACCGACCCCGAAAAGCTGACCGCTGAAATGGTAAATGATTTGATTGACAAAATAGTTGTCCACGCTCCCGACAAGAGCAGTGGACACAGAACACAAAAAGTAGATATCTACTACAAAGCCATTGGAATCACCAATATTGCCGATGATGAGGATTTAGTTGCAATGGACGGCAGAGGTCAATGGCGAAAGAACAAAGAAACGGCATAATTAAATAAAGGAAAAGCGGTACAGTCGCTAAACTGTACCGCCATTCCTTAAAACTTCGTTATCGCACCGACTCATTTGTTTCAAGCGGTTTTTTAATCCGAGTGGCGCGACTCGAACGCGCGGCCTCCTGCTCCCAAATCGCTTGATTATCGTTATAAATAATAACACGCAGTTTTTTTAGTGCTAAATAGTCTAATTCTCCGTGATAAGTAGTGCTAAATAGTACATATAGCACAAATTATTTTTTTTGTTAAGTGGACTAAAACACTTTTTTTGTCCCAGATGTGGACTAAAAGTGGTCGTTGTGTATCTGCGTTGTAATAGTAATTGCATCATTCCCGTACTCCTCGTTGCACACAAACATATTAATAAACAGTGTTGCGGTTGTCTTTTTTACGGTTTTGAATTTATCTTTGCAATATAATCATTAACAGCATCTTTAGCTGCCCGTGTGGCAGAAGGACAAGAATTGATTATTTTTTCAAGCAGGGATACACTTTGTTTTTCAAAAAAAAGGTTCAAACTAGATAGTACTTTTGATCTTTCTTTATATAAAACATCAAATAGTTTAGCTATGTGTGCACTATCATCACAACATACGGAAGCCGCAAGTGCCAAAGTTAATTTTTCTGAATATCCACTATGGCTCATTGGATAATCGTCTGTTATGCTTTTGCAAATTAAATCAATAGCGTCAGAGCAAAGTGAATTGTTGAAAGTCAATTCATTAATTTGTTGTGTATTGGATTTAGAAAAAACATCAAGTTCCGTGATGTTGGGAATCTTATGAAAACGATTTATAAAACTAGCAATAGAGTCGATATAATCCGGAAGAAAACTAATGCTATTAGGTAATTCCATCATACGTAAAACACCAAAGCATCTATTCTTTTGAAGCAACACATTCTTTTTTCAATTCAACAATAGTAGTCTTTTAAGGATATTGTATCTAACAAGCTCAAAACAAAAACATCCTTTGCAATCTAAATCAACAAAGATCTAGTTGTAAAAGATGTTTTGCTGGTCGGAGCGACTGGATTCGAACCAGCGGCATCGAAGTCCCAAACTTCGCGCGCTACCAACTGCGCCACGCCCCGAAATTGTTCAATTGTGGTCGTCAAATGTGGACTAATTGTGGTCGTTTGACGATTTTTTGTTGTTTCAGAGATTTTGAAAAACACCATAAATCGCATAGTATCAAGGGTTTCGGGAGTTTTGAAAAACCTGAAAAGAGCGACTGGCTACGGGCTCCCAAAGCAGGCGCCCTACCAGCTGGGCTACACCCGGAAATATCAGCGGTCCTACAAAACCGCCGTGCTATTATACAACAGGCGCAGCGGTTTTGTCAATTATTGATCATTGTGTTTATCTCTATTTTGTAAATAAGCATATAAGCGCAAGACCTCTTCTATTTCTGCCCATTTTGCATCCTGCGCCTCGGTATTTACCGCTACATAATCAAAGGTTACTTCCACGCTGCAGTCAACTCCGATAGGTGTGCATGAGGCAATTATGGCTTCTTTAATCTTTTCTATGAATTCGTCCCTGTTTTTTATGTTTAATACGCATGAATTTCTTATTACATCTCTCGCCACAGAGACTTTATATGTGTATGAAAGACCGACAAAATAATTACCTTTCCCTGTAAAAAAAGTTGATAAAAGAAATACTCTGTTATCTATTACAAAATAGTAATATTTTGGTACTTGATCATCAAGTAAAGTATCAAATCCGCCTACTCCGCCGCCATCTATTAAAAAGCTGTTGTTGTCCCTGTCTATTGCCCAGGAATATCCTTTCAGCGGTTTTTTGGTTATAAGATTAGTAAAATTAAAAGTCGCAAGATACGCCTTGTCCTCATCGGACATCAATTCGTGTTTGTAAGACATTATCTGACCACCTCTCCATCAGAAAATAAGATTGGTGGAATATATTCAAAAGATACATCAACACTGCAATTGACATCTATAGGTCTAGAATAAGCCGTTAAAGCTTCTTTAATCTTTTCAACTATTTCTTCATTAGAAATTTCACTAATAGCCTTCAATCTTTTCGGAACTATGATGCGCGCAATTTTCCAAGTGCGGGAAATGCCAATAAAAACATTGCCAGACCCTTTAGAAAATGTTTCTATAAGCAAGGCGGTATTGTTAATTACGAAATAAAAAAACATAGGTATTTCGGAACTGTAAAATCCTTCTCCGCCTGCATAAATCAAAAAACTCTCGTTATCCCTATCAATTGTCCATTCATATCCTGCCAGTGGCTTTCGAGTTACATAATTATTAAAGTTAAAAGATGCAAGATACGCCTTGTCCTCATCGGACATCAATTCGTGTTTGTAAGACATTATCTGACCACCTCTCCATCAGAAAATAAGATTGGTGGAATATATTCAAAAGATGCATCTACACTGCAACTTCCGTCGATAGGCATACAAGAAGCCGTTAAAGCTTTTTTAATCTTTTCAATTATTTCTTCATTAGAAATTTCACTAATAGCCTTCAATCTTTTTGGAACTATGATACGCGTTATTTTCCAAGTACACGAAATACCGATAAAATAATTACCCTTACCTTTCTTAAATGTTTCTAAAAGCAAAGGCACGTTATTTATTATGAAATAGTAATACATAGCCATATCAGCCCCATATGTTCCATCTCCACCGGCACAAAGCAAATAGCATTTATTATCTCTATCAATTGTGCATATATTACAAGACAATAATTCCCTCGTTATGTAATTGTGGAAGCCAAATTTTCCAAGATACTCCTTATCCTTTTCAGACATTGTTTCTTTTTTGTAAGACATAATTTCACCGCCCTGAATTCTAAAAATCAAACACTATGTTAATTTCATTACTTTTATCATTAGGGATTCCTTTGAAACCATAAACAAGTAAGAGCTCTTTAAACGAAGCAATTACAGCTTTTTCATTCTCCTTACAACCGGGGTTTATTTCCGATTTAACAAGCGACCATAGTCTGGTGTTAGAATCAAGCCATTTTTTACGAAGCTTAAATCTATTTGAAATCCCATTCCATTCCATATAAAAAGTTAAATCATGTGGAGATTCTCTATCCTGATAACACTCAAACATGAAGTTATGATTATCTTTATCAATAGTCCATATTATCGGTGACAAACAGTCAAGCCCGAAAGCAGGATTCGGTATTTTTTTACTCTTGAATTCATTCTTTTCCTCTTCAGACAGAAATTCATTAACTATACTGCTCACCTTTGTTTCACCGCCTTTATTTTGATTTTATCATACGAATACCGAGCTATCAAGAATTATTAAATTATTAACAAAGTTCATACTCCGTCAGTAAGAATTAAGTTAAAAAATTATCATTCTGTTTTTTGAAAATTTACTCTAAAAGTAAAAACAGCCATAATAAAATGGCTGTTTCTCATAATTCAAAAGTGAATTTTAACTTTATTATTCATTTACAACATTTATCGGGTTGCCGTTTAAAAAAGCTTCTATATTGCTCTTGAAAACGCTGACAAGCCGTTTCCTTGTTTCATACCCTGCCCACGCAATATGCGGCGTGATAAGACAGTTTTTAGCAGTCAGTAACGGATTATCGCGCATTGGCGGCTCGGTTGAAAGCACGTCAACTCCGACTCCTGCAAGGTAGCCGCTGTTCAACGCGTCGGCAACCGCTTTTTCATTTAAAACCGGTCCCCTTGAGGTGTTTATAAGTATTGCTCCCCTTTTCATCTTTTTAATGAATTCTTCGTCAACCATACCCGTGGTTTTCGGCGTAAGAGGGCAGTGAAGAGAAACAAAATCCGACTTCTCAAGAAGCTCATCGAGCGACGACGCCCATTTGAAATTTTTTCTTTCACTCTGGTCGGTTTCGTGGCCCGAAACAGCAATAATATTCATATTAAAGCTTTGAGCAATATTTGCAACCGCCTGACCGATTTTTCCGAAGCCGATTATTCCGAGCGTCTTATTTTCAAGCTCCGTAAGAGGGGTTTTCCAGTAACAGAAATCCTCGCAATTAACCCATTCTCCGCTGTGAACGGAAGAAGAGTGAAGGGCAACCGCATTTGTAAATTCAAGAATAAACGAAAAGGTCAGCTGGGCTACCGCGGAGGTTGAATAAGTCGGAATATTCGAAACTCGGACGCCTATTTCCTTTGCGTATTCGCAGTCAACGACATTGTAGCCCGTTGATAAAAGAGCTATGAATTTCAGCTTTTTCAAACGCGAAAGAATATCTTTCCCGAGCGGAGTTTTATTTGTTACAATTATATCGGCGTCCTTTACTCGCTCAAAAACAAGTTCGTCCGGCGTTCTGTCATAAATTGTAACAGAACCGAAATCATTTAAAAAGCTCCAGTCAAGGTCGCCGGGATTTGTGGTAAAAGCGTCAAGCATTACGATTTTCATACTGTTTTCTCCAAGCAATAAATTTACAAAAAGATTATAACACACAATTATCAAATATTAAAATAAATAATTGAAATTTTTTACAAAAATAAATTGACCTTATCTTAAATATAGTATAATATTAGAATGTTATATTCTGTTTATTGTTTAGGAGTTAAGCTTTTGGAAAAGAAAAAATGGACGAGGAAACGCGTGATGAATTTAATCGGCGTTATTCTCATAATAATCGGAGCGGTTTTACTGTTCCTGGCGATTCTTTTCAGCATAGACGGCTTTACGGATAAAATACGCGCCATTCAGGCAAAGCTCAACGAGTTTGAAAACATCGTTGCCTCGCTTCCCAATAAATGGCTGGTGCTCGTTGCGGTTATATTTCTTTTCTGCCTTAAAGCCTTTGTGCCTATACCGATACCTACAATATGCCTCATTTCCGGAATTGTTTTTCCCTCACAGGCGTCTTTTATAATAAACGTTGTCGGAGTTTCGCTGCTTTTGACAATTAAATTCTTCTGGGGTAAGCGGTTCGGTCCGGGCGCGGTTAGCAAGCTTTATAAAAAGAATGAAGCCATTACAAAGGTCCTTGAATCAAAGGAAGGCAGAGGAAATCCGTGGCTGCTGTTCGGACTTCGTATAGTCCCCTATGCGCCGCTGAATATGGTAAGCCAGATTTACGGCTCGATGAACTGCGAATACGATTTATTTATGATTATATCCCTGCTCGGCTTCTTGCCGAAGCTGCTTTCTTACACCATCATCGGTCAGAATGTTTTTAACCCGTTTTCACTCGCGTTTATTCTGCCGATTGTAATCTTGTTTATGCTTTCGGGCGTATCACTTATCGGATTCAATTTAATTCTTGAAAAAATACAGAAGCAAAAGTCATCAAAAAGTATTATTAAGGAGGACAAATAATGTTTTCTTCAGCTCTTATTTCAGCTATTAAAAACGGCGAATTTGACGAAAGGTTTAAGAGAATCTATGTCACTGACAGCCAGATTAAGGCACAGTATGACAGGTACATAGAGCTTGCGGAAACCTTTACTGAGCTTTTCGGCGATAACAGGGAATTAAGAATGTTTTCCGCTCCCGGAAGAACCGAGGTCGGCGGCAACCACACCGACCACAACCACGGCAAGGTTCTTGCTGCCGGAATAAATCTTGACGCCGTTGCCGTTGCTTCAAAAAATGACGATAATACAGTCAGAATCAAGTCAAAGGGCTACAAGATGGACGTTGTTGACCTCAACGAGCTTGTCGTAAAGCCTGAAGAATTCGGAAAATCGCAGGCTCTGGTTCGCGGCGTGTGCGACGGCTTCAAGCAAAACGGCTTTACGGTAGGCGGCTTTGACGCGTGTACCATGTCAAGCGTGCTTTCAGGCTCGGGACTTTCCTCCTCGGCTGCGTTTGAGGTGCTTGTCGGCACAATGCTCAACTACCTTTACAACGACGGCAAGGTTGACGCGGTTACAATTGCAAAAATCGCGCAGTACGCCGAAAACAGGTTTTTTGACAAGCCCTGCGGACTTATGGACCAGACCGCCTGCTCTGTAGGCTCGTTTGTAACCATTGATTTTGAAAACCCCTCCTCCCCTGTTATTGAAGAGGTTAAATTCGATTTTGCTTCCTGCGGCCATTCGCTTTGCATAGTTGACACAAAGGGAAATCATTCCGACCTTACCGATGATTACGCCGCAATTCGCTCGGAAATGGAAAGCGTTGCTTCCTTCTTCGGCAAAAAGGTTCTCCGCGAGGTATCAAAAGAGGATTTCTATAAAAATATTCCTGCAATAAGAGAAAAGCTCGGCGACAGACCCGTACTTCGCGCTATTCATTTCTATAACGATAACGAAAGAGTTGACAGAGAGGTTACCGCTCTTAAGAATAACGATTTCGAGTGCTTCAAGGCGACGGTTCTTGAAAGCGGACTTTCCTCATATATGTATAACCAGAACGTCTTTTCCTCAAAGCAGCCCAATGTTCAGCCGGTTTCGGTAGCTCTTGCAATAAGCGAAAGCGTGTTAAGCGGGAAAGGCGCGTGGCGCGTTCACGGCGGCGGCTTTGCAGGCACTATTCAGGCGTTTGTACCTAATGACCTTCTTAACGAATACAAAACGGAAATTGAAAGAGTCTTCGGAGAAGGCTCCTGTCACGTTCTTTCCATTCGTCCCGTCGGCGGCGCAGAGGTTTAATGATTAAGCTTTTAAATGAGAATACACCGTTTCCATCCCTTGATGACGGTGTGTTCTCACTTCGTCAGAGGGCGTTTTTTGACGCCTACGGCGCAGGTGAAAAATTCTTTTCCGTCTGGGTTCAGACGGATGAAAACGAAAAAATGACTGCGGTCATTTCCTCGCTTTCGGGCGACGTGACGCTCGCTTTAAAAGAGGAAGCGGACTTTGAAGAAATAAACGGATTTTTAAAGGCTATCGGCTTTTCAAGCATATTTCTTAATAAAAAGTATTCAGATTTCTTTCCCCTCGAAAAAAAACAAACGGGAAAGATAATGAAGCTTGAAAAGGTTCTTAGCGAAACTTATTATATTTTTCCCGAGCCTGATTACAAAGCCGTTTTCAATTTGCTTTTTGAAGAAAATGAGGTTTCGTTTTCCGACTGGTTTACGGACATTTCCCACCGCATCCGTCACGGCTCGGCAATTGCCGACACGGTTGTTGAAAACGGGAAAACGGTTGCCTGCGCTTTCTGTCAGGCAAAATCGGGCTGCGACGCTCTCATAGGCTCGGTCAAGACCGATAAGAATTACAGAAACAAAGGCTTCGGCACCCTGACCGTCACAAGGCTTTGTTCGTATTTGCAGAAAAACGGTTTTCGGGTGTATCTTTGCAGAGAAGAAAATAAAAACAAGGATTTTTATTCGCGCATAGGCTTTATTGACTGCGGCGAATGGGCAAGTATAAAAAATGAGTGAGTATTTTTCTTTCAGTAAAAAAATTAACGATTTATCCGAAATTGCCCTCAAAAAGGCGGAGGGTCAGTTCAGGAGAATTGAAGAAATTTCAAAAATAAATCAGCAGAAGGTTTTAAAGGCGTTTATCGACCACAGAGTCAGTGAAGCTAATCTCGGCACAAGCACGGGCTACGGCTACGGCGACGTGGGCAGGGATACGCTTGATAAAATCGTTGCCGAAATATTCAACACCGAGGACGCGGTTATCAGAACCTCTCTTGTAAGCGGAACTCATACTCTCTGCGTTGCGCTCTTCGGTATTTTAAGACCCGGCGACGTTTTGCTCTGCGTTTCGGGAACGCCGTACGACACGCTTCATTCGACAATTGGAATCGACGGAAATAAAAATGACGGCAACGGTACGCTTAAGGATTTCGGCGTAATATATAAGGAAATCGCCCTTAAGGAAGATGAAAGCTTTGACCTTGAAAAAATAAGCAGTCAGGCATCTGAAGAAAATGTAAAAATGGTTTACATTCAGCGTTCAAGAGGTTATGACACAAGGCATTCTTTTTCCGTTGACGAAATAAAAACGGTCTGTCAAACGGTTCACAGCGTAAACAAAAACGCAATAGTTTTTGTTGATAACTGCTACGGAGAATTTGTTGAAGAAAAGGAGCCGACAGACGTCGGCGCCGACCTTATGGCAGGCTCGCTTATTAAAAATATGGGCGGCGGTGTGGCGCTTTGCGGCGGTTACATTGCAGGGCGGCACGATTTAGTAGAGCTGTGCACTTACAGAATGACTACTCCCGGTCTCGGTCGCGAGGTCGGCGCTTCTCTTAACCAGAACAGAAACCTGTATCTCGGTCTTTTTCACGCGCCGCACGTTGTCGGCGAGGCGCTCAAAACAGCTGTATTTGCTTCGGCTCTTTTTGAAGAAATGGGCTTTGAAACAGACCCGAAATATGACGATACAAGACACGATATTGTTCAGTTGATAAAGCTTAAAAATGCCGAAAACCTTTGCGCGTTCTGCAGAGGTATTCAGAAAGGCTCGCCCGTTGACTCCTTCGTCACGCCCGAGCCGTGGGATATGCCCGGTTATGACAGCAAGGTCATTATGGCGGCAGGCACGTTTACGGGCGGTTCGTCAATTGAGCTTTCCGCAGACGCTCCGTTGAGAGAGCCTTTTGCGGTCTGGATGCAGGGCGGTCTTAACTTTGCAAGCGGAGAAGTTGCAATAAAATTTGCCGCTACGGAGGTAGAAAATGAATCTCAAACACCTTAAAAGCGGAACGGATATCCGCGGCAGCGCAGTTGAAAAAGCTGAAAAGCATGACTATGACCTGACAGACGAAGTCGTACAGCGTTTTACCGCAGGCTTTGTTGACTTTCTTATGAAAAAGACTCGCAAAGAAAAACTTTTAATCTCTGTCGGTCATGACAGCCGTGTTTCGGCAGACAGAATTTCGGTTGCGGTTAAAAATGAGCTGGGAGCTTTTGATGTGAATATCATTGATTGCGGACTGTGCTCAACTCCCGCGATGTTTATGACTACTGTTGTAAAGGAATGTGACGGCGCAATTCAGATTACCGCAAGCCATCATCCGTGGGACAGAAACGGACTTAAATTTTTCACCCGTGACGGCGGACTTGAAAGTGAAGAGCTTGACGAGGTTATTGCTTTTGCAGAAAATTATATTCCCAAGGGCAGCAATATTAAAAACACCGAAAAAAAGATTGACTTTCTTTCGGACTATTCAAAAATCCTTCGCGATATGATTAAAAAAGAGGTCAATGCCGAGAATTACAACAAACCTCTTGACGGATTTAAAATAATCGTTGACGCAGGCAACGGCGCAGGCGGATTTTATGCCTTTGATGTTCTTGAACCTCTCGGCGCAGATATTTCGGGCAGTCAGTTTTTAGAGCCTGACGGAATGTTCCCGAATCACATTCCGAATCCCGAAAACAAAGAGGCGATGGATTTTGCCTACAAGGCAACAGTCAGTGCAAAAGCGGATTTAGGAATTATTTTTGACACGGACGTTGACAGAGCAGGCTGTATTGATAAGAGCGGACTTGAAATCAACCGTAACCGCCTTGTTGCTCTGGCAGCTGCAATTGCGCTTGAAAACAATGACGGCGGAACAATTGTTACCGACTCGGTTACGTCCTCCGGTTTAACTGATTTCATAAATAATCATTTGGGCGGAAAGCACCTTCGTTTTAAACGCGGTTACAAAAACGTTATTGACGAGGCTATAAGACGTAACAAAAACGGCGAAAACGCTCCCCTTGCAATTGAAACCTCCGGACACGCGGCTTTTAAAGAAAACTATTTTCTTGATGACGGCGCATATCTGGTAACAAAGATTATTATTCTTGCAGCAAGGCTTCGTAAAGAGGGCAATGATTTATCCTCGGTTATTTCTTCACTTAAAGAACCCAAAGAAGCGCAGGAAATCAGACTTAACATTCTTTGTGAAAACTTTAAGGAATACGGTCAGAAAGTCATTAAAGAACTGACCGAATATGCTTCAAAAACCGACGGCTGGCTTTTGGCAAATGACAATTACGAGGGCGTTAAGGTTTCATTTGACAAAGATAACGGAAACGGCTGGTTTTTGCTTCGCTTAAGCGTTCACGATCCGGTTATGCCGCTGAACATCGAAAGCGATGAATTCGGCGGAAATAAAATCATAATTGAAAAGGTACGTTCCTTCCTTTCAAAATATGAGTATTTAAGCAAATTTTAAGTTTTTCACTTGACAAATCACTAAATTTATTTAATATCTAATTATAGCTTTTTAAGGAGTTTTATTATGGTATTTGAAATTATTAAAAAAATAATTGCCGAACAGTTCGGCATAAGTGAAAATGAGGTTACGCTCGATTTAAGACTTGAGGATGACCTTGACGCTGACAGCCTTGACCTTGTTGATATTGCGATGAGTCTTGAGGACGAATTCAAGCTTGAAATCACGGGTGACGAATTTGACGACCTTGACCATCCGCTGACAGTCGGCGATATAGTTAATTTTGTGGAAGAAAACTGAAGATAAGGACTTGTTAAAAATGGCAGAACAGAAAAAAATGGTTGCGGAAATCACCTCAATGGAGGAGGATTTCGCAAAATGGTACACTGACGTAGTAAAAAAAGCGGAGCTTATCGGCTATACAAGCGTTAAGGGCTGTATGGCTATCCGCCCCTACGGCTACGCAATTTGGGAAAATATGGTTTCGCTTCTCGACTCCGCCTTCAAAAAGACGGGTCATAAAAACGTATGTATGCCCATGTTCATTCCCGAAAGCCTTTTAAATAAAGAAAAGGACCACGTTGAGGGCTTTGCTCCCGAGGTTGCTTGGGTTACTCATGGCGGAAACGAGCCGCTTGAAGAGAGAATGTGCGTTCGTCCTACGAGCGAAACGCTTTTCTGCGACTACTACGCAAATACAATTCAGTCCTACAGAGACCTGCCCCAGCTTTTAAACCAGTGGGTAAGCGTTGTAAGGTGGGAAAAAACCACAAGACCGTTCCTTCGTTCAAGAGAATTTCTCTGGCAGGAGGGTCACACAATTCACGAAACAGCTGAGGAGGCAATTGCGGAAACAGAGCAGATGTTAAATGTCTATGCCGACTTCTTTGAAAACAGCCTTGCAATTCCCGTTGTAAAGGGACTTAAGACCGATAAAGAAAAATTTGCAGGAGCCGAAAAGACTTACACAATTGAAGCCCTTATGCACGACGGCAAGGCGCTCCAGAGCGGCACGTCCCACTATTTCGGCGACGGCTTTGCAAAAGCTTTCGGAATTCAATTTTTAGGCAGGGACAACAAACTGCATCATCCTTTCCAGACCTCGTGGGGTACAACTACAAGAATGATAGGCGCAGTTATTATGGCTCACGGCGACAACAACGGACTTGTTCTTCCGCCTGCCATAGCGCCCGTTCAGGTAATCGTTCTTCCCATTGCCCAGCACAAGGAAGGCGTACTCGAAAAGGCAAACGAAATTAAAGAAAGAATTTCCGCTTTCTGCCGCGCGGATATTGACGACTCAGACAACAGCCCCGGCTGGAAGTTCTCGCAGTACGAGATGAAGGGCGTTCCGCTTCGTCTTGAAATCGGACCGAAGGATATTGAAAATAATCAGTGCGTACTTGTTCGTCGTGACACGAGAGAAAAGTATTTCGTATCCCTTGACGAATTGGAAACAAAAATTCCCGAGCTTCTCAAGGCGGTTCACGACGGTCTTTACAACGCCTGCCTTGAAAGGCGCGAAAGGATGACCTACGTTGCCAGAACGCTTGAGGAATTAAAGGATATTGCCGACAACAAGCCCGGCTTTATAAAGGCTATGTGGTGCGGCGACGTGGAATGCGAAAATGCTCTCAAGGAGCAGGCAGGCGTTACCTCAAGATGCATTCCGTTCGAACAGGAATGCCTTGATGAAAACTGCGTAGTCTGCGGTAAAAAGGCAAAGCATATGCTCTACTGGGGCAAGGCGTATTAAAAATTTTCACCTGAACCTTTATTCGGGTTCAGGTGTTTTTTGAGGAAAAGAAAATGCTCTATTATGTTGAAGAATTCGGCGCTGTGGGCAACGGCGTGACAAACGACGCTTCGGCGATTCAAAAAGCCATTGACGTCTGCTGTGAAAACGGCGGCGGCAGTGTTATTCTGTCGAGCGGCAAGCCGTATTACAGCAGCTCAATTACGCTTAAGAAAAACGTTGACCTGCATTTTGAAAAAAACGCGGTTTTAAAGGCGAGCACGGATATTGACTCGTATATCCGCCCGTGCGAAATGATTAACAACCCCGAAACGGCTCTTATAGGAAATCCCGTTACTCTCAAGCCGTCTTTCGTCTTCATTTACGGCTTTGAAGCGGACAACTGCTCCGTCACGGGCGAGGGTGTAATCGACCTATCGGGCGACGCCTTTGTTGAAAGAAAAAGCCCGTATTATGTTACGGGTAATTTCTATCCGAGACCTACGGGCATTTATATTGAAAACAGCCGTCACATTTCTTTTAAGGACATTACGCTTACCAACGCGCCCTTCTGGACGCTCCATCCTGCAGGCTGTGACGATGCTCTGATTTCAAACATACGCATTTTAAACCCTCTTGACAGAGCTAATTCAGACGGCATTGACCCGGACCACTCGTCAAACGTGAGGATTACCGGATGTCATATTGAATGCGCAGACGACTGCATCTGCCTTAAAACCACAAACGGTAACCGTGAATACGGACCAACCGAGAATGTAATCATTTCCGACTGTACGCTCATTTCAACCTCCGCTGCAATTAAAATCGGAACGGAGGGAGTGGGCGATTTTAAAAATATTGACGTTCACGACTGCATTATTTCAAAATCGAACAGGGGTATTTCAATTCAAATTCGTGACGGCGGAAATGTTGAAAACGTCAGCTTTTCAAATATTTCAGTTGAAACAAGACGCTTTTCGGAGGACTGGTGGGGAACAGCCGAGCCGATAGCCGTAACCTGCTTTGACAGAGATGAAAACACCTCGGCAGGCAAGATAAAAAATATCCGATTTTCGGGTATTAACTGCAAAGGTGAAAACGGAATTCTTGTTCACTCAACAGAAAAGAACAAAATAGAAAACCTGCTTTTTGAAAATGTTTCCGTCTCGCTTTCAAAATCGTCAAAATGGCCCTGCGGACTTTACGATTTAAGGCCCTGTCTCGAATACGGCGTGATAAATCAGAAAAATTCGCCCGTTTATATGAGATATGCCGATAACGTTACCTTTAGGCACTGCATTTTCTCAATTAAAAAAACGAATGATGGCTACGGCGAAATAAAAAATATTGAGAACTGCGAAAATGTAATTTTTGAATAAGAATAAAAATAAAAAGGTTAAAGCATTGAGCTTTAACCTTTTTATCTTTTTGTGCTATTTTATAAAATCCAAACAATATTCAAGAACTTCATTTTCATCTTTCAGCAATCCGCTGAAATCATGAATACTCAATTCAAAATATTTATTACCCGAAAGAATATAAACATAATAATATCCCTTGTCATTATTGTATTTTATAATATATTCAGCGTTATCTGTTTTCCCTTTGGTTTTAATTAAATCAAGTCCTAATATTTTATTCTTGCTCGATTGGATATAAAAGGATTTTAAAATACGGGGATTGCATTTATCGGCATAGACACCGAATACTCTGAGCATCTTTTCATCCGAATCCGAAAATGTGTAGTTTGTTTCAAAACAAACGGCTCCCATATTGCCGAATAAAAATACACTGTCATATTCTGTTTCCTTTACCGCATTTTCGCCGAACAGCTTATCGGGAATAATCCCATCTTTAACTCTGTCAACGCTCAGGGTGGTAAAGCCGGTTATATTTAGAACCCCAACGGTTGAAATAACCGAAAAAACGAAAATTATACAAAAAGCGACAAAGAATTTCTGAGTCCCTTTAATTCTTTTTATGAGTCTTTTATCAGCTTCGGTCTGTGAATCGGATTTTCGAATTCTTATTACGGTCAGAACAAAGAACACTATGCTGAAAATATCAAGAGTTATCATTGTAAGAAAGCCGTAATAAATGCGGTTAAGCGTTTCAATAAGCGTATACGGCTCGCTTAAAAACTTAAATATAACCGCACCTGCCGCAAGAAAGATACTTTCGCAGATAATTGCAATTATCAGTTTAATTGATTTTTTCATTGAAAAGTCTTCTTTCATCTTTCCTTATAAAAATACGAATTCTCAAATTGGTCAAATTGCGCGTAGTCGTATTCCCAGAACGCCCACTGATAATTTTCCCGGTAAAAGTTACCGTCTTTTACCCATATATATCTGTGCCCGTCGGCGTCAACATATCGCGCGTAAATCAGCCTTTCTCGAAACACCTGGTTGAATCTGCTTTCGCCCTCGCGAAATGCGCCGTCGAGCCAGCGCATTTCAACAACCGTAAGATGTTCGGGCGTTTTGTCAATACGGTAAAAATAGCTTCCGTCATACGTCAGGTATTCAAAATCCTTGCTGACGCGGACGGGATTTTGTTTTTCGACATTGACAATTCTGTAAACAAAGCCCGTCATAACAAGCAGAAAGACGATTAAAACCGAAAAGAAAACAAAATATATCATTCTCTTTTCAAACGCGCGCTTTTTTATCTTTTTTTCCTTTTTCATATTTATTTTACCGTTTCGAGAATACCGTTGCAGACAATTTCAAGTCCCTTTAAAAGCTCCTCTCTTGTAACGGTGAGCGCAGGCATAAGCTTTACAACTCCGTTGTCCCTGCCTGCTCTTTCAAGAATAAGCCTGTGCTCAAAGCAGTAATTTACAACCGCCTGAGACTTTGCGCTCTCTTTCATATCAATACCCCAGATACAGCCGATACCCCTGATTTCAAAGCCGAGGTGACCTAATTTTTCATTGAGGTATTTTTCTATAATTTCGCCCGAGTCACGAGCCATTTTTTCAACATTGTTTTCAAGGTTAAACTCAATGCCTGCCTTTGAAGCGACCATAGCCATCTGGTTGCCCCTGAAGGTTCCGTTGTGTTCGCCCGGAGTAAACACATCGTATTCGGGTTTGAAAAGAGTCAGCGCAAACGGGAAGCCGTAGCCGCCGATAGACTTTGACAAAACAACCATATCGGGAACAATGTTTGCCCTTTCAAACGAGAAGAAGGTGCCCGTTCTCGCGTTACCGACCTGAATATCGTCAACAATAAGAATAATGCCGTGCTTTGTGCAAAGCTCTCTTACAGCCTTTAAATATTCGCTGTCAAGAACGTAAACTCCGCCCTCCGCCTGAACAGTTTCAAGAATGAACGCAGCAGGCTTTTCGGTTGCGGAATGGTCGTCTGTAAGAAGCGTTTCCATGTACTTTACCGTATCAAAATCAGGGAACATATACGGAGCAGGGATATGAACAACATCGTTAAGCGGAACACCTGCGCCGCCTCTCGAGCCCTCGTCGCTTGTGAGGGCAAGAGAACCAAGCGTCATACCGTGGAATGCGCCCATAAGCGCCCAGACGGTGCGTCTTTTTGTATATTTTCTTGCAAGCTTCAACGCTGCTTCAACCGCATTCGTACCCGTAGGGCCCGGGAACATTATTTTATAGTCAAGTCCTCTGGGCTTTAAAAGCTTGTTCTCAATTGTGTCAATAAGCTCGGCTTTCGGCACGGTCATCATATCAAGTCCGTGCATAAGCCCGTCATTTAAAAGGTAATCGACAAGCTTTTCTTTGATATAACCGTTGTTATGACCGTAGTTAAGAGCGCCGGCGCCGTTGAAGAAATCGAGATACTCATCCCCGTTTTCGTCGACAATGGTCGAGCCCTTTGCCTTTGAGAAAACGGCAGGGAAATTTCTGCAGTAAGAGCGCACGTTTGATTCGTACTCTTCAAAAATCTTTCTTTTTTCCATCGTTTGCACCGTCCTTTATCCTAAATATTCCTTTTTCGGATTTTCAAATTCCTTTAATCTTTTTTCGTATGCAAGTCTTATATCCTTTTCGCACGGGAGAGAAGCGTTTTCAATGCCCAGAAGCGACAAAAGATATTTCGTAAAATCGGGGTTGAGGATAAGCAACGGACCCAAAAGATAAGTCGCAAAGAAATTATTTCGTCTTATACCCTCAAAGGCGCTTCCCGGATGAAGCCCGTCTCCCCTGATATTTTTAAAAAGCCCTTCGCTTTCGTTTTCACCGTAGGAATGGGAAAACTGCGCCTTGAAGCCGACTATTTTCATTTCTTCAAACGAGCCGAAATAAAGCGAATTATACCTGTTCATCATCCTTCTTTCGGCGTGGGTGTCAAAAATAGCGAGTCCGTTTAATTTAGTTTTGTCCTCGTTTTCAATATAAGAACCGAAAACCTCAAGCGCGTTGCCTATTATAAGAAAAACCTTGTTTTCGTTTATAAGCTCAACAATTCTTTCTTTATAGGGCAAAAGCTTTTCTATCGCGATTTCCTGTCCTCTTTCAGTAAGTGGTCCCATATAGATAAAATCGACGTCGTTATTAACAAAGTAAGGCTCGTCATTGACCTCGGTCTTAACCACCTTTGCGTCGGGAAGGCATTTTTCAATATATCTCATTTCAACTGCTTCGCCGTAAAGATTAGCGAGTGAAGGATAAAGAAATTCAACAGTCATCAGTTTTCACCTCCGAGTTTTTCACGAAGCCGTCTTTTTATTTCGTCACGGACCGCAAGCGCTTCATCATTTCTGTAAAGCTCATGCAGCACATAAATTTTATCCGCGTCCCATTTAAGCGCGTCGGGCGTGTCCGATTCCCTGTCGACGCAGACAATTCTTTCTTCCCCGACGCCTGCAATTTCAAGACGCACCTTGTAGTCAATGGCTCTTACGCCGCCGACAATAATTCTTTTTACGCTTTCATCGCCCAAAAATTCAAAGTCCGCGTCATAAATCCAGCAGATATTCTCACTTGAAGCGGCGTTATCGTGAACGTCGTCAAGAAGCAAAATAACCTCCTTCGTACCCTCTGCCTTTCTTACATAGTCGAAAACGCAGGAGCAGGCAATGGGATTCTGACCCTTTGCCATATTTGAGATAACCTCAATATCGCCGATTTTTTCTCTTGAAAAACGGGTTTCAACTATCTTCTGGCTTTTAAGCGTTTCGGAAAGCTTTTCGGGTTCAATTCCGAATTGCTCAAGAAGAGCGACAACCGCCGTCAGGTTATACGCGTTAAAAATACTGTCATTGATAAGCTCAAAGGTGTTTGTTTTACCGTTTAAATCCATTGTAAGCGTCAGCTTTTCAAAATCAACCGTCGCCTTGTAATCGAGAGAGGGAGAAGCAAAGGAGCAATTGGGACAGTGCGCCCTGCCGATATGGTGATAGCGAACAAATTCGTATTCAAGAACACTGTTGCAGACGGGACAAAGCCTCATATCGTTTACAATGTTTATCGATTTCGGCAAATCGCTTTCCATTTTTTCAATGCCGAAATAAACCCTTTCGTTTTTCGGCGCTATTCTTGAAGAAACAAGGTCATCCGCATTTAAAATAAGCTTTGTGCTTTCGGGAACATATTTTGAAATTATGTCAAGTATATATTCGGAGTGAGCGTTTCTGCGTATAGAGTCTCTGAAAAGATTTGTGCAAAGAAGATAAGTCGGTTTAACGTAAGGATAAATGCGTACCGAGCTTCTTTCGTCGATTTCAAAAACGGCAATTTTCTTTTTTGCTTTTCCGAAAAGGGTGCTTCCGCTGATTAAAGAGCTTGCAACGCCCGAATTGACGTTCGAGCCGAACCTGTTATTAAGCACGTCATAGCCGAGCTTTGTAAGAGCGTCAATAATGAGGTTACAGCAGGTGGTTTTTCCGTTCGTGCCCGTAACGCCTATAATGGTTTCGGGCTTGTCAATTCTGCCGAGAAAGTCCGGGCAGAGCGTAATTGCAAGCTTTCCGGGGAAATAGCTTGCGTTCATTCTTAAAAGCTTTTGGATAAACAGAGCGATTTTTGCAAGAAAAAGCGCAATAAAAAATCTCGGTGTCTTTTTCAATTTCAAATTTCCTCTCAAAAAGATATTTTAAAATACACTATAAATTGTAATATCACTTTATTATATCACTACCTATTGTAACTTGCAATAAAAAAAGTATAAATAAGATACAATTATCATATTATTTTTAGATTGAATTATTTTCGGACTTTTGATAGAATAAATAAAAAGACAGAATCGGAGGAAAAGCTATATGAAAGTACTTATGATTAACGGCAGTCCCAGACCGAACGGCAACACGGCGCTTGCCCTTAAGGAAATGGAAAAGGTTTTTAGTGAAAACGGCGTTGAAACCGAAATCGTGACAGTCGGCAATAAGGATATAAGAGGTTGTATTGCCTGCGGCACCTGCGCCGAAAGGGGCAAATGCGTTTTTGACGACCTGGTAAACGAAACTGCGCCGAAATTCAAGGAGGCGGACGGGCTTATCATCGCCTCACCCGTTTACTACGCTTCCGCAAACGGCACGCTTATTTCATTTTTAGACAGATTATTTTACTCGGCTCATTTTGATAAGACAATGAAGGTCGGCGCGGCTGTTGCAGTCGCAAGAAGAGCAGGAACAACGGCAACCTTTGACGAACTGAACAAGTATTTCACAATAAATTCTATGCCCGTTGCTTCTTCGACCTACTGGAACGAGGTTCACGGAAGAGAAAAGGGTCAGGCAGTCGAGGATAAAGAGGGAATGCAATGTCTTCGCACGCTTGCAAGAAATATGACTTTCCTAATGAAGAGCATTGAGCTCGGAAAAGAAAAGTACGGACTCCCTGAAAAGGAAGAAAGAGTCTGGACTCATTTTGTAAGATAAAAACCAAATATTAAAAGCGAGTGGATTTCCACTCGCTTTTTCTTTCGGTTGGGATTCTTCGCTTGCGTTCAGAATGACAATTACTATTCTTTTTTTCGATTATTTATTCTGACTTTCCTTATACGCCTTATAGTCAAATTCGGTGATTTTGTCGCCCTTAACCATAAATACCCTTTTTGCCAAAGCCATCAGCGGCGCGTCACTTATTGCATCGGTGTAAAAATCGTCAATTTCGGCGTCGGGAAAAAGCTCCTTAAACGCTTTCGCCTTATTCTCACGGTAGTTGACCCTGCCGATTTCACCCGTTTTAAGGTCGACCTCGGTGCCTATCATACGGCTTTCGTCAATACCCATTCTTTTAAGCATTATTTTAAGCATCGGCTCGGGACACGCGGAAACGATAATATCGTCGTCCTTCCTTACCTTTTCATAAAACGGTTTTATTCTTTTTTCGTGCTTGTCCCAGAATTTTTCCAGCTCATCTTCAAGGTTTTCGACCTTTGCAAGGTATTCCTTAAGCATATAGCCGTATTCATTCTTGACGTCATCTATCTGGATTTTATTTCTCTTGTACCTTATGAAACCCTCCATAAATTTACCTGCGTATCTGAACACGCCGAAGGGATCCTTCTTGAAAAAGTAAAGAAAAATTCCAAGACCGCTTTCGCCGTCGTAAATTGTGTTGTCAAAATCGTATACGTTCATCCTTCTACCTCAATGCTTTTTGCTTTTTCCACAAGAAGATTATATGCGTTTTTCATTGCATTTTCAATAGTAATCGTTTCATCCATTATTTTATACGCTTTTTCAAAGCCCATTTCCCTTGTATTTGCGTCGGGCGAAATGTCGCCGCTGATGAGAATACATCTTTTATTTTTTGCTTTTGCAAAAAAGCTGACCTTAAACGGAAGCTTTCCGAAGAAAGTTTGAAAATCGGTTTTTCCCTCTCCCGTTATAACAAGGTCAACGGAGTTTATTTTTTCTTCAAGTCGGCTTTTTTCACTTAACAGCTCAAAGCCCGATTTAATAACGCAGTCAAAAAATGCAAAAGGCCCGCCGCAAAGTCCGCCTGCCGCGCCGGTTCCCTTTACCGACTGAATATTTTTATGGGTATAATTCTCATAAACGCCTTCAAGATTTTTAAGTCCGCGGTCGAGCATTTCTGTTTCTTTTTCACTTGCGCCCTTTTGTGAAGCAAAAACATACGCCGCGCCGTTTTCGCCGTAAAACGGGTTTTCAACGTCGCACGCAAGGGTGAACTTAACTTTTTTATACCTTTCAAATTCATCCCTTAAAGAAACGCTTCTGACCTTTATCATATTTTCACCCGTTGGTTTAACTGCAGCTCCGTTTTCGTCAAGAAAATCCACTCCAAGCGCATTTAGAGCGCCCATTCCGCCGTCATTTGTCGCAGAGCCTCCGAGACCGACAACAACGCTTTTTGCACCGTTATCTATTGCGTTTTTAATAAGAAGCCCCGTGCCGTAGGTTGACGCTTTGAGCGGATTTAATCTTTCTTTTTCTACAGTTAGTATTCCGCCGGCAGTTGCAGTTTCAACAAAGGCGGAGCCGTCCGAAAGAGAAAGAAAATCTCCTGTCATTTTTTCAAAAAAGATATTTTCGGTCTGAACCTCTTTGTATTCTCCGCCGACCGCTTCTTTTAGGCAGTCGCCTGTTCCCTCGCCGCCGTCGGCAAGCGGAAGAGTTATTATTTCAAGGTCGGGATTTACTTTTAAAAGTCCGTCTTTTATTGCGTTTGCCGCTTCAAATGAAGAAAGCGAGCCTTTAAACGAATCGGGGCAGACAAGTATTTTCATCCTTTGCCCTCCTCGGTGATTATTGAAAAAATCTCATTGAGCGCTTCAAGCGGCGTCTGGTCCGGCTTCTTTCTTACCGAAATACAGGGCTTGCCCGTGAATACGACGTTCACCCTTGAACGGAGCACAGCCGAAAGATTAAGCGCGACGGAAGTGTCAATTTCTTTCATATAAAGGTAGACCGTTTCGCCCTTCTGACCGATTTCGTAAATGCCGAGAGTTGACGCGGTATTCCTGAACAGGGACACGTCCATAAGTCCCATAACGCTGTCTGGGATTTTTCCGAAACGGTCCTCTAATTCGTCAATACAGTCAAGCCTGTCCTCCTCGTTTCTAATATCCGCAATACGCCTGTAAACGGAAAGTCTTTGAGGAATTGAAGAAATATAGCTTTCGGGAATATGCGCTTCAATTTGAAGGTCGATAAGACATTCCTTTTCGGGTTTTGGCTTTTCGCCCTTTTTCTGACCTACAGCCTCATTGAGAAGCTGGATATACATATCGTATCCGACCGCCGCCATATAGCCGTGCTGCTGGGCGCCAAGGATATTGCCTGCGCCCCTGATTTCAAGGTCGCGCATAGCGATTTTAAAGCCCGAGCCAAATTCGGTAAACTCCCTTATGGCATTAAGACGTCTTGTGGCAATTTCGCTTAATTCCTTTCCCCTTGTAAAGGTAAAATAGGCAAACGCCCTTCTTGCGCTTCTGCCGACGCGTCCTCTTATCTGGTGAAGCTGGGCGAGTCCGAGTCTGTCCGCGTCCTCAATTATGAGCGTATTGACATTCGGCACGTCAACGCCCGTTTCAATAATAGTAGTGCAGACGAGTATATCAATTTCGCCGTTTGTCAGCCGTTGCCAGATGGAAGAAAGCTTTTCCTCCGTCATTTTTCCGTGGGCGACCTCAATTCTGGCTTGAGGCAAGAATTCCTTTATTTTAGCCGCGGTTTTTTCAATTGTTTCGACTCTGTTATGAAGATAGTAAACCTGACCGCCTCGGCGAAGCTCCTTTTCCATAGCCTCGCACAGCACGCCCATATCGTGTTCAAGCACATACGTCTGTACGGGTCGCCTGTCCTGGGGCGCTTCCTCAATTGTAGACATATCGCGTATGCCTGACATAGCCATATTGAGAGTCCTCGGAATAGGCGTGGCGGAAAGCGTAAGCACGTCGACAGTCGGGAACATTTCCTTTAATTTTTCCTTTTGGGCAACGCCGAAACGCTGTTCCTCGTCCACTATTACGAGTCCCAAATCCTTAAATTTAACGTCATTTGAAATAAGACGGTGAGTTCCGACAATTATGTCAATTGAGCCGTGCTTTAGCCTTTTTAGTATTTTTTCCTGCTGCGCGGCAGTGCGAAAACGCGAAAGCATTTCCGTCTCTATCGGGAAACCGCCGAAACGGTTCATTATGGTCTGGTAATGCTGAAAGGCGAGAATTGTAGTCGGCACAAGAATTGCGCACTGCTTCCCGTCCGCAACGCATTTGAAAGCCGCCCGAAGCGCAACCTCGGTCTTTCCGAAGCCGACGTCGCCGCACAGCAGTCTGTCCATAGGATACGCCTTTTCCATATCCCTTTTTATTTCGTCAACCGCCCGAAGCTGATCCTCGGTCTCGTCATACGGAAAGCGTCTTTCAAAATCGGACTGCATATCAATATCGGG
Source organism: uncultured Clostridia bacterium (assembly GCA_937884975.1). Taxonomy (GTDB): domain Bacteria; phylum Bacillota; class Clostridia; order Oscillospirales; family Acutalibacteraceae; genus Fimenecus. Next base: position 40,434 of record CAKZZS010000087.1, on the reverse strand, counting down.
CGAGAAGGCATGACCCGGTTTTTCCATACGCTCGGCGTAGAGCTTTATAAGCTGGTCAGCCATATCCTTTACAGCCTTTGAAACACGCTTTCTTGTGTTTTCCCAGTCGTGGGAGCCCATACGGTTAAGCTTTACGGGTTTATCGTTTTCGCTTTTTGCGTTAATATACTTTGAAACCAAATCGAGCTGGGTGACGGGCACATACAGAACGTCGTTTTTAGCGTAAAGGATTTTTATATAGTCCTTTATGATATTGCCCATCTGCAGCTTTTGTATTCCGTCAAAGATACCTATGCCGTGAACGGAATGAACGACATAATCTCCCCTGTGCAATTCGTCAAGGGAATGAATTGAATTTGAAAAATGCCTGTTTTTATTGCGCTTTGTGCTGACTGCCGCCGCGCCTCTTCCGTAGGAAATAAGCGTAAAACGAAGTGACGGCAGATTTTCGCCGGAGGAAAACGCGCCGACAATAACGCTCACAGCGCCCTTCGGAAATTCATCGGGTATCTTTTTAAAGGAAAACGCCGAAATACCCTTCTTATTCAGGTCATCGCAAAGGCTCTGCGCCGCCTTATACGTCCCCGTTGACACAACGTAAACCGATCTTTTTTCCAAGGGTGTCGGAATATCCTCAAGCAGAACCGAAAGCTGGCCGTTCCAGGGGGAAGACTGAATTGCATTAACCGTTGTAAGACTTTTAACCGGCGTGTCAAAACTGCCCCTTGCGAAATTATCAAGGTAAGTCGCGCCCCTGTCGGAAAAGACCTTATATGTTTCCTCGGTTGTGAGGGCAAAGCGGTCAAGTCCCTTACAGAGAATGCCGTCCTCAAAGCCTGCCTTTATATCCTCAAGCAAAAGCTTGACTGAATTTTTAAGGTGCTCGCTTACCGCCGCGGACTCGCTGACAAAAAGAATTCCGTCCTTCGGAAGATAGTCAAAAACGGTTGAAAATTCGTCATATAAAAGCGGAATGTATTTATCGACGGAAGAAACCCTGACGCCGTGTTCAAGCCGTTCAATATCGCTTTCAAGCCTTTCTCTTGCCTTTACGCTGCCCTTACCCTTGACGGTGTCTTTAAGAGCCGAAATCAGCTCGGCAAATTGAGCGTTTGCGTAGACAAGCGCCTCCGTTGAGGGAGTAAGCCTTATCTGTTTTATTTTTTCAATTCTTCTCTGGCTTTGAACGTCAAAATAGCAAAGTGAATCGACCGTATCTCCCCACAGCTCCGCCCTTACGGGATATGCGCTGTCGGTGGGGAAGAAATCAAGTATTCCGCCCCTTACGGCGAACTGTCCGATTCCCTCAACCATTTCGCATCTTTCATATCCGCAGGAAATAAGCACGCTCACTGCTTTTTCAAGATTCAGCGCGCCGTCCTTTTTTATAAGAAGAGTATTGCTTTTAAGGTATTTCGGCGGAATTGTACGCTGAACAGCCGCTGCAACGGGACAAATAACCGCCGTATATTTTCCCGACAGCATTTTGTTAAGAACGGAAATTCGCCTTTGCTCATACTCCCTTGACTGGCCCTGACTTTCGCTGAAAAGAAAGTCTCTCTGCGGATAGACAAGCGCATTACCGCCAAAGGAGTTTATATCCGCGCAAAGCTTGGTTGCAGTCGCTTCATCAGGCACGACAACAAGAGCCTTGCGGGTCAAATACTCGCAAAGCGATGAAATATAATGAGCCTTATTAACGTGCGAAAGCCCCAAAACGCCTTGGGGGAGGATGTCTTTTTCAATACATCTGCCCGTTTCAAGGAATTCAGGGGAGTCTTTTAGCACCTGTAAAAATGCTGTCGACATATATTACCTCAACTGTTAAATTTATTCATAGCCTCGTCAATTTTTCCGTCGATTATCAGTTCAACGGCGTCCGCCGCGTCTTTGAGGACGGGAAGAAGCGTTTTCTGTTCACTTTCCGAAAATTTCGAAAGCACCCAGTCGGCAAGGTCGTAGTCCTCATTTGGCTTTTTACCCACGCCGATTTTAATACGCGGAAACGCGTCGCTTTGCAAATGGTATATAATGCTCTTTATCCCGTTATGACCGCCGTCCGTACCCTTTCGGCGGATACGCATTTTACCCACGTCAAGCGAAATATCGTCAAAGATTACAATAATATTTTCCGGCTTGATTTTATAAAAGGAAGCCGCCTCCTTGACCGCAATTCCGCTGTTATTCATATAGGTCGAGGGCTTCATCACAAGCACTCCCCTGCCGGCAATTTCAGCTCTTGCGGTAAGGGATTTGAACTTTAGTCTGTCAACCTTGAAGCCCATTTTTTCTGCAAGCTCATCTACGCACAAAAAGCCCGAATTATGCCTTGTAAGGGCGTATTTCCTGTCAGGATTACCAAGCCCCACAACCAAAAATTCAGGCGTCAATGCGCAGGTGTTTTTCTTAAACCTGTTAAACATCCCGTCTTTAATCCTTATCTCTGATTTTAAATCTGGAAACCCAGCCCTCTTTGTTTATCTGTCTTGCTCTTGCAATACCGAGCGACGAAGCGGGGACGTCCTCGGTTATTGTTGAACCTGCGGCGGTATAGGCGTTGTCGCCGACCTTTACGGGCGCAACAAGATTTGTATTACAGCCGATAAATACGTTATCGCCTATAGTCGTACGGTACTTTGCCTTACCGTTATAGTTGACGGTAACCGTTCCGCAACCGAAATTTACGTTTCTGCCGACATCCGAGTCGCCGACATAAGTCAGGTGGGAGACCTTTGTCCCCTCGTCAATATTGGAATTCTTCACCTCAACAAAATTGCCCAGGTGAACCCTGTCCGCGATAACTGAGTTCGGTCTTATCTGAACAAACGGACCTACAGACGCGAACGAGCCGACCTTTGAAAGGCGACATTTGGTATTGTCAAGCACGGAGTTGTCGCCGACTGTGCTGTCCTCAATATACGAATTCGGGCCGATCACACAGTCCTTTCCGATTTTTGTGTTCCCGTAAATAATCGTGTTCGGAAGAATAGTTGTATCCATTCCGATTTCAACCATCGGATCTATCATTATTCCGTCAAAGCAGGGAATATTCACACCTGCGTCAAGCAGCGAATAAATAACATCCATACGCGCTTTTTCATTAAGCTTGCTTATCTCACGGCGGTCATTTGCGCCAAGTACAATGCTCGTGTTAAGAGAGGTATAAACATCCGCCTTGAAGCCGTTTTCAATAAGAGCCGAAATCGCGTCAAGAAGGCTGTATGTTCCGTCCGCGCGCGCAGAAATATTGTCAAGCGCTTCAATAAGCACGCCTGTCTTGAACCAGAAGGTGCCGGTGCTGACCTCACTCTGCTTTTTCACTCTGCTGTCCGCTTCACGCTCTTCAACAATTCCGCGAAATTCGTTTTTTCCGTCGCGGAGAATTCTGCAAAAGCCGAAGGGCTTATCAACTACCGTTGAAATAACCGTAACGTCGGAGTCGGTCTGCCTGTGCTGGGCAAGGGCGAAATGCACCGTCTCAACGTCCATAAGCGGCATATCTCCGTTTAAGATAAGCACGTCGCACTCCTGATGAAGCATAAGAAATTCCCTTACCTGCATTACCGCATGCGCAGTGCCCCTCTGCTCAAACTGGGTTATAATTGACGCCCTCTGACCGACAAGCGCCTGAACCTCCCTGTCTTCCTCACCGGAGACAACGCAGATATGTTCAATTCCGCTTTTTTCGGTTGTGTCAAGCACCCATTCGATCATAGGTCTCGAAAGCACCCTTGTCATAACCTTAGGATACGCCGATTTCATTCTTTCCTTACCGCCTGCGGCAAGTATAACGGCGATACAGTTTTCTATCATCATAATCCCCCGTTTCAAAAGGATATCATAAAATAATATTTACTCTATTATATAATACCATACAAGAATGATTTTTTCAACTTGAAAAGGGATTTTTGTCTTAATTATTCCGAAAGATAATATTTTCCATTAAGCAGCAGAACAAATAATCGTTTTTTTGGTTGACAAAAGCACCGTTTTGTTGTATCTTAATAATGTATAGTTTTGACTTACTTTAGAATAATCTTTAGTTTTAAGAGGGATTGATTATGGCAAAAAAGGAAAAAGCTCCGTTGACATTTGAAGAACTCGCGCGTGAAAAAGAGAGAAAGGAAGCTAAAGGCAAGCTTTTTAAAAGAACGTTCTTAAAGGCGTTTGCTCTTTTCGCTTCATTCGCAATTATCTATTTCACAATTATGATAGCGTTTGTTCCCGAAACTTATTATAAGTACGAGGACGTCGTTATCCAGAGCGCTCCCGCTTCCTCGGGCACTTCAACGGCTGCTCCCGTTTCAACAAACACGAATACAAATACTGCTCCGGCTTCAACCGACAGTAGCAGCACTTCGACCGATGCACCTGCTTCAACCGATAACAGCGGCTCAAGTGAAACACCTGCCGCTACTGACGATAATCAGGGCGAAGCTGCACAGGGACTTTCGTCTTCAAGCTCGGTTGACGAGGTTGTCGCTTATTTCAACGAAGCCATCAATAAGGTTAAGCCTAATGCAAAGCAGATTATCCTTGTTAAAGAGGTTAACTCCGAAGCAGGCGGAATCGAGGGTCTTCCCGGAGCGATTTCAAGTCTTGCAAACAGCCTTATTTCCAGCAATATGGGCGTAAAAGCTGAAAACCAGGAAACCGGCACTGCCGAATTCCCGGTTGAGAATGAAAGCTGGTCAAGTCAGTTGACATCTGCCGATATTGAAAGCTTTACAGTTAACGACACAGGCTCCGCTTATGAAATTACGCTTAATATTCTTGCTGACGAGCCGAGCGAGCAGACCGCTCACGGCTACGGTCATAACGGCAAGGTGTTCTCGGTAATTATGCCTTCAATTGTTACCGATAACGCAGGCGCTGCAGCAAAGCTTATCAGCTCCGTAAAGACAGGTCACGAGCAGGGCAGAGTTGTTGTTACGGTTGACAAGGAATCGGGCAATGTAACCCACGCTAATTACTTCTTTGTATGGAAGCTTTCGGTTAAGGCTCTTGGCGCAAATGTAACCGTTCCCTTCGGTCTTGAGAAGGATTATTCAATTTCTTATTAAAAGATTTCAATTTAAACCGCAGTGCCAAAAACACTGCGGTTTTTTTGTTTGGTTTTCTTGTTGACTTTAGTGTCTGAGTTAATATATAATTGAAAGGAAATCTATTCTTTTTGGAGAGGTGGAAAATATGGCAGATAAAAAAACAGTAATGCTCACCGGCGCGTCCGGTAATATGGGTTTTGCGGGCTTTAAAGAGCTTTATGCAAAGAAGGACAAGTTCAATATTGTCATTCTTCTTCGTGACAGCGCGAAGAACCGCGAAAAATTTGAAGGCTTTCTTACGGACAGTTCCGTCAGAATTGTCTGGGGCGACCTGACAAAATATGAAAGCGTTCTTGACGCCGTAACGGGCGCTGACTACGTTCTTCATGTCGGCGGAATGGTTTCTCCTGCGGCTGACTGGAAGCCCTACAGAACACAGAAAACAAACATCGGCGCCGCAGAGAATATCTGCAAAGCCGTTCTCGCTCAGCCTAACGCAGACGACATCAAGGTTTGCTACATAGGCACGGTTGCCGAAACAGGCGACAGAAACTATCCCATTCACTGGGGACGTTGCGGCGATCCGCTTAAGGTTTCGGTTTATGACCATTACGCGGTTTCAAAGTGCCGCGCCGAAGCGGTATTTGTCGAAAGCGGTATCAAGCACTGGGTTTCAATGCGCCAGTCGGGCATACTTTATCCGAATATCCTTAAGAATATGGACCCGATTATGTTCCACGTTCCGATTAACGGCGTTCTTGAGTGGTGTACGGTTGAAGACTCGGGCAGACTGCTTGCAAATCTCTGTGAAGAGGATATGAAGGGCAACCTCGGCGACGATTTCTGGAACCATTTTTATAACATCGGTTCGGGCAAGGAGTACAGAATTTCAAACTATGAGTTCGAATGCCTGCTGCTTGGCACACTGGGTCTTGCAGGTCCCGAAAAGCTTTTTGAACCGCACTGGTTCATCACAAAGAATTTCCACGGTCAGTTCTATGCGGACTCCGACAAGCTTGAGGAATTCCTCCATTTCAGAGAGAATCTTCCCGTTCAGGACTATTTTGACAGACTCGCTTCACAGGTTGAATTCTATTTCAGAATTCCCCGTCATCTTCCCAAGGGCGTTGTTGCCGCTGCGGCGAAGCCCTTTATGAAGAAGCTTGCAAAGACTCCCGATTTCGGTACAATTGACTGGGTTACAAAGAATAATCAAACCCGTTTGAGCGCTTACTACGGCTCAAAGGAGGAGTACGAAAGCATTCCCAAAAAGTGGGAGGATTTTGAAATCCAGAAGTTTGACAAGGACACCTCTGCGGCGGACGAATTCAAGCTTGACCACGGTTATGACGAAACGAAGCCCGAAAGCGAGCTTGACATTGAGGATATGAAGCAGGCTGCGGCGTTCAGAGGCGGCGAATGTCTTTCCGACTCAATGAAAAAAGGAGACCTTGCAACAAAGCTCAAATGGAAATGCGGCCACTGCGGCGCTGAATTTGAAGCAAGCCCTGCGCTTATTCTTCTCGGCGGTCACTGGTGCCCCGAATGCTTTATTCCGCATAAGGCTTGGGATTACGACGCAATTGCGAAGGATAACCCGTTCTTTGCTCAGGTTTGGTATCCGAACCACAAGAAGGACGAAAACAATAAGTATCCCTTTGACGAGCTGTTCCACATCAACGGCAAGCCCTGGGATGAAATCAAGAGATAAAATAAAAATAAAAGACCGACAGTTTTTTAAACTGTCGGTCTTTTTTGTCTTTGTTAAATAGCGTTGACCTCTTCCTGGGAAAGAATTGTGTAGTTCTTTTCCTTAAGCACGTCAAGCGCCGCCTGAGCATTTTTATCCTTAACCCTGAAAATCATACACGCTGTTTCCGCCTTCTTTGCGATAACCGCATAGATATATTCAACGCCGATTTCCTTTTCCGTAAGCGCGTCAAGCACATCAGCCATACCGCCGGGAACGTCGGGAATAACAACTGCGATAACGGGTGTTTTCTGGAAAATCCAGCCGTCTGCAGTCAAAACCTCAGCCGCCTTTTCGGGGTTGTCGGCAATAATTCTGACAATTCCGAACTCCTTTGTATCGGCAATGGAAATTGTTCTCATATCAATTCCGTTATCCGCAAGCAAACGGGTTAATTCCGCAATTCTTCCGAAACGGTTTTCAACAAAAATTGATAACTGTGTTACAAACATATTTCTTCCTCCGTTTATATCTTACGCTTATCAATAATTCTTACCGCCTTGCCCTCGCTTCTGGCGATTGTCTTCGGCTCGACGATATGTACGGCTGCCTTTATGCCGAGCATTGCCTTAAGGTCATTGACAAGCTGCTTTTCACGCTCGGAAATACCCATTGTAGTATCGGTGAGCATTTCGGGAGTTATTTCAACATTTACGTCAAGAGTATCGGAATTATTGACTCTGTCAACAATAATCTGATAGTTGGCAGGATAACCGTCCTTGATAAGAACCGTTTCAATTTGTGACGGGAATACGTTTACGCCGCGGATTATAAGCATATCGTCTGTTCTGCCCATAAGGCGCGACATTTTAACGTGAGTTCTGCCGCATGAGCAGGGTTTACGCGACAAAACGCACAAATCCCTTGTCCTGTATCTCAAAAGCGGAAACGCCTCTTTGTCAATGCAGGTAAAAACAAGCTCGCCTACGCTGCCCTCGGGAAGAACCTCTCCCGTTTTTGGGTCAATAATTTCGGCAATGAAATGGTCCTCGTTAATGTGCATACCGCTCTGCTCTTCACATTCAAACGATACGCCGGGGCCTGAAATTTCGGTAAGTCCGTAAATATCGTAAGCCTTAATTCCCAGTCCTGCTTCAATGCTTTTACGCATCTCTTCGCTCCAAGCCTCCGCGCCGAAGATACCTGCCTTAAGCTTAATCTGATCCTTAACTCCTCTTTCGTGAATACTCTCCGAAAGATAAGCCGCATACGACGGAGTACAGCAGAGAATTGTTGAACCGAGGTCTGTCATAAACTGAATCTGCCTTTCGGTATTGCCCGAAGACATAGGAAGCGTAAGACAGCCGACCTTATGAGAGCCGCCGTTAAGTCCGGGGCCGCCCGTAAAGAGTCCGTAGCCGTAGGAAACGTGGCACACGTCATCCTTTGTACCGCCTGCCGCAACAATTGCCCTTGCGCAGCACTCTTCCCATATATCAAGGTCATGCTGAGTATAAAACGCAACAACGCGTCTGCCTGTTGTTCCGCTTGTTGACTGAATTCTTACGCATTCGCTCAACGGTTTGCCCATAAGTCCGTAAGGATAAGCGTCGCGCAAATCACTTTTCATAAGAAACGGAAGCTTATGAAGGTCATCAATTGATTTGATATCCTCAGGAGTTACACCCTTTTCCTCCATTTTCTTTCTGTAATACGGTACATTTTCATAGACTCGCTTAACCTGCTTAACAAGCTTTTCATTCTGAATGGCTATCATTTCGTCTCTTGAAGCGCATTCAATTTCTTTCTGATAATAATTGCCCATGGGAATCACGTCCTTTCAAATTTGCTTTTTTGCTTTAATCTGCTAAAATCTATTAGTAAGAATTATAATACAATTTATTTTCAATTACAAGAGAAAAATAACACTTTTTTATGAACAAACGGTAAATCTTTTTTTCTATTGAAAAACGGCATATATTGGTTTATAATATTTATATCTTTACTTAAAAAGGTGATTTAATGAATAAAAACTGGATAAACAACAAAACCGTTGTCGTTACGGGCGCTTCGGGCGGAATGGGCAAGGGAATTGCCTTAAAGCTTATTAACGAGCACAACTGCACGGTAATCGGCATTGCAAGAAGCGAGGAAAAAATGAAAAAGGTTGTTGAAGAGCTCGGCGAAAACGCCTCTCGTTTTTCTTACAAGCTCTTTGACGTTTCGCTTGAAAAGAACTGGACCGATTTTGCAGAAGAGTTAAAGCAAAACGGAACAAAAATTGACGTGCTTATCAATAACGCGGGCATTCTTCCGAAGTTTGACCGCTTCCAGAATTATGAGATAAAGGATATTGAAAGAGCGATGAATATCAATTTCTATTCAGCCGTTTATTCAATGCACGCTCTTTTGCCGATGCTTCTTGAGTCTGATTCGCCTGCCATAATCAACGTTGACTCATCCGCGGCGCTTATGTCTCTTGCAGGCACGTCGGTCTATTCCGCAAGCAAATCCGCGTTAAAGGCTATGACGGAGTCCATCCGTGAGGAGCTTCGCGGCAAATGCTATGTCGGCATTATTTGTCCCGGCTTTACAAAGACCGATATTTTCCGTAACCAGAGCGAGTCCGATGACAAGGCTCAAAAGGCGCTTAATATGGTCAGCACCTCGTGCGAAAGAATGGTAAAAATGATTATGGGCGATATTAAATCAAAACGTCCCTTGGGCGTTCACGGCTTTGACGCGGCGTTTATGAACTATTTCGGCCGTATCACTCCCGTACAGGGCGGCAGGCTTTTCAGCGCGGTTATGAAGGCTTCGAAGCTTCCGCTGTTTGACCCCGTATTCAAGGATAAGAAATAATTTGAGTTAAAATACAATTAAAGGAGATTTTATTATGAAGGTTTTTATGATCGGCGGCACAGGTCTTCTCGGCTGTGAGGCGGCAACAACCCTTATTAAAAGAGGTCACAAGGTAACCTCCGTTGCCCTTCCTCCGCTTCCCGAGGGAGCTCCCATTCCGGAGGAAATGGAAATCATTTTCGGAGACATTAACAAGAAGTCCGACGAGGAAATCGAAAAAATGCTTAAGGGCAGCGACTGCTTCATTTTCGCGGCAGGTGTTGACGAAAGAGTGGAATTCCCCCACCCCGTAATGGATTACTATTACAAGTACAATATCGCTCCGCTTGAGAGAATTTTTCCGCTTTGTAAGAAGGCAGGCGTTAAGAGAGCGGTTGTTCTCGGCTCATATTTTGCTTATCTTTCAAAAATCCGTCCCGATATGGACCTTGTTGAAAATAACCCGTATTTCAAGTCCCGTCTTCAGCAGGAAGAGGTTTGTAAAAATGCGTGCGACGAGAATTTCAGCGTAGCGGTTCTTGAGCTTCCCTACATTTTCGGCACCCAGCCCGGAAGAAAGCCCGTATGGACGGTTCTTATCGAGCAGATAGCAGGAATGGACAAGCTTCCCTTCACCCTTTATCCCAAGGGAGGTACGGCGATGCTTACCTGCCGTCAGGTCGGTCAGGCAATTGCCGGCGCAGCTGAAAACAAGCTCGGCAAGCGTTTCTACGAAGCAATTCCCATCGGTATGTATAATATGAAATGGGACGAGTTCCTCGGCTATGTTTACGATGCAAGAGGAATGCACAACAGAAAGATAGTCGGAATTCCGCCCTGGATGATGAAAATGGGTATGGGCAGCATTGTCAAGGACTATAAGGAAAGAGGAATTGAAAGCGGTATGGATCCGCTTCAGCTTCCGTACATTATGGATATTGACCTGTTTATTGACAATAAGTATTGCCTTGAGCTCGGCGTTGAGGAGGACGATATTGTCTCCGCGATTACGGACTCCATTAAGGTTTCCGTTGCTTCCTATGAGGGCAGCGTAAAGCTTCTTGATATGAAAGGCGAATAAGACAGTTTAATAATAACCCGACAGTTCAAACGAACTGTCGGGTTATTTTTTAATTTACTATTTCTCTTAATACAAGCGTTTCGTCAGGGGAAAGCGTATTCACATACTCCTCAAGTGAAATGAAAATATATCTTTCGTCAAGCATAACGATTTTTGAGTACTCCCCTGCAATAAACGGCACAAAGCTGTTTGCAAAAGAGTCCTTGATAATAAGCAGTGTCTTACCGTTCCCCTTTTTGTTTTCAATTTCGACTATTCCGTGATTTCCGCCCTGAAACACATTGTACTTATCCTTTGTTTCAAGCGCATCCGAGGAATAAAAATCAATTTCCTTGCCGTCAGCCGTGACCTTAAGTTCGGGAACGGAGGGCAATTTGATTTCATCCGTCTGCTTTGAAATGGGAGCCTTTGAAAACAGTGTGCCCTGAAAAGAAGTGCTTACGGTTTTTATTTTGAAGCTCTCAAGCGCTTTAGGAGTTACTCCCCTCCCGTTACAAAACGCCCTGTACGCTTCATAAGCGCCGTTTATATTCCAGTGGTGGTCCGTTTTATAGTAGAAATCGGGATTTGTAAGGGAAGCGCTCAAATCAATAATATTTGCATTGTTAAGGTTTGAGGTTAGCTTTTCGTAAAGCGCGCTGTAGTCATACGGACTCCTTCCGCCGGGCATTTTGTCTTTTAATTCGACGCATGCCGAAGGGACATACATAACGTAAACAGCATTGTTTTTTGCAATTCGGTTTACTTTTTTTGCAAGGGAAACGAGCTTTTTTTCGTCTATATCCGACGGCGTGATTACCTGAATGAGTCTTCCATCGTCACATATATACGCGCCGCTGATTTCCCTTTGTCCCGACGCATAAAGCATTCCCGTCTGAAAGCAGACCAGTTTATCCCTAAACGGAAACTGATCCGACGTAAAGCTCTCAAGAGACTGCTGAAAACGGCCGTCAAGTGCATTAAAGGAAATATCCTTTTTCTTTGTGAGCGTCCGATTTTCAAGCTCGGAGATTTCTCTGTCCGGGGACGCAACCAGAAACGCCGCAACCGAATAAAGCGCTAAAATAAATACAACTGCAGTAATAATTCTTTTCATCAAAGTAACCCGTAAATCAAAAATACAAAGTCATAATTACTCTGCGTCAAAAAATCCGTGAAACGCGTCCGCAATTTTTGACGCGTCATCGCCGATTATGAGCGCAACGCAATTACCCTGTGTTTCAATTTTTGCGCTGTTAAGCTTTTTAAGCTGGGTTTTATCATAAGTCGAATACAGAGCAATTCTCTTTGAAACGTGGGCTTCAAGCTCTTTTCTCGCTTCAGCCAGGTCGTCAGTCTTTTTAACCTGAATAACGGCAATTTCGTCCGCATTTCCCGTGCCGTTTGTGGCGTAGAAAATGAAAAAGCTGTCAACCTTTGAGTAATCCATAGCGGAAATATTCTCAAATATTTCTTCCTTGTCGGGGTCCTCGGAAGACGCGTACGTCATTTCTTCAAACTTATCCGTAGCGTTTGCCATGGCGTTTTTAAGCTCGTACATACTGACCTTTGTTTTTTCGCCGCCCTTGCCCGAACAGGCGCAAAGACAACCGATAATCATTATAACAATAACCGCAAGCGGTAATAAAAATCTTTTTTTCATATTTTATCCCTTATTTGTAACATCAACGACTTCTTCGGTTTCTTCCTCGTACGTATAGTCCGTTTCTTCTTCGTATCCGTCCTCATCATACTCGTCGCCGTATCCGAGAACCTCGGCGATTTTCTCATCGATTTTCAAAGCGGTTTCATCATCCACCTCTGCGGACGGCTCATCGTCATAATAATCGATATAGAAGCAAAGAACATACTTTCCGTCATCGTTGAGCATCCAGTCATAATTTACGGAATAGCTGTCATTTTCAAGCTGGCCAACAAGCTGCTCAACCATATACTGCGCTGCATTCTCATTTTTCTCGTTAATCTCTGTTTTGAAAACGCAGCTTATAACGCTCTGCCTTTCGTCAATTGCGTCAACAAGCCACTGCGGAATGTCATAAATATTCTTAAGCGTGACGCAGGAAGAGAGAATGTAGTTATATTTCTTACCGGTTGCTTCCGGGAAATATTCTCTTGTCCAGTCGTGGTCCTGTGAACAGCGCTCATCGTCCATATTGAAATTACGGTAGTTTGTTACATCGCTGTCCATATAGCAGTCAACGTGGTACCAGCCGTCGTCAAGCTTTACAAGGTCCCAGGAATGGATAAGGTCGGACGAATGGATAACCTTACATTCAATATCCATCATCTGCATAAACATCCTGAACGTGGTGGCATAACCGACGCATACGGCACTGTGATACTTAAGTACATCGTGAGGATTATCGTTGTCACCGTTATTTGTGGGTATAACGGTAAGAATACCGGTGCTGTTTGAAAGGGAGCCGGTAAGATATTCGTAAACCGCCTTTTCCTTTTCGTAATCAGTCATATCGTCAGTGATAATTTCCTCAAGAATTTCCTTTGCCATATCAAGCGTTTCCTTGTCGCTGTCGCTCAGTTCGGAAGTGTCGCCCGATTTATAGGCGTCGGAAATGGGAAGGGTTGATTTTATTTCATATTCACCTGCAATTTTTACGTCATCCTCTCTGTCAACATCCTCGGCAAAGCCTTGAATTTCATTGATTTTTTTTACCGCCTTCTGCTGTCCGGCAAGCGTTACAACGGAAAGCGCAAGGCTAATGCATAACGCAACCGAAATAAAGACTAAAAATGCAGTCAATTTCTTCTCTTTCATGGGTATTCGCTCCTTAAGTGTATTAAATGAACTATTACAGTCCGTATCCAGTTATATCACAGTATTTCACTGTTGTCAATGAATTATATGTTAAAAATTTCCTGTATTTTTAAATATTTTTTTAATTTTTTTTTACAGCAAAAACTCCCCTAAAGGGGAGTTATTGCTGTCAATTGTTCAAGGCGGACTATTTTTTCTTCCTCAACCTCAAATATTCTCTGTTCATTATATCGCCGTGGACGCCTTCATCCTTGATTATTCCTGCTATTTCGGGATAATCCTTAACGAAAGGCAAATACTTTTTTCCTGCGGCGTATTCAAACTCGGAGATAAATTTTAAAATAAATCTTATGCCCGTAACCCTTGCCATTGAAGAAACGGCAAAGGCAAGCGTCGGTTTCGGTTTTAATGCTTCTCCCGTAAAGGAACGAAGAATTGCGGCGTGTCTGCCCTCATCCGCCGCGGCTTTTTTGAAGGTTTCCTTTAACTGTTCGTCCTTCGCAATTTCGGAAAGCTTCTGATACATAAGCACCGCGTCAACCTCCGACTGCTGAAACAAGACCAACGGATTTAATTTTTCCTGTGACAAGATATCAACTCCTTTATTTTAGTTGACTGTTTACCCGAATTTTATTTTAAAAAAATCGGATTATGCAGCCAAAGCATTCTCAAAATAAAAATCACAAATGCGATTATAAAGCCTGCAATGCAAATTCGCCTGTATTTTTTCGCCGCAGCTTTCGCCGTTTCATCACTGAAGAACTTAACGGAACGGGCAATACCCCTGAATGCAACTGTCATTGCGATAATCGGCAAAATAAACGCAAGAACAACTGAGGCAATACCGTCGGAACGAATTTTTAAAAGAAATCCGTTTGTGTCGTCTATAAGCTCCTAATCTGTCTTTGTTTTGTCAATATAATCCGACTCGACCTCATCCTCATATTCGTCAACCTCATCCCCGTTAAACGCATATTGCGGATTATACCTGCCTTATAGCCCTTTTTCAGAATTTCTTCCCGTCGGGAAATATAATCCTCCTGCTTTATTTCACCGTTAAGAAACTGCTTTTCGGTTTCACCTAAAAGAGTGTGCATAATATCGTCCATAGAGCTTCCTCCTTCGGCATTTTAACGGCTTACGCTTTCGTTGATATTTTACCATCTCTTTAATATTTTTTCAATAGTAAAGCCTCTTCAAAAGGGCGATACCGATAAGGATGTTCAAGCCCTAAAGGAGAGGATTAATTTTGGAATTAAATTGGTTTTTGGAATTTTGTCTTTCATGGCTGCATGTGCTGCATATTTTTCACCCAGTTAAAACATAGTAATAGGAAGAACAAGGTCAAAATCCTTTAATTGCTTGGCTTTATTGTATCACCATTTATCGCTTAAAACAATAACTCTTTATCTTCTCCGCCAAAAGTAGTATAATACCCGTGAACGGAGGGTGGATATGAAAAAAGCGATTTGCATTATTATTTGCATATTAGTTCTGCTTGGGCTTTTGGCAACGGTTGCGATAGGTGTTTTTATGGGATATGGGCCTTTTCATTCGGCAAGGAATCTTGTTACTGCTTCTTATAAGGGAAATGCGGAAAAGTATAACTTTGATAAAATAGAATTTGTCGGCAGCACTCCGCTTGAAGGTAAGAATATCTGCGTTCTCGGTTCGTCTGTTGTTTACGGCTATTCTTCACAGGAACAGTCGATTGCAGAATATCTTTCGGCTCGTTTCGGTTGCACATGCACAAAAGAGGCGGTCAGCTCCACAACTCTTGTTGACAACGGTCTGCTTTCGTATGTCAGCCGTATGAAAAAGCTCGACAAAGATGCTCATTACGATTTGTTCATCTGTCAGCTTTCAACCAACGATGCGACAAAGAAAAAGCCGCTTGGTGAAATAAGCCAAACGGATGAATATGACACCTCGACAGTTACGGGCGCTATGGAGTATATTATCAATTACGCCGCTGACACATGGCACTGCCCCGTTGTGTTTTTCACGGGTTCGCACTATGACAGTGCAGAATATGACGCGATGGTGAGCCGTCTGCTTGAACTGAAAGAAAAATACGGCATTTGCGTTATTGACCTGTGGACTGATGAGGAGTTTAATAATATTACAGATGAACAAAGGGTGCTTTATATGAGCGACAATGTTCACCCGACAAAGGCGGGCTACCGTGATTGGTGGGGCTCTGAATTTGAAAAGCAGTTGTTTGAATATCTGGCGGAGTGACGGACAAAAACAGACAGAGATTATGCTCTCTGCCTGTTTTTTAATGGTTTATTGAATTATTAACTATCCCACCATTGTCATTGTCTAAGCCATTATTTTGTTGCATCTCCTCCGAGGATTTCTCCTGTGTAGCAATCCACAAGTATTGTTACCTTTTCATCGAATTCGCCGTTTGATTTCTCATAGGTTAATGACCAAGCCCAACGGGTTACATTTGAAATTCGGCGATTTGAATTAGCAGGATATTCCGTATAGTTCCAATTCGGAAGTCCGATTACTACTTCCGCCTTTTCAAGCGACATACCGTCAATTACATTCAGTTTGCTTTGAACGATTTGGTCAGCTTCCTCCTGTGTGATTTTCTGCTGTCCTTGCTCATGGTCGTCGAGCAACGGAACATAGAACACATTACATCCTGTCAAGCGACCTGACACGGGATTTATAGCTATTCGTACCATTTCATATTGGTTATATATTCTCGGCTCTACCTCACGGCAAAAATCATAACTCCAATATTGATTATCATATTTTTCCAGATGAGTCAAAGTATAACCCTGCTCTACGGGAAGATTTTCATAAAATCGACGTGCCAATGCTTCGGCTTCAGAGTCCGAATTGCATGCTGCTGTTCCGTCTAACTGCCAGTCAATACCGTCCATTCCGAGAAATCTGCCCGTTTTGGCGTTGAATTTAACAGATGTGTCAATACTGTCCTGTTCAAATGACACCTCGGCTTCTTCCTGCCCGAAGAAGAGATTATCCTGTCGGGTAACAGTCAATTTGTCAGGATCAACGTCAAGCATTCCGACCTTTTTAAGAATTTCCAAGCTCTTTTGGATAAATGCCTTGTCGTCAAGAGTTTCGACATTGTTATCCGTTTCCTCGTTGCTATTCGCCGTTGTGGTATTATCAGGTTGAGAATAATTGTATTCATTTCTCTCTTTTTCCTGATAATAGCCATTGTCCCCAAGTTCAAAGGTAGTCGGTTCAGGCAAAGTCCAATGCTTAAAAGCCGCATAACCTGTTGTAATCATTAAAGCAACAATAGATATTACTGCCGCCGCAACCACAATACTTTTGCGAGAAACCGCGCGACCGAAGTTAGTTTTTGCAGCCGCAGAGCGACTCACAATTTTTTCATATATGCGTACTTCCGCGGTTTGGTCGGGAGAAGCGCTGTTGTATGCTTTCTTTATTCTTTCATTCATTTTTGTTACCTCCAAGCATTTTTTTGAGCTTCTCCCGCCCTCGGCGAAGGTCACTGCGTACTGTTGATTCCCTGCGCTTTAGTATCTTCGCAATTTGTGCGGTTGAAAGCTCTTCATAATAGAATAGATAAATTGGAAGTCGGTATTTCTCAGGCAGTTTTCGGACTGCTGTCAATGTCTCATCAAGCTCAGGCTGCGTCACCGCGGATTCATTTGCAGAATCCAAAGGGAGCTCTTTGCGCCTGAAGCGACGCAGTTCGTCACGGCACACATTTCGAGCCGTTACGGTTAACCAAGCTCTCAAATGTTCCGCTGAGCTGATTTCATCATCCTGTTTGAGCAATCGCAGGAAGGTCTCTTGTACTGCATCTTCTGTATCCGCAGGATTATTCAATAGTGTAAGACATATATTCCAGACAAACCGAAACTGTGCGGTGTATATTTTTGTAAATACTTCCTTTTCCAATGGATGCCCTCCTCTTTGACGCGTCTACTTATATGACGGATAAAAGCCGAAAAATGTTGCATTTTTATTCATTATTCTGACAAAGTGCGGTTTTAAAGTTTGTTATTAGTTGCGCCGTAAGGCTTGAAATAATAATATTACACTCGGTACTGATGAAAACTTGCACTTTAATAATCTGTCTGAATATAGTATAATACCGAAAGAAAGAAGGATGAATATGAAGAAATGGGCTAAGGCAATTTTAGTGCTTATGGTTTTATGTACCGTTTTGATAATGGCGGTGGCACTTTATGCAAATGATTATTACCGCGCAGTTGACATTGACGAATACATGACCGACAATGCTGATGCTGATGCTGATGTTGATGTAATACAAATTAAAGACGGTTACTTCTTTGACGGTCCGGGAACTGAAAATGCGCTGATTTTCTATCCCGGAGCAAAGGTTGAGGAAACGGCTTATGCACCGATTCTCAATTCACTTGCAAATCAAGGCATTGACTGCTTTTTGATTCGTATGCCAATGAAACTTGCTTTTCTCGGTTTGTCAAAGGCAGACGGCATCTGTGATGAATACAGTTACACTCATTACTATCTTGCGGGACAT
The DNA here is from genome assembly GCA_937884975.1 of uncultured Clostridia bacterium. GTDB lineage: Bacteria > Bacillota > Clostridia > Oscillospirales > Acutalibacteraceae > Fimenecus. The sequence goes on along the minus strand of CAKZZS010000087.1, from coordinate 22,479 downwards.
TCTCTCGGAGGCGCGATGATAGCAAATTATTCGGCAGAGCATATTGAAGATTATTCAGGGTTATTTCTGCTTGCGGCTTATCCGACAGCGGACCTGACAAATGCCTCGTTCCCCGTGGTATTTATCTTCGGTGAAAATGATGAGGTTCTCAACCGTGAAAAGCTTGAAGACAGCTTTGCGCTCGTTCCGTCCGATTATTCTGAAACGGTAATCCACGGAGGAAATCACGCACAGTTCGGCTCATACGGCGCGCAGGACGGCGACGGAAGCGCAACAATTACCGCCAAGGAGCAGTGGAAAATAACAGTTGATACAATTCTGAAGGTAATTAATAAATAAAAAAGGTGAGCTTATGAATATTGAAAAAGAAGTAAAAGAAAAATGGGGAAAGACCGAGGCGTATAGCGAATATGCCGAAAAGGTCAAGGGTTATTCCAAAGAGAAATTCGGTGAAATTAATGCAGGTCTTGACGATATTTTAGGTGAGTTTGCCGATTGTATGAAGAACGGCTTTTCGTCCGATTCGGCTGAAGCGAAGGCGCTTGTCAAAAAGCTACAGGATTATATCACCGAGAACTATTACACCTGCACCGATGAAATCCTTTCAGGTCTCGGGCAGATGTATGTGAACGACGAAAGATTCAAGAATAATATTGACAAGCATGCCGACGGCACAGCTGAGTTTATAAGCGAAGCGATTAAGGAATACTCTAATTGACCACATTGATTTGGCAGTATATAATAATTTTGTTATTACTAATTCGCAAAAAATACAGATATTATAGTGCAATACTATTCTCGAAAGGATTGATAAAATGGATAACACAAAAGAATTGTCTAAAGATATTCTGCTTGAAGATATTATATCTTCTGCGGTAAAACTTCCGCTTGTAAAGGTTAATAGAAATGAGTTTCTCGCAGAAACCTTTGCATCATCCGGAAAGAACATTCAGGATGTTGTTGACTTTGGTCCGGTTACAGCCGGTATCTCTCAAGAAGAAATTGAAACAATTGCCAATAAACTGATTATTAAAAGAACCAGCGAATCTTCAATTGCTTCATTTGTAGCCGGAATCCCCGGTGGACTAGCTATGGCAGCAACAATTCCTGCCGATGTGGCTCAATTCTTTGGTATGGCACTTCGTCTGGCTCAAGAATTATCATATCTGTTCGGAGCACAGGATTTATGGGTTGATGGACAGGTTGATGATGAAAGAATCAAATCTCAACTCATAATGTACTGCGGTGTTATGTTCGGTGTATCAGGTGCTGTTTCGGGTGTTAGAGTTCTCTCAACTCAAATTGCCAAAACAACACTCAAGAAACTTCCTCAAAAAGCATTAACAAAAACCTTTTGGTATCCCATAGTTAAACAAATTGGTAAAGCGGTAGGAGTAAAAGTTACTAAAACAACTGTCGCGCAGGGTGTTTCAAAGGCAGTTCCGATTATAGGCGGTGTCATTTCAGGCTCGTTAAACTTTGCCTCTATGATGCCTATGGCTAAAAGACTTTATGAAGCATTTGATAAATCAACATTTGATTACAGTGATGAAGAATTGCAAGCAGACATAGAGACAATGGAGAAAATGGCAAACGGTGAAATCGTAATAGAATCCGAACACTCAAAAACTGATGAAATAAAAGAAAAAATTTCAAGCGGCCTTAAATCCATCGGTGATAAAGCATCGGGTGTTTTCTCAAAGATAGGGAAGAAAACAGAAAAAGAAGAAAAAGTCGATCCGATTGAAGAGGTTAAAAAATACAAAGAGTTGCTTGACCTCAGAATTATCACTCAAGATGAATTCGACGAAAAGAAAAAAGAATTACTTAATCTGTAAAAGATAAAGCCCCTGTTAATCAGGGGCTTTAGTATTTTATTCTATTTCCTGTTTAGAGTCGGTTTTTTTGCTTTTTCGTCTTCCTTTTTTGCGGTTTTCTTTTTGGGAGTCGAGCAGTTCAACTGCGGCGTCGGTCAGTTCCTTGCTCCACTTTTTGCCTATCGGTTTGCTGTCCGCCATCCACGGGCAATAATCGGCATAATCCTCGTCAAGAATGACTGTATAAGGCGGTGAACATTGGTCGTTCACATGTGAATAAAGACGCCTGCCCGTCTTTATCATTTCTTCGGCTTTACCGCTTTCCATATTGCTTTTCAGCTTGTTAAAAATATCTGCGGATATCTCGAACAAATCCCACGAGCCCTGAAATACAACCTCGGCGCCGTAAATATTCTTTTCTTCGTTATATGCGGCTTTCCAGCCGATTCCCTCTTTAAGTTTCATTTTCTTCCTCGTAAAACAATTACATTTCTGACAAATCAAGCTTTGTCCGGATGCTCTTTTTTCAATGCCTTTTTGTAAAAAGACTGTCCCATAAAGAAACATAATAAACCGAAAACAGAAGAGGCAAGCAGGACAAGATAACCTGTTTTTGTAATTTTTCCATCTTCGGTATATAAATCATTTCCCTGTCCTAATAATTTTATCATTATAATCCCTCTGTAAATCAGAATCTGTCTGTTTTTTCTTACTGCATTATTCTTTTGATAATAGTTTTAGTCCAATTATGCCTATTACAATTAGAATAACACAAATAACCTGCGGAGTCGATAGTTTTTCGTGAAAAACAAGAACACCTAATACTGCTGTACCGACAATGCCCATTCCTGTCCATATTGCATAAGCCGTTCCTAACGGCAGCTGTTTCAGTGCAAGTGAAAGAAAAACCGCACTTGCAATATACCCCACACCTGTAATGATTGACGGAACGATGACCGTAAAGCCATCGGACTTTTTCATAGCAACAGCCCATGTGATTTCTAAAATCCCTGCCATGGCAAGATAAACCCACTTCATAAGAAACCTCCGTAAATAAAACACGCCATTTCCTTACCTGCTAAGACCTAACGGTAAAGAAATGACGTTGTTCCCGCTACTCGGTAGCAACGGGCGCCTGTTTTTAATTATTTATAATTATACAAAAAGAATTCTTTTGTGTCAATTATTGATTATTCGAAACCCGACTTGTATGTTTTACAAATCAATTATTAACAAACGCCGATACCATTACAATGATTATAACAGCAAGAATAATCAGGCGTGAAATTATATACGGCACAATTACCTTCCTTGCGTCTAATCGCTTGTATTTAGGCTTTGCAAAATAAGCCATTACAAGATATTCTATAACGCCTACTGCACTGACGAACTTAAGATAAGGCAGCTTCATAAAATATGAAATCAATGCTGAAACGGTAGCAACCCCTAAAAATACGATTGCGCTAAAATAAAATTTTCGGCTTTTTGCTTCATCCAGTAATCGTTTGCTTTGAATATCATCATCTGATATCAGTTCATCAATGCTTATACCGAACAAATTCGATAATTCCTTTAAGCTGTCAATGCTTGGGTATCCCTTGTTCGTTTCCCATTTTGAAACAGCCGTTCTTGTTACCATTATTTTTTCTGCCAGTTCTTCCTGAGTTAAATTATTATCTGTGCGTAGTTTTTTCAGTTTGTCGCCAAACATAGTGTCCGCACCTCCTTGCAATACTATGCTAACTTATTGTATCGCAAAAGTCACGACACTTTCACTCACATCAGCACATTGTAACAAAACATCACTGACCAAAATCGGAATTTGTCAGCTTCTCATAAATCCACAGCACCCTATTTCTGAAAACTCCGAGAATCCTAATGATTTATAAAAGGCTACTGTTTTGGGAGTGTTGTCAGTTACTAATTGAATTTGCCGAACATCTGCGTATCGGTTAAGAACGGCATGCATGAGAGCAGTTCCAACGCCTTGCCGTTGCTTTTCGGGAAAAACAAGGATGTCCTGGATAAGCACAATAGTAGAGCCATCGCCAACTACCCTTATTATTCCAAGCAATTCATTATTTTCATATGCTGACAATACTAATAATGAATGTTCATATCCCTGCCGAAGAACTGCCATATTATCTGTATATGCCGTCCAACCTACTTCTGTATACAGCCGCAGGATTTCATCTTCTCTATATTCTTTATATTCTTTGATTTCCATGCGCAACCTCCGTAAATCCCGGTTTGTCTGTTTCAATAAATATATTTAATCACTGTTGCGTATACCTAAAAGCTAATCACAAGGATTTGGTACGCCTGCAAGCTTGAAATAGGATTCACCCCAACTGCACAGGGCTTCTACAATCGGCACAATCGTATTGCCGAGTTCCGTAAGGGAATACTCCGTTCTTGGCGGAACAACAGGGTATAACACACGATTAATCACGCCGTCTGCCTCAAGCTCTTTTAATTGCTTGCTGAGCATTCTCGGCGTTGCCTGCGGTACGAGCTTCTGTATTTCGTTATACCTTAAGGTTTTGCCAATCAATTCATATACTATGATTGCTTTATACTTTCCGCCGATAACGTCCATCGCCGCTTCCACGGGGCAGTTGTAGGTTTTTATCTTTTCAACATTCAAGGGAAATCCTCCTAACTATACTTTTTGATAGTATATCACAAAAAAGTGCGTTCTTGCGATTTATATAACTTCTGCTATAATTATATTTGCAAACGGCAGAAATGTCAATTAGCAATTTATTATTAAGGAGTTATTACTATGGAAAAAATTAAAGTATCCGATTATGAGGCAGTGCTTGAAACCGTTAAGAAGTACACTGATTCCTGCAAGGAAGGCAAGAGCGATATTATGAAGAGCGCATTTACCGAAAACGCTTTAATGTACGGCTATCTGAACGGCGAATACTACAACGGCTCTATTGAAGCGCTCTACGGTGCAGTAGATGCCTTCGGTCCAGCCCCTGATACAAAGGCAAGAGTTGATGTATTAAGCATTGAGGGAACAGCAGCAGTTGCCCGTGTAACCTTAGAGGATTGGCACGGTCTTTCCTTTACCGATTTTCACAGTCTTATCAAAGAGGACGGCGAGTGGAAAATCATTGCTAAAGTATTCCACCAGTATCAATAATCGTTGGAGGAAGCACTATGGACTTTATGGAGCTTGCTTCTCAAAGATATTCTGTTCGCTCCTTTTCAGATAAGCCGATTGAACAGGAAAAAATTGACCTGATTCTGAAGGCGGCGCAGTTGGCACCCACAGCGGTCAATTATCAGCCGCAGATGATTTATGTGCTCAAAAGCGACGCGGCTTTGGCAAAGATTAACGGCTTATGCCGTTGTATCTACGGCGCGCCATTAGTGTTCCTTATTTGCAGCGACGAAAGGCGCACCTGGAAAAGCCAGACGGAACCCGGTTATAGCTGCGGCGAAATGGATTGCAGTATTGTCTGCACGCATATGATGCTCGAAGCGTGGGAGCTTGGAATAGGCTCTGTATGGGTAAGGCTGTTTGAGGTAAACGCTGTGGCAAAGGCTTTTGACTTGCCTCATTATATCAAGCCGATATGCCTTTTGCCCGTTGGTTATGCGTCAGACGACAACGTACCCTATGCGCCTTGGCACAATGTTTTCAGAAAAATTGAAGATTTTACTATGGAGCTTTAATAAAGGAGAAATAGCATTATGGCGAAGAATATTATCATATTAAACGGAAGTCCGAGAAAAAACGGCAACACCTCTGCATTAACTGCAGCCTTCAAAAAGGGCGCCCAGGAAGCGGGAAACAAGGTAACCGAATTTCATTTAGCGCAAATGAAAATCAACGGCTGTATCGGCTGTTGGAGAGGCGGCAAGGACGCTGACCACCCGTGCAGTCAGCGTGACGATATGGAAAAAATCTATCCGCTTTACAAAGAGGCTGACGTTGTAGTGCTGGCGTCTCCGCTTTACTACTGGTTTATTTCAGGCTTTTTGAAAAATGCGTTTGACCGTTTGTTTGCGATTGCCGAATGTGACGAAAACTATCGCAATCCGAAAAAGGCAAGCGTTTTGATTATGGCTGCCGAGGGCGCAGGCTTTGAGGAAAGCGAGCACTGGTATGACCATTTGGAAAAACACATTGGCTGGAAAAGCCTTGGCAAAATCCTTTGCGGACATGTAACCCAACCCGGTGATACGAAGGATAAACAGGAAGTATCAGAAGCATACGAGCTCGGCAAATCAATTAAATAATCAATGCATATTTTTAAAGGCAAGGAATGATTTCATTCCTTGCCTTTGTTATGTCATCTCTATAAATCCAAATTTGTCGAATTTGTTGTATCACAACATTCCCCGAATAGCAAACAGATATGTCGCTGGTTACTGCAGGTATAGGTTTTATAAAGGCAAATCCGTAAAAAGAAAAAAGGACTGCTATGCAGTCCCTTATTCTATTTTCTGTTCAAGATTTTTAAATATGTCCGTATCAAAGAATTCGGTGATGGTGATATCATCGACTTAAACAGAGCATTAGTTATTCCTATACGAGGATAACAAAATTATAGAATACATAAATACTTTTACAAAAAAGGCTTCCCTTTCGGGAAGCCTCAATTCTTTTGTTATTAAATTATTTCTCGTCCTTGATAGCTGCCTGTGCTGCTGCGAGACGTGCGATCGGTACGCGGAACGGCGAGCAGGAAACATAGTCAAGACCGATCTTGTGGCAAAACTCAACGGATACGGGGTCGCCGCCGTGCTCACCGCAGATACCGCAGTGCATTTCGGGACGAACCTTCTTGCCCATTTCAACTGCCATTTCCATAAGCTTGCCAACGCCTGTCTGGTCAAGCTTTGCAAACGGATCGTTTTCAAAGATCTTCTTGTCATAGTAAGCGCCAAGGAACTTACCTGCGTCGTCACGGCTGAAGCCGTAAGTCATCTGTGTAAGGTCGTTAGTACCGAAGCAGAAGAACTCAGCTTCCTTCGCGATTTCGTCAGCTGTAAGAGCAGCTCTCGGAATCTCGATCATTGTGCCGACCTCATACTTAAGGTCGCTGCCGGCAGAAGCGATTTCAGCGTCAGCAGTTGCAACAACAACATCCTTAACGTACTTAAGCTCTTTAACCTCGCCTACGAGAGGAATCATAATCTCGGGAACAATTGCCCAGTCGGGATGAGCCTTCTTTACGTTGATAGCAGCGCGGATAACAGCCTTTGTCTGCATCTTCGCGATTTCGGGATAAGTTACCGTAAGACGGCAGCCGCGGTGACCCATCATGGGGTTGAACTCGTGGAGGTCAGCGATAACCTGCTTGATATATTCAACTGTCTTGCCCTGTGCGTCTGCAAGAGCCTTGATGTCAGCTTCTTCAGTGGGAACAAACTCATGGAGAGGCGGATCAAGGAAACGAATTGTTACCGGGCAGCCTTCAAGAGCTTCATAGAGCTTTTCAAAATCGCCCTGCTGATAGGGAAGAATCTTCTCAAGAGCAGCTTCTCTCTCTTCAACTGTTTCAGCGCAAATCATCTCACGGAAAGCGCCGATTCTTTCAGGCTCGAAGAACATGTGCTCCGTACGGCAAAGACCGATACCCTCTGCGCCGAGCTCACGGGCCTTTTTAGCGTCTGCCGGTGTGTCTGCATTTGTACGAACCTTAAGTGTTCTGTACTTATCAGCCCAAGCCATAACTCTGCCGAAGTTACCTGTTACGGAAGCCTCAACTGTAGGAATAATACCGTCATAGATGTTACCTGTTGAGCCGTCAATTGAAATATAGTCGCCCTCGTGGAATGTCTTGCCGCCGAGGTCAAACTTCTTGTTTTCTTCATCCATCTTGATATCGCCACAACCGGATACGCAGCAAGTACCCATACCGCGCGCAACAACTGCAGCGTGAGAAGTCATACCGCCGCGAACCGTGAGGATACCCTGTGAAGCCTTCATACCCGTAATATCCTCGGGTGAAGTCTCAAGACGAACAAGAACAACCTTTTCGCCTCTTTCGTTCCACTCCGCTGCATCGTCAGCAGTGAAAACGATCTTACCGCAAGCTGCGCCGGGTGAAGCGCCGAGGCCCTTGCCCATGGGAGTAGCAGCCTTAAGTGCTTTAGCATCGAACTGCGGATGAAGAAGAGTATCAAGGTTTCTGGGATCTATCATAAGAACTGCTTCTTCCTCAGTCTTCATGCCTTCGTCAACGAGGTCGCAGGCTATCTGAAGAGCTGCAGGAGCCGTTCTCTTACCGTTACGGCACTGAAGCATATAGAGCTTGCCCTTTTCAACGGTGAATTCCATATCCTGCATATCGTGATAATGCTTTTCAAGAATATCGCAAACTCTGATGAAATCTGAATAAGCCTGGGGGAATTTGTCAGCCATTTCAGCTATCGGCATGGGAGTACGAACGCCTGCAACAACGTCCTCGCCCTGTGCGTTTGTGAGGAACTCGCCCATAAGCTTCTTTTCGCCTGTAGCAGGGTCACGGGTAAATGCAACGCCTGTACCGCAGTCATCACCCATATTACCGAATGCCATCATCTGTACGTTTACAGCAGTACCCCATGAATACGGGATATCGTTATCACGGCGGTAAACGTTAGCTCTCGGGTTATCCCATGAACGGAAAACTGCCTCGATAGCGCCCTTGAGCTGCTCCTTGGGATCAGTCGGGAAATCCTTACCTATCTTTGACTTGTACTCAGCCTTAAACTGGGAAGCAAGCTCTTTAAGGTCATCAGCCGTAAGCTCAACGTCCTGCTTAACGCCGCGAGCGTCTTTCATCTGGTCGATAAGCTGTTCAAAATACTTCTTGCCGACTTCCATAACAACGTCGGAATACATCTGGATAAATCTTCTGTAGCAGTCCCAAGCCCAACGGGGGTTGTTTGACTTTTCAGCCATAACTGCAACAACGTCCTCATTAAGACCGAGGTTGAGGATGGTGTCCATCATACCGGGCATTGAAGCGCGAGCGCCTGAACGGACGGATACGAGAAGCGGATTCTCCTTATCGCCGAACTTTTTGCCTGTGATTTCTTCCATCTTGATGATATGCTCATCAATCTGCTCCATAATGTCGTCAGCAATTTTTCTGCCGTCATCATAGTATCTTGTGCAAGCCTCTGTGCTGATAGTGAAGCCCTGCGGAACGGGAAGACCGATATTGGTCATCTCTGCAAGGTTTGCACCCTTACCGCCGAGGAGCTCACGCATATTAGCGTTGCCTTCTGAGAACAAATAAACGTACTTGTGGCTCATTTTTATAACCTCCAAAAAAATATTAACGTCTTTTGCAGTTTTGTAAAAACCAAAACTGAACCACTAATCATTATAACAGAAACAAATCAATATTTCCATTGATTTTTTAATTTTTTCTTTATTCAACTAATAATTTATTTCCCGAACCGATATTTTGAACAGTTTTCACAATAGACGCCGTTTTACGCGCAAAAACAGCGTATACGTTTTAACGCATACGCTGAAAAATTAAGGTTATTCCTCCGCTTTTTTCTGTCTTATATCCTCGCCGTAAAATTCGATTTCGCGGTAGCTTCCCATTATTCTTGAGGTCAGGCGCTGCTCATATCTTTTTTCAATTTCATTGAAATCAAGATTTGAGCTGATTATGGTCGGCTTACCCTCGCAAAGTCTGGTGTTTATAACGTTGTAGATAGCGGTGACGGTAAACGAGGTTGAAAACTCAACGCCGAGGTCGTCAATAATCAGCAAATCGCAGTCAAAGAGTATTTCCTCCGTTGTTCCCTCGGGTTCGTTACTTCTGCCGAACTTTTCGCGCTCAATTTTTGAAAGCAGATTCTGGGCGGAATTATAAACAACCGTATAACCCTTTTTAATCGCCTCGTTTGCAATGGCAAGCGAAAGATGGGTTTTACCAAGCCCTACTCCGCCGTGAAAATAGAGGCTGTCGGACTCGGTCGAAAAATCGTCCGCATAATCCTTACAGAATTCAAAAACATCCCTCATCAATTCCCTTTCCTCGGGATCGGTGTAATAATCGAGCGAAAAGGTGTCAAAGGAAGAAAGGTTGAGCCTTGAGGATTTTGAAAGCTCGTCAGACGTAATCTGTTCAAGTATTTTAAGATGACACGAACAGAATTTTCCCTCATAAAAGCCGGTGTCCTCGCATTTTTTACAGGTAAAGGGTATTTCAAGATAGTCTTTTTCAAAGCCGTTTTCTTTAAGGAGAGCAGCTTTCTTTTCCTGCGAGGCGATATTCTTTTGGGCAAGAAGGTCAATATACTTTTTTGCTTGCTCGCTGTTCATTCCGAGAGACTTGATTATATCAAGACCGGCAGACGCAATTTCATTTTCAACAACGCCGATTTCAGGGCATTTTTTTATAACCTCCCTGTGCCGCGCGGAAGCCAGCTGTTCGGCGGCGTTGCGCCGTTGTTCAAGGATGGCTCTCGCCTTTTCAAGCGTTCTTATACCGTATGCCATCAGTCCTTCACCTTCTTTTCGTATTTAAGTCTTTTGCTTTTATTCCTTTTCTTAACCTGTTCTATATCGTAGGTCGGTTTTTTACTCTTTTTTTCACTTGTCTTATTCTTTTCTTTCTGCGCTTGTTCAACGTCGTCGGTTGTTTTATATCCCTTTTCCTTCCAACCGAGCAATATTTTATTTACATACGCAAAGCTGGGCTTTTGTGTGTGCTCAACCATCTCATCATACGCCTTAATAATGAGTGCTTGGGAAATGCCTGCTTCAAGCCAGTCGGAAATGAGCTTTGCCTGTTTTGAGGACGGTCTTTCGTGACCTAATCCGAATTGCTTTTTAAGCTGCTGATAAACCTCGTTTGACGAATTATAACTGTCAATATATCTGTTTGCCGCCTCATGGGTCACAATGTCGTTTTCCGCCCAGATTTTTGCGGTATTGGTGATATCCGCAGAGGAGGATTTACCGACGCCTTTAAGAAAAGAAAGCATTATAAGAATGACGTCAACGGGAAGCCCGTAATAATCGTGAACCATAAGAAGCCTTGCCTGACCGTCCCAGCCTATAGTTCGCCCGAGTATTTCCTGCGCTTCATTGAAAAGGCAGTGGATTTCACTGTCCTCTCTGTCACGGGCAATCACCTGCTCCATAGTGGGTTTAATCATAGGAATTGACGCAAATTCCTTTTTTTCTTCGGTTTCGGTAGCAGCAGGCTTTTTAATCTCTTTTACGCTCTTTGGCTCTTCTCCGTCAGCAATAATAATTCCCTCGTTTACCCAGAAATCGAGCGCGTCCTTAACATCGTCCTCATTCTTTTTTAAAAGAGACGCAAGGCCCTTGGCGCTCTTGTCCTCAATGCCGTTTTTGGCAATAAGCAAAAGCACCTTGAGCTGAAGCTCCGAGGCTAAAAATATATAATTGTCAACTACCGCGTCCGGCAACACAAAAACCGAACCGTAAGCGGCAGGATTAAGCTTATACATAATTTCACCTTTTCAAAAGAGTAAGGAAATTTATTTTATCACAGAATAATGCTCTTTTAAATAGCCAAAGTGACGAAATTCTACATTATTTTTTTACATACCTCGCTCAAAGGACAAACGTCGCACTTCGGTTTTCTTGCCGAGCAGGTATCTCTGCCGAAAAGCACAATTCGGTGGCAGAAATTATTGCTTTCCTCGGGCGGAAGTATCTTTTTAAGCGCAATTTCAAGCTTGTACGGGTCCTTCGTATCGGCAAGTCCTATGCGGTTCGTAATTCTTATTAAATGGGTATCCGTAACCACAGCAGGCTTTTTATAAACGTCGCCGACAATAAGGTTCGCAGTCTTTCTGCCGACTCCCTGAAGCGAAGTCAGCTCCTCAATTGTATCCGGCACCCTTCCGCCGAATTCGTCACGGATTTTTGTTGCAATTGCAATTATATCCCTTGCCTTACCGTGGTAAAAGCCGCAGGAATGAATTATTCTTTCAATATCCCTAACATCCGCATTTGCGTAGTCGTCAAGGGTTTTGTACGTCGAAAAAAGCTCGGGCGTTACAAGATTAACCCTTGCGTCCGTACATTGAGCCGAAAGCCTTGTCGCAATGAGCAATTCAAACGGGTTTTCATATTCAAGCGAGCAAAGCGCGTCGGGGTAAACGCCCTTAAGTATTTCAACGCATTTTAAAGCTCTTTCCTTCTTTGTCATATAAATCACATCCGCAAAAATAATAAATTTATTATACTGTTATTCATTTAAAAAGGCAATAGCATAAATATTAGCACCTTTTTCCTGACAAGCATACAATGTTAAAGGGACAACAAGCGAAAAAACGGACAAACGGCGGAGAAATCCCGGAGAATAACCGTTTGCCCTTTCGCATTATATAAAGAGCGGCAATGTGTTTAGCATTGCCGCCTGTTATTCGATGTATAACAAAATATCTTCAACCCTGCACTTTAGAATTCTGCATAAGTCATCTATCGTTTGAGTTGATATACCTTTATTATTTCTTAACCGATCAATAGTTGAGCTACTTATACTGTGCTTTTGTATAAGCGTGTATGTACTTTCTCCGCTTTTTTTCAGCGTATCCCAAAACGGCGCATAACTAATCATTACTATCACCAAAATAATAGTAAAATGCAGTCGCTTTCTTGACAATAGTCGAAATTTAGACTATACTGTTAAAGAATCCATCAAGAAAAGAGGAATATGCTATGAAGTCATGTGAGATTTGTGGTAAAAAAATTGATTACGGAGAAGGCTACAGATGGTACGGAAGATTGTTGTGCGGAGAATGTGCTGTCAGAGAGTCAAAAAGAGCCGCCGGAATCAGTGTGGAGCAAAATATAAACAAAGATGGGATAATCCAAAATTCTGAAGAAACTGTTTATATAAACCAAAACTACACAAACAATACAGAAGTCAAAAACAATTGGGCGAATATCATAAAATCGGTTTGTTATGTTATGCTTGTAATCGGAATATTAGCCTCTCTTGCAGGCGGTATTGCCGCAGGATTTGCAATCGGAGATTTTTTAGGTATTGTAATCGGATTAGCAATAGTGCTTGTTGGAATATTATTAAGTGTTATATCGCAATCGGTAACAATGACCTTTGCAACTATGGCAAATGATATTGCATCAATTAAAGCTTCTTTACTTATACAAAATAATAACAGACAGTAAATGCTGTGATTTTACATTTGAAATGCTTTTGGGCAACTGTATGATTCAGCTGCATTCTGTGTGTTAAATTATACTTAAACAAAACTCCCCTCTCAACTGAGAAGGGAGTTTTATTATTTATCAGTTTATCAGTCCGCGTTTTCAACCGCTTCGTCTATCCACGAGGTATCCTCATCCTTTGAGGATTCGCCGTGCTTAACCTGCGTAATAACGCCGAGACCTATTGCAAACATAATTGCGCAGAAAAGGAACATATAGTTGTAATCCTCTCCGAACAGACCGATAAGTCCGCCGCAAAGAATCGGGCCGGTAATGGCAGCCGAGAAGGTCGCCGTATAATAGTAGCCCGTAAATGTGCCGACATAATCCCTACCGCCGATAGCGAGAACAAGCGGAAGAGTGTTAATGTTAATGCAACCGACTGCCGCGCCGCCTACAACAAGAGCTATCCAGAGAACAACCCAAGTAAACGCTCTGTTTGTAACGAACTGTGAAACGGCAAGGTAGATAATAAACATTATGACTATTACCGAAAGACCGATTATAATCGTTTTCTTTCTGCCGAGCTTTCTTCCCATAGCGCCTGCAGGGATACCGAAAGCGGCAAGTGAAACGGCAAATACAGCCATCATAAGAGTTGAATAGATAGGCTTGACGTTAAGCGTGTCAAGCGCAAAGTTTGTAAAGTTCGGAACAATGGCTTCCGTAGCGTTATTTATTAAGAACAGCGCCGCAAGCATAACGAGAAGGCTTCTTCTTTCTTCCTTTGAAATGGGAAGGTCTTTAATTTTAATTTTCTTTGTCTTTTCGCCGTTTTTATTTTCAATAACAAGGTCCTTTGAAAGGTCGTACTGCTTATTTCTCTTATAGAAGATAACAAGTACTACAAGGCAGAGAACCGAAATAACAGCCGCAACAACAAAGATGGGCGTGTAATTTACATATTCGACGGGAGTCTTTGCAACCTTCTCCGCAACAAGCTGCGCCTTGTCGCCGGAGCTTGAAAATGAAGTGCCGTTGAAATAGAGCTTATCTCTGCCGGAAGCGATAAAGTTTTCAACATGCTCCTTGTACTCGGCAAGGTTGGGATTAAAGCCTGTTGCATACTTTACAACGGGGCTTCCGTCTGCGTTTGTCTGAAGAATCTGGCCGAGAGTATTTGTCTTTGCCTTAAGAGCCGCCTGCATTGAAGTAAAGCCGAGAAGACCTACAAGCGTTGTGGCAATTGTACCGACAACAAAGCCTATCATCTGACCGATACCGCCCATAATATTGATTACAGCGTTAGCGTCTGACTGAAGATGAGAGGGCGTAAAATCGGGCATAAGCGAAACAACGGGCGAACGCCATACGGACATCGTAAAGTTAAAGAAAATGATGACCGCCATCATAAGCGCAATGGAAAGTACGCCTGCCTTAAGCGTTGCCGCAACGGGAATAAGGCTGAAGAACAGAGCGCAGATGGGAAGACAAATGATTATGTAGGGCATTCTCTTACCCCATTTTGTATAGGTTCTGTCGCTTCGTTTTCCGAAATACGGCTGGAAGATAACGCCGAAGATGTTATCAATAGTCATTATTGCGTTTACAAGAAGCGCAACCGAAAGAATACCGGGCAGCGCCTCGCCGCCGTTTGTGATTTCGGTAAGCTTTGCTCTGAAAATTACGGGAACGTATGAATTGTAGACACTCCACATAAGCATACAGCCCATAAATCCGAAGCCGATAAGGAACGTTCTTTTATAGTTAAGACCGCTACCCTTCTTTTTTGTTTTAGGCATTTTAAAAATCTCCTTTCGGGTGGTTTTTTATACCCGATTTTTTTATACCTTTTTATTTTACCAAATATATGTATTTTTTTCAAGTCATTACAATAAAAAGAGCAGTTCTTTGAACTGCCCCTTTTATCAGTCGGTCGTAATTTCGTCCGTTGTGTCTGTTCTTTCCTCGTCCTTTTTGCTTTCCTTTTCGCTCATTTCTTCGTCAAGCTCGCTCGCGTCGTCAATGATATCCGTTGACATATCGCTCACTGCTGAAGAAATATCGGTTGATACCTCGCTTGCGACGGAACCTACAACTCCGTTTCTGTTTTCGGCTGTAGTGCCGTTTTCCTCTTTTTCGCCGCAGGAAGCGAGCGTTAACGCAAGAAAAGCCGCAAGGCAGACTGCAAATATTTTTTTCATATAAAAACACTCCTTTTCGTGCAATTTAATTATTTGCCGAAACGGAGTGTTTAATTCAGGTAAATACTGGAAATTAAATTTTAAACGGGAAAACGTACATATAAATTGAAAGAAAATGAAGAACGCTTGCAATTACAATGAAAATGTGGAAAACAAAATGAAAATACTTTTTCTTTTTGCCCACACCGTAAAGAACAGCTCCGAGCGTGTAAACAATTCCGCCTGCGAGAAGCAGCCAGAGTCCGGGTCTGGGGAAAAATTCGTAAAGATATTTAATGGTAAGAACCGTTGACCAGCCGACGGCAATATAAAGCACCATCTGAAGCCATTTTGTTTTTTCAAAAAGCGTCATTGTAAGCGAAATTCCGACTGCAACCGCTCCCCACGCAACGCCGAGCATAGTCCAGCCGACCCAAGCCTTTATGGGCAGAAGCACGAACACTGCATACGGGGTCATTGTCCCGGCAATTGCAAGAAAAATCATTGAATGGTCAACCATTCTCATAACCTTTTTGCCCTTATTCGGGCGCAGTCCGTGATAAACTGCGGAGCAGGAGAACATAAACAGCATACATACGCAGTAAAGGAAGCCTATCAACCCCACCTTCCAGCTGTGAAGCGTAACAGCTCTGTAAATGCAGAAAGCAAGATAAACAAAGCAGGCGCCGCCGCCTGCCATATGAGAAATGGAGTTCATCCAGTCTTCTTTTCTTGAATAATTAACAAGGTGAACTTTATCAAGATAGCCCATTATTCTCAAGGTCCTTTCCGAATTGAATTATGGATTTTTCATTTATCCTGTAGACGGGATATATTCCCTTTTCGTCGTTTCTTTTTGTAATGGATTTTGCAACCCTTTTTTCAAAGCCGCGATAGTTTTTCCTGTCAAACTCACAGCCGAAATGAGCCTTCAACGATTTTTCAAGAAGCTGCGGCGGATAGTTATTATGCCAATACTTTTCTTCATTTTCGGGCATAATCGAGCACATAAAAAGCGCAGTTTTCTTTTTCATCAGCACGGGATAAAACTTAAGCACAAATTTTCTTATCGTCTTGTCAAACATACCCATCCGCACATAGCTTCCGATAATGACGGTGTCAAACCCGTCAAGATCAAACGCGTCGCGGTTTATGTCAAATACCTTTGCGTCCCGAAGCTTATCGCAAAGCATTTTTGCAGCCTTTTCGGTCGAGCCGTGAACGGTAGCGTAAATAATAGCAGTTGACATTTTTCCGTCTCCCCTGATGACAATTACCTATTGAGTATAACACTTTAACCGGGACTTTTCAAGCGGATTTATAATTCAATAAGTCTGCAGTCAAGAAGCTCGGCGTAATCCTTTTCATGAAGCACGGCTATTACAGTTTTTCCGCTTGTGTATTCATTTATCGCCTTTGAAACGCGAAGGATATTCTCCCTGTCAAGTCCCGTAAAGGGCTCGTCAAAAATATAAATTTCGCTTTCCTTGCACAGCGCCCTTGCAACGGAGGCGCGCCTCGCCATTCCGCCGCTTAAAGCCGACGGATAAACGTCCTTTGCGTCAATGAGATTAAGCTTTTCAAGGACCGAATCCGTTTCGGTTTTACCCGTTATGAAGCTTATGTTTTCGCTTACCGTTTTAAACGGGAGAAGCCTGTCCTCCTGAAAGACCGCGGAAATACTGCCAGAAACAAAAATTTTTCCGCTTTGCGGTTTTTCAAGCCCCATAATGAGCCGAAGCAAGGTGGTTTTTCCCCTGCCCGAGGGACCGAAAAGGCAGATTCTTTCACCGTCTTTAACCGTTAAACTGAAATTATCAAATATCCGCTTTTCACCGTAGGAGAAGCAGACGTTTTTAAGCTCGGTCATCTTTTCTGCTCCTTCCATAAATGCTTAAGTATTTTTTCAAATGCAACGCTCAAAAGCACCACTGTGAGCGTCACCGCAAAAACCCGGGTATAGTTTATGCTCGTCTTTGCGCCGTTAAGAAGCGCGCCGAGAGAACCGGTCGGAGAAGAGATTACCTCCGCCGCAACACCAGATTTCCACGCAATTGACAGCGCCGTTACACAGCCCGTGCGAAGAAACGGACTTACGAGCGGCAGCTTCACCTTAAGGAAAATTTCTTTTTTTTCGAGCGAATAAACCTGAGCCATTTCAATAAGCTTTCCGTCTATTGCCGCAACGCCTGCCGAGGTGTGACTCCACACTATCGGCAAAACCATTAAAAACGAGATAAATGACGGCAGAACCGACGAGGGAATCCACAGCCACGCAAGAATAATAAGCGCAGCGACGGGAACGGTTTTAACAAGGTGATGAACAGGCGAGGTAAAAACG
Organism: uncultured Clostridia bacterium; assembly: GCA_937884975.1. Taxonomy (GTDB): domain Bacteria; phylum Bacillota; class Clostridia; order Oscillospirales; family Acutalibacteraceae; genus Fimenecus. The sequence goes on along the minus strand of CAKZZS010000087.1, from coordinate 5,019 downwards.
CGAAACAAATAGTATTTTTCACTCAGCAGTCCGAAAAGAATGCCGAGAAACGCCCCTAAAAGAAAGCCGATAAGAATATGAACCACGGACACGCTTACCGTCTGCCAGAAGAAAGCTTTGCCGCACAGAGCGATAAACTCCTTAAACGTTTCAAGCGGAAGCGGTATTTTAAGTATAAGCTTTCTGTTTATTACTGTTGCCGCAATATGCCAGAAAATCAGCCAAAAAGCAACAGAGCCTGCCGCAAGGGCAGGCTTTTGTTTTTTAGCGGACATACCAGAAACCGTCATCGGGAAGCTCGCCGCCTATTGAAGTCGGGTCTGCTTCAAATAAAACCTTAAGATAGCCTGTAAGATTTGTTTTCATTTCCTCTCCCGTGATAAAGCAAAGGTTGCAGTTCGGTATAGCCGCCTTTGCAAGGGGAGCCTTCGGAACAATTCCCTTTTCCTCGCAGAGCTGCGCTGTCTTTTCAACGTCAGCCGTTGCCGCGTCTACGGAGCGCTTGTAATCCTCAAGGAAGGAGGCTACTGCGTCGGGATTTTCCTTTAAGAATGCGTCGCGTACAATTACGCAACCCATCATTAACTGCGAATCAGAGGAAATCTTCTCCCATTCGTCGTTAAGGTCAATTGCAATTTCACTGCCCTCGTAATTGAGCTTAATTGAGGTTGCAACGGGCTGGGGAGCAATAATAACCGCTGTTTCATCCGTATTCCATACGGGAACAAGCTCGCTGCCCTCCTCCTTATACTCAATTTTTACGTCGTTTTCAGGGTCAATTTCGTTAGCCTTAAGAAGATAATTGATAATATACTCGGGATTTGAGCCCTTGCCCGTTGTGTAAACAGTTCTGCCCTTAAGGTCGGCAAGAGTTTTTATTTCGTCGCCCTTGTAATTAAGAACATTGAGAACGCCGAGAGTGTTTACGGCAAGAATTTTAATTCCCTTTTCAGTCTTTTTGTAAAGAGTTGAGGCAAGATTTGTCGGAACTGCGGCAATATCGGCTTCGCCCGTTGAAATCTTTGAAACAACCTCCTGGGGAGTTGTGACAACCGTGAAGTTGTAGTTTTCAAGAGCTTCCTCTTCGGAAAGAGCCATCATATTTGCCATACCTATTCCCGTAGGTCCGCTTATAGTAAAGATATTCATATCAACCTTTACTGCCGCCTGGGTTGTGGGTTCTGTTGTGGACTGGTCTTCAACAGGCTTTGCGGTACAAGCCGCAAAGGAAAGAAGCAAAGCCACTGCAAGTAAAATACTTAATGTTTTTTTCATTTTTTCTTACTCCTTTATGAAAAAATTATTTTATATAAATTAAATTGCCGTCTCTTGAAACGTATCCGTTTTCCGTAAGCTCCTCAAGCGCTCTGTAAAGCGAGGTCCTGCCCAGAGAGGTCTGTTTTGCAAGAGAGGTCATATTGGTAATTTTTATTATTCCGTTTTCATCCGCACTGTCCAACAGGTATTGGAAAAGCTTTGCCGCCGCACCCTTACAGGTAAAAAGCGAAATTTTTCGGTTAAGAAGCCTTACCCGTTCGGAAAGAAAAGAAATATAGTTTACGGATATTTCGGGATATTTTATAAACAGCTCGCGTAATTGTTTTTCGTCAACAAAAAGAATTTCGCAGTCCGTTTTGGCAATTATTCGGCTGATATAAGGTTTTTCGTTTCCGAAAAGAGCCGCCGCGCCGAAGGTGTCCCCTTCCCGAAAGCTTTTTTTAAGTACATTCTCACCGTACGCGGTCGCACTGCCGCTGAGAATTAGCCCTATCGCCTTTTTAAAGGACGATTCCGAATAGATGGTTTCGCCTTTTTTATATGTTTTTGAGCTGTCAAACGAATTTATAATTTCAGTTTTGGCAGACGGGGAAATATTATTCAGTAAAAAAAAGTTTTTTATCTCAAACAAAAAGTCCCCTCCAAACAACAAAACTGTTCCAAATGGAACAGTTTTATTATATCATTTGATAATTTTTTGTCAAGGATTTTTTGAATAAAAAGGAGGGTGTCAATGACACCCTCCGAAAAAATATTTTATTTCTTGAATTTTTCTCTTGCAACATAGGAAGTATGCAAGTCGTGGTGAGCTTTGTGACCGCCGAAGCCGTCTGTGTACCACTCTTCGTAAATCTTCTTAATGAGCGGACTCTCGTGGCTCATACGAAGCGGCATTTCCTTATCCTGGTCATAAAGAGCCTTTGCCCTTACTGCCTTAATATCAACCGTGTCACGGATATACTGAGGCTGAATGGGCTGACCGCCGCCGTTTACACAGCCTCCGGGGCATCCCATAATCTCAATAAAGCCCCAACCCTCGGGGTTGCCTGCCGCTAATTTATCCATAACCTCTTTTGCAGCCGCTGCGCCTGAAGCAACAGCTATCTTAAGGTCAGTACCTGCAAGATTAACGGTAGCTTCCTTAATGGAATCCGTACCTCTAACCGCTTCAAGCTCAATTGCTTCCGTTGCGCCGTTAAGCCAAGCGTTTGCGGTTCTTACCGCCGCTTCCATAACGCCGCCCGTAGCGCCGAAGATTACCGCAGCGCCCGTGTCGTCTGCAAGAGGACTGTCAAATTCTTCATCGGGAAGAGCGTCAAATTTAACGCCGAGTCTCTGAAGCATTCTTGCAGCTTCTCTTGTTGTAAGAGCAACGTCAACATCGGGAACGCCTGCTGCTGACTGGTCCTCTCTGCCGATTTCAAATTTCTTTGCAGTACAGGGCATAATTGAAACGGAAACAATGTCCTTCGGGTCAATGCCCATCTTTTCCGCATAGTAGGTCTTGATAACAGCGCCTGTCATCTGCTGGGGTGATTTACAGCTCGACAAATGAGCAAGCAAATCGGGATAATAAAGCTCACAGAACTTAACCCAACCGGGCGAGCAGGAAGTAATCATCGGCAGAGTTCCGCCATTCTTGATTCTTTCGACAAGCTCGTTTGCCTCTTCAACAATTGTAAGGTCAGCGCCGAAGTCGGTGTCAAAGACCTTATCGAAGCCGAGTCTGCGAAGACCTGCAACCATTTTACCCTCAACGTTTGTACCTATAGGCATACCGAAGCATTCGCCTATCTGCGCGCGGACTGACGGAGCAGTCTGAACTACAACGTGCTTTGTCGGGTCGGCAAGAGCAGCCCATACCTTGTCGGTATCATCTCTTTCGGTAAGAGCGCCTGTCGGACAAACAACAGTACACTGACCGCAGGAAATACAGGGTGTATCAGCAAGCGAAAGACCGAATGCCTGTCCAATTGAGGTATCAAAGCCGCGGTCATTTGCGCCGATAACGCTTACAAACTGCTCCTTACAAGCGGCTACGCAACGGCGGCAAAGGATACATTTGTTGTTATCCCTTACAAGGTGCGGAGTGCTGTAATCCTTTTCGTAATGCGGCTTTGCGCCTTCATATGAGGTCTGGTCAACGCCGTATTCATTACAAAGCTTCTGCAGTTCGCAATTTGTTGAACGAACGCAGGAAAGACAGCTTTTATCGTGAGTGGAAAGGATGAGTTCAAGCGTTGTCTTTCTTGCCTTCTGGATTTTATCACTGTTTGTCAGCACCTCCATACCCTCGCTTACGGGATATACGCAGGAGGTGACGAGTCTGAAACCTCTGCCTTCGTTTGCTTCAACGATACAAATACGGCAGGCACCGATTTCATTCTTTTTCTTCATATAGCACAGCGTGGGAATTTCAATTCCTGTCTGACGGGCAGCATCAAGAATAGTTGAGCCCTTGGGAACGCTGACACTCATGCCATTGATTTTTAAATTAACCATTTCCATTATTCTAAGGCTCCTTTCTTACTTTTTGCTGATGGCGTTTGCCTTTTTACAGTTAGACATACATACACCGCACTTAATACATTTAGCCGCGTCAATTTCATAGGACGGAAGCTTATGACCCTCGGCAATGTATTCGGTCTTGCTTATAGCGTTTACGGGGCAGTTGCGCGCGCAAAGTCCGCAGCCGATACACTTGTCCTTATCAATAGTATATGTAAGAAGCTCCTTACATACGCCTGCAGGACATTTCTTATCCTGAACGTGAGCAATATACTCGTCCTTGAAGAACTTGAGTGTGGCAAGAACGGGGTTCGGAGCAGTCTGTCCGAGACCGCAGGCTGAATTCGCCTTGATGTAATAGCAAAGCTCTTCAAGCTTATCAAGGTCTTCCATTGTGCCCTTGCCCGAGGTAATCTTTTCAAGCATTTCGTAAAGTCTCTTTGTGCCTACGCGGCAGGGAGTACATTTACCGCAGCTCTCGTCAACCGTGAACTCAAGGAAGAATTTTGCGATATCGACCATACAGGTGTCCTCGTCCATAACGATAAGTCCGCCCGAGCCCATCATACAACCTATAGCAGTAAGGTTGTCGTAGTCGATTTTAGTGTCGATAAGAGACGCCGGGATACATCCGCCGGAGGGGCCGCCTGTCTGCGCCGCCTTGAACTTTTTACCGTTCGGGATACCGCCGCCGATATCGTAAATGATTTCGCGAAGCGTTGTTCCCATAGGAACCTCAACAAGTCCCGTATGCTTGATTTTACCGCCGAGCGCAAATACCTTTGTGCCCTTGCTCTTCTCGGTACCCATTGAAGCAAACCATTCAGCGCCGTGAAGAATAATCTGGGCAACGTTTGCAAAGGTTTCAACGTTGTTTTCAACGGTGGGTTTGCCGAAAAGTCCCTTTACAGCCGGGAACGGAGGACGGGGCTTCGGCTCGCCGCGGTTACCCTCAATTGATGTCATAAGAGCTGTTTCCTCGCCGCATACGAATGCGCCTGCGCCGAGTCTGATTTCAAGGTCAAAATCAAAGCCCGAATCAAAGATATTTTTACCTAAAAGTCCGTATTCGCGAGCTTGGTTAATTGCAAGCTGGAGACGGGCAACCGCTATGGGGTACTCGGCGCGGACGTATACAAAGCCCTTTGTAGCGCCGATAGCGTAACCGCAGATAGCCATTGCTTCAATAATGCAGTGCGGATCGCCCTCAAGAACGGAACGGTCCATAAATGC
>CAKZZS010000086.1 GCA_937884975.1 uncultured Clostridia bacterium | reverse complement strand
AAAGAACAGTATCGACAATATGTTCAAGAACCTTCGGGCCTGCAATATTTCCGTCCTTGTTGACGTGACCGACAAGAAAAGTCGGTATATTAAGACTTTTTGCCGTTCTCATATAAAGATTTGTGCATTCTCTGACCTGAACAATGCTTCCCGGAGCAGAGTTTAATTCCGAAATAACCATTGTCTGAATTGAGTCTATCATTACTATATCGGGTTTTTCTGTTGAAATATATTCACATATATATTCCGTGTCAGTCTCACAAAGCACAAACAGATTGTCCGAATAAACGCCGAGCCTGTTTGCCCTTAACTTAATCTGATGGGCGGATTCCTCGCCTGAAACATAAAGAATCGTATGCTCTTTTCCGAGCGATTCGCAAATCTGTAAAAGTAAAGTAGATTTTCCTATTCCCGGGTCACCGCTCAAAAGTACAAGCGAGCCCTTGACAATACCTCCGCCAAGCGCTCTGTCAAGCTCCTTCATACCCGTTTTATATCTATGTTCGGTTTGGGAAGCAATATCATTTATATTTACTACTCTGCTTTTGTTATTGAAAGTATTTGATGTCTTTTTAACCGTTGTAGATGAATTTTCAACAGTTTCTTCCATAGTGTTCCATTCACCGCATCCGGGACACTGTCCGTACCATTTAGCACTTTTATATCCGCACTCGTTACATACAAATACGCTTTTAATTTTAGAAGCCATAATAAGCACCCTTTTCCGTCAGATAATCTATAATTCCGTTTGTTACACAAAATGATAATTCTTTTTGATAAATTTCATCCTTTAAATTTTTTAAATCATTTTCATTTGAAATAAATCCGCATTCAACAAGCACTGCCGGTTTAACAGCCTTATCAAGTAAATAAATTGACGAGCCCGATTTCTTTATTTGTCGTTTGTTCTCATTTTGCAAAAGAGAAACAACGCTCTGTTGAATATCAAAAGCCAATATCTCACTTTGTTCATTATTTCCCGAATAAAAAACCTGCGTTCCCCATGAAGAGCTTCCCTGATAATAATTTTGATGAACGCTTACAAAAAAGCAATTCTCAAAACTGTTCATAATATCCATTCTATTATGAATATCCGTTACCTTTTCATTACGAATAGAGGAGTTCGCCTCCCCTAACGAGTTTTCATCGCTTCGAGTCATTACCGTATTAAATCCCAATACGGATAAAATATCGTCAAGCTTTTTTGAAATTTCAAGATTCAGCACTGCTTCATTTGTTCCGTCAAGAGCAACGGAACCTCCGTCGGAACCACCGTGTCCGGCGTCAATAACAATAATCAATTCATTGTTTTTAACCGTAGCAGACGACGTAACAGTTCTTTCATTTCTTCCGCAAATAATAATTAAAAAAGAAAAGAAACATAAAGCATAAGTGCAAAAAGCAAATATACCAATTCTTTCACGCATTTAAACCACCTCAAAAAAGTATATGAGAATAAAAATGCGTTTATTAGATTATATAACAAATAGTCTTTATTTACAAGATATCACAGTCCGATTTTTAAGACAAAAAAATGCGGCAAGAAAATCCTTGCCGCATAAAGTTTTTAAAAATAATTATTTAACCATACTTGCGATTTCTGCAGCAAAGTTATCCTCTCTCTTCTGGAGACCTTCGCCCTTTGCAAAACGGATAAAGCTCTTAACCTTAACATCAGCGCCAAGCTTCTTTGCAACGTCCTTAACATAACCTTCAACAGTCCCCTGGAAGAGGTCACCGCGTACAAAGTCCTGTGAAAGAAGGCACATTTCCTTAAGCTGTTTAGCAACGCGGCCCTCTATCATGCCGACAAAAATCTTATTTGCAGTAATTTCGTCTCTGTCCTCATTTGCAATTTCCGAAAGTACTGCAGGAGCGTCCTCCGAAAGGAAATTGAAAAGGAATTTCATATTACTCTTCTTTTCCTCATAGATAGCGATATCTTCATCGCTGAAGCGCTTTTCGCTGCAAGCTTTTTCAAGAAGTCCTTTAAGAATCGGAACGGGAAGTGTCTGGGGAGTATTAAGAGCGCTTTCAACAGCAATGCTCTTCATCTTTGCAAGCTCGTCTGCTGAAATATCGTCCTTTGAAAGATATTCGGGAGTCATAGCAGCAACCTGCATTGCAATATTCTTACCCATAACAAGTACTTCGTCAATATCAGCCGCATTTGTATCAATAGGAACAAGAACGCCTACTGCGCCGCCTGCGTGGATATAAGATGCAGCGAGACCCTCTACCCTTTCAAAACGGCGAATCTGAAGGTTTTCACCGATAGCAAGAACCATATCCTGAAGGTTTTCCTGAACGCTTCTGTCGCTTCCGTCAAGATTAACTGAAAGAAGCTCTTCAACAGATGCAGGATTTTTATCAGCAACCGTCTTTGCAACCTTCTTAACGAAGCTCTGGAACTTTTCATTCTTACCGACAAAGTCAGTCTCGGAGTTAACTTCGATAACAACATTAACATCTTTTGAATCGTTTGTATAAGTAAGAACTACGCCTTCAGCAGCAATTCTTGAAGCCTTTTTCTGTTGAGTAGCAAGACCTTTTTCTCTCAAAAAGTCAATTGCCTTATCCATATCGCCGTCAGCAGCCTCGAGTGCCTTTTTGCAGTCCATCATGCCAACGCCGGTCTTTTCACGAAGTTCTTTAACATCTTTAGCAGTAAAACTCATAATAACAGTCCTTTCTTAAATAATGCCCGCACTGTAAGTACGGGCTATTGATTTTAAAAATTATTCAGCGGCTTCCTCAGTTTCCTCTTCGGAAGCTTCTTCAACAGCAGCAGCGCCTGTCTGACCCTGTCTGCCTTCAATAACTGCATCAGCCATAGCGCCTGCAATAAGCTTAACAGCGCGAATAGCGTCATCGTTACCGGGGATAACATAATCGATTTCATCGGGATCGCAGTTTGTATCAACAATAGCAACAATCGGGATACCGAGCTTCTTTGCTTCTGCAACAGCGATTCTTTCTTTCCTCGGGTCAACAATGAACATAGCAGCAGGCTGCTTCTTCATCTGTGTAATACCGCCAAGGAATTTTTCAAGCTTTTCGATTTCAAGCTCAAGCTTTGCAACTTCCTTCTTCGGAAGCATATCGAATGTACCGTCCTCGGACATAGCCTTAAGCTGACCGAGTCTCTTAACTCTGTTCTTAATTGTGTTGAAGTTTGTGAGCATACCGCCGAGCCAACGTGCATTAACGAAAGGCATTTCGCAACGCTCCGCCTCTTCCTTAACGGAATCCTGAGCCTGCTTCTTTGTTCCTACGAAAAGGATTTCGCCGCCTTCTGCGGAAATATCACGAACAAAGAGATACGCTTCTTCAAGCTTCTTTACTGTCTTCTGGAGATCGATAATATAAATACCGTTTCTCTCCGTGAAGATGTACTCTGCCATTTTGGGGTTCCATCTTCTTGTCTGGTGACCGAAGTGAACGCCTGCCTCAAGCAGCTGTTTCATTGATACTACTGACATTTGTTTTTCCTCCTTATTTTCCGCCGCAACGGTTTAACGTCCTAAGCAACAGAGACGCATTGAAAAGAAAAATTTACTTCTCTGCTAAGCAAGAAAATGCCGTTGCGTGTGAAATGCCTTGATATTTTATCACCTTTTTACTTATAATGCAAGGATTTTTTCATTTTTTTCATAAAAATTCAGCTTACAGAATAATTGCAAGCCGAATATGTTTAAAAATCAGTATTTTTCGCCCTTTTCATACCAGCAATAAAGCCTTTTGCCGTCACTTCCAATTATTACATTTCCGTTCATATCGGTTCTGACAAAAGAAACCGAGTGATTTTTTAGTCTTCGCGTCAAATCCTCCGCCGGATGGCCGTAATCATTATTCATTCCGCACGAAATAACCGCGACCAAAGGCTCGGTCTTTTCAAGAAATTCATCGGTTGTACCCTTTGAACTGCCGTGATGCCCGACCTTTAAAACGTCACATTTTAAATCGGCATTTTTTCTTATCATTACTTTTTCAGCAGATTTTTCCGCGTCGCCCATAAACAAAAATGAGGTCTCACCGAAATCAAGTCGTATAACAACAGACATTTCGTTTATATCGCTGTTGTTCTTTATAGGAGAAAGAATTGTAAAGACGGCGTCCCCAAGCTGATATTTGTCCCCTGCCCTTGCGGCATAAACAGGAATATTACCGTCTTTAATTCTTTTCAATAAATAATCAAATCCGTCATCTTCGGGAAGATATTCTTCGGGAATATCGGGCATAATGATATTTTTAACGTCAATGAAATCAAGTATTCTTGACGCTCCGCCGAAATGGTCTTCGTGCGGATGAGTAATTACGAGATACTCAACCGTATCAACATTTTGACTTAAAATGTATTCGGCAGTGCATTGCGCCATAGCGCTCGTCCCTGTATCAATAAGAAAATTACCCTTGGGTGTTTTTATAAATGTGCAGTCGCCCTGTCCGACATCAACGTAATAAACACTTAATTCCTTATCCTGCGCTTCATTCGGCTTTCCGTTGAAAACAGCGTTTATATTACTTCTCCACGAAGATAAGCCGACGCTTGGAAAATAAGTCTTTACAAACGAAAAAACAAGTAACAAACCGACTGCAACAAGCAATATTATCTTTTGTTTCTTTGAAAGATTTTTAAAAAAATTCATTTAATCAGAAAATGTTATTACCGCTTGATTCGCTTTCGGATATAACCTCATTTTCAGCTTCATCTGCAGCTGCAGAATAATCAGAACTGTCACTTGATAACGCGTTCATCTCGAGCCACTGTTGCTTTGAAATAAGTACCTTTCTCGGCTTACTGCCCTCATACGGACCGACAATATTTCTCGCTTCAAGCTCATCAACAATTCTTGCGGCTCTTGCATAGCCGAGCTTAAGTTTTCTCTGGAGCAAAGTAGTAGACGCCATCTGCGCTTCAACAACAACCTCAATTGCTTTGGGAAGCATCTCATCGGCATCCGAATCGCCCTGCTCAACCTCGCTCGTCTTTTTCTTATCCTTGGCGGCAGCCTGACGGTCAATTTCCTGAATTACCTCGTCATCATAAGAGGATTCGCCCTGCTTCTTTATAAACTCTACTACATCTTCAACTTCCTTATCGGAAACGAATGCGCCCTGAACTCGTATAGGCTTAACGGCGCTTATCGGGTTATAAAGCAGGTCGCCCTTACCGAGAAGCTTTTCGGCTCCTCCTTCATCAAGCATAATTCTTGACTCAACATTTGACTTAACCGTAAGAGCAATACGGGACGGGATGTTTGATTTAATAACACCGGTAATAACGTCAACCGACGGACGTTGCGTTGCAATTACAAGGTGCATTCCGGCGGCACGCGCCATCTGAGCAAGTCTGCAAACGGAATCCTCAACCTCTGTCGGTGCAGCCATCATAAGGTCGGAAAATTCGTCAATGAATATAACTACCTGGGACATTCTCTCAAGCCCCGAGGCTTCACAGATACTGTTATAACCGGCTATATCACGGACCCCGTTATCGGCAAATATTTTATAACGCTTAAGCATTTCCGTAACCGCCCAAGCAAGAGCGCCCGAAGCCTTATTCGGGTTGGAAACAACTGGAACAAGAAGATGCGGAATACCGTTATATTTTGTAAATTCAACCTGCTTCGGGTCAATTAGGATAAGCTTAACCTCGTCGGGAGTTGCGTTATAAAGAATGCTAATAATCATCGTATTAAGGCAAATTGATTTACCCGAACCCGTAGTGCCTGCAACAAGTAAGTGAGGCATTTTCTGTAGGTCAGCATAAACAATATTGCCGGTAATGTCCTTGCCAAGAGCAATATTAAGCTTCGAATCGGCATTCCTGAATTCATCGGTATCAATTATTTCACGAAGCGATACGCCTGCCCTTGTTCTGTTAGGTACCTCAATTCCAACCGCAGGCTTATTCGGAATCGGCGCTTCAATACGAACGCCCGACGCCGCAAGATTAAGCGCAATATCATCGGCAAGATTAGTAATCTTACTGATTTTCACGCCTGCAGCAGGTTGTATTTCATATCTTGTAACAGACGGACCGCGACTGAGTCCGACGATTTTTGTTTCAACGCCGAAGCTCTTAAGCGTCTGGACAAGCTTTTCGGCATTTGCTTTAAGCTCCGCTTCGTTCAGAACTCTCTGTGAACCGCCCGAATCCTTAAGACAGCTGATAGGCGGAAATACATATTCCTTTTTTTCTTTTCCGGAGTTTTCGTCAACTTCCTTTGCAAATTCGTCCTCGTTATTTTTAGCGGTATCTTTCGTTTTTGTATCAACCGTTTCAACATTCGAACGCTTAATAATATCTTCTATAGCCGCTGAAGGGGTCTGTTCCTCGGATACTTCTTCCGGAACGGTTTCTGCTTTTTTAGACCTTGGCTTTTTCGGCGGAATTACACCTTTGTCCGATTCGTCAAGCGTGTATATATCGTTTACATTCTTTTCGGGAGTCAAATCGTTTAAGGGGTCAATATCATCTATCTTTTTGGCAGCCTTTTTATTCTCTCTGACTTCAGTTATGTATTCCTCATGTTTTTCCTCGGCAAAGTTCTTTGCCTTTTCAACGGGAGTCCACATTCCTTTAAAGAATTTTGCGAGCGTAAGTCCGGTAATCAGCATTAAAAGAATGAAAATAAGAATTAGAACAATTGCGCCTGCAGCAGCCTTTGACCAACCGGTAACAGTTAGAAAAAGGAAACCCAGAACCGAACCGATTACTCCGCTTCCGAGAACGCTTCCGTCAAATCTGTATGTATCATAAGCGTTTCGCACTGCGTCGCCAAACTCGATTTTTCCGTCACTTGAAAAAATGCTGATAGCAGTTGCAATTAAAAACGCAAGCGCGACTGCTTCAATAATCTTCGTACTGATTTTAGAAAAATCTTTTTCCATCGTACTGACCACAGTCAGGTAAATGAAAAGTAAAGGTAAAACAAAGGCACAAAATCCGAATGTTCCGAAAATTACCTCACGCAAAAATCCCCACAAACCGCCCTCTGGTCCGCCGGGTATTAAGACAATACATAAGAAAAGCACTGCAACAGCAAAAAGCACTATTGCATAAACGCCGGAAAACTGACTGTTTGACTTTTTATTTTGCGTATTTCTTTTTGAGGCAGTTGTTCTCTGCCTGCTTGTGTTATTTTTGTTGCCAGATGCCACAATTATAACCTCCGTTAAAATTTCCGTTTTATTTTAATTACGATTCTTACCGTTTTTATCAATCATTTCCTTTAAGCATTCAAGCGCGTCCGAAAGACCGCCAAGCTTATCTATAAGACCTTCTTTAACCGCAGTTTCACCGTCAAGAACAGTTCCAACGTCAAGCACCAGTTCACCCGTCGCAAGCATAAGCGAACGGAAACGCTCGGCGGAAATAGATGAATTTTCAGAAACGAACCTGACAATTCTTTCCTGAATTCTGTCAAAATATGAAAGCGTCTGCGGTACTCCCAAAACAAGACCGTTCATTCTTACGGGATGAATTGTCATTGTCGCAGAGGGTGCAATAAAAGACCTTTTTGCCGATACAGCCAACGGAACGCCTATTGAGTGACCTCCGCCGAGTACTAAAGATACGGTTGGCGTTTTCATTCCGGATATAAGCTCGGCAATAGCAAGTCCCGCTTCTATATCGCCGCCGACAGTATTAAGAACGATTAAAAGTCCGTCTATTTTGTCGCTTTGTTCAATAGCGACAAGCTGAGGAATAACGTGTTCATATTTAGTCGTTTTATTTTGTGCAGGTAAAATATAATGTCCCTCAACCTGACCGATTACGGTTAGACAATGAATTATCTTACCCCCGGACTCAACAGTAACAGCGCCGTTTAAAGAGTCATTCTCATCTTCCCTGCGAACATCGACGTCGTTTTCTTCAACAGGTTCGTGACCGAACGGTGAAGTAGTTGTAAAATCGTATTCCCTTTTCATATTTACTCCCGAAATAATAATTGGTAAAACTATTATTTCCGTTTTAATGAATAAATATGAATTTCAATATATTGTATCACTTTTTTTTGAATATAGCAACATTTTGATGAAAAAACTTATTTTTATATGTATTTTTAATATTATAAATATTGACAAACCGAGCGTATTGTTTTAATATAAAAAAAGATTGTTAAAAAGTTAAACAAGTTAGGAGAATTCATTTATGGGAATGGCAGTTGCCGAAAAAATACTTAAGGCTCACCTTGTTGAAGGAGAAATGATAAAGGGAAACGAAATCGGTCTTAAAATCGACCAGACTCTGACCCAGGACGCTACGGGAACAATGGCTTATCTTGAATTTGAAGCTATGGGTATTCCGAGAGTTAAAACAGAGCTTTCCGTCGCATATATTGACCACAACACACTTCAGACTGGTTTTGAAAATGCCGATGACCACAGATTTATCGGCTCGGTTGCAAAAAAGCGCGGTCTGCGTTTTTCAAGACCCGGTAACGGTATTTGCCATCAGGTTCATCTTGAACGCTTCGGAAAGCCCGGTAAAACGCTTATCGGCTCCGACAGTCATACACCCACCGGCGGCGGTATCGGTATGATAGCCATCGGCGCAGGCGGTCTTGACGTTGCTGTAGCTATGGGCGGCGGAACATACTATATCACAATGCCGAAAATAGTAAATGTTAAGCTTACTGGTTCCTTAAAGCCTTTTGTAGCGGCAAAGGATATAATTCTTAAGGTTCTTCAAATAATGACTGTCAAAGGCGGCGTCGGTAAAATAATTGAATATACAGGAGACGGCGTTAAATCTTTATCCGTTCCCGAAAGAGCAACAATTACGAATATGGGCGCAGAGCTTGGCGCAACAACTTCTGTATTCCCGTCTGACAGCATTACAAGAGAATTCCTTAAAGCGCAGAACAGAGAAGAAGACTGGATAGAATTAAAAGCAGACGAAGACGCTGTTTATGATGAGACTATCGAAATAAACCTTGACACTCTTGAACCACTTGCTGCAATGCCTCACATGCCTGACAAAGTTAAGAGTGTAAAGGAAATCGGAAAAATTAAAATCGATCAGGTTTGTATAGGCTCCTGCACCAATTCCTCGCTTATGGATATGCTTAAGGTCGCAGAGATTTTAAAGGGTAAAACTGTTGCGCCGAATGTAAGCCTTTCAATTGCGCCCGGTTCAAAACAGGTTCTCAATATGCTTTCACTTAACGGCGCTCTTTCTTCAATGATAGACGCAGGCGCAAGAATTCTTGAATCTGCCTGCGGACCGTGTATCGGAATGGGACAGTCGCCAAATTCAAAGGGCATTTCCCTTCGTACATTCAACAGAAACTTTGAAGGCAGAAGCGGTACTGCTAACGCAGGCATCTATCTTGTAAGCCCCGAAACAGCAGCCGTATCGGCTATTACAGGCTATCTTACGGACCCGAGAGAATTCGGCGACTCGCTTAAAGTCACTATGCCGGGTCAGTTTATAATAAATGACAATATGATAGAGCTTCCTGCTTCACCCGAGGAAGCCGAAAATCTTGAAATTATTTACGGACCGAACATCAAGCCTTTCCCGACAAGCGAATTTCTTCCCGAAACGCTTGAAGCAAAGGTTGCATTAAAGGTTGGAAACGATATCACAACTGACCACATAATGCCTGCAGGAGCGAAAATACTCCCCTACCGTTCAAATATTCCTTTCCTTTCGCAGTTCTGTTTTAAACAGTGTGACGAAAACTTTGCCGCTCGTTGTAAGGAATTGGGAAAAGGAATTATAATCGGCGGTTCAAATTACGGTCAGGGCTCGTCAAGGGAGCACGCGGCTCTTGTTCCGCTTTACCTCGGAATCAAAGCGATAATAACAAAGTCCTTTGCAAGAATTCATAAGGCAAATCTTATCAACGCAGGCATTTTACCGTTTACTTTTAAAAACGAAACAGACTATGACAAAATAAGCGAAGGAGATTTACTTTCACTTGAAAATGTCAGAGAAAAAATCTTGAACGGCGATAAAGTTACCGTTAAGAATATAACTAAAAATGAGGAATATGAGCTTGAATACGATTATTCCGACAGACAGACAAAAATGCTTCTTGCAGGCGGTCTTTTAAACTATACAAAGGGAGAATAATTATGACAGAACAGAATATTAAAACTGCGGTTGAAAAATTTGAAGCGCTTATCCGTGAACAGGCTGAAAGAAACGAAAGAATTAAGGCTGAAGGTAATTTTGTTGACTTTAATAATCTTGACAAAATAACTATCGGTGTTTGCGGCGGCGACGGAATCGGTCCGATTATTACAAAGGAAGCCGCAAGAGTGCTTGAATATGTCCTTGAAGACGACGTTAAAAACGGAAAGGTCGAATTTAAAACAATTGACGGACTTACAATTGAGAACAGAATTGCTCAAAATAAGGCTATTCCCGATGACGTTCTTGAGGAACTGAAAAAATGTCCCGTCATTCTTAAAGGCCCGACAACCACTCCCCAGGCAGGCGATGAAAGACCTAATATCGAGAGTGCTAATGTAGCTATGAGAAAGGCTCTTGACCTTTTTGCAAACGTCAGACCCGTTAAAATCCTCGACCAGGGAATTGACTGGACTTTCTTCCGTGAGAATACCGAAGGCGCTTACGCTGTCGGTTCAAAGGGCGTAAATGTCGATGACGAACTGGCTTTCGATTTTGTCGTTACAACTACGGAAGGCACCCGGAGAATTGCAAGAATGGCTTATGAATATGCAAGGAAGAATCATAAGAACAGAGTCTCGATTATCAACAAGGCTAACGTTATAAAAACAACTGACGGAAAATTCCTTAATCTCTGTAAAGAAATCGGAAAAGAATATCCCGAAATCACTACTGACGAATGGTATATTGACATTACCACCGCAAAGCTTATTGACGAAAAGCGCAGAAAAGATTTCAAGGTATTTGTTCTCCCAAATCTTTACGGCGATATCATTACCGACGAAGCTGCCGAGTTTCAGGGTGGAGTCGGAACTGCCGGCAGCGCAAATTTAGGTAAAAAATACGCTATGTTTGAAGCTATCCACGGCTCTGCTCCGCGAATGATAGATGAAGGCAGAGGAAAATATGCAGACCCCTGCTCAATGCTTCGTGCTGCTGTAATGCTTCTTTCTCATATAGGCAAGCAGGATAAGGCGGATTTACTTGAAAAGGCGCTTGATATATGTATGTTTGAAGAAAAGAAGCTCGTAATCACAGGACGCGATAACGGCTGCACCTGCAGCGAATTCGGCGACTATGTAATGGAAACCGTAAAAGCTTTATCATAAAAGAAGGTTATAATATGAAAAAAAATTCATACATTTCTCTTCCCGTTATAAAAAGGCTTCCCCGTTATTACAGATTTCTCGGCATACTCAAGAAAAACGGAACCGAAAAAATTTCTTCAAACGAGCTTTCAAGGCAAATGGGACTTACTGCCTCCCAGATAAGGCAGGATCTCAACTGCTTCGGAGGCTTCGGTCAGCAGGGTTACGGCTATAATATTGAACAGCTTTATGCAGAAATCGGAAATATTCTCGGCGTAAACAATAAAATACCGACTATTCTCATAGGCGCAGGCAACTTGGGAAAAGCAATTGCTACTCATATGGAGTTTAGCGAAAGAGGCTTTGATTTAATCGGAGTGTTTGACAGAAACGAAGCACTTGCAGGACAGATGATAAAGGGTTTACCTATAAGGCACATAAGCGGACTTTATAATTTCTGTAAAGATAACTCCCCTGCCGTTGCCGTTCTCTGCATTCCCGAGGAAAGCGCAAAGGAAATTGTTGAGCAGCTTGTAAAGCTCAATATCAAAGGAATCTGGAATTTTACGCATTATAATATTTCCGCGGAATATCCTTTCCTTTCGGTTGAAAATGTTCATCTGAGCGATTCTCTGATGACTCTTTCTTATCAGTTAAATAATTAAGGATTTATTATGACACTTAACATCGTTCTTGTCGAACCGGAAATTCCGCAGAACACGGGTAATATTGCAAGGACCTGCGCAGCTACCGGTTCAAGACTGCATATAATAGAGCCAATGGGTTTTAAAATAGACGACAGAAAGCTTAAAAGAGCCGGTCTTGACTATTGGCATTTGCTTGATATTACCTATTACAAAAATCTTGAGGATTTTTTTGAAAAGAACAAGGGAAGCTACTATTTCTTCTCCACTAAAGCCAAATACACATACGATAAAATCACTTATCCCGATAACTCATATCTGTTTTTCGGTAAAGAAACAAAAGGTCTCCCTGAAGAGCTGTTAAAAGAAAACCCGGAAAACTGTGTGCGTATTCCGATGTTAAATGACGCTTCCGCAAGGAGCCTTAATCTTTCAAACTCCGTTGCAATCGGTGTATACGAAGTATTAAGGCAGTGGAATTTCGGCGACCTGCTCAAGGAAGGTAAGCTTACAAAATATGAATGGTAGGATAAAAAATGGTAGATAAAAGAGATATATTCTCAAAAATGTCTATAAGAGAAAGAATAATTACGGTTTGCGCAGGCGTACTGATAATTGTTTTAGCAGTGGTTGTTATATTCGAATATGTAACAATTCTAAAAACCCAGAAAACAATAAATCAGATACTTGAAAATCAGGTAAGCCAAAATACCGAAGAAAAAGTTGTATGGGTAAATCCGGAAACAACAGTTAATATTACCGAAGAATCTCCTTCACAGGACAGCACTCAGTTAAACAGTTCTTCGGATAACGAAAAGGTTGAATACGTTATTAACACAAACAGTAAAAAGATTCATTCCCCCGAATGTGATTCGGCAATTAAGACCCAGGAAAACAATAAACAAACCGTAAACTGGACTGAAGAGGAATACAATAAAGCGCTTGACGAAGGCTATTCACCATGCGCTATCTGCAAAGCTGGAAGATAAAAAGAACGTCTGAAGAATTATTCTTCAGACGTCTTTTTTAGTTATACATATTGTTTACGCTCATATAATCGTAAATCATTTTACCGTGATTTTGTTCTTCCTTCTGAATATGGTTGAGAACATCTCTCGCTCCAGTGTCATTAAACTCAAATACGCAGGTGTCATAAAGTGATGAAGCGTGTTTTTCGGTTGATAATACGTCAGTGCAAAGATAACAGTCGTTCTTCTTATCCTCTGTTTCAACGGTCGAATAGGTTGAAGAAAAGGTCGGCAGTGCTTCAGGCTGATTATTCACACTCGGAACAGTTCCGTTTTCCATCTGCGTCAAAGTGTCAAAGTGCTTTTGTTCATGATCGGCTATCATTGAAAACAAGCCTTTTAATTGGGGATCAACTGCGCACTGTGAATGACGGGTATACTTATCAATACAAAGCTGTTCCTGACCCTTTAATTCCTTAAGCAAACTTTTTTCTTTTTGTGTTAAATTCAAAATAATCACCTCGCTGTTATTATTTTCCGTTTTTTCTTTTATTATTCATACGAAATAACCAATTGAGCAATATCCTTAAAAATCGGCGCGCAGTCATAAGAACCGCTTATGCCGTCCTCTTTAACAATTGCAATTACATATCTCGGCTCTTGCGCCGGAAACATACCTACAAACCATGAATGAGTTATCTCCCTGCCGTTTTCAAACCATCCGCTTTGAGCGGTTGCAGTTTTACCTACAGCAGTTGTGTTAGCAGGAGAAGCATTTTTCCCGCTCCCCTCTTCAACCGTCATTTTTAGCGCCTTTAAAACGGTATTTGCAGTTTTTTCGCTTATAACTCTTCTTGAAGAATTGTTTTTTGCTATTTTGTACTCCGTGATATTTTCGTCAACAAATGATTTTATCACAATCGGAGGATTATATATTCCTTTATTTCCTATTGTTGCATAAGCAGCAGCAAGATGAACAGGCGTAGCCGAAAGCATTCCCTGTCCGAATGATAAATTGGCTTTTTCTCCTGATGACATATCCTTTTCTTCCGGAAGAACGCCGCTATCCGTAAAAAGCCCGTCAGCAATTTCACATTTAGAGCCGAAGCCGAAATTCCTTGCAGTATTCAGTAAATAACTGGCGTTTATATCCTTTGTCAGGTTAATATAAAAGGTGTTGCATGATTCTGCAGTAGCGTGAAATAAATCAAGCTTTCCGTGTCCGCTTAAATTATGACACGGAAAAACCGTATCTCCGATTTTTATATCTCCGTCACAGTTATATTCTTCGTCAGGATCAGCGCCGTTTTCTAAAGCTACAGCAGCAATAATCGGCTTAAAAACAGAACCGACGGAATATTCTGTCAGCGCCCTGTTTATAAGCGGAGAGGCCTCATCATTAAGGTATTTTTCTATTTCATTTTGATTTATATTCGGTCTTGAACACAAAGCAAGTATTTCTCCTGTTTTAACTTCAAGCACTGCAGCTGCACCTTTTTCAAGCTTTGCATCATCAACACATTTTTCGGTTACATACTGAATATATTTATCAATTGTCAGCACAACGCCGCCCTTTGAAAGATAATTGTTGTATTTGGGTTTTCCCAATTCACCGATAATATCTCCCACTGCGGAAGAATAATAAGATACGCTTATATCACCGCTATAATAGGAAAGAACATCATCATAGCATTTCTCAATTCCGCTTATTCCGTTATTTTCAGCATCTGTATAACCTATCAGATGAGAACAAAGCTGATTTGCGGAATATCTTTGAACCTCAATTTCATTAACAGAAGTTTTTCTGTCAATAGGAAAACTCTTATTGTTAATTGAGGTATTAACAAGCGGATGATAATTTCTGTCATATATATAACCTCTTGAAGAACATAAGATTTTCTTCTTTTCACTTTTCAGCTTTGAAGCGGAAACGGAATAAGTCAAGGTTATTTTAAAAATACCGATAATAAGCAGACCAATTGTAAAAGCAAATAATCCGTATAAAAATGAAGCTCTTTTATACACAAAAACACCCCGGTAATATTATTTACCGGGGTTATTCTTTAATTCTTCTGTTTTCTTAAAAGCGAGCCTTTGACAAGCTTTTTATCGCATTTAATTTTAAGTATTTCCATAGGATGCGGAGCCTGGCAAACCGCTTCATTATTTTCGTTATAAATTTCAGTAACCGTTATTTTAAAAGGCTCTTTTCCTGGTTCAAGCGCTTCAAGCTCATCCGAAATAACAAACTTATTTCTCTGTTCAACAGTAATGAATTCACCGTCACTGTCAATAACAACAGCCGCGACATCCCATTCACGCTTATATCCGCCGTCATAGAATATCTGCGCGTCCTGCGACGGAGAACCGAAATAAAATCCCGTACAGTATTCTCTGTAACTGACCTTTAAAGTCTCATTCTTAATCCAGTCGGAAAGTTTATAATCTTTTCCGTCAAAGTTCAGGTATTCGTCAATTGCGGCTCTGTAAGCATTTGTAATTACTGCAGCATAATAGGATGATTTAGCCCTGCCTTCAATTTTAAAGCTGTCAATGCCGGCGTTTATCAGTTCGGGAATATGCTCTATCATACACATATCTCTTGAATTAAGAATATATGTGCCGCTTTCATCCTGATTTACAGGAAAATACTGTCCCTCACGCGTTTTCTCCATCAAAGCGTATTCCCAACGGCACGGCTGGGCGCATTCTCCTCTGTTGGCATCCCTGCCTGTCAAGTAATTTGAAAGAAGACATCTTCCCGAAAAAGAAACGCACATTGCTCCGTGAACAAAGGCTTCAAGTTCAAGCTCTTTAGGTTTCTTTACGGCAATTTCCTTTATTTCATCAAGCGAAAGCTCGCGCGCCAAAACAACTCTTGAAGCTCCGAGGTTATAAAACACCTCTGCCGAATGATAATTTACAATTCCTGCCTGAGTTGAAATATGAACAGGAAGCTTCGGCGCAACCTTTTTGCAAATGTCAAGCACACCAAAATCAGCAACAATTACCGCGTCAATGCCTATTGAAAACCAATATTCAAGATGTTCTTCAAGAAAAGAAATCTCACTGTTTCTCGGTAACGTATTGCAGGTCATATATACCTTAACGTTTTTTTCGTGCGCCTTTTTTACCGCTTTTTCAAGCTCGTCGCCGTGAAAATTCGGAGCGGCGGCGCGCATTGAAAACATATCGGAACCAAGATAAGCCGCGTCTGCGCCGTACAAAAGACAAGCGTCAAGCCTCTCTGCATCGCCTGCAGGCGAAAGCAGTTCGGGATAAAACTTATCAGTCGTCTTTTGCATTCTTATTTACCTCGTTAATCTTAATAAGATTGCTGTTATGCTCTGATTCATTTGCGGCAAGATAAATATCGTTGTTGTTATCGTGTGCAAAGAAATAGTATTTGGTTTCATTCGGATTTAGCGCGGCGTCAATTGCATCAGCACCCGGATTACATATAGCACCTATCGGCAAGCCAAGACAGTCATTGGTGTTATACCTGTTATTAAGAGCATTTGCAAGTGATTTATCCGTCACATTTTCGTCAATATAATTCTTAACATAATACAGCGTACAGTCACACTTAAGAGTCGGGAAAAGTGCGCTGTAATTAAGTCTGTTGTGGATAACCGAAGAAACGTCCGGCATCTGGTCGGCGCCGTAAGCTTCCTTCTGAATTATGGAAGCGAGCGTGATAATCTCGTCAAGCGACATATTGAGACTGTTTGCTTTATCCTGATATTCTTCAGTCCATTTATCCCTGAAATTGTCAAGGAATTTTCTTATAACGCTTGCAGGATTTTCGCCTACATAGAAATCATAAGTGTCGGGATAAAGATAACCTTCAAGGTAATGGTAACGCATATCCTTGTCTTTAATAGCCGCAAGGAATTCATACTCCTGTGAAAAATCAACGTCCCTCATAGTCTGCTTGAATAACTGCGAGGTGCAAACCTCATATTTTTCAAGCTTTGCCATAATCTGGTCAACATTAAAGCCCTCCGGGAAAGTCAGTCGTACCGTATCACCAGTTGTCTGTGTGGACTTAAAATGCAAAAGCATACCCTCAAGACCCATTGACTGAGTAACGTAATAAATACCGGGGATATAGTTATCTTTTTTGAAATGCTGAACCTCTGCAATTACGTTACAGAAAAGGCTGTTTTTAATCAAACCCTCTTTATCAAGTATTTTGATAACGCTTTTTGTTGTAGCGCCGTTAGGAATTGTAATTGTATAAATCGTTTCGGAATCACGGCCGATAGCAAGTATATCGTTTATACAGCTGACAACGACAAACGAGAGAGCGACCGCAAGCAAAATACTTATTGCAACGGCAACAAGACTCTTTTTACGGTATTTCCTTTTCAATGCTTTTACGGTGCTGACTTTCTTACTTCTTGAAACAGTTTGACTTGAGTTAGTCTTTGAAAGATTATTTACAGAAGCGCTGACGCCTGCACCTGCATTAGCTGTACTTTGCTCTGTACTCTGCGCAACATTCTGTGCGGCTGCATTTTCACTGTTTCTGGCGGCTTTTCCCTTGTTAAGCTTATGCTTAAAACGAACACCTGCTGCCTTTACAACCATACCGGGAGTAATCTTTTCACCGGCGGCAGCATTTACGTTTTCATTAGGAATATTTTTACTCTTTCTGGGCTCAACGTTTATCGGAATAGGATTAACGCGCCTTTTAGCCCTCTCCTTAATTGATTCGGGCTTTTTTTCGGGCTTCGTCGCTTCTTCCTTGGGACGAAGCGGCGTGTGATTTGCAAAGTAAATCTCACCGTTATACGCCGGTATGTATCCCTCTTCGTCATCAACAAATTCCTTGGAACTGTCGATATTTACGTTAAAGTAGTCCTTTTTAGGAGCAGCCTTAGCATTATTAGTATTTTTTTGATTGCCTGCATTTTTTACTTCATTGTCAAGATTTCTGTCAAAATTCTTAAGAAAATCGTCAATGTTGTAATCATTATAATCACTCATGGCAATCCCTCCCCAAACGGAAATAATCAATCGGTCAATATTAAATCAACCGCTATATCAAAGCCCTCAACGGGCAATTCATCCACAAGAAACTCCCTGTAGCATAACCCGACAGTATTTACGTCATTAGATGACAGAAACCTGTCATAATATCCTCTCCCGTAACCTAACCTGAATCCCTTTTTGTCAAATGCAAGACCGGGAACTATACAAAGCGCATTTTTAAATTTAACCAATTCACTGCAAAACCTGTCAGGTTCAAGGATATTAAAAAATCCTTTTTCAAGATCATCGAGAGACTTGATACGGTAAAAACCTATTATATTAGTGCTCTTATCACATCTCGGCACCGCAACGGTTTTACCCTTCATAAGTGAATATTCAATTAAGCTTCTTGTATCAACCTCGGTTTTAGTCGAAACATAGGTTAAAACAACATCGCTGTTAATAAAAAAATCACTTTTAATAAGCTTATCAAAGATTACTTTATCCGATTCCCTTTTATTGTCCTCGTTTATTTTTAATCTTTTTTCAATAAATAAGCTTCTTAATTCTTTCTTATCCATATCATTCAGACTGAATCGAAGCCTTTATTTCATCCGCAAGGCTTTTACCTTTAATCGATGAAACAATTTCAAGCGCAAAATTATTTGCAACGCCCATTCCTTTACCCGTAATGATATTACCGTCCTTTTCTACGGATTTACCCGTATAATCAGCGCCGATAAGATACTCCTCAAAACCCGGATAGCAGGTAGCCTTTTTACCCTTAAGCAAACCTTTTTTGCCGAGAATAGACGGAGCGGCACAAATAGCGGCAATAAGAATATCGTTTTCAGCCGCGAAATCAATAAACTCCTGAACAGTGCTGTTCTTTTCAAGGTTTAACGTTCCGGGCATACCGCCGGGAAGAATGACGGCAACAACATCGTCAAGCACACCGATTTCGTTTTCGGTTTTATCGCATTCAACCTTTATATTCTGGGAACTGATAACGGTTTTATTCTCAATTCCGACTGTAGCTATTTCAATTTTTGCGCGTCTTAAAATATCAACGCATGCAAGCGCTTCAACAGTTTCAAACCCGTCAGCCAAAAACAAATAAACCATATTTTCACTCCATTTCAATACCTAAATAAATCGGACTGTTTATTTTGAAATCAGGATTAAGATATTTAATAACACCCTTAAGCTTATCTTTTCCGAAATATTCAATAATAAATTTATCTGCGTCGGTTTCGTTTAAAAGCGAATAAAGCATTTCTTTTTTACCCTGTTCATTTTTCCAGAAACAGTCAACCGCATTAACTGTATTTTCTTCAACGGAAAACAACGCGTAAAAATTACTGTTATAGCAGTAGTTATATCCAAACTCCGAACAAAGATTTAAATACGCTTCGGGAAAAGAAACATAACTGCTTGAAATCAGCAATTCATCCCTTAATTGTTTTATTTCAGTTACACTTTTGTTAAGAAAGTAACTGCATTCGGAATAAATTTTTTCAATATCTTTTCTTTTAAAAATTTCCCGAGAATTATAAATTTTGTCCTCAAAACCGAATCTTTTATAATAAGAAAAGAGACTTTCGGAAGCAGGAATACACAAAACAGCCTTTGTACCCTTTAATTTCTCCTCTTCAAAGGCTTCATTTATCAGTTCGGACATTATTCCCCTTCCCTGATATGAAGGATGAGTACAAACAGCATAAATATATTTTGCCTCATATACCTTTTCTTTATCTATAATTTTGCAGGGTATCATCTGAAGAGAAGCGACTGCTTTATTATCGATTATTTTTACATAGCAATTTTCACTTGAAAAGCAAGTTTTAAAAAAGTAATCGACGGTTTCTCTTTCGTCACCGAAACAAAGAGTCCAGATTTCTTTAATCTGTTCAATAACAGACGGCTGAATATCCCCGTTCACTTTATATACCTCGCAAAATATACTTCAGTAAGAAATTCGGGATGATATGACATTTTTGCCTGTCTTAAGCCTTCGCTTCCCGTATCCTCTTCTCTGTTGACGTATTTATATGAAGAAAGCTCGTTTAAGGCAAACTGCTGATTTATTAAAGGGTAAGCGCCGCGCAAATCCGCATTCGCTTTTTCAATATGAGTACAGAACATTTCACTGTTCAACGGTTCACCTAAAGTATAGGCTTCAATTCTTCCGTTAACGCGAAGCAAGCCGCCGACAAAGCCGAGAGAGGAATAATTATCAAGGGCTGTTTGAATTGCAGTGTTTTCAAGTGAAAGCTCCTCTGGGTTTTTCCCTCCGTTATGGCGTTCCCAATTACAGTTGAAGGTACGGCATTCTTCGATATTTGTTTCGTCAATTCTCTCATAAACCCAGTCGGAGTTGTTCTTTAAGTATGAAATGTGATTTCTTTTCTGGTGGTATTTTCTGCCCGAAAGATTTATTAAATCCTCGGTTTTATAAACATAGTCGCAGAAATCCCTCATATAAGTCATCTCAAATTCACCGGGGAAAAGCTTTTCAATTATTTCTTTTTCTTCGGTGTTCAAGCCGTAAATTCTTAATTTTTGACCATTTTTTTGAGAATTCAAAAGCAACTCTTTAATCAGTTCTTCAACATCCTCTTCAACAAATGAAAATGAATATGAATACTCACCGTCAAATTTATATCGAAGAACAACACTGTTTTTAAATCTGGCAATGTTAGTATTATAAATACCGGCCCAAATAAAAATGTTTCCGAAACAAAAATCACATCTTGTAGGGTTATATTCCGAAAAAAGCCTGTCCACCCATTCTTTATCACTTAACTGAAGGGTTTTAAATTCCAACAATATCTTTTATCTCCTTAAAAATATCTTCATTTATTTCTTCTATACTTCTCGGGTTTCCGTCAACAGCGCAATTGACAACACTCCAACCGAGCTTCTTTGCCGCATAGAGCGCCGAAGCATGACACGAAATAAGATAGTTCACGTTTGCTTCATGAACATCCTTTTTATTTTCGTCGCCCGAATACCTTTCGGTCATCAGGCGCTGGGATACGTCAACAGGCATATCAAGAAAAATTACGGCATCGGGCTTCGGAATACCGACCTTGTTATATTCAATATCCTCAAGCCAGTTAAGATATTCATCCCATTTTTCTTTCGGCAGCTTCACCATCTGATGAACCGCGTTGGACGTAGTATATCTGTCTGCAAGAATTACAGCGCCGTTTTTATAATCGTCCTTCCAGACGTTATTATAATTTGCAAAACGGTCAACCGTGTAAAACAGAGACGTAGCATAAGTATTGACGTCAGAAGGATCAGAACCGAACTTGCCCGAAAGATACATTCTGACTAAAGCGCTTGAATCGCTTTCATAATCAGGCAATTTAATCTGTTTAATGCTTTTTCCGCACTTTTCAATTCTTTCTTTAATAAGAGCCGTCTGGGTGGATTTTCCGCTTCCGTCAAGCCCTTCAATAACTATCAATTTACCGTTCATACATACTCACCCATTCTTTATCACTTTATTATAACAAATCAAATATTATATTTCAATAGATAAAAGACAAAAATAAGTAGAAACAAGACTCTAAAAAAATAAGCAGTCATACTGACTGCTTAAACTTTTTGGAGCGGGTGATGGGAATCGAACCCACACGACCAGCTTGGAAGGCTGGGATTCTAGCCATTGAACTACACCCGCATATTAACTTGCAACGGTGGATATTTTAGCATAACCACCGCTGAAAGTCAATAGAAAAATATTTGATTTTTTAGTTATTCGGTTTTTAAGATTATTTCTCCGTTTTGTGCTTCAAGAGTAACATTTGAAAGAATCTTATCGCAGTTTTCAACAAGATATGTTGAAACCTTATCTTCAACATTTCTTCTTATAACGTTTCTTAAATCCCTGGCGCCGCGGATATTGCCGTCCATCTTTGAAACAAGGGTCTTTGCAACGTTTTCTCCAATTGAAAATGTAATGCCCTTGTCCTTTAAAGCGTCACCCAATTCGTTAAGCATAAGAGCAGCTATCTGTTCATAATTTTCTTCGGTAAGTTCATTGAAAACTACAATTTCATCTACCCTGCCCACAAATTCGGGACGTAAAAACTCGTTAAGCGCTTTAATGGATTTTTCAACGTTTACCTCTGCTTTATCCTTTGCAAAGCCTAAAGCATTCTCTTTTCTTTCGCTTCCGGCATTGGACGTCATTATTATAACGGTATTTGAAAAATCAACCGTACGTCCGTGCGCGTCGCTTGTCTTTCCCTCGTCAAGAATTTGAAGAAGAATGTTCATAACGTCGGGATGAGCCTTTTCAATTTCGTCAAAAAGGATAATTGAATAAGGCTTTCTTCTGACCTTTTCGGTCAGCTGACCTGCCTCATCGTAACCGACATATCCGGGCGGAGAGCCGATAATTCTTGAAACACTGTGCTTTTCCATAAATTCGGACATATCAAGTCTTATGAGCGTTTCGGGAGTGTCAAAAAGCTCCATTGAAAGCCTTTTTACAAGCTCCGTCTTTCCGACACCCGTAGGACCAACAAAGATAAATGAAGCCGGCTTTCTCTGGGCGGAAATCTGAACACGGCTTCTTTTTATCGCCGCGGATACAAGCTCAACCGCTCTGTCCTGACCGATAACCTTTGCCTTAAGTCTGTCCTCAAGTCCGATAAGGCTCTTGAGGTCGCCGTCAAGCACCTTTGAAATAGGAATACCAGTGAACAGGTTTATGACCGTTGCAAGGTCGCTTTCCGTAACGTTATTATCAGCCGCTTTTTCCTTTAAGCCTTCCGTTTCTTTATCGAGCGAAATTATCTCGCTCCTGATTTTTGAAATAGCTTCATAATCCGGATTTTCAACCTCCTGCTCGAGTTCTTCAAGCGTGTTTTCCAAATCATTTTTTCTTTCAATATGAAGCTCATAGTCACTAATCGCCTTATTACGAAGATTTGCGCAGGTGCATGCCTCGTCAAGAAGGTCAATGGCTTTATCGGGAAGGAACCTGTCGGTAATATACCTTTCGGAAAGCGTTACCGCCTTATATAGAAGGTTATCGCTGATAGATACCTTGTGAAAATCCTCATAGTAGCTCTTTATGCCAAGAAGCATTTTATAAGTGTCCTCAATTGAAGGCTCTTCAACCTTTACGGGCTGAAAACGTCTTTCAAGAGCAGCGTCCTTTTCGATATGCTTACGGTATTCGTTAAAGGTAGTAGCGCCGATTACCTGAATCTCACCGCGGGACAGCGCAGGCTTTAAGATGTTTGCGGCATTCATGCTGCCCTCTGCGTCACCCGTACCGACAAGATTATGAACCTCATCGATAAACAGAATGATATTGCCTGCTTCCTTAACCTCATCCACAAGAGACTTAATACGGCTTTCAAACTGACCTCTGAACTGCGTTCCTGCAACAAGAGCAGTTAAATCAAGAAGCTGAATTTCTTTATTGGCAAGCTTTGCCGGAACGTCACCTGCCGCGATTTTAAGCGCAAGTCCCTCTGCAATTGCAGTTTTACCTACGCCCGGTTCACCTATAAAGCATGGATTATTTTTTGTCCTTCTGCAAAGAATCTGAATAGTACGTCTGATTTCTTCATCTCTGCCGATAATTCTGTCAAGCTTGCCTTCTCTTGCATTTCTTGTTAAATCTGTACAGAAAAGGTTAATCGACTTTCTTTTTTTGTCGGTCTTTTGTTTGCCTTTCTTGCCCTTGTCTTTAACTTCGGCAGATTTTGCGTTCTCATCCTTTGAATTACCGTCAGGCTGAGAAAACATTCCCTGCATATTCTGCATAAACGGGAACGTCCCTGCTCCGCCGGGCTGGAACATTTCTTCCATATCACCGTTTTCGTACATTTCCTCTATCTGCTCGGAAACGCTTTCCATTTCTTCCTCGGTGATGCCCATGCTTTCCATAATCTGCTTAACAGGACCGATATTCAATTCCATCGCACACTTAACACAAAGCCCCTCATTAGCCGTTTTATCTCCGTCGACCTTTGTAATAAAAAATACCGCAGGATATTTTTTACACCTTGTGCAAATCATTTGTTTCATAAATCAGTTTTCCTTTTTTTCTTTCTTGCTGAATCTTTCCTGAACCTGTCTGTGCGTTTCGGGCATATAACTGCAGAATGCAACAACAGTCATTATTGCCGAAATTACAACAAGTCCGACTGTAAGCCAGTCAGGCATTACCAGGTTAATGCCAAGCTTGCTCATAAGTCCGATTTCGGGACCGAACGCTATAATTAAAATCATTGCAACGTAAAATACGAAGGTTGCAACCTTACCGTAAATCTCGGCTGCGCCGGGTCTGATACCGAAAATAAGCATCAGTAATCCGCCGATTACCATTATTCCCTCTTTTACAAGGAATACAAGAAATACCCAACCGAACGCCTGCATTATTGTATTAGTACAGTGTCTGAATTCAATAAAGAGCAATACGGCTATTGTAATCTGGGTAAGCTTGTCGGCAACAGGGTCGAGCAGCTTTCCGAGATTACTGACCTGATTAAACTTTCTTGCAATTTTACCGTCAAAGAAATCCGAAAGACCGGAAACGGCAAGAATTACAAGAGCAATAACAACCTCATTCTTTAAATAAAAATAAGCGAAAAACGGTATGAGAACAATTCTGATAAAAGAAATTAAATTCGGAACAGTCCAACAACCTTTAAATAAATCCTTCATAAATCTTTACCCTTTAAAACATATTTTTTAATCCTTCAATTACAGGGTTATTATTAACCATGAAATTGAATACCTCTGACTTTGAAAGCATTTCGCCGAAGCCCTGGGACGTGTCGGCATTGGAATAGTAAATAATCTGTAACAATGCGCAAACGACATATACTACAACAAAACCCTTTGCTATTCCGAAAATTCCTCCGATAAGCTTATCGGTCGAAAAACCGTCGTCCTCATTTTCTTTGGAAATCATTTTTGCAAATAACCTTAACAGGAAAATGAGCACCGCGGAAAGAATAATAAACGAAACCGCCTGTGTAGCAGGTAAAACAATAGGCTCAACTACGTTGTCAATAATCATATCCGTAGCCTGAATTGAAGTAAAATTATTGTTTTTCACCTTGGCAATTATGTTATCTTCCCTGACGCCTGTTCCCTTTGCTATATTCCAAGCAAATTCAGGTATGTTTTCAAAAACTATTCTTGCGCCGTCATCCTTTGAGACAGTTTTATTGTCAAAGTTAATTTCATTTATACTGTTTTCAATATGATTTTCTACATTACTGCGTATGAAGCTGTTGTAGAAAATACTTCCGACGGGTTTTGAAAGGAACGAAGCGAGAACAATGGCAAGAACAAATGCTACAACCTCAAGTATTGTTCTCATAAAACCGCGTCTGTAAGAGAATATTGCAAAGACAATTATAATAGCCAGAAACAATAAATCAATTAGTGACATTTTTAAAAACCTCCAAACAAAAAATTGTTAATTAAAAGAATGCTTAATTTTTAATCACCTCTTCGTCAACTTTTTCAATAGGTGTCTGTGTTTCTCTTTCATCGGTTACACCTCTGACAGAGAATTTATCAATTCTATTTGAAAACAGAACATATACATCGTTTCCGTAAACACAGCATGATACGGCATCGTTTTCAATAGTCTTTTCACCTGAAACCCTGCCGTATAAATCGTAGCAGACAAGCTTTCCGTCAGTAAGCAAAGCTATATGTTTACCGTCCGAGCACATTCCGTTAATCTGAAAATCAATGTCAGCGCTTGAAATCTCTTTTCCCGAAGAAGAATAAATTTTTAAAATATTGGCATAAGCGCTTGAATACTTTGAAAGAACAATAGCAGATATATTGTTATCGCTAACATAAAATCTTGAAACAGTGTCAAGAGAAACATCAATATCGTTTCTCTCGCCCTTTGAATTGACAAAGGTTATAAGATTATCTCCTATTACAAGCAGTCTTTTTCCCGTAAGGATTTCAACCTTTGCAACGGCAGTTCCGGGGAATTTAAGGCTTGTAAGTGCGTCCTTATAATTTATATCGAAAAGATATACGTCAGAAACAATATCTCCGCTTTCGGCTCCGATAACGCCGACAGCAATATATTTACCGTTTTCGGAAATATCAACGCTTACAATTTGCTGTTTAGCGCATACCCAGGAGAAAACCTCCTTATGCTTCGAGTCAAAAACAGTCAGCATTGAAGCGCCCTTATCACTCTTTGAAGCAATTGCAACTGAACCGTTTTTTGAAACATCGCCTGCCAGCAGCTCAAAACCGAATTCATTTTCATAAACAATTTTTCCCGACGTCTGTAATCTGAATTTATTTCCTCCCGCATCGAGAACAAGCATATTGTTCCCGTATGTATAAAGAAGCGGCGACGAGTAGTTATGGGGAAAATCGCTTACGGTTCTTCCGGTTCTGTCAACCACTTTAAGGCTTGTGTCATTGAGTAAAGCCAAATCGTTATAACTCATTGTCATATATTCAATATCGCCTGCGGAAGCCTTATAAGGATAGCCGTCATTTGAAATCACTCCGTCAGTGAGATTACTTAATCCTCTACCAATTCCCAAAGGCGAAAAATTACCGAATTTATACGAAGCGACAGAAAGCACAAGCAAAACCGCAATAACAATTGCGCCTGCTTTTAAAAGCTTCTTCTTATCGGAAATAACCATTGATATATTCTTTTTATTCCTCTTTTTCAATTAAGATCACCAGCTTTAATAATAAACCTTATTGAGATATAATCCGCATGCAGGAGCAGTAAATCCTGCCTGATTTCTGTCACACGATAAAATAATTTTTTTAATTGAGTTTTCGGGTATTTTTCCCGATGAAATATCAAGAAGCGTTCCGACCATAATTCGGACCATATTATATAAAAACCCGTCAGCAGAAAAAGTAAACTCAACCCTTTCCCCTTCTCTTTTAACAGAAGCGGATAAAACATTTCTCACAGTATCCTCAACACTGCTTCCCGAATTACGGAAAGCGCTAAAATCGTATTTCCCTACAAACTGTTTTGCCTGACTGTCAAGAAAATCGCAGTCAATTTTATAAGGATACATAAGCGCCCTGTCAATAAGGAACGGATTTCTAATTTCAGAGTTCCACAAAAGATATTTATACTCCTTTTTCTTACAGTCATATCTTGCGTGAAAATCAGGTAAAACCTCTTTGCAGTCAAGAACGCTTATGTCTTTTGGAAGAAGAGCGTTCACAGCGCCGATTAGCTTACTGCAATCAATTGAGCTTTCCGTTCGCATATTAAAGCAATACATATTTGCGTGAACGCCCGAATCGGTTCGACTGCATCCGACAATATTTTCTCTTTTTTGAATTATTTTTTCAATTGCGTCCTGAACAGTTTGCTGAACGGTTACGGCATTATTCTGAACCTGCCAACCGTGATAGCTCGAACCGCAGAATGAAATTGTAAAAAGAATATTTCTCATCACATCACCGAAAGAAAGTAAATGTTCGTAAGAATAACTGCAAAAATCAATACCGCAATAAAAACAACGGAAAGTGCGTCAATTAGTTTAACCTTCATTTCGCGCAGTCTTGTTCTTCCCTCTCCGCCTTTATAGCAGCGGCATTCCATTGAAAAGGAAAGCTCGTATGCACGCCTGAAGGAATTGACAAACAATGGCACAATTACCGTCATAAGCGCCTGCGACCTTTTAATAAGACCGCCTTCGTCAAAAACAGCGCCTCTCGCCTTTTGAGCAGACATTATTTTATCAATTTCTTTTATGAGAATCGGGATAAAGCTAAGGGCGATAGTCATCATCATCGCAAGAACGTGAACGTCTATTTTAAGCTTATTCAGCGGAGAGAAGAGCCTTTCAATTGCGTCCGTGAGCACTGTAGGCGAAGTCGTGTAGGTAAGCATTGAGCCGGCAATAATCAAAAGTATAATTCTCAATGATGTGAAGCCTGCAAGCATAAGGCCTTTTGACGAAATATGGATAAATTTCCATTCGAACAGCATTGAGCCGTCTTTATTATAAAAAATCTGTAACAGTGACGTAACAATTACAATAACAATTATTGCCTTTAAACTTTTGAGAATAGTTTTCGGAGAAATGCCCGAAACAATAATTCCGAATACAAGAACAAAAGAAACTATTCCGAGTGAAACAAAATTCTTACAAAGAAAAATTGCAACAATAAAAGCAAAGGTGAGAATAAGCTTAATACGTGCATCAAGCTTATGAACAATTGAATTTCCCGGGAAATACTGACCGATAGTAATATCGTTAATCATATTGCTTTCCCCCTTCCGTTAAGAAGGCGAACAAGCTCCTGTTTAGCCTGTTCAAAGGTAAAGACATCGGTCCTTACATCAAGACCCCGTTTTTTAAGACTTATCATTATCCGGGTGACCTGCGGCACGCCGAGTCCGAGTGAAACAAGCTTTTCGGAATCGGAAAAAACATTTTTAACCGTATCAAAGGTTTCTGCCTTTCCCTTATTCATAACAAGCACTCTGTCGCAAAAACCGGCTACGTCATCCATGCTGTGAGAAATCATTATAACGGTTTTTCCCGTATCGGAGCGATAATTTTTAATCATATTTATTATCGTTTCACGCCCCATCGGATCAAGACCTGCAGTGGGTTCGTCAAGAATTAAAACCTCCGGCTCAAGAGCAATGACGCCGGCAATTGCCGCTCTGCGTTTCATTCCGCCCGAAAGCTCAAACGGCGACAAATCAAAAACATCTTCACTTAAACCGACAAAACCTGCGGCAGCTCTGACTCTTTTGTCAATTTCCGCTTCATCAAGTCCCATATTTTTAGGTCCGAAAGCAATGTCCTTATAAACAGTACTTTCAAAAAGCTGATATTCGGGATACTGAAAACATAATCCGACTGTAAAACGCGCCTGTCTTACGGTCTTTTTACTCTCCCAGATATCTTTGCCATTTATATAAACCTTACCGCTGGACGGTTTAAAAAGACCGTTCAGGTGCTGAACAAGCGTGCTTTTTCCGCTGCCCGTGTGACCGATAATGCCTATCATTTCACCCTGTTCTACAGTAAGTGAAATATCATCAAGCGCTTTCTTTTCAAACGGCGTACCGATGCCGTAAATATATGTTAAATTTTCAATTTCAATTATCGGCATCAAATAAAATCCTACCTTACAAGTTTTTCTATATCTGAAACAAATTCGTCAACGGATAATAAGTCCGAGGATAATTTGTAGCCCTCTTTTTCAAGTTCGAGTGCAAGAGAAACTGTTGCCGGGACGTCAAGCCCGATTTCTCTGATTTTTTTACTGTTTTTAAAAACCTCTTTGGGCGTACCGTCAAGAATAATTCTTGCCTTGTCCATTACAAGTATTCTGCTTGCTTCAACGGCTTCCTCCATAAAATGGGTAATAAAAATAACCGTAACGCCGAGCTCTTTATTAAACTTTTTAACGGTGTTCATAACCTCCTGTCTGCCGACAGGGTCAAGCATTGCCGTCGGTTCATCAAGAACGATACAGTCAGGCTGCATTGCAAGAATTCCTGCAATGGCAACTCTCTGCTTCTGGCCGCCTGAAAGCTTATGTGTTTCGTGCTCGCGGTAGTCGTACATATCCACCGCTTTAAGAGAAGCGTCAACTCTTTTTCTTATTTCATCACGTTCAATACCAAGATTTTCGGGTCCGAAAGCAACGTCCTCCTCAACAATGGACGCGACTATCTGATTATCGGGATTCTGGAAAACCACTCCGACCCTCTGGCGGATATCGTAGGTTCTGCTTTCGTCAGAAGTGTCCATACCGCAGACAAGAACCTTTCCCTCGGTCGGAACAATTATCGAATTAGTAAGCTTTGCAAGCGTACTTTTTCCGCAGCCGTTATGACCTAAAACGGCTATCATTTCGCCTGATTTAACTTCAAAAGAAGCTTCCTTAACCGCGAAATCATTTACCGCGTCGCCTTCGTCGGATTCATAACGGTAAAAAACATTATCAAATTTTAATGAAAAATCCTTATTCATTAAAAAACTCCAAAAATTATAATTCCCATATTGCGGAAGAACCGCAGGCAAGCGCAAAACCGCTTTCCTCAACCTTTAGTCCGATTTCATCACTTGAAACCTTACCGCCGTTTTTTTTCATAACGGTTGTGCCGAGTATATATTCCATTACAGACGGTGAAAGACCCGTTGTATAAGAGTTAATCAGAAACATAATCGGATTATCGCTTAAAACCTGTGAACAAAGCTCAACAAGAGAATAAACCTCATTTTCAACCTTCCAGACCTCTCCGTTAGGTCCCCTGCCGTATGACGGCGGATCCATTATGACTATATCATACTTATTGCCCCGGCGGATTTCACGCTGAACAAATTTAACACAGTCGTCAACTATCCAACGAACGCTTCTGTCGGCAACGCCCGAAGAAAAGGCATTTTCCTTTGCCCATTGAACCATACCCTTTGAAGCGTCAACATGAACAACGCTCGCCCCGGCCTTCAGCGCGGAAACAGTTGCCGCACCTGTGTAAGCAAAAAGATTAAGTACCTTTACGGGTCTATCGGCTTTTTCAATAAGCGACCTTGTATAGTCCCAGTTTACAGCCTGTTCCGGGAAAATACCCATATGCTTAAAGCCCATATTTTTAATATTGAAGGTTAAGTCCTTATATGTTATCTGCCAGCTTGACGGAAGCTTTTTGTTAAAATCCCAGTGTCCGCCGCCTGTATTTGAACGGTGGTAAACTGCGTCGGCATTGAACCAGAGCTTATTTGTCTTTTTTGTTTTCCAGATTACCTGAGGATCGGGACGCACCATAGTAAAGCCGCCCCAGTTTTCAAGTCTTTCGCCCTCGGAACAGTCCAACAACGCATAATCCTTCCAGGAAGAAGCAACTCTCATTACACTAACCTTTCCTCAACAACCTTCGCAATACATTCGGCAAGATAACTGATTTTATCGTAATCCCTACCCTCGAGCATTACCCGTACAAGCGGCTCCGTACCCGATACACGGACAAGAACTCGACCGTCATTGCCAAGCTCCTCGGAGGCTTCTCTTATTGCAAGCTGAACCTCCTCGTCCTTTTCAAGTCTGGTCTTGCCGAAATTTGATACCCTGACATTGATAAGAACCTGGGGAAAAACGTTCATTTCATCGGCTAATTCGGATATTTTTTTGCCTGTTCTTTTTAAAACGTTGAGAACCTGAATAGCTGACATCTGACCGTCACCGGTTGTGGCATAGTCAAGAAAAATTATGTGACCGGACTGCTCGCCGCCGATAGAATACCCGTTCTTAACCATATTTTCAAGAACGTATCTGTCGCCGACCTTTGTCTTTTCACATTTAATACCGTTTTTCTCGCAAAACTCAAAGAAGCCCATATTGCTCATAACGGTAACTACTGCAGTATCATTATTGAGTTTTCCCTCGCTCTTCATATATTTTGCGCAAAGAGCTATTATTTTGTCACCGTCAACGAGATTACCGTTTTCATCGGAAATAAGCATCCTGTCAGCGTCGCCGTCAAAGGCAAAGCCGATATCGCATTTGTTTTCAACAACAAATTTACAAAGCTGTTCCATATGAGTAGAACCGCATTTGTCGTTTATATTTATTCCGTTAGGCTCGTCGTTTATAATAAAGCATTGCGCTCCGAGTCTTGTAAACAGAGCTCTTGCAGTTACCGAAGCGGAGCCGTTTGCGCAGTCAAGAGCAATTCTCATTCCCTTGAAGTCACCGTCAGAGGTCATTGCAAGATGGAAAATATAATCGTCAACCGCGCTCTTTGAAAAATATATTCTGCCGACATCGCCACCAAGCATAACCGGCGGAACCTTTGTTTCGTCAAGAATGATTTCTTCAATTTCATTTTCAAGTTCATCCGGGAGCTTATACCCGTTATGCTGAAAAATCTTAATACCGTTATATTCACAAGGATTATGAGAAGCGGAAATCATAACTCCTGCGTCATATTCGTATTCCTTTACAAGAAAAGCAACGCCCGGCGTAGGAATATCACCGAGTACAAGAACATCCGCTCCGACAGAGCAAAGTCCGGCTGAAATAGCAGCAGCAAGCATATGCGACGAAGCTCTTGTATCCATACCGATAAGAACTCTCGGCTTATGTGAAAGATTTTCGGTAAGAACCATTGCAGCGGCTCTGCCGATTTTCATTGAAAGCTCACAGGTCAATTCGCTGTTGGCGATTCCCCTTGCGCCGTCTGTACCAAAAAGTCTGCCCATTATAATTTCTCCTATAATTCAAGTGATTGCTGTCCCGGCATATCGATATTCATATGCTTATACCCAAGAGGCGTAACGATTCTGCCTCGCGGAGTTTTTGCAATAAAGCCGAGCTGAAGCAAAAACGGTTCATAAACGTCCTCAATTGTAACCGATTCCTCGCCGATAGTTGCGGCGATGGTTTCAAGTCCGACCGGACCGCCGTTATAATTCTTTATCATTGTCATAAGCAAAAGTCTGTCAATATTATCAAGACCGAGCTTATCAATTTCCATTCTTGAAAGCGCAATTTTTGCATTTTCTTCGGTTACAACACCGTTATCCATTACCTCGGCAAAATCTCTTGCCCTTTTAAGAAGTCGGTTTGCAATTCTCGGCGTACCGCGTGAACGTGAAGCAATTTCATCGGCTCCGTTTTTATCAATGGAAATTTCAAGTATTCCTGCGCTTCTCTGAACTATCTGACTTAACTGTTCCGTTGTGTAAAGCTCAAGCCTTAATATTACGCCGAACCTGTCACGAAGCGGAGCGGAAAGCTGACCTGCCCTTGTTGTTGCGCCGACAAGCGTAAAACGGGGTAAATCAAGTCTTATTGAACGCGCCGAAGGTCCTTTTCCGATAATTATATCCAGAGCGTGGTCCTCCATAGCCGGATAAAGTACCTCTTCAACCGCTCTTGAAAGACGGTGAATTTCGTCAATAAAAAGAACATCGCCGTCATTAAGGTTTGTAAGAAGCGCGGCAAGGTCGCCCGGCTTTTCAATTGCAGGACCGGATGTAACCCTTATCTGAACGCCCATTTCATTGGCGATAATTCCCGCAAGCGTTGTTTTACCGAGTCCGGGAGGGCCGTAAAGAAGAACATGGTCAAGGTTTTCGTTTCTGTTCTTAGCGGCTTCTATATAAATTTTCAGATTTTCTTTTGCCTTATCCTGACCGATATAGTCGTTAAGCGTTTTCGGTCTTAAGGATATTTCGGTTTCCGTATCGGCGCTGTTAAAATCAGGAGAAACAATACGTTCGTTATTATCAAAATCCATTTCTTACACCTGCTTTGAAAGAAGTTTTAACGCTTGCTTAATAATTTCTTCAACCGAAAGTGAACGGTCAAGCTTACTTACAACCGAAGCAGCTTCGGTTTGAGAATATCCGAGCATCGTTAAAGCGGAAATCGCTTCGGCTGTATTACCGTTTGAAGAAGCCTGCGCAACGTCAACGCCTGACGAATCAAAAACATCCGTAAACATTCCCGAAGCAATCTTATCCTTTAACTCCATAATAACCCTTTGAGCCTTTTTAGCTCCGATTCCCTGCGCTACGGAAATAGCCTTATAATCGCCTGCTGCAACTGCAAGGGTAAATTCATCGGGATTAAGTACGGAAAGAATTGCAAGCGCCATTTTGGGACCTATTCCGGAAATGCTTATAAGAAGCTTAAAGCACTCCAGTTCCTTTTCGGTTGCAAACCCGAATAAATCAAGTGCATCCTCACGAACGTTAAGATAAGTGTAAACGGTTACCTCATCGCCTTTTTTAGCTACGCTTTTAAGGGTGTTCATACTTGTCAGGCAATTAAACGCAACGCCCGAACAGCTTATCGCAACCGACTGGGTATCAAAATGAACAACAGTTCCTGTAAGTGAATAAAACATTTTCAAGTCCTCATTTTTTTAGAAGTGACATTAAAGATCCGCTTGAGTGAGCGTGGCAAATAGCCATTGCAAGAGCGTCGGCAGTGTCGTCGGGTTTAGGTATTTTTTCAAGGTTTAAAATAACTCTTGTCATTTCCTGAACCTGCTTTTTTTCGGCTCTGCCGTAACCTACAAC
>CAKZZS010000085.1 GCA_937884975.1 uncultured Clostridia bacterium | reverse complement strand
GCGGTAAATACCCGCGACTGGACTTTCACCAATTAGAATCGTGCCATGCCCGGCACACCAGAAAAAGAGGGGAGAACAAATCTCCCCTTTGAATTAAAGTCCCGCGTTTACAGGAGCGGAACCCAGTGCATTATCGCTTCACGCTTACAGGGGTGAAACCCAGATGAATTATCGCTTCGCGTTTGCAGGAGCGAAACCCTTGAATTAAGGTCTTTGCAAAGATTATCTCTTTACACTATTATTATAGCAAGTTTTTAGGATTTTGTCAATACTTTTTGAGAAAAATGCAAGTTAATAGTAGAAATTTTAAGATTTTTCTCTCGGTACGAGCTTAATTTCAAGATCGCAGTCCACAGCATCGGCGAGTTTTACCATTTGGTCGAGAGTAATATTATCGCCTTTTAAAGTTTTACTTATAGAAGCGCCTGTTATTCCAAGTTTTTGAGCTACGTCAAGTTGTTTGATATTCTTTTCGTAAAGATAAGTTTTATAGAGCAGGCTAAACTTATTCATCAATATGCACTCCCTTGTTTGTATAATATGTACAAAACAAAGCATAATAAATTGGTAATTATTTTTGAAAATAATTGTTGACAAATTGAACGATTGGTATTATAATTAGATTATGGGTTAAGAAAATAAATCAGCATATAATACGATATATAAAAAGTTGATAAATCAACTTCTGTATAATATAGTATAACATAGTTCCCGTAAATTGTCAAGGGAAAATTTACATAAAAACAACAGGAGGTATAACAATGGCAAGAGCTAAAAAGAAAAAGGTATATGTCGAAGAAACTATTGTCGTAGATAACACTGAATGTCAACTCAAAGACGTAAGTTTCAATGACAGAGGCACTATTGCTGATATTAGTGAGAAATTGGAAGATTTTGTAAGAGACCTTGATAGGGGGGAAATAAACAAAGATGTCCTTGTTCAGAGGACAGAAGGTCAGTGGACTGGCAAACAGAAGTCAGCGCTTATAGCTTCTATTATAAAAGGAAGACCTATCGGAACGATTTTAGTAACTGACGGTAGGTGGAACAAAGAAGGTAAGTATTGCGACTCTCTCATAGACGGGTTACAGAGATCAACTACTATTGCAGATTTTGTTCACGATGGGTTCAAGTTGAGCAAGGGTACAGAGGAAATACTTTGTGACTATCAGAACGAAGCTGGCGAAGTATATGAAAGCAAAATAAATATTGACGGATTAAAATTCAGTCAACTTCCCGAAGTCATTCAGAAACGAATACTTAAATATAAGATACACATTGATGAATACAGAGGTTATTCCGATGAAGAACTTGACGAGATAATCTTCTGTGTAAACAACGGTACAAGATTTAAGCCTAATCAAAAGGTCAGAGCTATGCTTGGTACAAAGGTAATGCGTAAACTACAACCGCTTACCGAGAATGATTTTTGGAGTAAGGTACAAAAAGTCAATGCAAAGAATGATACTATTCTTGCTTGCGTAGTACGTTCACTTATGCTTACCATACGTCACGACTGGGAAAGCATTTCTACCGATAAGATGTCAGCATTTGCAGAGAATTTCTGTGATGAACCTGATTATGAAGCAATTGACCGTATTACAAAGTATTATGATATAGTATTCAAGACAACAGATTATCTGTCTGATGATGCTATAAAGCTCCTTGATGGTTGTGTAGTACCTCACTTGGCATATTTGCTTGAAATGTTTGAAAAGGACTATGATATAACACCTGAATTACTTGCAAGATTTATCAATGAATTTGCAGTATCGTATGATATTCCTGATTTCAACAGAGTAAGTAAGGATTTAGGCAGCGGTGCAAAGTTGTATGATATGGATAACGTAGATGCGAGACAGAATATTCTGCGTGATAGTTTTGAACTTTTCCTGCTTGATCGTGAGCAGGACGGCAGTATAACTAAAAAGGAAGTACAGGAGGATGATGACAATGGAGCAGTTACAGACGAATTTGACCTTGCTGAAGACGAGGGATATTCAGAGAACACAGCAGTTGAACACAGCGAATATGATGAAGAAGGACAAGGAACTGGCGAAAGCAGTGAGGAGTGTAAAGAATCATCAATGGAACAATCTGACGATACAGGATTATCGGAAGATAGTTGATTTCATTTCTCTTAAAGAGGGTCAAAATGGCATTGATTTTCGTAAGTACACTAATGCTACGCTTATTCGTAGGGTGTCAGAGGAAATGGGAATAGGTGGTTATGTACCCGATATTAAGATAGTGGTTAATGCGTATAATGAAGCAGAAAAAGGCAGAGAAACGCTTATGCTCGACTGTCTTGACAGATCTATATCGGAGAACTCGCCTTCACTTGTTCGTAAATTTACAAGTATTCTTAAACGGATAACAAGTGATACTATGCAGAATTATCTCGATAAAAAAATCACTATCAATGCTATGATTAAAGGTATAAGAACCGGCAAACTCGGCGCAAGTATCCAGCTTAAAGAGGATTTATCTATTTACGAGATATGTAAACAGATGAAAGACCCTGATTTTGTGTATGTATGTAAACCGCAAGATGTACTTGCAATATTAAATGACAGTACAAATATTTACAAAGATAATCTTAATGCCCTACTTTCGGGTGAATATGACGATGCTTTATTAGGTTTTACACCAAGGCAGAAGAATAATATCATAGAAATTTTTAACGATCTTAACGACGTTATTAATTTAATAAAAGTTTATGCAAAGTAACAGGAGGTAACAACAATGATGGGAACAAATGTAAATAATAATTGCAAGAATGTAAGTCTTGAAAATGCGCTGTCAAAGGTGATAGGCAACAACAAGAAAGTCATAGTAACGTGGCAAAACTTATACCCTCATCAAATAATTTCATCAGCTCATTGTCAGCGTGAATTTAAACCCGAATGGGCAAAGTGGATAGCAGAACATTGGTCTGATGCGCTTGAAAATGCTGTAGTAGTTTCAAAGCGTGATGGTAAATACTATAGCTGTGACGGTCAGCATACAACCGCAGCACATAAAATGGTTAAACCCGCAAATGTGAGTATACATTGTAAAGTTATTACAGGACTTACAGAACAGGAAGAAGCACAGTTGTTTGACGAAATCAACAGCAATCGCAAACCTCTCACAGCAAAGGATAGTTTAAATTCTCAGGTGCGCTATAAGCCTGAAATGATGGAAATGATACGTATTTGTGAAAAGTATGGTATCATCGTTGACTACAATAAGGAACAGTCTAAGCGTAAGGATGGCAAGTTCCATACAAAGGCAGTAAAGACCCTTGAAAGCGTATATAACAGGTACGGTAAGAAGCGTTTTGAACGTATTTGCAGTATTATTTCAAAGGGATTTATGGATGAACCTAAAGCGTTTTGTGCTGAAATTATTGACGGCGTATCAGC
>CAKZZS010000084.1 GCA_937884975.1 uncultured Clostridia bacterium | reverse complement strand
GCTTTTGTTTTTGCACCCTTTTTCTACGTTATTATTGCTAATCCTTTCACACTATACCTCCTTGCTTTTTTCTAAAAAATAACATACAGAAAAAATAATGTCAATATTATTGTGTCGAATGACTATTTAAAACAAATAATAAATGTGTTAAAATAGACTTGAGGTGAAAAAATGGCTGACAGGACATACATTGCAATAGACTTAAAATCCTTCTACGCTTCGGTCGAATGTGTCGAGCGCGGACTGGATGCGCTTGACACAAATCTTGTTGTGGCTGACCCGAGCCGAACCGAGAAAACGATTTGTCTTGCCGTTTCACCCTCGCTTAAAAGATACGGCATTCCGGGTCGCGCAAGGCTTTTTGAGGCTATTGAGCAGGTGCGTCAGGCAAACGCGCTTCGCCGTTCGAGGGCGCCTAAATACAAATTTACGGGAAAGTCGTTTTACGCTCACGAGCTTGACAGTAACCCGTCGCTTGAAATCGATTTCATTGTTGCGCCGCCGCAGATGGCGAGATAT
The DNA here is from genome assembly GCA_937884975.1 of uncultured Clostridia bacterium. Classification (GTDB taxonomy): domain Bacteria; phylum Bacillota; class Clostridia; order Oscillospirales; family Acutalibacteraceae; genus Fimenecus. The sequence goes on along the minus strand of CAKZZS010000084.1, from coordinate 19,636 downwards.
ATGGAAATAAGCACGAATATATATAATATTTATTTAAAGTATATCGCGCCCGAGGATATTCACGTCTATTCCGTTGACGAGGTTTTTATTGACGCGACAAATTATCTTAAAACCTATAAGAAAACCGCCCACGAGCTGACTATGACGATTATCCGCGACGTGCTTAAGTCAACGGGAATTACCGCAACCGCAGGAATCGGGACTAATATGTATCTTTGCAAGGTGGCAATGGATATTGTCGCAAAGAAAATGCCTGCGGATAAGGACGGCGTTCGCATAGCGGAGCTTGACGAAATGAGTTATCGCGAGTTGCTTTGGGAACACAAGCCGCTGACGGATTTCTGGCGCGTAGGCAGAGGCTATTCAAAAAAGCTTGAAGACAACGGAATGTATACAATGGGCGACGTCGCGCGCTGTTCAATTGAAAACGAGGACAAATTATATAAGCTTTTCGGAATAAACGCGGAGCTTCTTATTGACCACGCGTGGGGATGGGAGCCGTGCAGAATTTCGGATATAAAAAGCTATGTGCCCGAAAGTAACTCTTTAAGCCTCGGTCAGGTTTTGTCCGCCCCCTACCCGTTTGACAAGGCGAAGCTAATTGTCCGTGAAATGACGGATAATCTTGTGCTCGATTTAGTAAAAAAGGGACTTGTGACGGACCAGATGGTGCTTACGGTCGGCTACGATATTGAAAACGCAAAAAACGTTAGCTCTATCGAAACGGACCGCTACGGCAGAAAGACCCCAAAATCCGCCCACGGCTCAATAAATCTTAAGGAAATGACCTCGTCAACAAGGATTATTACCGACGCGGTAATGGAGCTTTTTGACAGAATTGTTGACAGGACGCTTACCGTAAGACGTATGTATGTCGTAGCAAACAGAGTCGTCACTCTTCGTTCGCTTAAAGACAGAGAACAGTTTGAACAGCTTAATCTTTTCACCGATTACGAAAAAAGAGAGCAGGAAGAACAGAAGCAGAAAGAAACGCTTGAAAAGGAAAGGGCAATACAGAAAACCGTTATTTCAATTAAGGACAAATTCGGAAAAAACGCAATACTCAAGGGAATGAATTTTGAGGAGGGCGCAACCGCAAAGGAGCGCAACGAACAGGTAGGAGGTCATAAAGCGTAATGGGAAGATATGACGATATTATAAACCTGCCTCATCACCAAAGCGAAAAAAGACCGCACATGTCGCTTCACGACAGGGCGGCGCAGTTTGCTCCGTTTGCGGCGCTTACGGGCTTTGACGAAAAAATTGACGAAACGGCAAGACTGACCGATAAAAAGGAGGTGCTTGACGAGGAAACCGCGCTTCTTCTTGAAAATAAAATCCGTCATATTAAGGACAACATTTCCTCTCGCCCCGTTATTACGGTTACACGCTTTGTAAGGGATGAGAGAAAAGAGGGCGGAAGCTATCAGCCTTTTGAGGGAAAAGTGAAAGGCATTGACGAAATAAACAGGGTTATTATTTTTACCGACGGAGAAAAAATTTATTTTGACGATATTTTAAAAATCACGGAAGAGAGCGTCTGACAATGGATAAAAACAGAATGGCAAACCGCTTAAAGCTCAAAAACACCGAAATTGACGACCCGTTCTGGAACGGAATAATAAGCACCGTAAGAAACGAGGTTATCCCCTATCAGTACCGCGCGCTTAAGGATGAAATTGAGGGAGCCGAAAAAAGCCGCTGCCTTGAAAATTTTAAAAAGGCTGCTTTGACAGTTGAAAAAATACGGAACGGCGAAGAAACACCCGTCTACGAGTGCGACAAGTGGTTTTATGACGAAAACAATTCCGAAAAGGGCGCTTTCAAGGGCTGGGTCTTTCAGGACAGCGACCTTTATAAATGGCTCGAGGCGGTAAGCTATTCACTTATCAATTCACCTGACATTAAGCTTGAAGAAAAAGCCGACGAATGTATTTCTCTTATCTGCTCGGCTCAGCTTGACAACGGGTATCTCGACACGCTTTACATAATAAACGACAGAGAAAAAGGCTTTACTAATCTTCGGGATTATCACGAGCTTTACTGTTTCGGTCATCTTGCCGAGGCGGCAGCGGCATATTTTGAAGCGACAAAAAAGACGGCTCTTCTTAACGCGGCGTGTAAATTTGCCGATTTGATATGCGACACCTTCGGAAAAACCAAGTGCCTCGGTTACCCCGGTCACGAAATCGCGGAGATGGCTCTTGTAAGGCTCTACAGGCTGACGGGGGAAAGAAAATACCTTGACTGCGCAAAGTTTTTTATAAACCAAAGAGGCGCAAAGCCGTTTTATTTTGACAGTGAAAGAAACCGAAAGACGGACGGAAAAGATTATATTTATAATCAGGCTCATTTGCCCGTAAGGCAACAAAATGAGGCGGTCGGTCACGCGGTAAGGGGCGTTTATCTATACAGCGGTATGGCTGACGTCGCTAGGGAAACGGAGGACAAAACCCTTTTTGACGCGTGCGAAAGGATATTTGAAAATATCGAAAAGAAAAAGTTGTATATAACCGGCGGCATAGGCTCGACCTCTGACGGCGAGGCGTTTTCCTTTGATTACGATTTGCCGAACGACCTTGCCTACTGCGAAACTTGCGCTTCGATAGGTCTTATTTTCTTTGCCGAGAGGATGCTTGAAATAAATCCCTGCTCACATTATGCCGACGTAATTGAAAGAGCTTTATATAACACCGTGCTTTCGGGTATGGCAGAGGACGGAAAAAGCTTTTTCTATGTTAATCCGCTTGAGGTAAATCCCGTCGCCTGCGAGCTTGACAGCAGAAAGCGGCACGTTAAGAGCGTCAGGCAAAAGTGGTTCGGTTGCGCGTGCTGTCCGCCGAACCTTGCAAGGCTGATTTCTTCAATAGGCAGTTACTGTATTACCGAAAACGAAAACGGTATTTTTGTAAATCAGTATATAGGCGGTAAATTCGCTTGTAAAAACGCTATAGTTGAAATTAAATCCGACTATGCGGCAAGCGGTAAGGTGAAAATTAAAATCACTCCGAAAAAAAGGAGCGTTATTCATCTTCGTATTCCCTATTGGTGCGAAAGGGCGGAAATTTCGGAAAAATACAGACTCGAAAAAGGATACGCCGTTTTTGAAACCGAAAGGGAAATAACGGTTGATATTGATTTTCTCGTTTCGCCCGTGCTTATCGGTTGTTCAAATCTTGTCAGTGAAAATATCGGAAAGGCGGCTGTTCAACGCGGACCGTTTATTTATTGCTGTGAAGAAAAGGACAACGGGAAAAATCTGCATTTGCTTTATTTTAATGAAAAAACGAATTTTGAGTATAAGGACGGCTTTGTTCTTGCGGACGGCTTCAGGCTTATAACGGACAGCGAAGGCGGACTGTATAAAAAATACGAAAAGCCGAAAAAGGAAAAAATGAAAATAAAGCTGATCCCCTATTACCGCTGGGGCAACAGGGGCGAAAACGAAATGAGAGTTTATTTGAATATATAGACAGTGGACGGCCTTCCTTACGGAAGGTCACAGCGTAGAATATATCGCTTAAAAACCGAGAAGCAATTTTCTTTCGGTCTGTTTTTTTAGCAATACAAACCTTATATTCGTTATAAGCTTTGCCGGATTTTTTGATATTCTAACGGTACTGTGATATAATGAATACGGTAAATCAGTATTTGCGGAGGTATCATTATGGAAAAATACAGATTTCAAAATGTTTTATGTCCGTTTTGTAAGAAAAGCTATATGACAAGGATCTTTAATGACTACGATATAATAGTAAACTATAACAGTGAAGTATTGAGCGGATGGTCAGACAGATGTCCAAAATGCAATTCTTCTGTTTTTGTTGTTGAAAACGAATATGAGGGAAAAGATTTATCGGTATACCCTGAAAAATCAATTACAAGAAATTGGATTTTAAGATAGACAAATCCTGCTTTGAAGATACAGAAAAAAAGGTGGTTGAGTTTTTATCTCAACCGCCTTTTTTAAAGCATTTGTTTTTCTATTGCTGATTTTGAAGCAAGCGAGCGTGAAAACGCGGTTGCCGTTCCTGCGGCAGTTCCGAGCTTCAACGCGTATGCAAAGTCCTTTTTCTTCAAGTACCCTGCAAGAAAGCCTGCTATCATTGAGTCGCCCGCGCCGACGGGATTTATGACGGTTCCCTTTCTTGTTCCCTGACGGTGAATTTTCCCCGTTTCGTCAAGAAGCAGAGCGCCGTCCTCGTCAAGGGAAATGAGCACGTTTTTTGCTCCCTTTTTCTGAAGCCTTGACGCAGAAAGAATAATTTCGTCATCGGAAAGCATTTTCTTTTGGAAAATGTCCTCCAATTCCTCACGGTTGGGCTTAATGAGAAAAGGCTTGTATTTAAGTGTATTCGTCAACAGCTTCCCTTCGGCGTCAACCACGGCGTTCACTCCCCTGCCCGAAAGAAACTCAAGTATCTTTTCATAGGTGTTCTGCGGCATTGAGCCGGGAACGGAGCCTGAAAGGACAACGAGGTCACCCCTTGAGAGAATTTCAAGCTTTGAATAAAGAAGCTGCAGTTCATTTCTTGTTATGAGCGGTCCGCTTCCGTTAAGCTGGGTTTGCGTGTCAGTCGTTAACTTAACATTTATTCTTGAAAAACCGCTTTTCACCCTTACAAAATCGGTCTGAATTCCGTTTTTTCGCAGTTCGCCCTCTATGAGCTGACCGGTGTAGCCTGCCGTAAAGCCCAGGGCAACCGACTCGTAGCCTAACCGCTTTAACACAAGCGAAACGTTAATGCCTTTACCGCCGATATAAATGTGCTCGTCAAAGGTTCTGTTAATTTCGCCGCTTTTTATTTTTTCTGCCTTAACAACATAATCCACCGCAGGATTAAGCGTGACGGTATAAATCATAGCTTAATTATTTAGCTTCCTTTATCTTTTTGGCATAAGTCCAGACGTCTATTTTTTCAAGCATATCGTCAAATACCCTGTTGCAGTCCTTTTCATTCATAAGCTCGTGACGCATACCGGGATACAGACGGTACGAAACGTTTTCGTAGCCGTCAAGCTGAAGCTGGCTTACAGCGTCAATAAACCTTCCTCTTGTAACCATACAGGGGTCATCCCTGCCCGAAATGAAGCAGATGGGAAGAGTTGGGTTCTTCAATTTCCAGCCGCGGCGTGAATAAACGTAGGAGACAAGCTTCATAAGCGTATCATAGCCGTTAAGAGTGAAGGTGAAATTGCAAAGCGGATCCTTTGCCTGCTTTTCACGGGTTTCGGGGTTTGCGCAAATCCACTCGTTACTGCCCGTAACGTTGTCATACCGAAGGTTAAAGAAATCGATGCCAAGTCCCGTAATCTTTTCGGGTCTGTGGTGGTCACCCTTCGCCTTTATCATATACTTAATTCCCTGCTTAACAGCAGGAGTAACAACGGGATTTGCAACGCAGCCGCAGATGAAAAGTCCGTCAAGCTCATAGTCATATCTCTTAAGATAGCTTCTTACAATAAGCGAACCCATGCTGTGACCGAAAAGGAAGAACGGAACATCCGGGTACCTTTCCTTCATAAGAAGAGTAATCTGATGAGCGTCATCTATCATACCGTTGAAGCCGTCCTCATAGAAATAGCCCAGATCGTCGGGGCTTTTTACGCTCTCACCGTGGCCGCGATGGTCGTGGATAATTGTTGCATAGCCCTTTTCGGCAAAATATTCGCACATATGGAAATATCTTTCCTTATGCTCGCACATACCGTGAATAAGCTGAATTGCGCCGATAACCTTTTTCTTTTTCGGCGTACAGATTTCAACGCCGAGCTGGAGTCCGTCATTTTCGGACGCGACAAATAAATGTTCAAAATTTGCTGCCATAAGTAACCCTCCAAGGTAATATTTATAAAAATTTTATTTAATCCTTTGACTGATAAATCTGCGCGCTTAAAAGAGTGGCTTTGCCGCGGCACAAATCAAAACGGATTTTTATTTTTGAGGACTTGACCGCACTGAAACGGCAAATCCTTTTATAACCGATAACCGTTGATTTTACAATTTTTTTCCACTTGCCGCCCCTGTCATAAAAAACGGTGAATTTTTCAACCTGCTGACCCGTTGCAATATTTTCCATCAGCACGATTTTATCAAACACCTTCTGCCCGTCAAGGTCAATTATGATTTCGGGCTTTTCGTCATCGGACTCGCTCTGCCAGAAGGAGTCGTCATCAGAAAAGATGTTCTTGACCGCGTGGGAAGAGTCCTTTTCGCTCGAAGCGAAGGCGTGGGCATTTTCACTGCGGCAATAATAAAATTCCTTTTCAATTCTGCGCCGCAGGGAGTCCAGCTCTAAAGCGTCAATTTGATTTATCTTTCCCGTTGTGTCAGGCGGAACGTTGAGAATAAGGTTTGCATTAGCTCCGACGGAATTAAAATAAATCTCCTCAAGCTTTTTAATGCTTTTAAGCTTATAGTCCTCGTTCTCGTGGTAGAACCAACCCGGTCTTATTGAAACGTCAACCTCCGCAGGATACCAGATAAAGTCATTTTTACCCTTAATGGCTTTTCTCGAGCCGAGGTCAAGCGTCATTTCCTTTTTTTCGGGCGGTTTTTTGTCCGATTTCTGGGAATGCTCCGCAATATAGAGGTTTGAACAAAACTCGGACGGGACAACGCTCCACTCGCTCTTTCGGCAGACGCCTGCCTCATTTCCGCACCAGCGTACATCGGGTCCGGAAATACTTATAACCGCATCGGGCTGAAGCCGACGGATAAGAGAGTAATAACCCTGCCAGTCATATTCCTGCTTTTTGCCGTTTTCACCCTCGCCGCACGCTCCGTCAAACCACACGCAGAAAAGCTCTCCGTAATTTGTAAGCAGCTCTTCAAGCTGATTTTTGAAATATATATTATACGCCGCTCCCGTGCCATAGGTTTTTTCGTGCCTATCCCAGGGCGAAACATAAATTCCGAATTTAAAATTCTGTTTTCTGCAGGCGTCGGAAACCTCTTTAACGATATCGCCCTCGCCGTTTTTGTACGGGCTGTTTTTCACGCTGTAATCGGTGTACTTACTCTGCCACAGGCAAAAGCCGTCGTGGTGCTTACATGTGAGCACAAGCCCCCTCATTCCGCCGTTTTTAAGCGCCGAAACCCACTGGTCAGCGTCAAAATCGGTGGGATTAAAAAGCTCGGGCGAATCGGTTCCGTCGCCCCACTCGCGGTCGGTAAAGGTGTTCATACCGAAATGACAGAAGGCATAAAACTCCGTCTTTTGCCAGTTGAGCTGTCTTTTTGACGGAACAACCGCAGACGCCTTTATCCATTCGTCACCCATTGTCCGCTGCCTCCCCCTGGAAATCGTCGCTTCCTGCGCCGTTGACAATGACTATATCGTCCTTGCCGCCGTACTGGGTAAGCAGTTTATTTACCTTAAGGTTTACCGATACAAAGAAATCGCGAAACGGAAACTGGTCCGAATAATAGGCGTTAAACTCCTCGGTCAGTTTGCCGTTAAACAGAGCCGAAACGGAAAACTGCGGCTTTTGCTTGAGCGCCCTGTTTTCATCCTTTGAAATATCCTTGTCCTTGTCAATAAAACTGAAAACGCAGAAAAAGACTATGGGAACAATAAGAAGCAGCGCGACTATAACCGAGCCTGTCCGCGTTTTTGTCTTAAGGGGCTTATAGGTTTTCTTATCTTTCATACGCGCCCCTCCTTAAAACCTGAAGTACAAAAACGGATTATAGCTTGAGCCGATAAGAGCCGCCGTACTTATAAACAGGTTAAACGCAACAAAGGCTGCGCAAAGAATATCCGTAACCACCCTTGCGCCCTTTCCCTTTTCGGAAAACCTTTCAAGCGCGTTTTTAACAAGCCTTGAAACGGGAAGGCACGCGATAAGACCGATAATTATAAAGGGAAGATAGTTAATAACAACCGTCTTTTCAACCGTGTCAATAACGCCGTGTCTGACAACGCCGAACATAATGCTTAACGCATATTTCAGCTTTACGGCGTCCTCAAAGTAGAAGAATACCCAGCCGACAAGCACAACCGCCATCGAATAAATCCAGCCGATGAATTTAGGAAGCTTTTTGAGTACATCGCCGAGGAATACCCTTTCTATCATAAGGAATACAAAGTAGTACATTCCCCACAAAAGATAGTTCCAGCTCGCGCCGTGCCAGAAGCCCGTAAGAAGCCAGACAATAAGCATATTCCTTACAAAATTGGAACGGTTGCCGCCCAAAGGAATGTAGACATATTCTCTGAAAAACTGCGTAAGGCTTATGTGCCATCTGCGCCAGAAATCGCTGACAGAGGTTGCGATATAGGGGTAGTTGAAATTCTCCCTGAACCTAAAGCCGAGCATGTAGCCGAGGCCTATCGCCATATCGGAATAAGCCGAAAAATCAAAGTAAATCTGTAAAGCGAACGCCGCAATGCCTATCCACATTCCAAGCGTGCTCACGCCGCTTAAATCATTATCTATAAGCTTTTTGCAAAGCATTCCGGCAATATTAGCAAACACCGCTTTTTTTGTAAGTCCTGCGGTAAAGCGAATAACGCCCGACGCAAAATCGTCAAGCTTAACTACCCTATAATTAAGCTCGTTTTCAACGTCAACATAGCGGACAATAGGTCCTGCGATAAGCTGGGGGAAGAGCGAAACGTAAAGCAGCAGCTTCGAGAAATTATACTGAACTCTCGTGTCGCCGCGATAGACGTCGATAACGTATGTAAGAGCCTGGAACGTGTAAAACGAAATGCCGATAGGAAGACCTATTGACAAAAGTCCGAGCTGGGAATTAAAGATACCATTTACGCTTGTAATAAAAAGATTTGCGTATTTGAAAACCGCGAGGAAACCTAAAGTGATAGCCGTTGCCAATATAAGCACAGCCTTTGAAAGCGGCCGTCCCCTGAATTTGTCGATAAGAACGCCTGAAACGTAGTCAACCGTAACGGTGGCAAGCATAATGAGAATCCATTTCGGCTCGCCGTAAGCGTAAAATGCCAGAGACATAATAAGAAGAACAGTGTTCTTATACGTCACGTTTTTACTCAGGTTATAAAGAACCAGACAAACAGGCAAAAAGATATATAAAAATGCAGGACTTGAAAATACCAAGTTCACCACTCCAATTACTCATAATCAATTTATTTTATCACAAAAAAACAATTATAACAACAGTATAAAACAAATATTTTACCGATTTTTTAATATTTTTTTGGGGCAACGGGAAGTCCGGGAGGCCGTCCCCTACGAACAGTTTAATAATCATCCTCATAACGTAGGGGTCGGGTTTCCCGACCCACGGGATTACATCTTTTTATTCGGGACGGGGGACCCGTCCCCTACGAATCGGTTAAGATTCTTCGCTTCGCTCAGAATGACAATTTAACGTTCCGCAGGAATACTTCACGCGTTTTCTTTTAAAACGTACTTCACGTTGTTTATCAACATTTCACAAATTCGCAAGAATTTATTTCACTCCCATACGCCGTCCCCTACGGATTAAAAAGCATTTATAAAACAAAAAACAAACCTGAAACCGTTTGATTTCAGGTCTGTAAAATTGCGTATTATTTAATTGAGAACGTAAATGATGACGTCTCTTGCGCCCCATTTCATACACTCTTCATACGAGTTCATAAACAGGTCAACCGTAAAGCCGCTGCCGTTATGGACAAATCCGCCCGTATCAGCCGCAATTGCATAGCCGTAGACCGTGCCGTCGGTTGCAACAATATAAAGCTCCGTGCCGTAGGGGAACTGCTCGGGGTCAACCGCGATATAGCCGGGTTTTACCTTTCTGCCGCTCGCCGTGCCTGCGCCTGCGGAAGCGGTATAGGAAGCCGCCTTGCCCGTTACAACTGATTTATAGCTTACGGGAACTCCGTTTTCAAGCTGAAGCGACGCGGGAACGGAAAGCTCCGAAATCGCGCTGCCCGAAGCAAACGAGGTTGAAACGGCTCTTGTGCCGACTGTAATAACCTCATTTACGGGTTCTTTTAAAACCTTTTCTTCCTTAACCGTGCTTTCAACAAGCTCGCCGTCAACATATCTGTCAACATAGGTTACCTGCTTTTCGCCGTCTTTTCCGGCGGAAGTAACCTGTCTTGTGCCCGTTAAAAACGCGCTCGATTCCTTGGTCGTCGTAGTGTAGTCGATAACCTCGGTTTCTGTTCTTTCTTCAATTTCCACCCTGCCGACAGAAATAACCATTCCGTCCTCAACGGCAGTATCGGCGGAGGGTGAAATAACGTCATCCTCGCCAAGAGTTACGCCTGCCTGCTCAACAGCCTCGCCGACTGTTACAAAGCCGACTCTCAAATCCTTTTCCTCGCCGTCGGAATAAACGGTGACAAGGTTTGCCTTTTGAACAACAACCTTCATCCCCTCGGTAAGAACCGTATAATCGGGATAGTTGATTTCGTCGTCCTCAAGCACCTTAACGGACCTGCTTTCAAGCAAGTCGCCGACAGTGCCGGCAAATGCGGTTTCAACGGTTTTTCCGTCGGTTGTGGTAAGGCAAACGTCCGCGCTGCGGTAAATAACAATTGAGCTTGCCTGACCGACAGTAAAGCCGGATAAATCAAGTTTATCGTTTTCGCCTACCTCAATTCTCATACCCTTGAGAATTGACTCGGCATCCTGTTTTGAGGTTTCAACCCTGGTAACTGCGCCGTTTTCATATATATCAACCGTATATATGCTGGCTGCAGTTGCGGCAAATGCTGTTACGGTAAGCGCAACTATAAGCAGTACAAGAATTACCGCCAAAGCGCGAAGCTTAAACGCAAGCGTTTTGCCCTTTATTTTTCTAATCATCATTCTGCTCCTTATTAAGTATCCGTCAAGTGTTTTTTGCGAATTCATTTAGAATAAAACGCGGATACCTTTATCTCGCTTCTTGATATGCGGTAATTATAGTTACGCTTTTAATGAATGTCAAATTCCTTTTTTACACACTTTTTGTTAAAATTGCATAAATCGTATGGCTTGGCATTGTCAAAATCCACTATATCTTGTGTGTTTTCGATTTTTATCGATTTTTTACTTTAGAGTGTTAAAGTGAATTTTTGTGAAAAACCTAAAAATCCACTTTTATGGGATTTTGGGGCATTTTTTGACTCAAAATTGCAAAATTAAGCCTTAAAATCGATGAACTTTCCCCACTTTGCCTGATTTTATGTTTTTTCGGTCAAAAAAATGCTGTGCGAACAGACGCACAGCATTCATTTATATACTATTATAATTATTATATTATTATATACTATTTTCTCTTTACAAGCCACGCATTCGGAAGGTATCTGCCGGTTGTACGTCCGCTTTTGGTTGACGGAATTGTAATAATCTCGCCGTTATAGCCAAGCACTGCCGAAGAGCCGCCGTCATTTGCAGCCGCCGAAACCGCCTTATAATCAACCATTATCTTTGCGCACTCGCCTACCGTCGCGCCGAGCGAATAGCCAACCTGACGTCCGTCAACGATAAGAAGCATTACAACGCCGTCCTCGCGCTGACCGATTACGCTTCTCGGATGGAGTCCGTAGCCTGCGGAATCAAATACCTTCTGTTCACCGTCAACAACAAGAGCCGGACCGAACTGACAGCAGTCACGCAGCTTATAGTCATCCCACTCTTCAGGAGGAATCATACCGAGGATGAGCTTGTTTTCGTCATTAAAGCCGAAGGTTAACTGGTCGTATCTGTAGGAACCCCAGTTTTCACCCTGGGAACGGCAACCGGAATTTGCCTGTTCGCCTGTTCCGTGACCGCCCGGATCCTTAAAGCCGGAAGCATTTATGCCTGCAATAGCGTCATAGTGAGCGAGCATATCCACCATAAAGAGTCCCTTTGACCCCCAGTAGGGTGAAACCGCAAGGTAAACTCTTGACGGATCGTCAATGAGCATTATTTTACCTACGTAGCCCTCTCCGGTAACCTTTGAAACCATAATGCCCTGTTCAATATCGTTTATGAGAATTTCATTACCTGCGTAGTCAAGGTCGCCGACCTTAAGGTCCTTCTGACCGAGTATGTCCTTTACCCCTTCCTCGGCTGCGATATCTACGTCAGCTTCATTGACCTCGCTTAACGGGTCAACCTGCTTTTTCATTACCTTATCTATAACGCTCTGAGGGAAAAACCATTCCGCAAGCCAGTGATGCTCGTCGGTTGTCATTGCGGTTTCAATATAAATCTCCCTCAACTGGCTGAACGGATAGAAATTCGCAAATGCGAAAAGCAGATAGGAAGTAATAAGAAGGCAAACTAAAACCGCAAGAGTGATAAGCACTCTTTTCTTAACATTTTTCTTTTTGCCCTTCCCGTCCTGATTACTGCGTTTTTTTGTTTTTTTGACCTTTTCATCCCCGACAACAATATCGTCCTTGCCGTATGTTACCTTGGAATCGATTACTTTTCTCTTATCAGCCATAAAAATACCTCGGAAATACAATATATAGTATTATATATTCTTATCTTATCAAAATCGTCTGTATTTGTCAATAAATACGGAAAAAAGTCATAATTTACATTAAAAAGAAAAATGCCCCTGCAAAAGCAGAGACATATAGAAATAATATTTGATTATCTCTTCGAGAACTGTCGAAGCGTTAAGAAAACAGTCCGGTGGACTGTTTTTAGCTTTGACCGCAGCGGCTGTGCCGCGAGGACAACCGCAGTTTCATTAAAAGAAAAATGCCTCCGCATAAGCAGAGGCATATAAGACAATATAATAATTATCTCTTTGAGAACTGCGGTGCACGGCGAGCGCCTTTGAGACCGTATTTCTTTCTCTCTTTCATTCTGGGGTCTCTTGTGAGGAGACCTGCCTTCTTGAGTGTGGGGCGAAGAGCCTCGTCATACTGAAGAAGAGCGCGTGAAAGACCGTGACGAATTGCACCTGCCTGACCCGTAACGCCGCCGCCCGTAACGTTAACAACGATGTCAAACTTGCCGAGCGTATCGGTAAGAGTGAGAGGCTGACGGACAATAAGCTTTAATGTTTCAAGTCCGAAATAATCGTCGATATCTCTGCCGTTGATAGTAATTGAGCCTGTGCCGGCATAAACGCGAACGCGTGCAACGGATTTCTTTCTTCTGCCTGTGCCGTAGAAATAAGGATTACCTTCGTACATTATTCATTGCCTCCCTTTCTTAAAATTCTCTTGTTTCGGGCTTCTGAGCAGCATGCTTGTGCTCGTCGCCTGCATAAACGTGAAGTCTGCCTGCCTGAGTTCTGCCGAGTGAGTTAGACGGGAGCATTCCCTTAACTGCCTTCTCAACAACAAAGCAGGGCTTTGTCTTCATAAGTGTCTTGTAGTTAACCTCTTTGAGGTTGCCGATGTAACCGGTGAAATGATAATACATTTTCTGGTCAAGCTTCTTGCCCGTAAGAACAACCTTTTCTGCGTTGATGATAATAACGTTATCACCGCAGTCAGCGTGAGGAGCAAATGTGGGCTTATGCTTACCGCGAAGAAGTGTTGCGGCCTCAACAGCGACCTTACCGAGGGGCTTGCCTGCCGCATCAAGTACATACCAGTTACGGGTGATGTCGCCCGCTTTAGGCATATAAGTTGACATAATACTTACCTCCAAACAAAAGAGTTTGTAATAATTTTTGCTTGATAATATTATCACAACGCAAAAAAACTGTCAACAAAAATTTTTATAAATTTTAATTGAGATTTAATTTTCTCTTGTTTTCTCCGTTTTTCTTTGATTTTCTATGTGTTTGCTGATTTATTGTTTTTCAAAAAATTATTTTAAATAATTGAAAACGGGACGGGTGTATATTATAATAGTATGCGTTTTACGGGGGTGAACTATGAAGCGGCTTCTTTCGCTCACTCGGGCGGCGACTGAAAAATACAATATGATAGAGGAAAACGACCGCGTAGCCGTCGGAGTTTCGGGCGGAAAGGATTCGGTTGCGCTTCTGGCTGCTCTTGCCGAAATGCGGCGTTTTTACCCTAAAAAGTTCGACGTGGTCGCAATTACGCTTGACTACAGATTCGGTAACGCCGACGGGGACTTTTCTCAAATCGAGGCTTTGTGTAATAAATACGGAGTCGAGTACGTTATTAAAAAGACAAATCTTTTTCACGTCATTTTTGAAACAAGAAGGGAAAAGAACCCCTGCGCCCTTTGCGCAAAAATGAGACGCGGACTTTTACACGATACGGCAAAGGAGCTCGGATGTAATAAAATCGCCCTCGGTCATCATCTTGACGACGCTGCCCAAACATTTATTATGAACCTGTTTCAGGGCGGGACCGTCGGCTGCTTCTCCCCAGTTTCATATCTTTCAAGAAAGAACCTGACACTCATTCGTCCGTTTGTTTTTATAAGGGAAAGGGAAATTGAACAGGCGGTTAAAAGAAACAGTCTTCCCGTTGTTAAGTCAAAATGCCCTGCGGACAAGGTGACTCAAAGGGAAGAGACAAAAAGGCTTTTAAATGAGCTTGATAAAAAATATCCCGGCATAAATGAAAAAATAGTCGGCGCTCTTGAAAAAGGTCACATTGACAAATGGTAATTATTCTTAAGATAAAGAGGAAAAGAAAATGAAGTATGTTGTAGTTTTATATGACGGTATGGCGGATTATCCCGTGCCTGCTTTAAACGGCAAAACGCCTATGATGGTGGCGAATAAGCCTGTTTTTGACTCGCTCGCAAGAAAGGGCGAAGTCGGACTTGTTCGCACAGTGCCCGAGGGAATGAAGCCCGGCAGCGACGTTGCAAATATGAGCGTAATGGGCTTCAGTCCGAAAAAGTACTACACGGGCAGGTCGCCCCTTGAAGCGGCGAGCATAGGAATCGATTTAAAAGAAACCGATGTCACGCTTCGCTGTAATATTGTTACTCTTTCGGATGAAGAAAACTATGAGGATAAAACAATGGTCGATTATTCCGCCGGAGACATTTCAACTGCCGAAGCGGCTGAAATAATAAAGACTGTTGACGAGCATTTCAGAAATGAGATATTCTCATTTTACTGCGGCGTGGCTTACCGTCACTGCCTTGTGTGGAATAACGGCACTGTTGATTTAGGTAAAATGACTCCCCCTCATGACATTTCGGGCAGAGTTATAGGCGAATACCTTTCGACAAGCGAAAATGCCGCGCCTCTTATTAAAATGATGAAGGAAAGCTATGAGCTGCTTAAAAATCATCCCGTAAATCTTAAGAGAATTGCCCAGGGCAAACGCCCTGCAAATTCAATTTGGCTCTGGGGCGAGGGCAGAAAGCCGATGCTTCCTGCTTTTGAGGAGCTGTTTGGTCTTAAAGGCTCCGTTACGTCCGCAGTCGATTTGTTAAAGGGTATCGGCAAGTGCGCAGGGATGGAAACTCCCGAGGTAGAGGGCGCTACGGGTTACATTGACACTAACTTTGAGGGCAAGGCAAAAGCGGCGATGAAAACCCTTGAAAACGGCTGTGACTTTGCGTATATTCACTATGAAGCGCCGGACGAATGCGGTCACAGAAACGAACCCGAAAACAAGGTTAAATCAATTGAGCTTATCGACCAAAAGGTTTTGCCGATAGTTCTTGAGGCACTCGAAAAATACGACGACTACAAGATTATGATTTTACCCGATCACCCGACGCCAATTGTCACTATGACTCACGCGTCAGACCCGGTGCCGTATATGATTTATCATAAGAAAGGTGAAAAAGACAGCGGCGTTTCTTCAATAAACGAGGAAACGGCAAAACAGACGGGAATATTTATTGACGACTGCACCCGTCTCATGCCGCACTTTCTGGAGAAATAAAAAACAAAACGGGCGGATGGCATCCGTCCGTTTTTTCATCTGACTTTACTGGCGTACACAGTACGCCCCTACTGGTGTGCGGTTTATTACGGTTTGTAGGGGACGATGACCTCAGCGTCCCCTACAACAATCCCTCTGTCAGCCTAACGGTTGACATCTCCCTTTACACAAGGGAGACTTTTTAAGGTTTAGATTCTTCGCTAACGCTTCGAATGACAAATTAAAACATTGTTTAAAAAAATTCTTCATTAGCGAAGCGACTTCATTCCTACATTAAAAAAAGTCCCCCTTAGGGAGACCCGACATAAGGAAGTAAAAGAAAAAAACACTTGACATCTTTCAGGCGTGAAAGTGTCATAGTGGGTTATATACTTTTTGAGAGTTTTTCGTTCGTTTTTTATTCCGGCTCTTAAAGAGCTAAATTGTTCGCTTCCGTTCACAGCTAAATTGAAGCCTTATGGCTTCAGCCAAATTGAAAACCTGCGGTTTTCAGCTAAATTAAATTCGCCTTACAGTTCGGCAAAGCCGAATTTAACTTGCGAAGCAAATTTAGCTGACCGCAGGTCAATTTAGCTCGCCGTAAGGCGAATTTAGCTGCGGCGCACTTCCTTATGGAAGGCGCCGCTCGGGGACTTTTTTTATATTCAGTGTTCTTCCCAGTCCTTTGCGCGTTCAACTGCTCTCTTCCAGCCCTTATAGAGCTCGTCACGCTTTGCGCGCGGCATCTTCGGAACAAATACCTTATCCACCTCACGGATGGACTCGATTTCCTCTCTTGAAGCCCAGAAGCCGACCGCAAGACCTGCAAGATACGCAGCGCCGAGAGCCGTTGTTTCAACAACCTTCGGGCGGTTTACAAGCGTGCCTATCATATCAGCCTGAATCTGCATCATAATATTCGATACGGACGCGCCGCCGTCAACGCGAAGCTCGGTAAGCTCAATTCCGCTGTCCTCACGCATTGCTTCAAGAAGGTCGGTCATCTGATATGCAATTGACTCAAGAACCGCTCTTGCAAAATGCTTTCTGTTTACGCCTCTTGTCAGACCGACGATACAGCCTCTTGCATACATATCCCAATACGGAGCGCCAAGACCCGTAAACGCAGGGACAAGATAAATTCCGTTTGCGTCGTCAACGCTTTCCGCAAGCTCATCGCAACGCGCAGGAGTGTCTATCATATTAAGGTCATCACGAAGCCATTTTATAACCGAACCTGCATTGAACGCAGAGCCTTCAATGGCGTATTCGACCTTATCGCCTATGCCCCAAGCAACGCCCGTAACAAGATTATTTCTCGATTCAACGCGCTTGTCGCCTGTGTTCATAAGAAGGAAGCAGCCCGTGCCGTATGTATTTTTAGCCTGACCTGCGTTAAAGCAGCCCTGACCGAACAGAGCTGCAGGCTGGTCGCCTATAGCGCCGGAAATGGGAACGCCTGCAATTGCCTCAAGACCGATAATGCCTTGGGCAACCTCGCCGTAAACCTGACTTGAGGGTACGGGAGTCGGGAGCAAGCTCATAGGAACTCCGAGCTTATCGCAAAGATACTCGTCCCAGCAAAGCTTATCAACGTCGAAGAGCATTGTTCTTGAAGCGTTGGAATAGTCCGTAACGTGAACCTTGCCGCCGCTCAAATTCCAGATAAGCCACGTTTCAACCGTACCGAAAAGCAATTTCCCCTCATCGGCTAATTTTCTCGCCTCCGGAACGTTGTCAAGAATCCAACGGATTTTTGTTGCCGAAAAATAAGCGTCAACAATAAGTCCCGTATGCTGCTTAATATAATCGCAAAGGTCCTTGTCAAGCTTTATTTTTTCGCACATATCCGCGGTTCTGCGGCACTGCCAGACAATTGCGTTATAAACGGGTTTGCCCGTTTCCTTATCCCAGAGGATGGTTGTTTCACGCTGGTTTGTGATACCTATGCCTGCAATATCCGAAGCGGAGGAGATATTTGAAATAACCTCCGTAATGGACTGGAACTGGGAATAGAGAATTTCCATCGGGTTATGCTCAACCCAGCCTGCCTTCGGATAAATCTGGTCAAACTCGTGTTGAGCCTTGTAACAGATGTTACCCTTTTTGTCAAAAAGAATAGCGCGTGATGAGGTTGTTCCCTGGTCAAGCGCAAGAACATATTTTGCCATTTTTCTGCCTCCTGAAAAGAAGATTTATTATCTTTTTTATTTTATCAAACCCGTAATAAAATAACAAGTTGCAAAAGGTATAAAGATTTAAGTGAAACATTGAACAAAATACCGAAAAAAAGAAAAGGCTTCCCCTCGAGGGGAAGCTGTCACGAAGTGACTGATGAGGTGTCACAACGAACCTTTTCTTAAATTACAATCCGTACAAAGCATTTGACCGTTTTCCAAAGTCGTCCTACCGCCCTTTGACCACGGAACAATATGATCTCCATGCATTTCCGAAATATCAAATGTTTTGCCACATATAGCGCACTTGTGATTTTGGCGTTCATACATAACAAGCTTATCACTTTCGGGAAAGGCGCGAACAGAAACAGCCCGTTCGTTTCCTGTAATTAAGTATTCATATACGCCCTTATTCTTGGTTATGTCAGGATTTGCAAATAACTCCTGAATATTCTTTTCCATAGCATCGGGATCGAATTCTTTGTCCTTATATTTATTATAGAATTTACCCCAAGCTATGCCTTTCATTTGGTTGCGTGTTTTCGGAAAAAGAGTTTTAACCCATTCTATAACATCATTGAAGTATTGCCAGAGTTCTTTTGCGTTATTATCGTGCATATGTCTTCCCATATACTCTTCAATGTTTATACCGTCTCTATCGGAAATCCAAGAAAGCACAGTTTCAAAATAATCCTGTCGTATTGTTGAGCCTGTCATATAAGCCTCGGCAAGCATATATGCAGGGCAACCGCTTTTTGAAAAATACCTTTTTGCATCCGAAGTCCATGAACCTGCATAAACCGCATTTCTTAATTCCTGATCCGTTAGTTCTTCGCCGGCAATATTGATGATTCTGAACCATTCAAGTTTTTCGCTTTCCGTCCCCGTACATACATATACATACAGCTCATAATTTAATATTGCATTCCTGACATCTTCGGGAAGATTGTCAAAAAGCATTCCGTCAACTGAATAGCTTCCGTCAAGATATTCGCAAATTGAAATAGTACGCTGTTGTCCATCTAACATCTCAAAACTGCCATCCTCGTTTTTGCTCCAATAAAAGACATTGAGCGGAAAGCCTTTTTTTACTGTTCTTATTACTTCGTTTCTTTGTTCGTCCTTATATACAAATTCACGTTGATATTTGGGGCGGATATTCAGCCTTTCATCGTAACCGATAACGCCTTCTTCATCGTCGTTAAAATACCCATCGTACAACTCGGATATTCTCACCTTGATTTCTTCAATTTTCACTGAATTTCTTCCCTTCCTTAATAATGCTTAATACGAATAAGAATTCTCGCGTATTTGGGTTTACCATTTATAGAACTATGATTGTCTTTTATTAACCCGTGAGGTTTTATAGGGACCGTATCATTTATCCTGTAGCCGTTGGCATCTAATATTTCAAATTGTTCAGGATTGTATTTATCCATAAATGTAATCGGTACACCCATAGCCCCATTACACCTTGAAACAAATAAGTATCCTCGCATACTTTGGTTTTCCGCCAATTGCCGCACGTCCTCCGACAAGCTTTTCTGACGGTATTGTATATCTATCCAGTCCGATGATTCTAAACTGTTCTGGATTGTATTTGTCCAAGAATGTAATCGGCACTCCAATAATTCCGTTACATTTTCTTCCTTCTGATAATGATTCTGAAATACGGAGTAATCGTCTGTCTGTCTGTCTGTCTGTCTGTCTGTCTGTCTGTCTGTCTGTCTGTCTGTC
>CAKZZS010000083.1 GCA_937884975.1 uncultured Clostridia bacterium | reverse complement strand
GGAAAGTCAACGCCCAGATAGTCATTCCAAGGCTTTGAGATAAGAAAAGCCAATGCATCCGTGTTGATAGTGTGTTCTTCATTATCGTCAATCAAGAAGTCTGCTTTGAACAGTTCCTTTTCAGATAACTTAACAAGCATATAATCTTCAAAGAAAGGTAATTCACGTTTCAGTAACTCGGCTCTCCATAGTATCGTTTCGCTACACCCAGCAGTTACAAACCGTATATCTGCTACCATATTCAATGCCTCAAGCCACTCTTTATTTTCTTGTGGAATATGTAAACTTTCAAAGAAGCCAGCAGTACAAAGGCTAAATACGTTCTCACATTCAGGCTTCAAGAACTGATGTATATGCCAGTCTGTAATATCTTCAAAGTGAATATTATCGTCATACCATAGATTATACTTTTTCAAGAGCGGTTGTACAAATGGATAAAGTGTATCATCACAATCTGTAGCTACTACAACTCTACGTTCTCGCATTTATCATCACCTATCTTTCTTGCTATTTCCTGTACTACACCTGAAACTTGCGCTCCGTCATATTCGACTTCAATATCAGCCAACTTTTCATCAAACTCACGGAAGTCCATAAGTTCATCTATGAATTTTGTGCTGTCACTATGAACGTCCAATTGACCGCTGAACTCCCAATCCCAAGATACAGGAATACTTACAAATATGTAAATCAATTTTGTATCAGGCGGTTTTACGAGCGTCCTTACATTATCGCAAATTTCAAATGTGCTGTCTTTACAAGTTTCCGATAATAGCTTTTGAAACATACCAAGTTCCGCAGCTCTCTTACCTACTATTAAATATCTCAAATTCCATCACCCCATTTCTTTCACACCTTTCGTGCTTATTTCGTGGACAAAACTATCCACTTTTTTCTGCAAATCATCAAGAGAACTGTCATTCATAATATAATAGTCGTAATCATAGTCTTTAACAGAGTGATCGGACTCCGTAACACTACTCAATTCCTTACCATCGTCTATGTATAATGTCTTGGCTTCGGTGAACTTTTCTATGAAACGCTTTATGTTTTCAGGCTTGCGTATATCCACAAAGATAAAGAGATTTCTAAAGTCTGCTTTTGCAATTGCATAAATGACATTTTCACAAATATCTTTCATAGGTATATCATCATACATTTCAAGAGCATTGTTAATAGTTTCGAGCAGTTGGCGGTCTTTGTCTGTTTTCTTGCGATAATCAACTCTCATTTTATTAAGCATTGTCCGAGTAAAATCTACATAAGAGTAATGCTTTACTACTCCGTACTTTTCCATAAGAGTACAAAAAGTATCTTTGCCGGAGCGAGGTGAACCGTTGAGAACGAATATATGTATGCTCATTAGCGGTTCTCCTTAATCTTTAACAACATATCGAGTGCTTCAATCATATCTTCTTCGGAGATCTGTTTCTCATATTTATTAAGTATTGCTTTCAACTTTAATATATGTTCAGGGATATGGTCTTCCTCTGTAATATCAGTCATCTCGCAAGTAAAAGCGTTAAGGTACTTTTCAGAAGATATTTCTACTGTTATAGGATTTGAGAGATTCAGACTGAACATAGACATTATTGATTTGCCGTTAATCTGTGTCCTGCCTTCCGTTACCCACACTTCCGTAGGTATAGCGGAAGCTGACCTGACGAATTTCTTTACATCATCTACAGTGACTAATTGTGTTTTAAATTTTATCATTTTCTTTTTTCTCCTTCTCAAATGCTTTATTCCACCCACAAGGATACATTTCCTTGCACAAGCCACCAAGATATTCGCAATTAGGTACAAGAAATTCCTTAAATTCAGGATTTGTTTTTAATACCTTATTAACTATCATCATCATTATTGTTCTTGTTTCTTTGGCTGCTTGTCCGCACAATCTCTTACGAGCCATAAACATAAGTTCCTGTGCGTTTATATCCATTATATGAGAAACTATTTCGTCCTGCCGAGCTTCATTGCGGTCATACTTCGCTTGACGATCATTGCGTTGGCTCTGAACATAATGCTCAACACCATACTTATGACGAACATAATGAACGCTTACCCAGTAGGGTATTTCCATTTTAATAGTAAACATTAATGTCCGTATAGGCGAGTGCTCGCAACGAAGTAAATCTGTTTTCCACTTTTTTGTGGGCTGATTTACTGCTTTCTTACCAACAGTATTAAGAGCAAGTGTTTTACACCTGAGCCAATCTTCTTCTGTCGGATGTCGTAAGATTTCTACTTTATAATCCATTTAAGCCTCCTTTTTACTTATACAATCTTCACAAAAGATGCTACCATCATCGGTTTCATAATAAGTTTCACCCTCTGCTATCTTGTAATTACAACAATCACAATAATACTTTATTTCAGAAATATACTCGGACTTGCAATAAGGGCAAGTATCACCATATTCTGTGAAAGGCGCTCCCCAAAATTCACCGCTCATAATAGCACATCTGACAGGTTCTTCAAACTCTTTATCACATTCGTTACACCTGTACATATCAACCACCACCTTGACGTTCTGCAATATAGTCAGGCAACCAAGCAATACTATACTTAGGTGTACGTTCAACCCATTCTACACAATAACCAAGACTTTTAAGAAATCCTATTGTTTCCTCAAATTTAATAATGTAATGTGTGGCGAAATTACCGTTTTTTGCGCTTTCATATATTGCATTTAGTACGTCTTCTTTTTCTAATTCTTTAAGAACTACAAGTCTTTCTTCTGTAAAGCGATACATATTGTCAGCGTTCATAAACATATCAATCACCACCGTAATAGTCATCAGCGGGATTTGCCTTTATTGAACCTTCCCAATAGTTCTTGCATACGGTTATCTTGTATTCACCTTCGCCAGCATAATTCTCAACAAAGACTGCCATATTGCCATATCCGGTTGAAATATAATCTCTTTCATTGGTTTTGTCCCATAACTTGTTAGAGAGTTCACGGATAACTTTCTGTATTTCTTCGTTAGAAATATCAATAGCATTATTAGTACAGGTGTATGTAAAGTGCTTTGGAAACTGAATACTATCCTTTGTAGGCAAATCTGTTTCAATTGTACAATCCATACTTTCATTACCACATACAGGGCAAGTAAAGTAATAAGCACCAAGCCAACCTTCTCGCAAATCGTTAGGATCGATTTCAACTTCTGCTCCACATTGGTCACAAAATTCAAGTGCCTTATCAGAAATGGTTTCTATTGTACGAGTATTGGCATCGTTTAATAGGTGTCCCCAACTAATACGAGTTTTTCTATTACCACCAAATCCACATTGAACTTTATAATTCGCTTTTTCAAGTTGTTCGTATGTTTTCTCGCAAAATTTATTTGTCGCTACCCATATCTCAAATTCTCCGTTTTCAACTGCACTTTTTATCATATTTTCAACAGTAATCAATTCTTGTTGAATATCATTACTATTCGTTTTATTGCTAAGACGCGCAGCTTCGGACGCTGATATTATTTCAGCCATTATGTACTACCTTCCTTTCTTGTTGGAATTGTATTGTCATAATCAGACCATTCCTTATCTTCTACACAGTCAAAAAATATACAAACATTTTTACCAAACCTATCGTGATCTACTTCATTGATATAAGTGATTGTACAGGGATAAGTTTCAGGTTCATATCTGAATTTATTACATTCAGCCCATTCGCTTACTGTTTCAAGAATCTCACCTGTATCTTCGTTACTGTTCAAATGGTAGCCAAAGTAATCTTCGCTATCCTCGATGCAGCCAAAATCTTTTTCTGCTTTTGTTATGAACAATACAAAATCATCACGATTATAACAGCGGTAGAAGTTGTTAATCTGCTTGTACATTATGTATCACTCTCTTTCTTATTGGAAATGATAATTTCTAATTCCACATTATCATTCATTCTTGATTGCTGATAAATATTAGGACTTCCTAATGCGGCAGGATTTTCTTCTTCATAAAGAACTTCCAAATACAAATTCGTATCGTCTGTAAAGATAAAGTCAATATGTGTAATGTCCCTATACCTTGTTAAGCGGTCAAACACCTTACAATTCTCAAATATACCATTCTTATAGTCTTGTTTTAACTCTATATTAGCTTCTTGCCTGAGTATAATGTTAAATTCATCTGTACGGAAAATCGTATCAAGTGTATTATTGTCCACGTTGAGCCAAATATCATTTGTGATATTATTGGCGTTAAAGTGTGTGACCTGTTCTATCGGTATTCTGATTACCTCACAGTTTTCAAGAACAATGTCGATTTGTTTGAGTTGCTTGCCTTGCATTATAATCTACCTCCATTTTTATATATTACTGTATTTATATAATCGCTATATTAGCATACGATTATGGGGCGCGTTGTGTTTAGTAAACTAAACTTACTGCTTCATAGCGTTCGCTTTTGCCGTAGCTACTTGCGTTTGTGTAACACTCCACAGCTTAAAGGTGCAACGACACCTCAAGACCGAAGTCTCTTTAATTAAACTTCGTATCTCTGCAAATTTATTGCAGCGTTAGAATCTCTATCTATGACAAATCCGCATTTGGGGCATATATATGTTCTATCTGATAGCTTCAAATCTTTCTTAATATATCCACAGCAAGAACAAGTCTTACTCGAAGGATAGAATCTGTCAACCTGATAGAACGGAATACTGTTCCATTCGCACTTGTACTTCATCTGCCGTATGATTTCATAGAAGCACTGTTCTTGTATAGCTTTTGATAAGTGTTTGTTCTTCATCATACCTTGCACATTCAAGTCCTCCATCACTACTCTACATGGAAGTAATGATACGAGTTTGTGCGTACATTGATGTATGTAGTTGTTGCGAATATTGGATAACCTTGCAAACATTTTTCGTAATCGTTCTTCTTGACGTTCTATATTCTTAGTCTTTATGTACTTTTTACTTTGTTTATTAGCCTCGTATTTGCGACTGATAGAACGCTGTAGGTGTCTTATTCGTTTCTTGAGTATACGCATAGTCTTGCTTTTGTTGATGTTGTAAAAGACTATACATTCATCTCCGTATGCAACTGTCATAGTTTCTTTGATACCGAGGTCTATACCCATTGGTTTGTCTGTCAGTACAGGTGCTTGGTTCTCGCACTCTATACCAATAGTTAATATCCATTTATTGTTTTGATATAATATTCTTGAATTAACAAATTTTATATTACGACCTAAAGGAATATTAAATTTAGTTTTATAAATAATTTTGCCTATTTTTTCAATATAAACTTCTTTGTCGTCAAACCATAATCTTTCACTTCTTACTGGAAATATCGTTTTACTCCTCTTACGACTTTTAAATTTAGGAAATCTACAAATTTTTTTAAAAAACTTTTTATATGCAATTGAAAGATCGTTGCATATTATTTGCAATGATCTATTTGAAACTTGTGTGAGCCATACGGTTTCTTCTTGATTTCTTAATAAAGTAATATATTTCATCATATCATAATTTGATAAATATTTTCGTTCATTTTTATATTGTTGTAATTGGAGATTAAGCATATAGTTCCATACAAAACGACAGGCGTGAATATGTTTCCAAAATTGTTCTTCTTGTTGTTTAGTAGGATATAATCTTATTTTTAAAGTTTTCCAATACATTAATACCACCTTAATTCAGAAAATCGGTAATTCTACCGCAATAAACTATATCCACTATATTTCCATCGTGACCATATAGACCACCATACTCTTTAAGAGCAGACATCGTACCTGCCATAGCAACATTTTCAGGAATAACTTGCAAATCAACTACAAATTCGATTACGTTAATACATTCTTCTTCATCATAGTTCTTATCTTTATCACCAAAATCATCTAAACGAATATACCTAATATCGTGTTTATAATCAGCGTGGATAACCGGAATTACAGTACCATTTGCAAGAGTAAACTCAAATACAGACCCGATTTTTATATCAAAGGCAGTTGCGAGAGCCGCACAATACCATTTCTTACCGCTTTTATCCACATAGTATCTAATGCCCGTTTCTTCATCTGTTTGACATACTTGCTGTAACTTGTAATGTTGTGAATTTTTTGTAAAAGCACTAAACCACTGATCGCTTTCCTTATCATACACCATATAAGGTTCACATCTGTAAGTATTTGTAGGAATATCAGGTAGAGTTATGTGGTCGCCTACTTTTCTATCAGCGAATACATCTTTATCATTATGTATGACAATCTTTTCTTCGACCACAATATCGTCGTCCTCGACAAAAGTTTCCAGTTCTTCGACAGTAATTGTCGAGTCATTCGACGTTTTTGTGTCGGGTTCATCTATGTCATCTTCATCAGATAAAGTA
>CAKZZS010000082.1 GCA_937884975.1 uncultured Clostridia bacterium | reverse complement strand
TATAGGTTTTACCGTCGCCTCGCGTGATATTCTGCCAGCCTGTCTGCTTCACGCCATCAACATAGTAATAGTATTTTCCGTTTTCTTTGATGAAACCGTTTTTGTCAAGTGCAACAAATTTAATATAGTTTTCATCTGCATATGTTTCAGCACAAGAACCAGAATAGCCTTTTATTTCATCCATCACAATGTTAGTAACTGCTATACTTCCGGGAGTCGACGCTGTACTGTCAAAAAAATAGCCTCTAAAATTGCCATAACCAATTTCAGTTACGCTTTTAGGAATGGTTATGCTTTTTAACAAACGACAACCTCCAAAAGCCTCATTTCCTATTGAAGTGAGGGTATCTGGGAAAGACACATTTTTAATATTCCTTGCATTATAAAAAGCATTTGCTGCTATCTCTTCAACTCCATAAAGCACTTTATATTCATTTTCCGTTTTATTAGCAGGATAACTAATCAACTTGGTTTTGCTTTTGTTAAATAACACACCGTCTTCTGATGTATAATTAGGGTTATCTTTATCGACAATTATATTTTCAAGTCCATTGCAACAAGAAAAAGGATAATTACCCAAATACATTATATTTTTTGGTATAGTTATTTCCACAAGAGAATTACAGCAAACAAAAACACCGTCACCAAACTCTTTCATACTGTTTGGAAGTGTAACACTTTTAAGATAGGGCATGTCATAAAAAGCGTTTCCTTCTATGTAAGTGTATCCTTCGGGGATTTCAATATTTGTCAATGCTAAACCACGGGTACTATAAAAAGCTAACTCTCCTATACTTGTAACATTTTTCCCGTCTATTGATGAAGGGAAGCTGAAATTAGCAACATTTCCTGTGTACCCAGTTATTTCAATAGTTCCGTCTGCCTTTGTTTCGTAGCGGAAATCATCAATATTTAAAGTAAGTTCACCTAAAGAAACAAAATTAATTTCATTTTTTTCAGCGTAAGATTGTGCACATGAATTTGTGTAACCGTATATTGTTTCCACACCGGAATTTCTAAAAGCAGAAATGTCAACAAAAGCATATTTAGGAATTGTAACATTTTTGAGTGATGTACATTCATAAAATGCAAAACCATCAATTTTTTTTAGACTGTCAGGAAGAACTACTTTTTCCAACAAACTACAATAACAAAACGCACAATTTCCTATACGTGTAACACCGTCGGGGATTACAAGACTTTTAATGGATTCACAGTGATAAAACGCTTGATAGCCAATCTGTGTTACCGTCTTTCCTCCGAGCTTTGAGGGAATTGCTAAGTCGCTTGCTGTACCGTTATATTTAGTAATTTCAGCAGTTCCGTCATCTCTTATTTCATACTCCCAATCTCCGCTTGTTTCCGCAAACGAAGTAACTGCTGTCAGCGGAAAGGCTGTAAGGACCATTACCAAAACCAATAGAATTGATAAACCCTTTTTTAACATTTTTACTCCTCCTAATAATTTAGTATAATGCCAATTACATTATAAATAATTCCTTTTTATTTCACAATGCTCCAACGGGGTACAGTCGGCTGTCAAAATGGCTGTTTTCCCTTTAATATCAAGGAAAACAAGCATAAAAAATAAAAACAGACCTGATATAAAAATCAGGTCTGTTTACTGTTTTAGAACAATTATTTATCCTAATCCTGCCGTGTTATCGATAACAAGATTTGTAAGTGTCGGTACGAAAAGCGCGAGCATCTGCGGCATAAAGAAGATAAACGCTGCGCTTGTCAGAAGCGACAGTCCGCACTTTTCAAGCTTTGTGCCGATAAAGAATATTGCGAAAAAAGGCGCAAGGATTATTTTTAAGAAAAGATTTTTACTGTCCTTTCCGTAAAACAGCTCCTTGAAGGACAGGTAATCCTCGGTTGAGGGGAACATATTTGTAAGGAAGCAAAGTCCAAGGTACAAATACAAAAATCCCATAAGATTAACCTGTTCATTACGTCTGAATTCGCCAAGAGCAATTATATCAATACTGCCTGCCCAGGAGAAGATAAGGCCCAGAACACAGGAAAGGAAAAACGGGAAAAAGCAGAGTACAAACGCCTGACCCTTCCTTTCGGCAAGATCATGTTCAACGTGACCGCACATCTCATTTCCCTGATAATAACGGTCATTATCCATAGCCGTCAACGTCAGTCTGCAGGCGATATGCTCGAAGAATGCCTTTAAAAGCGTTCCGGGAAGCGTAACTGTTTTTGCAATAAGATAAAATACCTTAATCATCTAAATCATAGCCTCCCTTTTCAAGTATTTCGGAAACGGTTGCCTCACCGCGTCTTAATGTGAGTACGCTGTCGGAGAAGACGACGGGCTCCTCGCCCTCTTCAAGCTCCTTATTATAGGAAACAAAAATATCGCGCATCTCTTTGTATTTGTCCGTGTCTCCGTTTGCCAGCGCGCAGAAAGCAAGGGTGTTCACAGTCTGCCAGCTGTTATTCATATCATAAGCGGTCTGCGCATATTCCTGCGCCTTTTTATAGTCGCCCTTTCCGAGGTAATTGAGCGCTATCTGGCGGTTGAATTCGTAATTGTCGCCGTAGGTGATACCGTCGTTACAGTATTCAATAGCCGCGTCAAAATCCTTATCAAAATTCTTTGCGACAAGGGCGTTGATATAATACGAGGTGACGTCGGTTTCGGATTTATCATAGATGAGCTGAGCCATCTCCTTCGCCTTTTCCCTTTCACCGTTTTCGGCATATTCAATTCCAAGGTCAGCCGCATAGAGCCATACCATTTCGGGTTCGTTTGCCTTTACCGCTTCAAGAAAGCCTATGCGCTCTTCATAAGGTATTTCGCAAACGCTCGCAAAATAGTATTTGAAATACTGGAGCATTGACTTGTCATATTTTTCGGTTCTCTTGAAATAGACCGCATTTGACGTTGACATACTTCCGTTGTACTCCGTCGTTTCCTCTTCTATTTCATTTCCGTCCTCGTCAAGACCGATATGAAGCATTCTGCTCTCAAACGCCGAAAGTTCCTTAATTATATCGTCATAGGGCAAATCCTTTTGGGAAAGCTCACTGTACTTTGAAAAGACCTCATTATTGACCTGCTCAATAGTAGCCGCCATAACCTGCGACCTCATATAATACTGCTTAAGAGTTTTCATATGGGGAAGATTCAGCTCCCACTCCTCAAACAGGGTTGCAACCGAGGTTGGGAAGGACGTAATAACGTTAAAGCCGCCCTGCTCATAAGCATTTTCAAAATTATGAATGTAAACCATCTTCGGCTCGACATTGCTTCTGTAAAGGTAGTTCTGGGCGTACTGGTACTTGTCCGCAGCGTCGGTATACCAGCCTGCGCGAGAGAGCGCGTCGCCCTCATAGGCGTAAACCCAGCCTCTGTTTATTGCGGCGATTTTACCGACCGCAAGGACCGCAACGTAAACCGCAAGCAAAGCGACAAGGAAATACACCAGCTTAAACGGATAACGGCGCATGGCTTCATGGCAGTCCTCACAGTAGTCGCTGCCCTCCATTCTTTCCCTTTCGCCGCAGCAAAGACAAAGATTATCCTCCTCGGGTTCATCCTTTTCTTCAGCTTCTTCGGTTTCACCGTTTTCCTCATTTTCCTGCGCTTGCGCGGTCGCCTTGTCAAGCTCCTGCTGGAAAACGTCGCGAATTTCGTCAAGCTCCTTTGCAAGCTCTTCGTCTTCAGGGGAAACGGTTTTTTCGGCTTCTTCGGAAATTATTTCCTCTTTCGGTTCGTCACCGGGCATGTCCGTTGTCTCTTCAAAGACAGAAGACTCGTTTTCGGTTTCGCCAAAAATTTTTTCGTCACTCAAAGGAAAAACTCCTTTCGTAAATTATCTTTACTATTATACAACTATCAACTCCTAAATTCAATTAAAAAATTGTAAACATAATCATTCAACCGAGCTTCAAAGAAAAACAGTCGCCGCTGTGCTTACGGTAAACCCTGCGATCGGAATAATCGTAGTAGTGCATAAGTTTGTACGCGGTATCTCTCAATTCCCTTGACATCTGATAGAGAATGAGAATATTACCCTTAAGAACAATATAATCGTTTCCGCTCTTTTCTTTAAGCTCACGGTTGAGTGAGTGAATTTTATCAACTATAATATCGTTCTGCCGAAGATACTCCTCGCCAAGTTCGTATAAGGTCATTTTCTCCTCCTTTCTATCGAACATTTGTTCGATAAACAGAGAATAACACAGACTCTTAAACTTTTCAATAAAAAATTTCTTTTGCATAGCACTTTTAATCGTACAATGAAAAAGGAGAACCGATAAAGGGCGATACCGATAAGGATGTTTAGGTTTTGGCTTTGTCCCTAAAGCAATTAAAAATCCCCTGAATACGAAAGTATGCAGGGGATTTTATAATCACTTTATGAACTAAAATTACTTTGCCAAAACTGCTTCGCACCCTAAAATGAGGCAATTTTTCGTTAGAACAATGAATAAAACGGGGTTAATGCTTTGTGCCTTAACCCCGTTTTTGAAGCCGTTATAGCGGAAAAGTGTCCGTTTTAGGGCTAAAACCTCCTTATCGGTATCGCCCTAAACGGATCTCCTCTATACATATTATTTATTATTTATTTTATTGACTGCGCCCAGCTGTCAAGCGTTTCTTCAAGCGCCTGCCTGCCCAGCGCAATAAGGCATTCGTCGCGGTTTTCCTCATAAAACGCCTTGTCGCTGAACTCACCGACTCTTTGAACAAGGAAAATATATTTCCCCGACGTAAAGACGCCTGCTTTATTTCTTCCGATTTTCATTATTTCCTCAAAGGTCCCAGTCGGGAATGCCTTTGAAGTCTTTGAAAGCAGCATAGCGCTCGTATCGCTCGCCTCGTTTTCGGCTCCCTTTGCCTGATACGCGGCGTCAACCTTTTCAAATGAGGTTCCCTTGTCAAGGCTGTTCTTCATCTGGTTGAACTGCTTTGTAATGCTCTTGAGCTTTTCGTCCGAAATGTCTGAAACATTTCCGTTTTCATCCGTTGTCTGCAAAAGCTCGATTATCGCCTTGAAAGCAACGAAATTTTCACTGAAATTCTGACGGATCGCCTCTTCGGGCAAAGGATTTGTTCCGTCCTTATCATATATACTTCGGATTATCTGTTTGAGATACTCGTCGCTTAAAGCAACAAAATAGACGTCGTTTTTGGAAATACCGCGCCCGGTATAGTATTCGGAGAACAAATGCCAATAGTTATTCGCCCTTTTGGAAGCCTCCGATTTTTCAAGCGCGTTAAGCTCAAGGGAAAGCTCCTTGAACTTTGTATTTACCGCAACGTACCGAAGCGCAAGCATTTCCGCCTGCTGCGAGGGTGAATCGGGATTTGTTTTCTCGGCTTCGGAAAGGAAATACTCGTAAATTCCTTTTCCGACCGTCACCGAACCGATGCTTACGGTTTCCTCCTTTTTAAGGCAGGAGGGAAAAAGACACAGCGAAATTGAAATAACAAGTAAAGCGCTTATTGCTCTTTTCAAGAAAGTCCCCTCCCGTCATCAGTCAAGTCCGTTGGCATTTCATAGAAATATCTGTCCTTTGACATAAGGCTTGACTTTTCATTCTTTTTTGAAAGATATTCCTGCCAGACGCGCTCCTTTTCAGCGTACATCTCATTTTCACGCTGTTTTTCAGCCTTGATTTTTTTCTTATCCTTACCTATAATGCCGTTTCTCTTGAACGCGATATAAAGCATTGCAATAACCGCGCCTGCAACACCTAAAATCAAGTCAACCATCGTGTCGACAAGTCCCGAGTCAGAGGTTGGAAGCGACCTTTGAAGATGAAGCCCGTAAAGCCTGTCCATTGTGAACTCGTAAAACTCCCAGCCTATGCAGATAGCGCACGAAAAGCCTAAAGAGAACATTGCGGCAAGAGCAGGTGAAAGCCTGCCCTTTTTGCCCTGAATGAGATAAGCAAAATCATAAGCGAAATACGCCGTCAGCAAGCCCGCGAGAAAATGGCTTATCAAATCGCAGTGCTCAAAGCTTGTGCGGTTGTTGATAGTTGAGCCGATAACCGTCCCGAAGAAGATGAACGCGTTAAGAAGCGTCTGGTACTTATAATGCACCTTCGTTATAAACGACCTTCCGCCCCAAAGCTGGAACATATCCCACAGATGGGTAAAGGCAATTGCGAAAATCGCCTGAAGAAACTCAACAACCGAGCCGTGGAAAAGACCGTAAATGCCCCAGATGAGCAGCCCTGCCCTCATCGCTATCCAGGCTATCCTGACTTTTTTAGGCAAATATCCGATTTTGTTTGGATTTCGAATTGACATATATTTTAGCCTTTACTGAAATTTTGCAACTACGCCGACAGTCTTTCCGCCGGTTGAAACAACGCCGTTACCTACAAGGTCGCCGTCCGCCGAAAGCGTATCGCCGACTGCGATAACTCTTCCGTTATTAAGAACGCATACAGCCTTGAACTCGTCGTCATAGCTTCCGCCGAAGCCTTCAACCGACTGAACCTCGCCGGTTTCGGAATACTTTACAACCACGCCGTCAAGTCCGCCTCTGTTACCGACTGTAATAAGGTCGCGGTTTGCGGAATTAGAAGAGCCGACCGCGTAGTATCCGCCGTTGCCTGCGCAAATGTCGTAAAATGAATCGTTATAATATCCCTTGAAGGAGTTTGCCCATGCAAGAGAGCCGTTTGTATTAAGCTTTGCGATTATAGCGTCATAACCGCCGTAGTTCTTAATTGTTTCAAAGCCCTCATCCTTTGACTCGCTTCTGCCGACAAAGATTACGCCGTCATCAGGCGTTACGACAAGAGAGACGAAACGCTCAATTTTGCTTCCGCCCATTTGATAGAACCAAAGCATATTACCGTTGGAATCGAATTTAACTACCGCGCTGTCAGCGTTTCCGTAGGGAACGAAAAGGCTGTTTGACGTATTTGAAGAGAAGTTGCCGACAGTATAAATATTTCCCTTTGAGTCGACGTCAATTCCGTAAAGAGCGTCAGCAGTAGAGCCGATCTTCTTTGCAAATACAAGCTCGCCCGATTCGGAATATTTCGCAATTACAGCCGCGCTTTCCTTTTTAGGAATGCCGAACTGCTTTGCAGTGCCGTCGCGTGAATAGCTGAAGCCCGAAACTACAACCGAACCGTCCGCATTGAACGCAACGCCCTGATATGCTTCTGACTGCGTACCGCCCATGCTTGCAAACCACTTTATATCGCCCGTGGATTTGAATACATAAATTACGGCATCATAGTTGCCGTTATTCTTTTCGCCGAGATCGGTTGACTTCGAATAGCCGACGGCTGCAATATTGTCCTGCGCGTCAACGTCAAGAGCCGTGAGCGAGAGTCCGTCATTACCGCCGAGGAACTTTTTCCACTGAATTCTGCCGTCCTGGTCGTATTTAATGAGCACGGTATTACTGTCTCCGTATTTAGAGCTCATACCCTCAAGGCTTCCGTCCTTTGACGAGGTGTTCATAAGAGCCACAAAGCCGCCGTCATTAAGCGCGGCAACGTCAACAAACGAATCGGTCTGGGTTCCGCCGAAGGTGCTGTTATAATCCGAAGAGTTCGGAGACGGGTCAACCGGTGAAACGGTTGAAAGAGCCGTATATGTGATTATATCACCGTTACCGTTTGTAACGGTTGCGCCCTGGGAGTCGGTCAGGGGCATTGTGATAATGGATGAACTCGGAGTGCCGGAGGTTGCCGGTACCCAGATGGTTTCCGTCAGCCAGTCGCCGTTTTTATCCGTAAAGGCAGAGCCTTCCTCGTTTGTGACGGGAACACCGACAAGCTTCGAATCATATCGAATCGAGGTTTTGACCTCACCGTTTTCGTCAAGCACTTTTTCACCCTTGGCGTTAGTTACCTCAACTATTTCGCCCTCGGGAACAATCGTCATTACCTCACCGTTTTCGTCCGTATAGGCAACGCCGTTTCTGTCCGTAACAACAACCGGGTCAAGCTTTTTGGTGCCGTTCTTCTTACAGGCGACAAGCGAGGTCATAATAACCAGACACATTATGAAGGCTATGACTGCAACCTTCCTGTTGTTCTTCATAAGATTACCTCCGAAAAAAGAAAAAACGAATTAAACATTTATCTCAACCTTTATCCCGAGCAGGGACTCATTTCCCCTGAGTATGGGATAAATCTCATTTTCAAGAAATTCCTTAACCTGTTGCGGCGCTCTTCCGATAAAGTTTTCAGGCTTCATAACGGAAAGAATTTCCTCCTTTGTCATTCCGAAAGCATCATCGACGGCAATTCTGTCAATGAGGTCATTTTCTCCGCCCTCAACCTTAACAACTCTGCCTGCATCCATGGAATGAACACGAATCCTTTCGTGGAGCGCCTGCCTGTCGCCGCCGCGCTTGACAGCCTCCATAAGAATATTTTCCGTAGCCATAAACGGAAGCTCTGAAAGAAGCCTTTTTTCTATCATTTTGGGATAAACGACTATATCCGAAACAATGTTTATATAAAGCTCAAGAATTGCGTCAGTTGCAAGAAAAGCCTCGGGAACGCTGATTCTCTTATTTGCCGAATCGTCAAGCGTTCTTTCAAGCCACTGCGTAGCCGCGGTCATTGCAGGATTAGTCAGGTCCGAAATGACATAGCGTGAAAGCGAGGTTATCCTTTCGCTTCTCATCGGGTTTCTCTTATACGCCATTGCCGACGAACCGACCTGCGTTTTTTCAAACGGCTCTTCAAGCTCCTTCATATGCTGTAAAAGACGCATATCGCACGAAAACTTTGAAGCGCTCTGCGCAATTCCGCTGAGTACGGAAAGCACATTGAAATCGACCTTTCTCGAATAGGTCTGACCCGACACCGCAAAGCAGGACTTAAAGCCCATTTTATCCGCTATCTTTTGGTCAAGCTGCTTTATTTTTTCGTCGTCGCCGTCAAAAAGCTCAACGAACGAAGCTTGGGTGCCCGTGGTGCCCTTTGAACCCAAAAGGCGCATATTGTTAAGCTGGTTTTCAACCGCGTAGTAGTCAAGCATAACATCCTGAAGCCAGAGTGAAGCGCGCTTTCCGACGGTTGTTGGCTGCGCCGCCTGGTAATGAGTAAAGCCAAGACACGGCAGACTCTTGTATTCGTCACAGAATTTTGAAAGTCTGTCAATAAGGTTGACAAGCTTTTTCTTTGTAAGCTTAAGCGCCTCGGTCATAATAATCACGTCGGTATTGTCGCCTACATAGCAGGACGTAGCGCCGAGATGGATAATGGGCTTTGCCGTCGGACACTGCTGACCGTATGCAAAAATATGAGCCATAACGTCGTGACGGGTTTCCTTTTCTCTTTTTTCGGCAACCTCGTAGTTTATATCGTCCCTGTGTTTTTTAAGCTCGTCTATCTGCTCATCAGTGATATTAAGTCCAAGCTCCTTTTCGCTTTCTGCAAGCGCTATCCACAGTCTGCGCCAGGTTCTGAACTTGAAATCGGGGGAAAAGATGTATTTCATTTCCCTGCTTGAATACCTTGAATTAAGCGGACTTTCGTAAATATCTTTCATTGTTTTTCTTCCTTAATAAAGAATTAAAGGTTACCCGAATAGTTGGGCGCTTCTTTTGTAATAAATACGTCATGCGGATGGCTTTCAATAAGACCTGCGTTCGTGATTCTGATAAATCTTGTCTTCGTCTGAAGCTCTTCAATATTTTTACAGCCGCAATAACCCATACCGGAGCGAAGTCCGCCCATCATCTGGAAAATAGTATCCGCAAGCGGTCCCTTAAAGGGAACTCGTCCTTCAACTCCCTCGGGAACAAGCTTTTTGTTGTCCTCCTGGAAATACCTGTCCTTACTGCCCTGATTCATAGCGGCGATACTGCCCATTCCGCGGTAGACCTTGAACTGTCTTCCCTGATAAATTTCGGTGTCGCCGGGCGCCTCTTCACAGCCTGCAACAAGCGAGCCGACCATAATAGCCGAAGCGCCTGCGGCAATTGCCTTTACGATTTCGCCGGAATATTTAATGCCGCCGTCCGCAATAACCGGAACGCCGTATTTATTTGCAATTTCAGCCGCGTCGTTTACAGCCGTAATCTGCGGAACTCCGATACCTGCAACTACACGGGTGGTACAAATTGAACCGGGGCCCATACCGACCTTTACAATATCCGCGCCGGCTTCAATAAGAGCCTTTGTGCCCTCTGCCGTTGCAACATTTCCTGCGGTAAGCGCAACGCCGGGGAACGCCGCCTTAACCTTTGAAATGGAGTTGAGGATATTTCTGCTGTGGCCGTGTGCGGAGTCAAGAACGAGCATGTCAACGCCTGCTTCAACAAGAGCCGAAGCTCTGTCAAGAACGTCGCTTGTCGCGCCGATAGCCGCCGCGCAGAGGAGTCTGCCTCTCTCGTCTCTTGTGGAATTCGGGTACTTGACGGTCTTTTCAATATCCTTAATTGTGATAAGGCCCTTCAAACAGCCGTTGTCATCAACAAGGGGAAGCTTTTCGATTTTATGCTTCATAAGGATTTTTCTTGCCTCGTCAAGCGTCGTACCGACGTGACTGGTAACAAGGTTGTCCTTAGTCATAACCTCGGAAATCTTAATGCTGAAATCCTCAAGGAAAAGCAAATCACGGTTTGTGAGAATGCCGACAAGTCTTCCGTTTTCGTCACAAATCGGAACGCCCGAAATCTTATAGTGGTGCATAAGATTTTCCGCTTCCTCAACGGTGTTGTCGGGTGAAAGGAAAAACGGATTTGAAATAACGCCGTTTTCGCTTCTCTTAACCTTGTCAACCTCGCCTACCTGCTGTTCAATTGACATATTCTTATGGATAACGCCTATGCCGCCCTCACGCGCAATTGCAACCGCCATGCTTGCCTCGGTAACCGTATCCATTGCCGCGGTAATAACAGGACAATTAAGCTTGATTTTATCGGTCAGCTTAACTGAAACGTCAATGTCCTTTGGCAGTACGTCACTTTCCTGCGGAATGAGCAAAACGTCGTCAAACGTAAGCCCTTCCTTTGCAAATTTTTCCTTTGAGAATTCGATTTTCATTTCTTTTCCTCCCCGTAAACAAGAATATGATAGATATAATCAGTTTATTATAACATTAAAATACATATTTTTGCAATAGTAAAATAAAGAAAAATAGTCAAATAAAAACCGCCATTCAAATGGCGGCGCAGACAGGGATATTCAGGGGTTTGTTTTTTTCGTTTCGATAATCATTCTCACACCCTTTAGCGGTGGGTTTCCACGCCCACCCGTTTGCCGCTTTTGCGGCAAATTGTCGCTTTTGGCGACAACGGGA
>CAKZZS010000081.1 GCA_937884975.1 uncultured Clostridia bacterium | reverse complement strand
CCGCCCGAATAAGGCATAACCTCAACGCACGCAAGAACCTTTGCGCCCTCAAGAGTCATTCTGCGCGCCATAATAAGACCGATATCGCCCGAACCGAGAATAATTACTCTTTTTCCGACCATGTGGCCCTCAATATTAACGTACCTTTGCGCCGCGCCTGCGGTAAGAACGCCTGCAGGACGTGTGCCGGGTATGGAAATTGCGCCTCTTGTACGCTCTCTGCAGCCCATGGCAAGGACAATTGACCTCGCCTCAAGCACCTGATAGCCGTTTTCGGGGTTAATGCAGTGGACTTTTTTATCCTGAGTTACCTCAAGAACCATTGTGTCACACATTACCTTTATGCCCGTACCCTCAAGCATTTTGACAAATCTTCCTGCGTATTCTGGACCGGTAAGCTCCTCTTTAAAATAGTGCAGACCGAAGCCGTTGTGTATGCACTGGTTGAGTATGCCGCCGAGCTGGCTGTCTCTTTCAATAATAAGAATATCGGTAAGACCCTTTTCGTGAGCCGCAAGAGCAGCGGCAAGCCCTGCCGGACCTCCGCCGACAACAATTAAATCATACATCATTTTGCGCCTCCGTTCTTGGTTTGACCGGTAAGAATGTAACTGTTTTCTCCGTCCTGAAGCACGTCCTCGAAATTAACTCCATTTGTTTTTGCAATAATTTCAAGCACCTTCGGACCGCAGAAGCCGCCCTGACATCTTCCCATTCCCGTACCTGCACGGCGTTTGATACCGTCAAGCGAAACGGGCTTGATGGGGGAGTGAAGCGCGTCAACGATTTCACCCTCCGTTATGGTTTCACAGCGGCAAACAACCCTG
This sequence comes from uncultured Clostridia bacterium, assembly GCA_937884975.1. Taxonomy (GTDB): domain Bacteria; phylum Bacillota; class Clostridia; order Oscillospirales; family Acutalibacteraceae; genus Fimenecus. The sequence continues at coordinate 21,047 of CAKZZS010000081.1, read as the reverse complement.
CCGTAAAGGGGATTACGGGAGATGACCTCGTTCTTTTCTTTGTCTGAAAGCTCCTTGAAACGAAGGTGCTTTCTCGTATCGATAAAGTCAACCTTTTCGCTTGATTCAAGTCCGCTTTCAAAAAGCATTTTTACCGCTGCCTCTGCAATTGCAGGCGCCGCGGAAAGACCGGGAGATTTTATGCCCGCAACGTCAAGGAAGTTTTCAGCCGCAAATTCAATTACAAAATCGTCCGTGTCAGAATTTGCTCTGACGCCCGTAAAGTTTCTGATGTTTTCACGGAACTGAATTGACGGAACGCTTTTTGAAGCTGCCTGACGTATAAAGTCGAGAGACGCGGTTGTTGTGCGCGTGTCGTCTCTGTCCGAATCAATTGCGTTAGGACCGACAATAAGATTTCCGTGAACCGTCGGGGACACAAGAACGCCCTTGCCGAGCTTGTTGGGACACTGGAAAATTACCCGGCTGACCCTTTCGCCCTCGCTTTTATCGAGCAGGTAGTACTCTCCTGCACAGGGGAGTATTTCAAAGGTCTTTTCGGCAACCATACCGTGAATAACGTCCGCATAGACTCCGGCGGCGTTGATAACGTATTTTGCCTCAATTTCGCCGTTATTGGTCTTTATTAACCAATGTCCGTCCGCTTTATCAATATTCTTAACCTCGGTATTGAGTTTAATTTCAACTCCGTTTCGCACCGCGGTTTCAGCCATTGCAAGACCGTATTCCCATGGGTTTACAATTGCCGCTGTGGGAGCATATAACGCGCCGACTGCTTCTTTTGAAATATTAGGCTCTTCCTTTAAAAGCTTTTCTCTATCCCAGATTTCCATATCGGGAACGCCGTTTTTAACGCCCCTGTCATAAAGGACGTTAAGAGTTTCCTTTTCCTCGTCGGAAAACGCAACTACAAGAGAGCCGATTTCCTTGCATAAAACGTCAAGCTTTTTGCATATTTCCTTTGTAAGGAAATTACCTCTGACGTTGTATTTCGCGCAATTTGTACCCGGTACGGGGTCGTACCCGGCGTGGATAATGGCGCTGTTTGCTCTTGTTGTGCCGCAGCAAACGTCGTTGTACTTTTCGATTACGGCAACATTCAGGCGGTATCTGCTCAGATAATATGCGCAGGCGCTGCCCGTAATTCCGCAACCGATTATAGCAACATCATACATAAACCAATTCCTCCGTAAAGTATGAAGTATAGAGTATTTAGTCAAAATGAATATATTTGACAAATAATTATAACATATTCTATACAATATTACAATAGAACAGGAAAAATTAAGTTGACAAGTTTTTAACAAGATTAACCTTATCTTCTTAAAATGTTCAATTCGGTTTAATTTAAATCGGTCAGGAAGAAATAAAAAACAATTTTAAGCGTAACACATTATAAAAATTGAAAATTATGGTGTTGACTTTTTTAACGCGGTTTTATATAATAGTTAAGCAATTTCAAGCTGGTGTGGCGAAATCGGCAGACGCAAGGGACTTAAAATCCCTCGGTGGCAACACCGTACCGGTTCAAGTCCGGTCACCAGCATAAAAGAAGCATCCGCAAACCGTGGGTGCTTCTTTTACGTTTGCTTGAAGGGAACGGTCTTTAAACCTGCGCAGTTTCACGGGATTTGTACACTTTAGTTACATTTATTTCATATTGATTATTAAAAAAATGTGTGCTAAAATACTCTTGACAGTTTGAAGGTGAGGAGATTTGGCTATGAATTCAAACAAAGTTAGAATAATCGCAGTTATCTGTCTGCTCGTTTTCTGCGTCGGAATTTTTGCGGCGTGTAAGAAAAAGGAAACCGACGAAAAACTGGTTTCCGTTGAGACTGACGAAAACGGCTCGCTTTACTATACTGATCCGACTTATGAGGTTGACGGCATTGAATACGGCGGAGAAACCCATTTTGTAAAGCCCGAGGAAACAAATAAGAACGGCGAATATAAAATCGGCGACACTACGTCTGCGGCGTATACAACAAACGAAAGCGGAGAAATCGCTCCCGTTGTTAAGGACGATACCGCTTCGACTCCCTCCTCAACCCAGGGGACTACTCAGCCCGGCGGCTCTTCAAACGGGACAACTGCAGCAGGCTCAACTACAAACCCTGCTAATCCGACTAACCCGACTAATCCTGCCGACCCGACCCAGCCCACCTCGGGTAATAACCCGACAGACCCGACTGCTTCGACCGATACAACCGATACAACAGGAACAACGGAGGAGCTTTCGTTCGAAGGTATTGACGGAGTTGTTGACGAGAATAAGTTGAGTAACGACGGCGTTATTAACGCGTGGTAAAAGAAAAACGGATGACTGTTAAGTAAAAATACTTGACAAAATTCAATTTTACTATTGACAAAGCAAAATATATTTAGTATAATATCGCCCTGTAAAGTGAATTGCTTTACAGGGTATTTTTTTGAAAGGAGGAGGAATTGTCTTGGCAAAAAATCTTGACGTTGTACTTTTACTTGATTTTTACGGCGATATGCTTACGGTTAAGCAAAAGGATTTTTTGGGCTATTATTATAATGACGATCTTTCCCTTTCCGAAATTGCCGAAAATGAGGGCATTACCCGTCAGGGCGTGCGTGATTCAATAAAAAGGGCGGAAGCGCAGCTTTTTGAAATGGAAGAAAGGCTCGGACTTGCAAAAAGATTTGAACAGGTGCGTCAGGGACTTGAAAATATTGAGTCAGCCGCCGAAAAAATAAATCAGGTGAATTTAAACGGCGCTCAGTCAAGGGAAATCAATGACAGCATTGTTAAAATAAAGTCAACGGTTTCGTCTTTAATGGAGTAAATTATGGCATTTGAAGGTCTTTCAGATAAACTTGAAGCTACGTTTAAAAGGCTTCGCTCAAAGGGTTCGCTTAATGAGGCGGACGTTAAAGAGGCTATGCGTGATGTGCGTCTTGCATTGCTTGAAGCCGACGTAAACTACAAGGTTGCAAAGGATTTCACTTTAAGAGTTACCGAAAAGGCTCTCGGCGCAAAGGTTATGGAAAGCCTGACGCCTGCCCAGATGGTAATAAAAATAGTAAACGAGGAGCTTACCGAGCTTATGGGCGGCACTCAGTCAAGGCTGACAAGCGCTCCTCATCCGCCAACGGTTATTATGATGTGCGGACTTCAGGGCTCCGGTAAAACCACTCATTGCGCAAAAATTGCGAGAAAGCTTAAAAGCGAAAATCACCGTCCGCTGCTTGTCGCGTGCGACATTTACCGTCCTGCGGCTATTAAGCAGTTACAGGTTGTCGGCGAGCAGGTGGGAGTTCCCGTTTTCGAAATGGGTACCGAAAACCCCGTTACAATTGCAAAGGAAGCAGTTAAACTCGCCAAGGATCACGGCTATGACTACGTTTTCCTTGACACTGCAGGCCGACTTCACATTGATGAAGAGCTTATGAATGAGCTTAAAAACATTAAGTCCGAGGTTAAGCCGCATGAAATTTTGCTTGTAGTTGACGCGATGCTCGGTCAGGACGCCGTTACGGTCGCCTCCGCGTTTAATGAGGCGCTCGGCATTGACGGACTTGTTCTTACAAAGCTCGACGGCGATACAAGAGGCGGCGCCGCGCTCTCCGCAAGAGCCGTTACCGGAAAGCCGATTAAATTTGTCGGTACGGGTGAGAAATTAGACGAGCTTGACTATTTCTATCCCGACAGAATGGCTTCAAGAATTCTCGGTATGGGCGACGTGCTTTCGCTTATTGAAAAGGCTGAACAGACGCTCGACGAGAAAAAGGCTCTTGAGCTTGAGGAGAAGCTTCGCAGAAATAAGTTTGACCTTAACGACTGGCTTGAGCAGATTCAGCAGGTTCGTAAAATGGGACCGATGAAGGACGTTCTCGGAATGCTTCCCGGTATGGGCAAAAAGCTCAAGGACGTCGATATTGACGAAAAGCAGTTTGACCGCACCCAGGCTATCATTCTTTCAATGACAAAAAAGGAGAGGTCAAATCCCGATATTATAAACCCTTCAAGGAAAAGAAGAATTGCCGCAGGCTGCGGTATGCAGGTTGAGGATGTCAACCGTCTTCTCTCCCAGTTCAGACAGATGCAGAAGGTCTTCAAGCAGCTCAACGGTAAGGGCGGCAGAAGAATGATGAAAAAAATGAAGGGCTTCGGTAATATGAACGGCTTCGGCGGTATGCCGATGTAAAAGCCGAAAAACGTTTATTCGACACAGCGTTTAAATGTGTTTAATAATAAAAATCTATATATATTTTGGAGGAACAAAAAATGGCAGTAAAAATTCGTCTTCGCCGTATGGGCGCAAAGAAGGCACCTTTCTATCGCGTGGTTGTTGCTGACTCACGTTATCCCAGAGACGGCCGCTTCATTGAGGAAATCGGTTACTATGATCCGATGAAGAAGCCCGCTGAGGTTAAGATCGATATGGAAAAGGCTGAAAAGTGGATTAAGAACGGCGCTCAGCCGACGGAGACAGTCAAGGCTCTTCTTGCCAAGAATAAATAATCGGAGGCAGAATAATGAAAGAGCTTCTTGTCGAGATTGCAAAGGGACTTGTTGAAAATCCCGATGCGGTCAATGTCACTGTTGACGAAATTGACGAAAGAGGCATTATTGTTTATCATCTTCACGTTGCTGAAGACGATATGAGCAGGGTTATCGGTAAGCACGGCAGAATAGCAAAGGCTATCCGCAGCGTTATCAAGGCCCGTGCGGTCAGGGATAATGTCCGCGTTCAGGTTGACATTGATTAAATGAGATTTTAAGGGTGCTCAAAGCACCCTTTTATCCTTTACGGAGTTATTATGAAAAAACAGTTTCTTGAGGTCGGTCAGATAGTTTCGACTCACGGCATAAAGGGTGAAATGAGGTTTAACCCCTGGTGCGACAGCCCTTCGTTCTTAAAGCAGTTCAAAACGCTTTACTTTGACGAAAAGGGTGAAAAAAGCGTCGGGGTTATTGCCGCGCGTCCCCATTCGAACATCGTGATTTTAAAGCTTGAGGGCGTTGACAGCATTGAACAGGCGCAGCTTCTTCGCAATAAGGTGCTTTATATTAACCGTTCCGACGTTCCTGCAGACACGGTTTTTATTCAGGATTTAATCGGCTGCGAGGTGTATGACGCTTCAACAGGAAAAAAATACGGCGTGATAAAAAGGGTGAGCGAAAACCCTGCAAACAATATATGGCACATTGTTGACGAAAGCGGAGAGGAGCACCTTTTCCCTGCAGTAAAGCCGTTTATCGAAAAAATTGATACGGATAACTCAATTGTAAAAGTGAAACCTATTAAGGGTATGTTTACCGCCGCGGAGGAGATAAGAGATGAAAATTGACATTATGACTCTCTTTCCGGATATGTGTAACGCCTTTCTTCGTGAAAGCATTATCGGCAGGGCGAGGGAGAGCGGAAAGGTTGAGATAAACTGCGTCAATATCCGTGATTTTACCTTGGATAAGCACAACAGAGTTGACGACTCAACCTACGGCGGCGGAACGGGTATGCTTATGCAGGCTCAACCGATTTACGACTGCTACAGGTCGCTGTGCGGCGAAAACGAAAAACCGTATGTTATCTATATGTCGCCGCAGGGCAGGGTGCTAACACAGGAAAAAGCAGTTTCCTTAAGCGAAAAGGAGCATATTATAATTCTCTGCGGCCACTATGAGGGCGTTGACGAAAGAGTGCTTGAGGAAATCGTTGACGAGGAAATAAGCATAGGCGACTACGTTGTAACAGGCGGAGAACTGCCTGCGCTCATACTTACGGACTGTATTTCCCGTATGCTTGACGGCGTTCTTCGCAACGAAGAGGCGTATTCGCTTGAAAGTCATTTTGACGGACTTCTTGAGTATCCGCAGTATACAAAGCCGTTTGAGTGGCGCGGTAAAACCGTTCCCGAGGTCTTAATATCCGGACACCACGCTAAAATTGACGAGTGGAGACGGGAGCAGTCGGTACTCAGGACTAAGGAAAAACGCCCCGATTTGTATGAAAAATTCGTTCAAAAAGATAAAAAATAGGTGCATTTTGCCGATTTTCAAATTTAATTTTTTTGTGTATAATATACATACTGGTTGATTTGTTATTGTCATTTTGCACAAATAACAGCCGTCAATGGGTTCGCACTTTGTTCCAGGTAATGATTTTTACCCAAACACACAATATATTGTGACCGAAGTGTTGACGGGGACAAGATTTGTGCTATAATATGATAGTGACAACATTGAAATTGGATTAAAAATTGAATTTATATTGATTGGGGTAGAAAATAATGTGTACTAAAGAGGTTACTGTTAAAAATCAGGTCGGTTTACACGCTCGTCCGGCAACGTTCTTTATTCAGCTTGCAAACGGTTTTAAATCAACCATCTGGGTTGAAAAGGATGAACGCCGTGTCAATGCCAAGAGTCTTCTCGGTGTGCTTTCACTCGGTATTATGGGCGGCGCGGAAATTCGTGTAATTGCCGAGGGCCCCGATGAGCAGCAGGCAGTTGATGAGCTTGTTAAGCTTGTTGATTCGGCTTTTGCTGAATAAAAAAGTGAAAATTACGGCACACCGTATAGGTGTGCCTTTTTCTTTGTGATAGTATTCGACGGAGGTGATAAAAGTGAATCCGAAAATGTCCGTGCTTCGTAAAAAAGCGATGGCTTTGCCGAAAACGCCCGGAGTTTATATAATGAAAAACTCAAAGGGTGAGATTATCTATATCGGAAAGGCAAAGGCGCTTAAAAACCGCGTAAGTCAGTATTTCGGTTCGCAGAATAATCATCCCGTTAAGGTCAGGAAGATGGTTGAAAACGTCGACGATTTTGACGTAATTCTTACCGACAGTGAGTTTGAGTGCCTTGTGCTTGAATGCTCGCTTATCAAGCAGCATTCGCCTAAATACAACATTCTTTTAAAGGACGATAAGGGCTACAGCTACATTAAAATCACCAAGGGCGAGTACCCGTCAATTTCCTTTACCTACCGTCAGGACGATGAAAACGCCGAATATCTCGGACCGTATTTAAGCGCTTTTTCTGCAAAACAGAGTATTGACGCGGCAAAAAAGATTTTCTTTCTTCCGCAGTGTAATAAGACCTTTCCGCGTGACATTTCCCGTAAAAACCGCCCGTGCCTTAATTTCTATATAAACCAGTGTATGGGCTTGTGCGCAGGCAAGCAAACAAGAGAGGAATATCTCGAAGCGTTTAACTGCGCCGTTGAATTTTTAAAGGGCGGCGGAAAAGATGTTCTTGAAAAGCTGACTGAAGAAATGAACGAGGCGAGTGAAAACCTTGAATTTGAAAAGGCTGCAAAAATCCGCGACAGGATAAACGCGGTCAAAAGAATAAAACAAAAGCAGAAGGTGTACTCAAACGTTATTGAGGAGCAGGATGTTTTTGCCTTTGCAAAGGATAACAAAAATATATGCCTTATGGTAATGCGCTTTAAGGACAGTCGGCTCTTTGATTCGTCAGACTATATTCTTGAAAATGACGGCACCGAGCCGGAGGAGTTAAGGCGTGAAGCCGTGCTTCGTTACTACCAGTCGGGCAGGGTGGACGTGCCTAAACGCGTAACCCTTGACGGCGAGGTTAACGATAAGGAATTGCTTGAACAGTATTTGACTAAGCTTCGGAATAAAAAGTGCGAGGTAACCGTTCCCAAAAAAGCGGAGCAGCTGCAGATAGTTAAGCTCTGTCATGAAAACGCCGCTGAAAGACTTGCCCAGCACAGCGGAAAAATAGGAAAGGATATTCAGGCGCTTGAGGAGCTCGGAAACATTCTCGGACTTTCAAAAACGCCCGAATTTATTGAAAGCTACGATATTTCTCACACCGCAGGCAGTGATACCGTAGGCGGAATGGTTGTCTTTAAAGACGGCAGACCTTATAAAAAGGGCTACAGACGCTTTATTATAAAGGACTTTACCAACGATGACTACGCCTCAATGAACGAGGTGCTCACACGTAGGTTTAACGAATATTTTAAAGAAAGCGACACCAAAGAAGGCTTCGGCAGACTGCCCGACCTTATACTTCTTGACGGCGGTATTGGTCAGGTTAATGCGGTAAAGCCGGTGCTTGAAAGCTTTAATCTTGATATTCCGCTTTTCGGTATGGTGAAGGATTCGAAGCACCGTACAAGGGCAATTGCCTACGGCGGCGGAGAGCTTGCGATTAACAGCAACAAGCGCGTCTTTTCCCTCGTCACGTCAATTCAGGATGAGGTTCATCGCTTTGCAATTTCCTATCACCATAAAAAGCATACAAAGCGTTCTCTTTCCTCGCGCTTTACCGAAATTGACGGAATAGGCGAAGCGAAGGCAAAAGCTCTCTTAAAGCATTTCAAGACTGTCGGCGCAGTTAAGAGTGCCGACGTTGAACAGCTTAAAGAGGTAAAGGGAATAAGTGAAAAAAATGCAAAAAGCATTTATGAATATTTTAATTCGGAGAAAAATTGATGAAAAAAGCGGTAATATTCGATTTGGACGGCACGCTTTTAAATACGCTTGAGGATTTACGCGACGCGGTAAACTTTGCAATGAAAAGCTGCGGCTTTCCGGAAAGAAGTCTTGAAGAAATAAGAAGATTTGTCGGTAACGGCGTAAGAGTGCTTGTTGAAAGAGCGGTCCCCGAAGGAATAAATGAGGACGAATTTGAAAAGGCTTTTTCTCTTTTTAAGGAATACTATAAAGAGAATATGGAAAAAAATACCCGTCCGTATGACGGAATAAGCGAATTGCTTTCAAGCCTTAAAAAAGCGGGTATTAAAATGGCTATTGTTACAAATAAGGCGGACTTTGCGGCAATACCGCTGTGCAATAAAATGTTTCCGCAGGTTGATACGGTTATCGGCACAAGTGAAAACGTAGTCCCAAAACCCGATCCGCAGGGCGTTTATAAGGCTCTTGAAGAACTCGGCTGCGAAAAGGACGAGGCTTATTACGTCGGCGACAGCGAGGTTGACGCCGAGACGGCTTTTAATTCCGGACTTGATTTAATATCGGTTCTTTGGGGCTTTCGCACAAGGCAGGAGCTTGAACGACTCGGACTTACAAATTTTGTTTCAACTCCCAAGGAGCTTGAAAAAATACTCGTTTAATGCCGTAATAAAGCCTTTTAAGCCTAAAAAACAAGTAAATTTACATAAAAAACTTGACAAACAGGTGTAAAAAATGTGATAATACACTGAGGTATAGTTATGAGAGTAATAACAGGCTCGGCAAGAGGTATGCGTCTGTTCACCCTTGAGGGCGACAGCGTAAGACCTACCACCGATAAAGTCAAGGAGGCTTTGTTCTCCATAATTCAATTTGAAATTGAGGGCAGACGCGCGCTTGATTTATTTGCCGGTTCCGGACAGCTTGGAATTGAGGCTCTTTCACGCGGAGCGAAAAGTGCTCACTTTGTTGACGAGAGCAAGCAGGCGGTCTCTGTTATAAATAAGAACCTTGAAAAAACAAGGCTTAAGGAGTTTGCAAGCGTTTCCCATACGGACTCCGTTGCTTTTATTTCCTCAACCGACAGGACCTTTGATTTATTTTTCATTGATCCGCCGTACAATAAGGGACTGTGTGAAAAGGTTTTGCCGCTGTGCGCAAAAAAGGCGTCGGTCGGCGCGCTTATTGTATGCGAAACCTCTGCCGAAGAGTTTTTGCCCGAGGATATTGAATCCCTTGTTTTTCAAAAAAGATATAAATACGGGAAAACGGCTTTGACCGTTTACAGAAAAGCAGAGGCCAAATTATGAGAATTGCTATTTGTCCCGGCAGCTTTGACCCGGCAACGATGGGGCATCTTGATATTATCCACCGTTCCGCAAAGCTTTTTGACAAGGTAATTGTGGTCGTAATGTCCAATTACAATAAAACAAATTACAGCTTCACGGCTGAAGAAAGAGTACAGCTTCTTCGCCGCTGCACAGCCGATATTCCTAATGTTGAAATCGACACCTATGACGGACTTCTTGTCGATTACGCAAAAAAGGTCGGCGCCGTTGCGGTTGTCAAGGGCTTGAGGGCTGTGTCGGATTTCGAGTACGAATTCCAGCAGGCGCTCACTAACAAGAATCTGTACCCTGAGCTTGAAACCGTTTTCGTCACTACGCAGGCGGAAAATATGTTTTTAAGCTCAAGTGTCGTCAAGCAGGTCTGTTCTCTCGGCGGCGATATTACGCCGTTCGTTCCCGAACAAATCCGTGACGACATAATAAAAAGGATAAGGAGATAAATTCCTATGAGCACACCAATTGAAGTAGCAATTGAATCAATCGAACAGGCACTCGACGAGGCAAAGACCGTTCCGTTTTCAAAGAACAAGAGTGTTGATGTTGACGTAATCAAGGCGGCTATCGAGGATATTCGTCTTTCTATGCCCGACGTCATTATGCAGGCAAACAAAATCGTTTCCGAGCGCAGTGAGCTTCTTGAGCAGGCAAGAAAGGACGCTAACCAGATTATCCTTAATGCGCAGGAGCAGGCTAAGGTAATCGTTTCCGAAAACGAAATTACCAAGGGCGCTCAGTCTGCGGCTGCTGACATTATGCAGCAGGCAAAGAATCAGGCTAACGACATTGTTGAGCAGGCGAGACAGACTGCTGCGGAGCTTACCGATCAGGCGCAGAAATGGGCAACTGATATGCGTACATCCGCTAACGAGTTTGTTGAGTCAATTATTGCCGAGGCGGACGACGCGCTTACGGACAGCGTAAACGAAATCCGCAGAGCGAGAAAGCAGATAAAGCTTGCGGCTTCACAGTCGGCAGGCGGCAGAAGAGCGGAATAATTTAATCACCTCATTGCATATCTATTACTGGTCGGCACCGTTTGCGCCCTATTTTTTGTAAGGCGTTATTGAGTCGTGCCGAACAAGTCAGGCAATGAGGTGTTTTTATGTTTGTTTGCTCGGTAAAGAGAAATCAGCTCAAGCTAATAGTGATAGTTGTTTTTGCGCTTGTGAGTATTTTTATGCTTGCGTTTCTTGCAAAAAACGGCGACTCGGTAGGGACCTCTGCCGATAATAAGCTGTCGCTTGCCGCTTCGAATGAGGAAGAGAGGCTGGCGTTTCTTAACAGATTCGGCTGGCAGGTCGATAAGGACAGCGTTGAGGTGACGGAGGTCATTATTCCCGAAGAGTTTGACGAGATATATTCGTCCTATAATGAAATCCAGCTTCAGCAGGGCTTTGACCTGACCGCTTTTGCCGGCAAACGCGTAAAAAAGTGGACCTACACGGTAACAAACTATCCGGGATATGAAAATAAAATATGTATAAGGGCAAACCTGCTTGTTCTTGACGGCAGGGTAATCGGCGGTGACATCTGCTCGGTTGAAATTGACGGCTTTATGCATACGTTTGATATGAATAACAGGAATGAAGAATCAACGGCTTGACAAAATAATAGCTTCGCAGACCTCGCTGTCACGAAAACAGGTCGCCTCGTTTATTAAAAAGGGCGAACTGACTGTGGACGGTGAGGTTGTTTTGTCTCCTGATGCAAAGGCTGACCCGGAAAAAAGCGAAATCATTTTCCACGGTGAGCTTCTCGACTACAGAAAGCACGTTTATATAATGATGAATAAGCCGAAGGGAGTTTTAAGCGCTTCGACCGATAAAAACAAGAAAACGGTTGTCGATTTGGTTCCGGATGAATTAAAGCGCGACGGACTTTTTCCGGCAGGCAGACTCGATAAGGATACAACGGGCTTTTTGCTTTTGACCGACGACGGTGAATTTGCCCATAAAATTCTTTCTCCGAAAAATCACGTTGTAAAAACCTATAGAGCAAAAATCGAAAAACCGATTAGCTCGAGCGATATTAAAACGCTTGAAAAGGGGATAACGCTCAAAGACGGCACCTCTTTTAAAGAATGTGAAATAAATACGCTCTCCGACGATAAGACTGAAATTGAAATAAAAATCTGCGAGGGAAAATACCACCAGATTAAGCGGATGCTCGCTTTCGTCAATAATCAAGTTATTGGGCTTGAAAGGGTGAGTATGGGCAATTTGACCATAGATAAAGTGCTCAAAGAGGGCGAATGCAGGCTCATTTCCGAAGAGGAAAGAAAGCTTATTAGTGATTTTGACGAATAAAAAAGCCACTTTGAAAGTGGTTTTTTTATGCCCGTTTTTTCCTTTTTTATGCAAAATTGACCTCGGTTTTTGTTAAAAATGTTGAATAAAATGTGAATTTTGTGATTTTTTACTTGAAATTTTGTGAAAAATTGTGTAATATGAATACATATCGAATGGTGAAAATGTATAAAAAGATTTTTTTGCGGCGTTTTCAACACCGTGAAATGGGAGGAATATGAATGTCCAACAGGCTTTTTCAGGGTATAGTTCATCAGATGCGCGACGAAATTGACCGTACCATAGGCGTTATTGACGAGACGGGTACGATTATTTCCTGCAGCGAGCTGAGCCGTATCGGTGAAGTGCTCAGCAAGGAATCCTCCGAGGTTTTCTCGGCAGGTAAAGAGGTTGAGGTTGCAGGTTATCTTTTCCGTCCTTTCGGTTCAAAGATGCATCCCGAATATGCTGCTTTTATTGAAAATACGGACGAGCTTTCGGAGAAATGTCTCGGTCTTCTTACCGTATCGCTTTCAAGCATAAAGCAGTATTACGACGAAAAGTTTGACAGAAGCAATTTTATTAAGAACGTTATTCTTGATAATATTCTGCCCGGCGATATTTACCTTAAGGCAAAGGAGCTTCGTTTTGCGAGCGACGTTACGAGAGCGGTTCTTCTTATTAGAATTGAAGAAAAGAACGACCTTTCCGTATTCAGTATTATCCAGAACCTTTTCCCCGACAAGACAAAGGATTTTGTTATAAATATAAATGAAACCGATATAGCTCTTGTCAAGGAGGTTAAGAACAATATTGATTCAAAGGACCTTGAAAAGCTTGCAAGGAGTATTGCCGATTCTCTCGGACAGGAGTATTACACTCACGTTTTAGTCGGCATCGGCACAACGGTAGTCGGCATAAAGGATCTTGCCCGTTCCTTCAAGGAAGCCCAGATTTCTCTTGAGGTAGGCAAGGTATTCGACACGGAAAAGTCAATAGTAAGATATGATAACCTCGGCGTTGCGCGTCTTATTTATCAGCTTCCCACGACTTTGTGCGAGATGTTTTTACATGAGATTTTCAAGCGCAGCTCAATTGACAGCCTTGACAGCGAAACTCTTTTCACTATCCAGAAATTCTTTGAAAACAACCTTAACGTCAGTGAGACGTCAAGAAAGCTGTTTGTTCACAGAAATACTCTGGTATACCGTCTTGAAAAGATTAAAAAGCTCACGGGCCTTGACCTTCGTGAGTTTGACGACGCAATTGTATTCAAGGTTGCGCTTATGGTTAAGAAATATCTTGACGCAAACCCTGTTAAATATTAACGAAAAGGAACACGAATTTAAAAAGGTTGTGTAAAAGTGATAGAATTCAAAAACGTTTCAAAGACCTATGACAACGGTACAAAGGCTTTGAAGGACGTCAGTCTTAAAATAGAAGACGGCGAATTCGTATTTATAGTCGGCGCTTCGGGCGCAGGCAAAAGTACCCTCCTTAAAATTTTAATGAGGGAAGAGGTTCCGACTTCGGGAACCGTAGTTATCAACAATTATAATTTAAATAAGCTTAAAAAGAGGGAAATCCCTTATTTCAGGCGTACTCTCGGCATTGTCTTCCAGGATTTCAGGCTCATACCCAATATGAGCGTGTTTGACAATGTCGCTTTTGCCATGCGCGTAATCGGCGCGAAGGAAAAGGAAATAAGAAAAAGAGTTCCCTATCTTTTAAGCCTTGTCGGTCTTGCTTCAAAGGCAAGAAATATGCCAAATGAGCTTTCCGGCGGCGAGCAGCAGAGAGTTGCGCTTGCGCGCGCTCTGGTAAACAACGCGAAAATGATTATCGCGGACGAGCCTACGGGAAATATCGACCCAGAGATGAGCTATGAAATAGTTGATTTGCTCGACCATATCAACGCCACGGGCACAACGGTTGTTATGGTTACTCACGAGCACAGTCTTGTTAAGCAGTTCAACCACCGCGTCATTAAAATTGACAGCGGCGAGGTTGTTGCCGATATGGAGGACGCGGAGTCCATCACGGTAAACGAGGAAACCCATAATATCAGAACCGAGTCCGACGAAGCGGATGAAACAAAGACGACGGGTATGTTCTTCTTTGAACCCGGCACAAATAAAGAAAATGAGGATTTCTTCGCGTCCTACGGACTTGATAAGGAAATCGGCTCATCAGTTGACTTTACCGACCCCTCCGATGCCGGCGACTTCGACGTGGATTACTCGATTTATCTTGAGGAGTATCAGTCGGAAAAAAAGGACGGAGGTGAGCAGCAGTGAAGGGAAACAGTTTAGGATACCTTACCAAAGAGGGCTTCAGGAGCGTATGGGTAAACCGCCTTATGTCGCTCGCTTCAATTACCGTGCTGCTTGCGTGCCTTGTCATTATCGGCACGGGCGCAATGCTTTTCTTTAATATTAACGAACTGCTTGACGTAGTTGAAAGCCAGAATGTCGTTATGGTCTATATACAGGATGAGGCGACGGAGCTTGAAACCTCAACTGTCGGACTTGCAATAAAGAGCATTGATAACGTTGAAGAGTGCGAATACATCTCAAAGGAAGACGCCTATAAGGCTCAATTAGCTTCCATGGGTGAGGACGCCGCTCTTCTTGAAGGACTTGAAAATCCGCTTCCCAACGCGTATAAGGTCACCGTCAAGGACCTTGAACAGTTTGACAGTACGGTTGAGGAAATTAAAAAGCTTGAATTTATTGAAACGGTAAGAGAAAACAGCGATTTGTCCGAAAAGCTGCTTGCGGTAAGACAGGCGGTTACCTATATCGGCGCCGCGCTTGTCCTTCTTTTGTTTATCGTTTCGGTATTCATTATTGCGAATACAGTTAGAATTACAATGTATAACAGACGTCTTGAAATCAGCATTATGAAGGCGGTAGGAGCTACAAACAGCTTTATCCGTTGGCCGTTCGTTGTTGAGGGCATTACGCTCGGCATTATTTCGGGACTTATCTCGTTTGCATTGGTATTTGCCATCTATCAGGCAATTATATATTTCTTCAGAAATATTATTTCCCTTCTCGGCACGCAGCCGGTTGAATTCTTCAGGTACGGCTGGTGGATTTTACTTATATTCATCTGTGTCGGCGTATTTACCGGCGGCTTCGGAAGCGCCGTTTCAATGGGAAGATATCTCAAAGAGCAGGGGAGTGTTGTAAGTAATGACTAATACATCTCTTAAAAAGCTTTTATCGGTTTTGCTTGTATGTGTTTTTCTGTTTTTGCTTTCAGCCCAGGGTATAATGGCTCAGGATACTGCGGAAAGCCTTCAGGACAAAATCAATGAGAACCAGCAAAGAATTGAAAAGCTTCGTGAGCAGCAGGCGGCTCAGTCCGAGATAGTTGACGCTCTTAAGGAGCAGGACGACGCTTATCAGGAAAGACTTGACGCGCTTTATGCCCAGGTTGACGGCTATACCTCAAAAATCGACGCTAAAAACGCCGAAATCGAGACGCTTGAAAAAACCATCAGGGACCTTGAAAAGCAGGTAAAGAAAATCAATGAAGAAATTGATGAGCAAAATAAGCAGATAGATATAACCTATGACCTTTTGAGTGAGAGACTCAGGGCTATGTATATCGCAGGACAGACGACTGAAATTGAGGTTCTTCTGACTGCAACGGATTTCTCGGATTTTCTTAACCGTACGGAGCTTTTAAGACGCGTTTCAAAGCACGATACGGACCTTGTTGCAGACCTCAAGGTGAAAATTGAACAGCTTAATGCCAAAGCGCAGGAGCTTGACGAAAAGAAAGTTGAAATCCAGGAACAGAAGCAGGTTCTTGACGACGAAAAGTACGAGCTTACCGTTGCAAGGGCAGAGCTTCAGGAAAAGGTTGACGAGGTTCAGAAGAGCGCCGATGAAATTGAAGCGCAGCGTAAGGCGAATGCCAAAAAGCTTTCCGACCTTGTGGATATGGAAGAGTATTACGAGCAGCAGAACGAGCAGTATGCAAATACAATTGACGCTCTCGCAAGACAGGCTTCCCAGGGCTCGGGCGAGGCGAGCGGAGACAACTTTACAAATGACAGCGGTTTTGATGTTTCCGGCAGCGGCTTCATTTGTCCGTTACAGTATCCCGGAACTTATATTTCAGCCGGCTACGGCACTTATCCTTCGGGAAGAAGCGGCCATACGGGTACGGACTACTGCGTTTCGGGCGGCACAATGGGTAAAAACGTCAGAGCTATCGCAGGCGGTACGGTAATTCTTGTTAAATACCAGACCACCTCTTACGGAAACCATATTATGATAGACCACGGCAACGGCGTTACCAGCCTTTACGCTCACGCAAGCTCGCTTCTTGTTTCCGAGGGACAGACGGTTAATCAGGGCGATATCATTATGCTTGCCGGTTCGACAGGCAATTCAACAGGCGCTCACGTTCACCTTGAAATAAGAATTAACGGAAACAGAGTAAATCCTGCAAACTATGTAAGTTTACCCTGATAACGGGAGAGTTTTATGAATAAAAAGATTTCAGTCGGACTGATGCTGACAATAGTATTTGTTGCCGTTGCAACAGCGGTTGCGATTACAATGTCCGTATCTATGAGGACTTACAATTCCCTTATAAAGGATTTGCCGCAGAGAGCGCAGATGTATTCGGGCATAGCCGAAATTGACGATATCGTGCGAGCCGAATATTACGGCGACGTGAACCAGTCTCTTCTCGCTTCAAGTCTTTCAAAGGGCTATACGGACGGACTCGGCGACAAGTACAGCGCGTATATGACGGCAGACGAGTACAGCGAATACGTTGACAGAATCGGCGGAAAGAATTCGACAATAGGCATTATTCCTTTCCAGGATCCCGACACGGGTTATATCTACGTTTCAAAGGTTTTTGACAACTCCGCCGCGCAGACGGCGAAAATAGTTAAGGGTGACGAGATTACCGCAATAAACGGTGAAAATATCACCTCAAATAACTATAACGATATGGTGAAAATGCTTTACGGCGACAAGTATACGAACCTTGTCCTGACCGTTCAGCATGGTAAAAAGACCTCTGACGTAAAGGTTGTTCTCGGCTATAATATGCAGACGGTATCTTTTGACAAGGTCGGAAAAATCGGCGTTATAAGGATTACCGCTTTTTATGAAAACACTGCGCTTCAGCTTTCGGAGGCTATAAAGGCTTTGCAGAAAGAAAATGTTACGGGACTTATTATTGACGTTCGCAATTGCTCGGACGGCGTTGTAAAATATGCCGCGACTGCAGTTGACGTAATTGTTCCCGTTGCGAGTGAGGGCAGGGGAGCTATCGCCCTTATCCAGAATTCAAAGGGCGAAACGGTTGACACCTACACTGCCGACACAAAAAGCGTCACCTTGCCGCTGGCAGTGCTTGTAAACGGTTCAACAAACGGACCTGCGGAGCTTTTTGCGTGTACTCTTCTTGACTACGGCAGGGCGGACCTTGTAGGAACAGTTACGGCAGGCAACGCCACTATTCAGGATGTGTTTAAGCTTTCTGACGGCGGCGCGGTAAAGCTTACCGTGGCAACGCTTCTTCCCTACAGGTCGGAAAGCTATAACGAGGTCGGTATTACGCCTAATTATGAGGTAGAAATGAGTTCGGATGAAACAAAGCATCTTTATATGCTTACTACCGATAAGGACCCCCAGTTCCAGAAGGCGTACTCACTTTTGAGTGAATAATATAATAAAAGAAATTCCCTTCGCATAGTATTAGCGGAGGGATTTTTTTGTTTTGCGTGCTTGATGTTAAAAAAAGAAAAAGAAAGCTTTTTGCTAAAAATCCGCCTTACAAGGCAATGAAGGTAGTTATCCCGAAAACCGCCGTATTTGAAAGGCTTACGGTTTATTCTTACGGAAAAAGAACCGATTACAGAGCCGTAAAGGAGCATTTAAAGGCGTTTTCAAAATCGGTGATTCTCTGTCAGGACAGCGTTCTTCCCGTTGAGTCGGGGATTTTTGAGTTTTCTTCAGCCGATTTAAAGGCTTATATGACGTTTAATTCTTTGGAAAGGTTACTTGACGGAATAAAAGAAAAAAGGCGCATAAGCCTTGTTATAGCGGACAGGACGGGGGATTATTCTTCGTTCCTTGAAAGGGCTGTTTTACTTGCCGGCAGGGTGACGGTTCTTACCGATAATAAAATGCGTTACTGCTTTACTGCGGATGAAATTTACGAAACGTACGGAGCGGTTATTTCTATTCAGCCGTTTTCAAGTAAAATGCCGGAATGCGACGTTTTTATTTCTCTTTCAAACAGCGGCGTTTTTCCGTTGTCCGTATGCGTTAAAAACAGAGCCGAGGGCGGTTATATCCGCCTTACAGGAAGCGATTTTACTCTTCCCGAAAGCATTAAAAGATTTATGCCCTCTACCGTTAATCCCTATGCGTTTGCGTCCGCTCTTTTTACCTTGAGTAATGTAAGAGCGCTCGGTAAAATGGGATTTGACTCGTTTAATATCGGCTCAAGGCGTATAACAGCCGAAACGGCTGTGAAAATGCTTGACACTTTACTCAAATTTTAATATAATAACATTTATGTATATAATACTATAAATGTTTTTCGGAAAGGACGAAAAAAATGGCTAAACAGGAAATCGTAATGACTGCCCAAGGACTTGCCGAGCTTCAGGCAGAGCTTGACCAGTTAAAAACAGTCGGCAGAAAAGAAGCTGCCGAAAAAATTAAGACCGCAAGGGGCTACGGCGATCTTTCGGAGAACGCCGAATATGACGAGGCGATGAGCGATCAGGGTAAGCTTGAGGCAAGAATCAGCGAGCTTGAGCATATGATTTCTCATGCGGTAGTTCTTGATGAAAGTGAACTGAGCAATGAGGTAGTTCACCTTGGTTCAAAGGTTAAAATCAGAGACAGCAAGAGAAAGACCTATGAATACAAAATTGTCGGTTACGCTCAGGCAAATCCCACCGAGGGCCTTATTTCCGACGAATCGCCCGTAGGCAGGGCTTTGATAGGCCATAAGGTCAACGAAAAGGTTGTTGTTGAAGCTCCTATCGGCGAGCTTACCTTTAAAATTGTTGAAATTATCTGATTTTAAGATATTCTGAAAGGAATAAAAAAATGGCAGACGAGATTAGAAACAACAATGCAGTTGAAGAGGTCGACGAAAACGAGCAAAGACAAATCCGCCTTGAAAAGCTCAAAACTCTTCAGGACGCCGGAAACGACCCGTTTGAGGTAACCGTTGCCGAGCAGTCGGCGCACAGCGTTGTAATCAAAGAGAATTTTGATAAATACGAAAATGAAAACGTATCCGTCTGCGGCAGGATTATTGCGCGCAGAATTATGGGTAAGGCAAGCTTTATGACCGTTCAGGACAAGCTTGGCAGAATTCAGTGCTATGTCAGCATTAACGACGTCGGCGAGGACACCTATAAGGCTTTCAAAAAGAGCTGGGATATAGGCGATATTGTTGAGGTAAAGGGCTTTGTTTTTAAGACAAGAACAGAGGAAATTTCCGTTCATGCGCAGGAAATGAAGCTTCTTTCAAAGTCACTTATTCCGCTGCCTGAAAAATTCCACGGCTTAAAGGATACGGATGTCCGTTACCGCCAGAGGTATCTTGACCTTATCGTTAATCCCGAGGTTAAGGATACGTTTATCAAACGCTCAATGATTTTAAGCGAAATTCGTAAATTCCTTGACGAGCGCGGCTTTATGGAGGTTGAAACTCCGATGCTTGTTGAAAACGCAGGCGGCGCGGCGGCAAGACCGTTTAATACCCATTACAACGCTCTTGACGAGGACGTTAAGCTTCGCATTTCGCTTGAGCTTTATCTTAAGAGGCTGATTATCGGCGGACTTGAAAAGGTTTACGAAATCGGAAGAGTATTCCGTAACGAGGGCGTTGACACAAGGCATAATCCGGAGTTTACGCTTATGGAGCTTTACCAGGCGTATACCGACTATAACGGTATGATGGAGCTTACTGAAACTATGTTTCGCCATCTTGCCGAAAAGGTTTGCGGAAGCGCCGTAATCAGTTACAACGGGACTGTTATTGACCTTTCAAAGCCGTTTAAGCGCATTACAATGATAGACGCCGTCAAGGAAGAAACCGGAATCGATTTTTCCGAAATACTTTCTGACGACGAAGCGAAGAAAATTGCCGACGAAAAACATATTGAATACGAAAAGCACCACAAGAGGGGAGATATAATCAACCTTTTCTTTGAGGAGTACTGTGAAGAAAAGATGATTCAGCCCACCTTTGTAATGGACCATCCGATAGAAATAAGTCCGCTTACAAAGAAAAAGCCGGGCCACCCAGACCTTGTTGAACGCTTTGAGCTTTATATTTACGGACGTGAAATGTGTAACGCATATTCCGAGCTTAACGACCCCATTGACCAGCGTGAACGCTTCAAGGCGCAGGACGCATTGGCTGACGCAGGCGATGAGGAAGCTAACCACACGGACGAGGATTTCCTGCACGCGATGGAGCTTGGTATGCCTCCGACGGGCGGTATCGGTTACGGTATTGACAGACTTGTAATGCTTCTTACCGATTCTTACTCGATTCGCGACGTACTCCTCTTCCCCACCATGAAACCCTTGGACAAGGAAACGCAGAAATAATCTGTGCTACAGAGACTTACAGGGAGTGTTCGTTTGGAGATTCTCCAAAGTGTTCTCCAAAACTCCCCAAAGTTTCTCCAGATTCAGAGCGAGAAATGTGCAAATCACTTCTAATCGCTGAAAAGCACGATTAATACCGATTGAGACCTATCATCTGGAAACAAAATGGTAGGTCTCTTTTTTTATGCCCGCTGACAACCTCTGCTTTGCAGAGGTTGTCAGCGGGCTTTTTTTATTGCCCAAAAATTTTTTTGAAGGAGGTGTTTACTTTTTTGCTCAAAACCGTGCGGTACAGGAGTAGAGGCCAAAAACCTCAATGCAACTTGACAACTGAATACACATTCATCAGATACGTTCCTGAGCGGGGGCGAAA
>CAKZZS010000080.1 GCA_937884975.1 uncultured Clostridia bacterium | reverse complement strand
CAACGTGAAGTACGTTTCAAAAGAAACGCGTGAAGTGTTCCTTCGGAACGATAAAATGTCATTCTGAGCGTAGCGAAGAATCTCAACCGATTAGTAGGGCGGTGGCTTGCTGCCGCCGTTGCCCGTAAGGGCAATTGTCGCAAAAAAGACAATTTGCCGCTTTATATCGGTTTACGCATAACAGTATTCGTCGTCACTGTCTTTGATTATGTATTTTCCGTTTTCGGAAACTGAATTTTCATTTATTTTTACGGGTATATAGTTTTCCGTATATCCAAAAAGAGACCCATCGGGCAACTTGCTTTCAATAAGCACGTCATATTCTTTTCCGATTTGATTTTTAAGGAATTGAGCGCGAATGTTGCCGCAAACCTCCGAAAGAGCTTTTGCGCGTTCGGCTTTTTCTTTATTCGTGATTTTTCCGTCAAAGGACGCCGCTCTTGTTCCTTCCCTGACCGAATAGGGGAAAATATGTACCTTTTCAAATTTAATCTTTTTTACGAATTCAACTGTATCGTTAAAATCTTCTTCGGTTTCTCCCGAGAAGCCGACCATTATATCGGTTGTTAAAGCGCAGTTTTTAAATGTTCTTCTCAATTTATCGCATAAAGAACTGAATTGGTCTGCGGTATAATGACGGTTCATTCTTTTAAGCGTGTTATCACATCCGCTTTGAAGTGAAATATGAAAATGAGGGCAAAGCTTTTTTATTTTTGAAAGTCTTTCAATTACATCGTCCGTAAGGTGGTCGGGTTCGAGCGAACCGAGTCTTACTCTTTTAACTTTGTCAATTTTTGCAACCGCTTCAACTGCAGAAGGAAAATCTGCATTTTCAAGGTCGCTTCCGTATGCAGAAAGATTTATTCCTACAAGTACGATTTCAACAAAACCGTTTTGTGCGAGCGAAGTTGCTTCTTTTACTATTTCTTCCAAAGGCTTTGAACGCACTCTGCCTCTGGCATACGGAATGGCGCAGTAAGAGCAAAATCTGTTGCAGCCGTCCTCGATTTTCAGGTATGCTCTTGTTCTTTCCTCAAAACGGGAAATACCATTGCTTATGAGCGGTTCATTATCCTTATGAGGGTCAACATTTATTATCGGCTTTCTTGTCAAAATAAACTCTTTAATTGATTTATCCAGTAGCTTGTTCGTTTTATTTCCGAGTATAATGTCTGCTTCAAAAAGCTGTTGAGCTTTTTTTGAATAAGCCTGGGTCATACAGCCTGTTATAACGGTTATTGCGTTTGGGTTTTGAGAACGGTAATGTCTTAAGGCCTGACGGGATTTTCTGTCGCTTTCAGAGGTTACGGTGCAGGAATTTATGACAATAATATCCGCTTTATTAACTTCATTTACAATAATATATCCGTTTTTCTCAAGCTCTTCGGTCATTTCCTGAGTTTCATAGTGATTAACCTTACAGCCGAGGGTGTGAAAAAATACGTTCATAGACAACTCCCTGAAATTCATTTATTTGATTATAGCATAACTGAATGAAATTTCAAATAAAAATGTATGGGAGTGATAATATGAAAAATATGATTATTAAAACGGTTTCGGTTTTTCTTTCCATGACTTTTATTGTTTGTTGTCTATCTTTTGTATCCGTTGCGGCAAATGATACCGATATGAAGGTTGAGGTTAAGGCAAAAGCGGCTGTTCTTATGGATTTATCAACCGGAAAGCTGATAATGGCAAAAAATGAAAACGAACGTCTTTTTCCTGCTTCAGTAACTAAAATTATGTCACTGCTTTTAATATTTGAAGCCATTGACAGTGGGAAAATTAAATATGAAGATACTGTTACCGTCAGCAAATATGCTTCATCAATGGGCGGCAGTGAAATCTGGCTTGAAGAAGGGGAGCAGATGACGGTTGACGAGCTTGTAAAAGCAATTTGTGTTGCGAGCGCAAATGACGCGTGCGTGGCTATGGGTGAATTTATTGCAGGGAGCAATGACGCATTTGTTCAGATGATGAACGAGAGGGCAAAAGAACTCGGAATGAATAATACGGTTTTTGTAAACTGTACGGGTCTTGACGACACGACCGACGAGCATCAGACAACTGCATACGATATTGCCCTTATGTCAAGAGAACTGATGAAACACAAAAAGGTAACGGAGTATTCAACTATCTGGATGGATTCGTTGAGAAACGGCGAAACTTTGCTGACTAATACAAACAAGCTTGTCAGATTTTATGACGGATGTACGGGACTTAAAACCGGAACAACCTCAAAGGCAGGGTGTTGCCTGAGCGCAACGGCAACAAGAAACGGCACCTCTCTTGTAGCGGTTGTCCTTGGCTGCGAAACGAGCGAAGAAAGATTTGAGGGCGCAAAGGCAATGCTCAACTGGGGCTTTTCAAATCTTGAAACGGTTACGCCCGAAATCGATGAAAATCTTATAACTGACGTCGGAGTAAGAAACGGAAAAGTCAATAAAATTAAGCCCTTCGTACCGGAAATCGAGCCGATTTTAATTGAAAAAGGCGCAAGGGATAAAATCGAACAGAATGTGGATATACCGATTGATGTTCAGGCGCCGGTTGAAAAGGGACAGATTATAGGAAAGGTATTGTTTACTCTAAACGGCGAAACGGTAGGAGAGTATTCTCTTTGTGCGTCGGAGCAAATTGACAGATTATCATTTTTTGACGCTTTTTTAAGAATTTTACACGCTTTTAAAAATAAAATTTCATAATAAGGTTGAAATAAATTTGTTTTTAGGTTAGAATAATAGAAAGAAAAATTAAAAGGATATGGGATTTTTAAATGAGTGTAAAATTAAATGCAAAATATCTTAAGGATTTTATCAGCAGTCAGGATCTTGAGGCAATTTCGCCTGAGGTTAAGGCTGCTGCCGAATTACTTAATACAAAAACAGGTGCAGGAAGCGATTTCCTCGGCTGGGTTGACCTTCCCGTTAATTATGACAAAGATGAGTTTTCAAGGATAAAAAAAGCGGCTGACAGAATAATTCATAATTCCCAGGTGCTTATAGTTATCGGTATCGGCGGTTCTTATCTCGGCGCAAGGGCGGCAATTGAGTTCATCAATTCCCAGAACTATAACCTTATTAAGAAAAATACTCCCGAAATATATTTTACGGGCAACAGTATTTCTTCCTCGGCTCTTACAGAGCTTGTTTCCCTTTGCGAGGGAAAGGATTTTTCCGTTAATGTTATTTCAAAGTCCGGTACCACAACGGAGCCTGCAGTAGCTTTCCGTATTTTCAGACAGCTTCTTATTGACAAATACGGTGAGAAGGGAGCTGCCGAAAGAATATTCGTTACAACGGATAAATCAAGAGGAACTCTTAAAGGACTTGCGGACAGAGAAGGCTATGAAACCTTTGTTGTCCCCGACAACGTAGGCGGCAGATATTCCGTTCTTACTGCTGTCGGTTTGCTTCCCATCGCCGTTTCGGGCGCGGATATTGATGCATTGATGGAAGGCGCCGCAAAGGCAAGAAATGAGCTTACAAGCGATAGTCTTGAGGAAAATGACTGCTATAAGTATGCGGCGATAAGAAATCTTCTTTACCGTAAGGGTAAGAAAATTGAAATGATGGTTTGTTATGAGCCTGACTATACTATGATGAACGAATGGTTCAAACAGCTTTTCGGTGAGAGCGAGGGAAAGGATAATAAAGGTATTTTCCCGGCTTCTGCAATTTTTTCAACCGATCTTCATTCTATGGGTCAGTATATTCAGCAGGGCGAAAGACAGCTTTTTGAAACAGTTGTTTCCTTTAAAAAGCCAAAGCGTGAGCTTATCATAAACGAAGATCCCGAAAACCTTGACGGACTTAATTTTGTCGCAGGTAAAACAATGGATTTTGTCAACAAAAAGGCTTTTGAGGGTACTGTTCTTGCTCATACGGACGGCGGAGTTCCGAATATGATTCTTGAAGTAGAAGAAATGAATGAGTCGCAACTTGGTTATCTCATTTATTTCCTTGAAAAGGCGTGTGCCATTTCAGGTTATATTCTCGGCGTTAATCCGTTTGACCAGCCGGGTGTTGAAAGCTATAAAAAGAATATGTTTGCTC
The DNA here is from genome assembly GCA_937884975.1 of uncultured Clostridia bacterium. Lineage (GTDB taxonomy): Bacteria > Bacillota > Clostridia > Oscillospirales > Acutalibacteraceae > Fimenecus. The sequence goes on along the minus strand of CAKZZS010000080.1, from coordinate 5,598 downwards.
TTCTCGGTAAACCCGGTTACGAACAACAGCAGGCGCAGCTTCTTGAAAGGCTTAAATAAAGGCTATTACACAATAGTGATTATATAAAATAAAAGGAGTAGATTATTATGATATCTATTATTATCGGCAATAAGGGCTCTGGTAAAACGAAGCATCTTGTTGAACTTGTTAACCATGCCGCGGAAGTTTCAGACGGCCACGTTGTTTGTGTTGAGAAATTCCCCGCACTTACATATGACATAAAGTCCATTGTACGACTTATTGATACAGATCATTTTTCGGTTTCGGGTTTTGAGGCGTTTTACGGCTTCCTTTGCGGCGTTTGCGCAGGCGACCACGATATTACCGATTTCTTTATTGACGCTACATTCAGAATTTGCGGCAGAGATTATGAAAAATTGGCAGATTTCCTTAAGCAGGTTGACGATTTAGGTAAGCTTACCGATGTTAAGTTCACCTTCACAATTTCAACAGATAAGGAAAATCTTCCCGAGCGTATCTTCAATTTCTGCGAGGTTCTTTAACAGTAAAATAATTAAAGCCGTCATTAGGGCGATACCGATAAGGAGGGTTTAGCGCTAAAACGGGCACTTTTCCGCTATAACGGCTTCAAAAACGGGGTTAAGGCACAAAGCATTAACCCCGTTTTATTCATTGTTCTAACGAAAAATTGCCTCATTTTAGGGTGCGAAGCAGTTTTGGCAAAGTAATTTTAGTTCATAAAGTGATTAAAAAAACCTTCATACTTTCGTATTCGGGGGATTTTTAATTGCTTTAGGGACAAAAGGACAAAGTCAAAACCTAAACATCCTTATCGGCATCGCCCTTTTGACGGCTTTTTTCTTAATTTATAATAAAAAATTATTGACAAATCCGTTACATAAATGTATAATAACGTTTGCTTATTGAATAGGTGAAATCTTATGTTTGTTGAATTAGAATCAATTTTCAATAACGTCGGCTCTTTCAGAGAGGTTGATTATTCCTTCATCCCGGAGGATGAAGAGCTTGTTTCCGGCTCTGTTAAGGTTGACGCAAAAATTGAAAACAGAGCAGGGATAGTTACCTTTTCGGGAAAAGCATATTTTATGCTTGTTGCTGACTGTGACAGATGCGCTGAAAGATTTGAGCGTGAGATGTCGGTTGACTTTAATCACGTTCTTGTCACCGAGATTCAAAACGAGGACAATGACGATTATGTTGTTGTTGAAGGGATGAAGCTTGATGTTGACTCTCTTTTAAGAGAGGATATTATTCTTTCGCTTCCCTCACAGCTTTTATGCAGTGAAGACTGTAAAGGTCTTTGTCACATTTGCGGAGCAAATTTAAACAAAAAACAATGCGGGTGTAAAAAGCCTGTTGATTCGAGATTAGCTGTTTTAATGCAGCTTCTTGAAGACGATAATAAATAAGGAGGCGCTCATAGATGGCAGTACCTAAGAGAAGAGTTTCTCACGCTAGAAGAGATAAGAGACGTTCAAACGTATGGAAGATGGATGCACCTACACTTGTTAAGTGCCCTAACTGCGGTGAACTTATGCAGGCTCACGTTGTTTGCAAGAGCTGCGGAAAGTATAACGGCAGACAGGTTCTTAAGGTTGAAGAAGACGCATAATTATTTCGTTTGTTTTGTTGACTCATTTCGGCGGAGAAGGCTAATCCTTCCCCGCTTTTTGTCGTTTTGAATGGCGGTGCGAAATGGCTGTAATTATTTCTGAAGTCTCAAAAGGCTCAAAATGTTATAAAAAGGGAATAAGGGACGGAGACAGCTTGTTAAGCGTTAACGGTAATGAAATCATTGACAGACTTGACTTTGATTTTTACTGCCAGGATGAGGACAGGCTTGTATTTGAATTTCTTCTTGAAAACGGGAAGAAAAAGATTGTTAAGCTAAAAAATAACGGGGAATACGATATTCTCGGAAAGCTCGGCATTGGCTTTGATACATACCTTATGGAAAAGCAGCATCACTGCAAAAATAACTGCATTTTCTGTTTTGTTGATCAGCTTCCTAAAGGAATGCGTAAAAGTCTTTATTTCAAGGATGACGACAGCCGTCTTTCTTTTCTTTTCGGAAATTATATTACACTTACAAATATTTCCGAGCACGAAATAGAAAGAATTATCAGTATGCACATAAGTCCCGTGAATATTTCCGTGCATACAATGAATCCCGAATTGCGTGTCAGAATGATGAAAAATCCGCACGCCGGAGAATGTCTTAAAATTCTAGACCGATTTGCTAAAGCCGGAATAAAAATGAATACGCAGCTTGTGCTTTGTCCCGATATAAACGACGGAGAAGAGCTTAAGTTTTCTCTTGAAAAGCTTTCTGCGCTGTATCCTGCGGTTCAGAGTATAGCCGCGGTCCCCGTGGGTCTGACTGACCACAGGGAAGGACTTGAGAAAATTGAGCCGTATACAGCCGAAAAAGCGTCCGCTGTTATTGATATTATTGAAGAATTCGGTGAAGAATTTAAAAAAGAAAACGGTACCAGACTCGCTTTTCCTGCGGATGAATTTTATTTAAAGGCTAAAAGAGAAATGCCGCAAGAAGAATTTTATGAGGATTTTCCGCAGCTTGATAACGGAGTCGGTATGTGGACTCTGACTAAATCGCAATTTTACGATGAACTTGATAATTCGCAGCCAGAAACAAAAGATTTGGAAATATCCTTTGCAGTAGGAGAAGCCGCATATCTTTTGTTTGAAGAAATGATGAAGGCTCTTGAAAAGAAATTTCAGGGACTTAAAATACACGTTTATAAAATCGAAAACCGGTTTTTCGGAAAGAACATTACGGTATCCGGTCTTATCACGGGACGTGACCTTATTGACCAGCTTAAGGGAAAACCGCTCGGTAAAACTCTTTTCATTGCATCTTCAATGATAAGAGCAGACTATCCCGAAAAAAGCGATGGCGTATTTCTTGACGATATAACTCTTGACCAAGCAATTGAGGAATTGAACGTGAAAATCGTACCGAATTCCTGCGACGGAGCACAGATGATTAAAATGATATTGGAGATGGAATGATGGCAAGACCTGTTGTTGCAATTGTCGGCAGACCGAATGTCGGCAAATCGACTCTTTTTAATAAACTTGTCGGAAAAAGACTTTCAATAGTTGACGATACTCCCGGTGTTACCCGTGACAGAATTTACGGCGACTGTGAGTGGCAGGATTATGAATTCCTTTTGGTCGATACGGGAGGTATCGAGCCGCATTCTGACGATGTTATTCTTTCCCAGATGCGCCGTCAGGCTCAGCTTGCAATAGACAGTGCAGACGCAATTATTCTTGTAACTGACTTACGCTCGGGTGTTGTTGCGACCGATTCCGACGTAGCTTCTATGCTTCTTAAAAGCGGAAAGCCAATTGTTCTTTGCGTTAATAAAATGGATTCAATAGGAGAACCGCCTGCGGAGTTTTACGAGTTTTATAACCTCGGTCTCGGCGACCCTATCGGAGTTTCGGCTGTTCACGGCCACGGAACGGGAGATCTGCTTGACGAGGTTTGTAAATATCTTCCGAAGGCGCAAGCCGAGGAGGAAAACGAGTATATCAATGTTGCCGTTATTGGCAAGCCGAATGTCGGAAAATCTTCTCTTGTAAATGCCATAGCAGGTGAGGAGAGGACAATTGTTTCCAATATTGCAGGCACAACCCGAGACAGCGTTGACAGTAAAATAGAAAATGAATACGGAAAGTATGTTTTTATTGATACGGCAGGACTCAGAAGAAAAAGTAAGGTATATGACGATATTGAAAAATACTCCGTAATTCGCGCTAAAATGGCAGTAGAAAGGGCTCATGTCTGTGTAATAATGATAGACGCAACCGAAGGCTTTACCGAGCAGGATTCAAAGGTTGCAGGTATTGCTCACGAAATGGGCAAGGCGTGTATTATTGCCGTAAACAAATGGGACGCGGTTGAAAAAGACGGAAAAACAATGGACAGCACAAGAAAAAAGCTGATGAACGATTTTTCGTTTATGTCCTATGCTCCGATAATATTTATTTCGGCAAAGACCGGTCAGCGTCTTGACAGGCTTTTTGAGCTTATCAACTTTGTCAATACGCAAAATTCTATGAGAATTTCAACGGGTATGCTTAACGATATTCTTGCCGAAGCCACCTTGAGGGTTCAGCCTCCGACGGATAAGGGCAGGAGACTTAAGATTTATTATATGACCCAGGCTTCCACAAGACCGCCTACATTTGTTTGCTTTGTAAACCGAAAGGATTTGTTCCATTACAGCTATCAGCGTTACATAGATAACAGAATCCGCGAGGTTTTCGGTCTTGAGGGAACTCCGACAAGATATATTATCCGTGAACGTGAGAGTAAACATAATGATGTTTAAATCATAACCACCAGTTGAACTGGTGGTTTGCACAGGCCCTAAAAGGGCCGCCTACTGGCTCGCCGCCTAAAAGGCGGCACTGAATTAAACTATTGCATTACTATCTCAGGCAGCCGCTCACGTGCGGCTGTTTGTTTTGCCTGTTTGGCTTCCCCTTGAGGGGAAGCTGTTGAGGAGCAAAGCGACGAAACTGATGAGGTGGAATAATACTTTTGTTTGAGTGTGGGGTGTAAAACTTTTTGAAACGGTGCTATGCACCTACACCTCATCCGTCACTTCGTGACACCTTCTCCTCAAGGAGAAGGCTTTTTTATCATATCGTTTTCGGCTTGCTTGTAGCTCGCCGTGTTTATTTTTACTAAAGCTTTTTTATTCCCCCAGTTGAACTGGGGGTTGAATCTTTGCTGAAGACCAACTGAAAAGCAGGTTTTGAGTTTTTCTCAAACCTGCTTATTTTTTACTCTTTTTACCTTGATAATTATTTCTATTTATGGTATTATATATTGAATTATTATGGAGTACTATGTAAATGGGGTGAAATAATGGTTATTCTCGGTATTGACCCGGGTTATGCAATAGTCGGTTACGGAGTTATCAGATACGAAAAAAACAGATTTTCCGTCATTGATTACGGAGCAATTACCACTGAAGCCAAAACAGCTTTTAATCAAAGACTTCATATTATTTTCAACGATATGATTGCGCTTATTGAAAAATATAAGCCCGAAGCGATGGCAATTGAAAAGCTTTTTTATAATACAAATGCAAAAACCGTTATTGACGTTGCCCAGGCAAGAGGAGTTATAATGCTTGCCGCGCAGCTAAACGGAGTTGACGCTTTTGAATATACTCCGCTTCAGGTAAAGCAGGCAGTAGTTGGATATGGAAGAGCCGAGAAAAAGCAGGTCATGGATATGACAAGGCGCATATTGAGGCTGGAACAGATACCAAAGCCTGACGACGCTGCCGATGCGCTGGCGCTTCTATCGCTCGGGCCTCTACATCTCGCCGCTGGCGCCGCTGATCCTCGGCTTCGGCACCGGCCTGCTCACCGAGCAGACGGGCCTGGACCAGGTCAATGGTCCCCGTGCCGCTCTTCTGCAGAAGCTGCACGGCATCGCTCAGGGGCACGGTTTCAAAGGACTTCTCACGCAGATGGGTGAGAATCTGCTCCGGAATGGACCGGGATGCATTGGGGATTTCCGGGCCGACAGCCGCCTCGAAGGGCAAC
>CAKZZS010000079.1 GCA_937884975.1 uncultured Clostridia bacterium | reverse complement strand
TGCCGCAAAAGCGGCAAACGGGTGGGCGTGGAAACCCACCCCTACAGGGTGCGAGAATGATTATCAAATTCGTAGGGGAGGGTCTGAAGCACCCTCCCGTATAATTGATATAAATTAACGGGCGGATGATATCCGCCCCTACGATGAAATGTGAAATCAAATGCCTCCGTAGGGGATTTCGTTCCCGTCCAATGCCCGTAGAAGTCAAAAAAACAGCTCCCTTTTTCAGGGAGCTGTTCGTCTGTTTGAAATTTTTATTCCTCGTTTGATTCGGTTTCTTCAATAACGTTTGTTTTGAACATTTCGGGCTTTTCGACTCTTGAATGAATTATGCTTCCGCACTCCATACAAATTGTATGGATAATACTGCTGCCGAATACGCCGCTGACGCCGAGCTTAAGGCTTGCGTCGCCGACCTGATAACCGTAGCTTAATCTTTTGCTTTTGCAGTAGGGACATTCCTCATAAACAATTTTCGTCATAATTCGCACCTCTTTTTATTTATAATAAAGCTGCCGCCGCTTTGTCAAGATAAACCGTGACCGACGGGTGGAACTGAAGAATGGAAGCAGGGCATTTCGGGGTGACCTCTCCCTCTATCATAGCTTTTACCGCCTGTTGCTTTTTTTCACCGGTTGCTATCATAATTATTTTCTTTGCGCTCATAATATTTCCTATACCCATTGTCAGCGCGTGAGTGGGCATCGGGTTTTCGTCAAAATAAATGGAATTGGATTTCCTTGTGCTTTCCGTCAGCGCGATTTTAAAAGCGCCCTTTGTGTATTTTTCGGCAGGCTCGTTGAAGCCTATGTGACCGTTAGTGCCAATTCCGAGAAGCTGGATATCAATTAACCCTGCTTCAACAAGCATTCTGTTATATCTTTCACACTCTTTCTCGTCATTATCCGTGTTTCCGTTGAGAAAATGGATATTCGCAGGGTTTATATCGGTTTTTGAGAACAGATGCTCGTTCATAAACGAATAATAGCTGTTTTTATCCTCACGCGGCAGGTGACAGTATTCGTCAAGATTAAAGGTAGTCACGTCCTTAAAACTCAACTCGCCGACGGAACACAGCTTTGAAAGATAATCGTATGTAGGTATCGGCGAAGCGCCCGTAGCGAGCCCGAGAACGATTTTCGGGTTGTGCCTTATTGCCGACGCTAACTGGGAGCCGACCTTTATGCCGATTTGTTCCGCATTTTCAAAAATTTCTACCTTCATATTCACACCTCGTATGCAGGAGATCCGACATCCGTCAGACTTCCCTGCCAAAAGACTATTACCGCGCCGTCCTCGGCTTTTATATAAGATTCTTTTCCCGTAAACTCATTACTTATTCCGAGAGTTGTTTTACTTGTAAGTATTTTCTTTTCCGTTTCGTACAGCAAACCTTTAATACTTACAACGGAGGACTTTTCAAACGGGAAAACGGAAATAAAACCTTTTTTCCTTTCCTTAAAAATAATTTTTGCATTGTCAAGTGCCGTGAAAACCTCATTATTTCCTATCATATAGGCGTTTATTTTCTTGCTCGCTGCGTATAAAAGAGTCTGAAGATTTGCAATAAAATGGTCGCTTCTTTCTCCGCCTGTACAGCCGAGAAGAATAACGGTTTTATAGCCCTTTTTTTCGGCAATATCAACCGCGGCGAAGGTGTCCGTAACGTCCTTTTTAACGGGAAGCTTTATTACGTTTTCACCGTTCGGAACAAAGCCGAGCGAGTCAAAATCGCCGATTATTATATCGGGTGAAACCGACAGGGAGTCAAGGTGCTTCATTCCTCCGTCGGCGGCTATAATCAGGTCGTTTTCGTTTTTATTGATTTTGCCGTAAAAATCGCCTGCGCCGACAATAAAGCAACGTGAATTACAATGCATCGTTTTCACCTCTTTTAGGGAATTATACAACAAAAAATTATTTAATGCAATAACTTGACAAAAGTGTTAAAATAATAAAAAGTACTTTTAACTCAAAGGGAGTTTTTTATGAAACCATACGGACTTATTCTTGCCGGCGGCGGAGCCAAGGGCGCTTACCAGATGGGCGCGTGGAAGGCTATGCGTGAAATGGGCGTTAAAATTGAAGCTATAGCAGGCGTTTCCATAGGCGCAATTAACGGCGCTCTTATTGCCCAGGGCGATTATGACAGGGCTGTTGACCTCTGGAATAATGTTGAGGTTGCCGACGGTATAAATTTTTCGGGCGAATTAAAGGATCCGAGCAACCTTTTTTCAAAAAGCAATATGGTGCAAATTGTCAAAGAGGTTATAAAAAACGGCGGAGTTGACGCAACGCCGGCAAAGGAGCTTATAGCAAAATATATTGACGAGGACAGGGTGCGTGAAAGCGGAATGCCGCTCGGACTTGTTACATACAATATTTCCACCATGAAGCCCGTTGAAATCTTTGCCGACGAAATGGAAGAAGGAAAGCTTATTGATTACCTTATGGCTTCGGCGCGCTTTCCGGGACTTGCGAATCAGGGACCCGATAACCAAAGCTATTTTGACGGCGGAGTTTATGACAATGCGCCCATAAGCGTTCTTCGCGACAGAGGTATAAACCGCCTTATAATTGTCGATATTTCCGCAATGAAGGGTATGGCTCACAGGCAGGATTTATCCTGCGCAGATATTATATTTATCCGTCCTTATGAGCCGAAAGACCTCGGCGAGTCGTTTGAATTCGAAAAAGAGAAAAACCAGCAGAGAATTGAAATGGGTTATCTTGACACCAAAAAGGCTTTCGGCTTCCTTTCCGGCAGATGCTTCTATTTTATGCCGAGAGAGTATAAAATTCTTCAGCAGAAATACGGTTTTCGCGTTGCAAATGAAATGGAGCTATTTGCTTTTTCTCTCGGTATGGAGAGATTTAAGGTGTATTCCGAAAAGCAGTTTGTTGACCGCCTTAAAGAGGAGTATTTTAACGCAAAGCAGGAAACCGCAGGCGTAAAGCAGGTGCTCGGTCACAAATTTATTTCCAATTCAGAGGGCAGAAAAGAGGCGCTCAAGGCAATTGCCTCAAGAGAAAAAAAGAACAGTAAATTCAAAAGCGCAATTGATATTCTTGAGGAACTGACAGCCGATTATGTTAAGAGCGAGGAAAATGAAATAACAGAAGAAATTGAAAGGGACGAAACCGAGCAAACCAAAATTAACGAGTAATACTTAACCCTTCCGAAGCATATCTATTACCGATATGTATTTGGGAGGGTTTTATATTGAAAGAACTTGTTGAAGAACGGGCGGTAGAGCTCGGGGAATATATAGTCGAAAACAAGGCTACCGTAAGAGCCGCCGCAAAAAAGTTCGGCGTTTCAAAAAGCACGGTACATATGGACGTTTCAAAAAGACTTGAACGGGTTAATCCGCAGCTTTTTTTGGAGGTCAGGCAGGTGCTTGACGTAAACAAGGCGCAGCGGCATATACGCGGCGGAATCGCCACAAGGGAAAAGTATCTTCACAAAAACGGATAAAAAGTGGATTAGAAAATAAAAAAGTAAGTAACCGAAAAACGGAGTTAAGACATCAGCCTTAACCCCGTTTTGTTTTTTATTTAAGCTTTAAACTGAATAAATATCATTTACCTTTTTGTTGAGATACTCAATGTAATAGTCGGCGTTGAAGTCTTCCCCGAGAACTCTGTCAAGTATTTCCTTCGGCGTATAAAGTCCGCCGTACTGCCAGATGTTTTCCCTGTTCCAGATGTTTATAGGTTCGAAATTACCTTCTCTGATACATTTTTCAAAGTCAACAGTCTGCTTCATTTTATTTAAAAACTGCGCGCCGTAAGCGTTGCCCAGAGCGTATGACGGGAAATATCCGATAAGTCCGCCCGACCAATGGCTGTCCTGAAGAACGCCGTGCTTGTCGTCGGGAACGTCAACGCCTAAATATTCCTTATACAGCCTGTTCCATTCTTCGGGCAAATCCTTAACCTCGATTTCGCCTGCCATAACCTTCTTTTCAAGCTCGTATCTTACCATAACGTGAAGGCTGTATGTAAGCTCGTCTGCTTCCGTTCTTATAAGCGACGGTTCAGCCTTGTTGACCGCCTTGAATAAGTCGCCTGCCGTTTTTCCTTTCATTTCGTCGGGGAAAAGCTTCTGAAGAAACGGGAAAACATATTCGCAGAATTCCTTGTTTCTGCCGATAATGTTTTCGTAAAATCTGGACTGGCTTTCGTGAATGCTCATATACATTCCGCCGTCAAGAACGGTGTATGCAAGGTCGTCAGCCGAACCCGTGTCATAAAGCGCGTGACCGCCCTCATGAATGACGGAATACATTGACGAAACGAAATCGTCCTCGTGATAGTGGGTGGTGATTCTTTCGTCAAAATGGGAGCCGAGGCTCGTTGTGAACGGGTGCTCAGTGGTTGAAAGTCCGACGTGGTCAAGGTCAAGACCGATAAGCTTCATAAGGTAATACGACAGCTCTTCCTGCTGCTTTTCGGGGAAGGAGCCGCGTCTTATGCTGTCGTCAACCTGCGGCACCTGTGAAATCTTTTTAAGAAGCGGAACAATGCCGTTTCTTACCTTTGAAAAGAATTCGTCCAGGGTCTTTTTGTTCAAGCCCTCTTCAAATTTTGAAAGGCAGTAGTCATACGGGTCCTTGCCCGGCTCAACGTACATAGCGAACCTCTTATTAGTTTCAAAAATCTTTTCAAGATAAGGAGCGAAAAGCTCAAAATTGTTTTCCTGCTTTGCGGTGTGCCATACGTCGTCGGCTATTGCGAGAAGCTGCTCGTATTCGACGTATTCCACCATCGGGATTTTTCTCATTTCCCTAATATCCTTTAAGAGAAGGTAGACCATACGGCGTTCCTTTTCATTAAGCTTTTCCTTGTTTTCGTCAAGGAACTCAAGCAGCTCGATGTTTTTTTCATCTGTAGTGATTTTGTAGATTTCCTCGGATAAAACCGAAAGACTCTGCGCTCTGTTTTGCGCTGTGCCCTTCGGAGCGCAGGTCGAGCCGTCATAGTAAATAAGACCTAACGCGTGCTCATACGCCGCCGCCTTTTTCTGAAGGTAATATAATTGCTCTTTTGCCTGTTCAATTGTAAGATTCATAGATATTCTCCTAAATAAAAACTGTGTGTATATCTTAACACATCGGTTTCGGTTTTTCAATGAAAAAGAGTTGTTTATATCACCGTAATATGATATAATTTATAAGAATAACGGGAGGAAAAAGAAATGAAGGAAAGCAAGGTATCGATGAATATCATCTTGGTTATTGTGATTTTCGTATCCGCCGTAACCTTTTTCATAACAGTTAAGATGACAGATGTTGCTTCAACACTCTGGGCGGTAAACAGCTTTAACCGAATCGGGGAGAGCGAATATGCCGTCAGGTATTCGAATATTTCTCCAAACGGTATATACAAGGGAAGCGAAAATGTAAATTCCCTGATTGCCGAGGGCAACTTCAGCTACGGAGACGGAGTTTTTGTTGATAATAATATGCTTTATGCAAACGAGTATACTCTTACCGACCTCGGACTTGAGCTTTGCAGTGTTGTAAAAATCGACCTTGAAACAGGAGAGAAAACGACGCTTTTCAATGACGCGGAATTTATGGGAAAATGCTTATCGGGTGAGCTTGTAATTGCCGACGGATACGCTTCAAGGCTCAATAAGCCGAAAATAAATTCACTCTGCCGGCTTTACGCGCTTTCGGGTGAAATTGATTTTCATAAGCAGGCGCGCGTTCTGTATTTCGACGCCGAAAAGGGTAAAACCGTTTTTACCGTTGAAAGTATTTCCGCCAACAAAAAACGCTTCAACAGCACCTTCGTTGACAAAACTCTTCAGGAGGTGAGGGGATGAAATTCGGAATTGATTTAAGAAAAAAGATGACCGGCGCGGATATTGCCGTTATTATTTTTCAGGTAGTTTCGCTCCTCCCGGCGTTTTATGTTTTTGTTGCTCCCGGATATATGGCGATTCTTTCGAAAAGAAATATTCTTTCGGTTCTTTTCGATTTCGGAATTTGCGCTCTGCCGAGGTGGGAGGCGCTTTTGCTCTCCTTCGGTTACAGACTTTCTTCAAGTGAAATGCTCCCGTACTTTTTTGCGCTTTTTATTGCGCTGTTTCTCGGCATTGCCGCAAAACGCTGCTTAAGGGGAAACGTTAAGCTGTCCGTGGCGCTTCACTGCGTCTTTTCGGCGCTTATTGTTATTGACCTTATTATCCGTGTTTTGCCCTTCGGTTTCAATTCGCAGTTTGCGTTTGCCTATGCTCTTGCGGCAGTTGCGGTAAGGCTTGTTTGTCTTTTGCTTCTTGCAGGCGACCTGATAGCCTATAAGCGTTCAAAAAATACCGTTTTTCCGAATACGCAGTGACGATAAGTGATTTTTTTATAAAAAATATTGAAATTTCCCATTATTTGTGCTAAAATACATTTTATATTGTTATCGATTTAGTGTGGTAAAGTGTAATGAAATTCTCTCAAATGGAATATTCCCGTCCCGATATTGAGGCGGTAAAAGAGCGTATTTCGCTTTTAACGGATAACTTCAAAAAGGCTTCGACCTATGAAAAGGCGAGAGAGCTTTTTATTCAGGTTGACCGTTTAAAAAGAAATATTGAAACTCAGGGCACCCTCGCGTCGGTCCGTCATTCAATTGACACAAGAGACGAGTTTTACGATAACGAGGTTCAGTTCTGGAATGAAAAGGGACCCGAGCTTGCCGAATATGAGCAGGCGTTTACTCTGGCTCTTCTTGAAAGTCCTTTTCGAAAGGAGCTTTCCGAAGAATTCGGTGAAATCGTTTTTATCAATGCGGAAATTGACTTAAAAACCTTTTCTCCCGAGATTATTCCCGAGCTTCAGAAGGAGAACGAGCTTGTTCAGCAGTATCATAAGCTGCTTGCGAGCGCGCAGATCCCCTTTGAGGGAAAGAATTATACTCTTTCCCAGCTTTCTCCGTTTAAAAATGACCCTGATGACGAAAGGCGTCTTGCCGCATGGAAGGCGGAGGGACAGTGGTATAAAGACCATCAGGCGGAGTATGACAGAATTTATGACGAGCTTACCCATCTGCGCGATACAATGGGTAAAAAGCTCGGTTACGGCGGTTATACAAAGCTCGGTTATTACCGAATGGGCAGAAACTGCTACACTAAAGAGGATGTTGAGCTGTTCCGCGAGGCGGTAAGAAAATATCTTGTCCCCGTTGCGGATGAAATATACCGCGAGCAGGCAAAGCGCCTCGGGAAAACCTATCCTATGAGCTTTGCCGACAATGCTCTTACCTTCCGCTCGGGTAACCCCAAGCCGAAGGGAACTGCCGACGATATCCTTGCGGCAGGAAAGAAGTTCTACGATGAGCTTTCACCCGAAACGAGCGAATTTTTCAGGATGATGCTTGACAATGAGCTTATGGACGTGCTTTCAACCGAGGGTAAGGACGGCGGCGGATACTGCACAAGTCTTTATGACTATGACGTGCCGTTTATATTTGCTAATTTCAACGGCACCCAGGGCGACGTTGAGGTTGTCACACATGAAGCCGGACACGCTTTTGCGGACTGGTACAACCGTCACCGCATTCCCGTTGAAACCATCTGGCCGAGTATGGAGGGCTGCGAGGTCCACTCGATGTCAATGGAATTTTTCGCTTGGAAAAATGTTGAGGATTTTTTCGGCGACGACAGTCGCAAATTCCTTTACAGCCACCTTGCAAGCGCGCTGACCTTTATTCCTTACGGCACAATGGTTGACCATTTCCAGCATATCGTTTACGAAAAGCCGGATATGACTCCTCGTGAGCGCCACAAGGAGTGGAAAGAGCTTCTCGGAATATATATGCCGTGGATGAAGCTTGACGGCGAAATCCCGTTTTACAGTGAGGGCGAGGGCTGGCAGAGACAGTCTCATATTTATTCAAGTCCTTTCTATTATATTGACTATTGCCTTGCGCAGACTGTCGCGCTTGAATTCTGGGCCATGCTTCAGGATGACGCGGACAATGCGTGGAAGCACTATATAGCATATACCGAGCAGGGAGGAAGCAAGGTGTTTACCGAGCTTCTTAAGAATGCAGACCTTGAAAGCCCGTTTGATGAAAGCACGCTTCGTTCAGTGTGCAAAAAGGCTGACGACTGGCTTCGGGCGTTTGATTTGACAGGTATTGAATGATGCTCTCACCCAGAAAGTGGAAATTTCTTGACAATTTCAAATTAGGTCCCGACGGAAAGTACGTCTTTACGGGCGACACCTTTTCCCTTAAGGGCGACTGGAAAAAGCAATACCTTAAGCTGTCGCTTATGAACGTTGCGCTTGCCCTTTGCGTTATAGGCTCGGGCCTTATTAACGCGGCAGGGATGAACAACACCTTTTACGTCATTATCCCTTATGTTGTTGAGGTTATATGTCTTTTTGTTCTTCTCTGGAACAGCGTGCGAATTGTCTATGCAGGGCAGGTTGTCAGGTCTTACATCTATCAGCCCGGTTTTTCCCGTGTGTGCGAAGGCGCTGTCGCAATTGCGGTGTTCTCTTTGCTTGCGCTTATCGGCTCGGTTATTTTTACCGCGCTTCACGGCTTTGAGGGAAAAACGCTTCAATGTATCTTTTACTGGGTTTTAAAGCTTATTACCGTTCTTTTCGGCGTTACGCTTAACCGTTTCGCCGTTAAGCTCGAATGGGAGAAGCTTTGAAATAAAAAAGTCATTTCTTGGCGAAAGCCACAAAAAAATTCTATAAAGGAGAGACAAAAGAAATGAAAAAAGTTCTTGCAGTTTTGCTTGCGCTTGTAATGGTACTTACAGTATTTGCAGCGTGCAGCAAAAAACCTGAAAAGAAAACTGAGAACGAAAGCAAGCCGCTTGTAGTCGGTTATTCTAACTTCTCGAGTAAGTTCTCACCGTTCTTCGCTGAGACAGCTTACGACCAGGATGTTGCTTCAATGACCGCTGTAAGCCTTCTTACAACTGACCGTCAGGGCGCAGTTGTTGAGCTTGGTAAGACAGGCGAAACACGTCCCTACAACGGAACAGACTATAGGTATGAAGGTCCCGCTGATGTTAAGATCACGGAAAACAAGGACGGCACTGTTGCTTACGACTTCGAGCTTCGTGACAACATCAAGTTCTCTGACGGCGAAGCTTTGACAGTTGACGACGTTATCTTCTCAATGTATGTTCTTTCGGATCCTACATATGATGGCTCTTCAACATTCTTCGCACTTCCCATTAAGGGTATGGAAGAGTACCGTGCAGGTATGGACAGCCGCGGCAACGTTATCAATGCTGCAGGCCCCGACGGCTATGAAGACAATGATCTTTATACCAAAGAGCAGTATGACGCTTATTGGGATTATTACAACAATAAGGCAGGCGCTGCATTTGCACAGGAAATCGTTGACTACTGCATAGGCAACGGCTACAATGCTGCTGACGATTCAGTTGCTGCTTGCGCAGCTAACTGGGGCTTCGAGCTTGCAGAGGACGCTACTGTTGAAGATTTCTGGAAGGCTATCGTTGATGCTTATGAAGGCGATATCGATACAGCTGTTGCAACAGAGTCTGCAGGCAGCGACCTTAACGGCTTGACTATCGCAGCTCTCGGCGCAGAGTATCAGGCAGGCGTTAAGACAGGCGATTCCGCTGATTCTATCTCCGGTATTGAAAAGACCGGCGACAACAGCCTTCGCGTAACTCTTACACAGGTTGACGCTACAGCTATTTATCAGCTCGGCGTTACTATCGCTCCTCTTCACTATTACGGCGATGCAGCAAAGTATGACTACGAAAAGAATCAGTTCGGTTTTGTTAAGGGCGACCTTGCTACCGTTCGTGAAAAGACAACTGAGCCCATGGGCGCTGGTCCGTACAAGTTCCAGAAGTTCGAAAACGGCGTAGTTTACTTTGAAGCTAACGAAAACTATTATCTTGGCGCTCCCAAGACAACTAACGTTCAGTTCAAAGAGATGAGCGATACTGATAAGCTTAACGGCGTTATCACAGGCTCCATCGATATCACTGATCCTACCTATTCGCTTGACAATGCAAAGGCTATTGCTGAAGCTAACTCAAACGGCGAGGTAACAGGTGATAAGATCACAACAAATACTGTTAACAACCTCGGTTACGGCTATCTTGGCATTTCCGCTAAGTCGGTTAACGTTGGCGGCGACCTCGGTTCGGACGCTTCCAAGAACCTTCGTAAGGCATTTGCTACAGTATTTGCTAACTTCCGTGCAGTAACAGTTGACTCCTACTACGGCGAAACTGCTTCTGTTATCAACTATCCTATCTCCGATACATCCTGGGCTGCTCCTCAGAAGACCGATTCTGACTATGCAATTGCTTTCTCAAAGGATGTTGAGGGTAACGACATCTACACATCCGATATGGATGATGCTGCAAGAAAAGACGCTGCTCTTAAGGCTGCTCTCGGTTATTTCGAGGCTGCAGGCTACACAGTAGCAGACGGTAAGGTTACTGCAGCTCCCGACGGCGCAGCTATGGAATACGAAGTTTGGATTCCTGCTGACGGCAGCGGCGACCATCCCTCATTCATGATGCTCAACCTTGCTTCCGATGCTCTTAAGGAAATCGGCATCACACTCACAGTTAAGGACCTTGCTAACTCTTCAGACCTTTGGACAGGTATTGAAGCTGACCAGGTTCCCATGTGGTG
This sequence comes from uncultured Clostridia bacterium, assembly GCA_937884975.1. Classification (GTDB taxonomy): domain Bacteria; phylum Bacillota; class Clostridia; order Oscillospirales; family Acutalibacteraceae; genus Fimenecus. The sequence continues at coordinate 63,479 of CAKZZS010000079.1, read as the reverse complement.
CGCAGCTTGGGGTGCTACACCTGATCCGGATATGTATCAGGTTTACTACTCAGGCGTTGAGTCCGGTAAGGACCCGGGCGGTTCAAACTATATGTATGACATCGCTGATGCTGAACTTGATAAGCTCATCATGGACGCTCGTGCTTCCTTCGATCAGGCTTACAGAAAGACCATCTACAAGCAGTGCCTTGACATCATCGTTGACTGGGCAGTAGAGGTTCCCGTATATCAGCGTCAGAACGCTGTTATCTTCTCCACAGAGAGAGTTAACATCGACACTGTTACACCTGATATCACAACCTACTATGGCTGGATGGCTGAGATTCAGAACCTTGAACTCAACTAATCATTTCTTAATACTTAATTAAATTCTTATTTGTTAAGTAACTTCTCCGGGAGGGCAGATAAGCACTTCTTATCTGCCCTCTTTGGGACGCTTTTTACTTTAATCATTTAAAGCAAATCAGTAAATCTTGTATCACTAAGCCGTTAATGCTTTTGACGGTTTAGTGATATGCGGTTTTTTCGGCACATATCAAAAAACGCAAAAATATTTTATTGGAGTGGTGAAAAAAGGTGCAAAAGTTCATCATCAAGCGACTGATTCAGTCGGTCGTTATTCTGTTCTTTGTTGCATTTATAATCTATGCGATTATACGCTGCCTTCCGACCTCGTTTGTTGAGGCAATGGCAAGACAGAAATCAATGCAACCCGGTTCAAAAAGCTATCAGGAATGGCTTGAACAGTTAAACCAGATGTACGGTCTTGACGGCGGTATTATCTCCGGTTTCTTCCGTTGGCTCTCAAGAGCAATAAGACTTGACTTCGGCGATAGCTGGAAATGGACTATCCCCGTTGTTGAGAAGTTTAAGGACTGTATCTGGGTTTCCTTTATAATGGGTGCGGTTTCATTTTTCTTTGAGGTAATTATTGCAATTCCTCTCGGCATTATTTCCGCAACAAAGCAGTACAGCAAGACCGACTATATTGTTTCAATTATAGCCTTGGCAGGTATTTCCTTGCCGACGTTCTTCTTCGCGTCATTGTTAAAGCTCGTTTTCTCCGTAAAACTGGGCTGGTTTGAGCTCGGCGGTCTTGTCGGCAGAAATTATCAGCAGCTCTCGGCTACGGGCCAGTTCTTTGATAAGGCGTACCATCTTGTATTGCCGATTATCACCCTTGTTGTTGTCAGCATGGGTTCGCTTATGCGTTACACGAGAACGAATATGCTTGAGGTACTCAATGCCGATTACATAAGGACCGCAAGGGCGAAGGGACTTTCCGAGCGCAAGGTCATTTACCATCACGCTTTCAGGAATACTCTTATTCCCATTGTTACTATTATCGGCGGCTCTCTTCCCGGACTGTTTTCGGGCGCGCTTATTACCGAAACGCTTTATTCAATAAGCGGTATCGGCTTCGTTTCCTATCAGTCGGAGATTTCGGGCGATATACCGTTCTTTATGTTCCATACCACTTTCTTGGCGGTACTTACTCTTCTGGGCAACCTCATTTCGGATATTCTCTATGCGGTTGTCGACCCGAGAGTACGCGTTTCTTAAGGGAGGAGGATTATTATGGCTAAAAAAGACAATACTGTTCCCGAAAAGAAGACTGATTATTCCCTTAACGACGACAGACGAGTCAGGGTTCTTTCGCCCGGTATGCTTGTTGCAAAGCGTTTCTTCAGAAACCGTCTTGCTGTTACGGGTATGATTATACTCATTTTAATGTTTGTGTTCTCGTTTGTAGGCGGCTTGGTTTCACCCTATAAGCAGGACCAGAAATTCTACCGTACCGACGTTCAGCTAAAGGATTTTGCGGCTGTTCTGTTTAACGAGGAATTCCGTTATACCGTAGCGGATAAGGACGTTTATACCGGTATGGCGCAGGCAAATACCATCCTCGCTCTTCAGAGAGGGGAGACAGAGTTCAACTATGACGGCATCGCTTTCACACTTGAAAAGATAAACGATAATTTCTATACCATTTCGGCAAACGGTAAAATTGTCGGCATTACAAGTAAGGATGTTGTTACCTCGTCAACCTCAAACGATACGTTTGATTTTGATTTTACCTATAGCGCTCTTATGGCTACCGCAAAGGGCGAAAAGTCCTTTGAATACGGCGGTAAGACCTATACCGTTGACGCTGCAAAGTCAATATTTGACGAAAACGGAGAGGAATATGCTTATGTAAGCCAGTACGTTGTACGTGCTGTTATGGGCGACGTATTCCTTTCGCGTGATTTTAAGAATAAGCTTATTGAAGCTGTTGAAGCAAAGCAGACCGACTTTGTCTACACCGATGAAAGCGGTCAGGAGGCTGAATATAAGCTCTCCTTTGACGCTTCGAAAAACCAGTGGGACGTTAAGCAGGAAATCGATACCACCGTTTTCGACACCTATGCGGAGCCTACCTCAAAGCACTGGCTCGGTACGGACAGAAACGGTATGGATATGCTTACCCGTCTTATGTACGGCGGACGCGTTTCGCTCATTATCGGCTTTATCGTTGTATTTATTGAAAGCTTTATCGGCGTTATTTTCGGCGGTATTTCCGGATATTTCGGCGGCAGAGTGGATAACCTTATGATGAGAATAGTTGACGTTTTCTACTGCATTCCGTCAATGCCCATCATTATTATCATCGGTGCGTCGATGGACGCTGCAAACCTTGAACCTGAAAAGCGTATGCTTATGCTTATGATAGTTCTCGGACTTACCGGTTGGCCGGGTGTTGCAAGACTTGTAAGAGGTCAGATTCTCTCCCTTCGTGAGCAGGAATTTATGACAGCTACCGAGGCTTGCGGAATTTCCGTTCCCAGACGTATCTTCAAGCACCTTATTCCCAATGTTATGCCCCAGCTTATTGTTACCATGACAATGGGACTCGGCACCACGATTATCCTTGAAGCAACTCTTTCGTTCCTGGGACTCGGCGTTCGTTTCCCGTTCGCTTCATGGGGTAATATTATTAACGACGTTAATAACGTATTCGTTCTTACACACTATTGGAACATCTGGATTCCGGCGGGCATCCTGCTTCTTCTCACCGTTCTTGCCTTCAATATTGTCGGCGACGGCTTGAGAGACGCGTTTGACCCGAAGATGAAGCGATAAGGAGGAGACAGAAATGGCAAAAAAGAACGCAGAAGGCTATCTGTCTGCCAAGGAATCGCGTAGGATTTCAAAGGAAAACAGAAAGATAACCAACGAATTAGAAAAGAAATATAAGCGTAAGAATGTTCCCGAGGAGGAATATCTTACAACAATGAAAAATAAGGCAAACTCGCTTGAAATTGACAATTTGCACACCTTTTTCTTCACCGATGTCGGTACGGTTAAGGCTGTTGACGGCGTTTCGTTTGAGGTGCCGCTCGGAAAAACAGTCGGCGTAGTCGGCGAGTCGGGCTGCGGAAAGAGCGTTACGAGCCTTTCAATTATGCAGCTTCTTCAGCGTCCCCAGGGTCAGGTGGTTTCGGGTGAAATCAGACTTAACCTCGGCGACAAGGCTTATGACATAACAAAGACTCCTATTGAAGCTATGCAAAAGCTGCGCGGCAATTATATGTCAATGATTTTCCAGGAGCCTATGACAAGTCTTAACCCCGTTTTCCGTATCGGCGCTCAGCTTGATGAGGTTATTGCGCTTCACGACGGTAAGGGTATGAGCGACGAAGAGGTTAAGGCGCGCTCAATTGAGCTTCTTGAAATGGTAGGTATTGCAAACAGCGAGGGCGTTTATAAAATGTATCCTCACGAGCTTTCGGGCGGTATGCGTCAGCGTGTTATGATAGCAATGGCGCTTGCGTGTAACCCCAAGCTTATTATTGCAGACGAACCCACAACGGCTCTTGACGTTACAATTCAGGCGCAGATACTTGACCTGCTTCGCAATTTGAAGGACAAAATCAATTCTTCAATTATGATTATCACACATGACCTCGGCGTTATTGCCGAAATGGCTGATTACGTTGTCGTTATGTACGCAGGCAAGGTTGTTGAAAAGGGCACCGCGGAAGAAATTTTTGCTGCTCCTGCCCATCCTTATACAATTGGACTTATGGCTTCAAAGCCCGTAGTCGGTAAGAGGGTTGATAAGCTTTATTCAATTCCCGGTAAGGTTCCCAACCCCGTAAATATGCCCGATTACTGCTATTTCAAGGACAGGTGCGAAATGTGCGTAGACGGTTGCGAAGGTGAATATCCGTGTGAAATTTCACTTTCACCCACGCACAAGGTTTCCTGCTACCGCTATTACGATAAGAAGGAGGGTTAAAAGTGAGCAAGTTGGAAAAAATAACAGATGAATTTACTCCCGTTGAAATTGACCCTCAGTATATCCTTCAGGTAAACGCGCTTAAAAAGTATTTCCCCATAAAGGGCGGACTTTTGAATAAAACAGTCGGATATGTCAAGGCTGTTGACGGCGTTACGTTTAACCTTAAGCGCGGTACGACAATGGGACTTGTCGGTGAGTCAGGCTGCGGTAAAACCACCACCGGACGCGCTGTGCTTCGTCTTTCGGGTGAAAAAACCGGCGGTCAGGTTCTCTTTAACGGCAAAGAGGTCTATGACCTGACAAGTAAGGAAATGCACGATATGAGAACGAAGATGCAGATTATCTTCCAGGATCCGTTCTCATCTCTTTCACCCCGTATGCCCGTAGGTGAAATTATCGGCGAGGCTGTCAGGGAGCACGATATCGTTTCAAAGGAAGAATATAACGATTATATTGATAAGGTAATGGATAACTGCGGCTTGCAGCCCTTCCATAAGGACCGTTATCCTCACGAATTCTCGGGCGGTCAGCGTCAGAGAATCTGTATTGCAAGAGCGCTTGCGCTTAATCCCGAATTTATAGTCTGTGACGAGCCGGTTTCGGCTCTTGACGTTTCAATTCAGGCGCAGATTATCAACCTTCTCAATGAGCTTCAGGATGAGCACCATTTCACTTATCTTTTCATTTCTCACGATTTGTCGGTTGTTGAGCATATTTCCGACACGGTCGGCGTTATGTATCTCGGAAATCTTGTTGAGTACGGCGAGAAGGAGGATATCTTTAAAAATCCGCTTCATCCCTATACAAAGGCGTTGTTCTCGGCTATTCCCGTTCCCGACCCGACAATTAAGATGAAACGAATTGTCCTTGAAGGCTCGATTCCTTCTCCTGCAAATCCGCCAGAGGGCTGTAAGTTCCATACAAGGTGCGCAAACTGTATGGAAATATGCAAGCACGAGGTTCCAAAGCAGAAGGAAATTGAAAAGGGACACTATGTTGTATGTCATCTTTACGATGACGTTAAGGATATCAATGAATAATTAAGGTGTTATTATGGCTAAAAAGAAGCAGTATGACGATGATGACGGACGCACAATAGTCGATATGTCGGGTGTTGAAAATCCGCATTCGCTGATTATGCCGAGGTTTCCGGAAAAGGAAAAAAAGGCTTCTGACGACGGTGAAAACCAAACCGAAGAACGTCCGTGGGAAAATTTCGACCTTTCAAAGGATGAACGGCGCTCCTTCGTGCTCGGCGCTATGAGCGCATCGGCACTTATCGCACTCATTTTTATAGCCTGCTTCGGCATAGCAATTGCCTTGTTGGTATTTTTTATAAGCAAATAAAATTAAAGCCTATGGACTTGAAAATCCATAGGCTTTCTCTTTTTTTATTTACTTTTTAGTATAAAGGATATGGGAAAAATGTATCCCGTCACATTCAAAATCGGTAAGCTTCTTTCTTTTGTACTTTTCTTTGTCAAAGGAGGGGAAATACACCTCTGCGTCGGGACAAGCAGCGTCAATTTCGGTTAAGTAAAGCTTATCTGCAAGCGGTAAAAATTCGCTGTATATCTTTCCGCCGCCTATAATGAATACGTCTTCGCCCTCTGCCGCTTCAAGAGCTTTTTTTACGCTTGATACAACCTCTGCGCCCTCGGGACGAAAGTCTTTACTCCTTGAAATGACGATGTTCCTTCTGTTCGGTAACGCTTTGGGCAGTGACTCAAAGGTCTTTCTTCCCATAATAACGGTTGAGCCGGTGGTCGTTTCCTTAAAGAATTTCATATCTTCCTTAAAGTGCCAGATAAGGTCGTTGCCCTTGCCAAGCTCGTTGCTTTTGCCTATCGCGGCTATCATTGAAACTGACATATCATTCCTCACTGCGCAAGCGGGAAAAGAATTTTTCCCATGTGTTCGTATCCGATAAGCTTTATATCGTTACAGTCCTTTGAATTGTCGAACTTGAAAAAGTCGTCAATTTCGGGATTTATCCAGAGAGTCGGAGAGGGGAGATCGCCTTTTTCGTCAAAGCGCGCTATCTGCTCCTTAATGCCGTCAACCTGATTTACATAAATGTGAGCGTCCTTTATGCTCCAGTCAATTGTGCCCGGCTCTCTTCCGCAAACCTTTGCAAGCAGGCAAAGAAGCGTTGCGTACTGCGTTACGTTAAAGGGGAGTCCAAGCGGCACGTCACAGGAGCGCTGATGAACCCAACAGTTAAGCTTGTTGTCGGTTACGTCCCATTCGCTTGACCATACGCAGGACGGAAGAACAGCCGTGTCGAGGTAGTCGTTCTGCCAGAGCGTCATAACCATTCGCCTGTCCTCGGGGTGGTTTTTAATCTTATCGATAAGATTTTGGGTCATTTGGAACTTGTTTACTATGTAGCCGTAGGCGGTGCCTATCGTGTGGGCAAATTCCTTCGGAAACTGCTTATGAATAGTCTGTTTCGTCAGAACGCCGTTTTCGTCGGGAAGAAGCTGTGTGGCAGTCCATATACCGTCTTCGTCAATTTCCCACTCGTCCCAGATATGAACGTTTCTCTCCTGAAGCCAGCGCACGTCGTTTGACTGCGCCTGATAAATCCAGAGCATTTCAAGAACAGCCTGTCTTATGAAAAGCTGTTTTGTGGTAAGAATGGGGTATTCCTTTGACAAATCAAAATGGAAATGGTGCGAGGGCACTTTAATTGTGTTGATGCCCGTGCGGTTTTCAACCTCAACGCCCTCGGAAAGAATTCTTTTACAAAGCGCAATATAATCCTTGTCCCACTGTGACATAAAATGACCTCCCTTTTTGTTATAGTTATATTGTATCACATATATTTTAAAAACTCTACACAAAATAAAAAATATGTGTTAAAATAATTAAGAGGTGAAGAAAATGAAAAAAGTTACAAGCGTCAAAAAGCTTTCGAAGAAAAAGCAAAAAGAGCTTAATTCAAAAAACCGCAGGGGATGGGGAGAGGTTTCACCCGTCACAAGAGTGGTTGAAAACAAAAAACGCTACAACAGAAAAAGAAAGGCTCGTATTGAAACGGATGATTTCACTTACGAGCCTTTTTTATTTTAAAAATCGAATCTGTTGATTTTTAATTCGTTGTCAAATTTTCTTCCGATTTCACCGTCAAGAACGGTTATAAATATTTCACAGGTCAGTGAAATCACGCCTTCAAGCAGGTGACCGCCTTTCGTTTCGGCGTTTTCTCCCGCGCAGGTTATATGAGCGTGGATATACGGCTTGTTTTCGACAAAAGAAATATTGCCCTCAAGAGCCGTTATTTCGTGGTTCCCGGTAAAGGTGAAGCCTTCATACGTCTGCTTTTCAAGACTGAAAATACCGACGGTAAAATTATCCGTTGCCCCTATTCCGCGAAAGGAAGCGGCTTTTATGTTTTCCTTTTCCGAAACGGATATAAGACAGGAGAGTATTTCCTCGTCCTTGTCGAGCCTTAAGGCAACCGTGTTGCCGAATCTTTTGTATTGCATTCTTTTCTCCTTTAATAAATTATACAGTAGACGTAACCGTTAATCACGCCGTTTTCCCTTTGCCTTTTACATTTAAAAAAGTCGAGCGCCTGAAAGTCCTCAATTCCCGTGCCTCTGAATTTAAAGCACGCTTCCTTGTAGGTCCATATTTCAAAAAACCTTTTAAGACTTTCTTCCCTTGAAATTCCGCTTTCATAGACGTATTCAAGCTCCCCTGCGTTACAGGTGTGCCTTATTACCATTTCGTTTATATCGCGGATTTTTTCAATATCGACGCCTATGGGATTTTCGTTGAGCGCGCATAATACAAGCTCGTCGGAGTGGCTTATGTTAAAATAAATATTAACGCTTTTTGTATACGGCTTTCCCTTTTCGCCCGTCTTGAAAACAATTTTTTCCTCATTTATTTTACACTGACCCGAAATCATTTTACGCGCCAGCATTTCTCCTGCAACGGTGCGTTTCTTTCCGTCCTCAAAGCGAAAACGCTCAACCCGTTGCTGTTTTTCGGGGTTCATAAGAAGAAAGTATTTTTCATATTCCTTGTCCGAAACGTCGCGTATATTGAGTAAATTTTTTATCATTTAAAAACGTCCTTAATTTCTTTCTGCTTTTAACAGCGTCCGAAATAATTATACATTATTCCTTGCGCTTTAATCAAGACCTACTTTTCCTCAACATACCACTTATTCAGATATCTGTCCTCAAAAATCGAGGTTTCCCGACCGCCTATGACAACGTCATATTTAAGCACCTGCATTCCGCTTCCCGAAACGGAGCGTGAAACGCCCTTAAGACGGTCTATGACGTAAAGCGTGCCGTTGTTCCAGCGGATAAACATCGGTATTTTATTTCCGTATTTATCGTGACGCAGAAATACATCAACAAAAGTATCCATAAATATTCCTTCCGATACATCGAATATCGAACAAATGTTCTGTAATTAAATATATCACATTTTTCTTTTTTGTCAATAGGAAAAATGTGAAAAAATTTCACTGTCCGGTATTTCGGACAATAAAAATCCCACACGCCATTTGCGAGTGGGTTTTTGTATTTTTCTTTACTGCTCGTCCGTTTTAGGCATATTTTTGAATTCGAATATAAGAAAGCCCGTCGCAAGTAAAAACGTCAGCGCGTCCGTTACGGGAGCGGCGTAAACAATTCCCTTAAGTCCGAAGAAATGGGAAAACGTCATCAGAAGCGTCCAGAGAATTACAAGCTGCTTTGCAAGAGCTATGAGCGTTCCCTTTCCGGGTTTTCCTATTGCAGGGAAGAAGGTTGAACAGAAAATCTGAACGCCGTTTAAGAATACGCAGGCGAAAAGTCCTCTTGCGTAAAACGAGGCGAAGTCAAAATATTCCTCACTGCCCGAGCCGAACAGGGCGACAATTTGCCGCGGAAAAAGCTGCATTACAATAAACATAATGACAGAAACAACAGTTGTAACTATAAGCGACAGCTTAACTGTCTTTCTGACTCTTTTGAATTTTTCGGCTCCGTAGTTAAACGAACAAATCGGCTGCGCGCCCTGAACAATTCCTATTACAAACGCAAGGAAAATCATATTTATTTTCTGTAATATTCCTGCTACCGCAATTGTGACGTCACTGCCGTAAATTGAAGCGGCGCCGTACTTTTTAAGAAGGTTGTTGAGCGTAACCTGAATTATGAGCATTGACGACTGAAAAGCAAAGGATGAAAAGCCGAGCTTCCAGAATTTGAGCATATAACCGAAATGCGGAATGAAATCCGTCGGACGGAAGGATACGTTTTTAAAATGGAGAAAATATCTTGCAAGAAGCAGAGCCGAAACCGTCTGGCTTATGACCGTTGCCCAAGCCGCGCCTGCAATTCCCATACCGAATTTATACATAAACAGCGCGTCAAGAAAAATGTTGAGAATACCGCCTGAAACAATGGAAATCATTGAATAGGTCGAGCTTCCGTCACCCCTGACTATTGGGTTTGAGCCGGTGGAAAAAAGCAAAAACGGAATGCCTAAGGACGTAATTGAAGAATATTTCAAAGCGTATTCAAGAATGTTGTTCGTTGCGCCGAAGGCGAGCATAAGCGGCTTTAAAAATATCCTTACGAGAATGCAGATAATAACGCCTGCTATGAGAAGGGTCGAGAAGGCTGTGCCTGCAAATTTTCTTGCGTCCTCCTTGTTGCCCCTGCCGAGACTTAAGTTGTAGCCCGACGCGGTGCCGATACCCGTCATAAGACCTATTGCAAGACAGATGGTAGTCAGCGGAAAGGCGATATTTGTCGCTGCGTTTCCCAGGTAACCGACAATATGACCTATGAAAATCTGGTCAACAATATTGTAAAGCGCGTTTACAAGATTCGCTATAACCGCAGGCAGCGCGAGTGAAACAAGCAGCTTTGATATGCTTTTTTCACCCATTGGGTTTTTCGTCTTTTCCATTCCTTTTCTCCCGGTTTCACTTCTTTAAAAACTGCGAACAATTATATATTTTTTTGGGTTTTATGTCAATATAAATCGCCCGTTTGTATTGCATTAGCCGTTATTATTTGATAAAATATTAAAATAGTTTATTTTATTTCAAGGGAAAAGATATGAAACTGCTTTTTGAACTGTTTATAACCTTTTTCAAGCTCGGCGCCGTGACCTTCGGCGGCGGCTATGCAATGCTGCCTATCATTCAGCGTGAAATAGTTGAAAAGAAAAAATGGGCTACAGAGGAAGAGGTGCTCGACTACTACGCGATAGGGCAGTGTACTCCCGGCGTAATCGCAGTCAATACGGCGACCTTTATCGGACAGAAGAAAAAGGGAATATCGGGCGGAATTGCCGCAACACTCGGCGTGGTTTTTCCGTCGGTTATAATAATAACCGTCATAGCGGCGTTTATTTCAAATTTTGCGGATTATCCCGTTGTTAAAAATGCGTTTGCGGGAATACGCGTCTGCGTTACGGTGTTAATCGTCAACGCAATAATAAAGCTTTGGAAAAAATCGGTTGTAGACGCGCTTACCTTCGTGATTTTTCTTGCGGTGAGCGTTCTTTCGTTTATATTCGACATCTCTCCGATTATCTTTGTCGTATCAGCCGCCGTAATCGGAATTATCGCGAAAAATCTGGAGGTGCGTAAAAAATGTTAGTCCTCCTGTTAAGACTTTTTTATGAATTTTTCAAGGTCGGTCTGTTTTCAATTGGCGGCGGACTTGCGACGCTGCCGTTTCTTAAGGAAATGGCAGGAAGAACAGGCTGGTTTACCGTTGAACAGCTTTACGATATGCTTGCCGTTTCCGAGTCAACCCCGGGTCCCATAGGCGTAAATATGGCGACCTATGTCGGCTTTACGACTGCCGGAGTTTTGGGAAGCGTTGTTGCAACGCTCGGACTTGTTACGCCGTCCGTAATTATCATTCTCATAGTCGCTTTGTTTTTAAAGAGCTTTAAGGACAATAAATATGTTAAATCCGCCTTTTACGGCTTGCGCCCGGCTTCAATGGGACTTATCTGTACCGCAGGACTCGGCGTGCTTCTCATTTCGCTTTTCAATATCGACCTGTTTAAAAGCACGGGGAATATAGCCGACCTTTTTATATTCAAGGCGATTATTCTTTTTGCTGCGCTTTTTGCTTTAAGTCAGATTTTCAAAAAGGTTCATCCCGTTGTCTGGATAGGCGTTGCGGCGGCAGTCGGCGCGGTATTTCATTTTGCAGGCGTCTGAAAAATTATTCGTCAAACATATCCCGAAGCTTTTCAAGAGCCTTTTTTTCGATTCTTGAAACGTACGAGCGTGAAATGCCCAGCTGCTTTGCAATTTCCTTTTGCGTTTTCGGCTCCTTTGAGTCAAGACCGTAGCGCTTTATAATGATATATCTTTCTCTTTTATCGGGCAGACTTTCAACAAATTTTCTGACCTTTTCGCTTTTGATTTTAAGGTCAATTTCGTCAAAAATGTTGTCGTCCGCATAAATGACGTCTATGAGCGTTAATTCGTTGCCCTCGCTGTCGGTATCAATAGGCTCGGACAGCGACACGTCAAGACTCGTTTTCTTTTTGCTTCTTAAGTACATAAGTATTTCGTTTTCAATACAGCGCGAAACATAGGTGGCAAGCTTTATGCCCTTTTCGCTTTTAAACGAGTCAATGCCTTTAATAAGACCTATTGTTCCTATGGAAATAAGGTCCTCCTGCTCGGATGAGGAGGAGTAATACTTTTTGATAATGTGTGAAACCAGGCGAAGATTATGAAGAATAAGCGTTTCTCTTGCGTTTTTGTCGCCGTTTTTCATTTTTTCAAGCTCTTCTTTTTCACGCTTCTGGCTCAAGGGCTTCGGAAAGGACAGCTCGTTTGAGAGATGAAGCAAAACAAAAAGCATATTCATAAAAGTTGAAGAAATTACCGAAAACATATAAAACACCCCGTTTTCAATATATGTTTCGGCTTTGACACTTTTGCAAGTACAATTTTTTTCAGGGGAGAATTATTATGTTCATTTGGGGACCCTACTCAAAAAAATATTTCGGCGTTTCAAGGATAACCGAAAGCGCCGAGGACCGCGGAGCAAGGTTTGATTTCATCTGTTCGCCTGCAATGTCCAATTCCGATACGAGAATGCCGAACGTAACGCTTCCCGTTGGCTGGCATCCGTGGTCGGCTTCGGGCGAGCTTGATTTCTGGTCATACCGCGTTGACCTTGAGTGGAAGGACAAGGTTTACGCCGATGTGTCCTTTTGCCTTCTTGACAATGAAAGCGCGCTTATAAGGACTCAAATAGTTAATAATTCCTCTCTAATGCAAAACTGCCTTGTCAATTATTTTTCGGCTCTTGAGTATCCGTTTGTTTATAAAACCGAGGCGCTTTTGCCCGAAAAAAGCGTTTTTATAAATGCGGTTGACTATGAAAGCTATCACTATGAAAAAAACTCTCCCTGGAACGAACAGACCTGTGACGGACTTAAAAGGGGAGAAATGTTAAGCGATGAATTCGTCTGCCATAACGGACTCGGCGACAATACAAGAAACCAATACCGTTTAAAGATCTTTCCGCCCTTTGGCGAAACAAAGGGCGACAGCGTTAAGTATTGCGTAAAAAGCGAATATTCCTTTTCTTCACCCGTTGCGGCTGTGCGTTACAGGACGACAGGCGGCGAAAATGCAGAATTTTTGCTAAACGGCAAAAAGGTTGTTTTCAACTCTTCGGAAAAATTTGAAATAGCGTATTTTGAAATTGAAAAGGCTGACTCAATTGAGCTTGTTTCACTCGGCACGGGCGGAATTGAACTGGATTTTATCGCCGTAACGGAAAAGGGCGAAAGCGTTTCAACCGAAAGAAAAGAGTACGAAAGAAAACCGATAATAAAAAACGAAACGTTTTCAGACGGACTTTTGAGCAGCGTTTTGTATAAGGGCGTTGAAAAGCCGTTTAAAATAAGGACCTTTAATAAAAATACCCGTATAAGGGAAATTGACAGCGGCTGTCTTGAGGATTGCCCGACCTCCCGACTTTCCCAGGCTGATGAAAGCTTTGACAATATGCTTGAAACCTTTTCGGGCTCGTTTTCTCAGAAGCATTCGGACGAGGGATATTACCATAATTGCGTTGTCCATTCGATTTTTGTTGACGAAAACTCCTTGGCAACGGAATATGCGGTTGTTTCCTTTGGCGAAACGGAATATAAGACGCCCGGGGAATATGAAAAAATATACCTTGAAAAAAGCAAAAAGGCGTTGGAGTTTTCCTTTAATTCACAGGGTAAAAAATACGAGTTTTCAAATAGGCTTTTAGCCTCGGCAATGCTTACAAATACGGTTTATCCGCTTTATAAGCAGGGGGATTTTGTCGTCCACCACACGCCTGGCAAACGCTGGGACTCCTTCTATACCTGGGACAGCGGCTTTATAGGCCTTGATATGCTTTATCTTAATAAAGAAAATGCAAAATATATTCTCGACACATACCTTTGTGACGAAAATAACCCGGATTTTGCGTTCCTGCTTCACGGCTCACCCGTACCGGTTCATCTTTACGAGCTTTTTGAAATGATGAACAGCATTTCCGACAAATCCGTTGCGCTTTCGTATTACGAAAAGGCAAGGCATTTTTACCGCTTCCTTGCAGGTGAAATAAGAAACAGCACCACGTCAAAATTCAAAACGGGACTTACAACGACCTTTGATTATTTTTACAATTGCTCGGGTATGGATGACCTGCCGCCGCAGGTTGAAATGTACGAAAGAAATATTCAGGGAGTAACCGCGCCCGTCATTTCCTCCTGTCAGGTTATAAGGAGCGCAAGGCTGCTTAAAATAATGGCTTCGTTACTTAAAAAGGACGAGGATATTAAGGAGTACGAAAGCGATATTAAACGCCTGACAAAGGCTCTTAACGATTATTCGTGGGATGAAAAAAGCGGATATTTTTCCTATGTAATCCATAACGCCGACGGCTCGTTTAAGGAGAGGTTGACAACCGAAAACGGCGAAAATCTCAACAGGACAATTGACGGAATGTATCCGTTAATTGCAGGCGCTGTGGATAAAAACCAAAAAGAAAAGCTCCTCGCTCATTTAATGAACGAAGAACAGATTTTCAGCCCGGTCGGTATAAGCGCGGTTGATATGACCTCTTCATATTACACCGATAACGGCTATTGGAACGGAAACGTCTGGTTCTCTCACCAGTGGTTTTTCTGGAAAACAATGCTTGACCTGGGCGAAACGGATTTTGCGTTTAAAATCGCAAAAACTGCGCTTGAAGCTTGGAAAAAGGAATGCGAATATTCCTACTACACCTTTGAAATGGTGAATATAAAAACGGGCAGGGGAGGCTGGTTCCACAATTTCGGCGGACTGTCCGCTCCGATAAATCTGTGGAGCTTTGCATACTTTAAAAAGGGCACGTTTAACTGCGGCTTTGACTGTCTTGTAAAGGAAAGCCGTTTTTCGGAAAGAAACGACGAGTTTTCCGCTTCGCTTGAATATTTCGGTGAAAACGAAAAGTATTCCGTCGTGGTCGCGCTTGACGAGGGAAAGGATTATACCGTTTTTGTAAACGGAAAGGAATATAACGGCTTTGTTTCCCGTTTCGGAGGCGAAATTGAAATAACTCTTGACGGAAGCGTTAAAAGGGCTGAAATAACAATAAAATAATTTAACTTGTGTAGTCCTCAATAAGCTTTTGAAGCTCGGATTTGCTTTCGGCGGTAATTCCGTTTATTATTTCATTTTGCTCCGTGTAGGGCAGGGAAGAAATATAGGTGTCAAAAACCTCAATCGGCTTACTGCTTCCGTTTTCAAAAACCGCAATGCGCCCGTCGTATTCCGAAAGCGTATAGTAAGCCGTCGGCTTTTCCGTTTTTTGTTCGGCGCTGTTTTCACCGTTTACGGACGCGAAGGAGGAGAGCGCAAAGGACAGGACAAATATCTGGGCGACTTTAACCGCTTTAAGTACGGATTTATTTTTTCTTTTCATTTTTCTTTTCACCTCATTTTTTCTTTCTTATTTTTGACAGATAATATAATTTTTAATCTTAAATAAAAAATATTAAAAAAGACTAAACATTTTCGTATTTTTGTGTTATAATATACAGGATAATGGAGAAATCCACATATTTTCTTTAATATCGGGAGGCAAAGCATTTCTTATGGCAGTAAAAAAGTCGAGCACAAACGCCAAAAAGAAAAGAAAACCGAAGAAGGCAAGAACAGCCAAGCAGATTAAAAGACGCAGTATTATTTTTACTGCGTTCTGGTGCTGTTTTCTGATAGCCGCCATTGTCGGACTTACCGTTGTGGGCTACATTGTTCACGACGTTGTTTCCGTTGTCAACGGCGATAAGGTTATTGACCTTAATGTGTATAAGGAAAACCAGGATCAGACAACGATTATCTACGCGTACGATGATGACAAAAAGCTTATAGAGTTAAAGTCGCTGCACGGCGCGGAGAACCGTATCTGGGTTGACATTGATAAAATTCCGCAGGATTTTCAGGACGCGTTTATCTGTCTTGAGGACAAGCGTTTCCTTTCTCACCACGGCGTTGACTGGTACCGAGTTGCTTCCATTCTTACAAAGGGCGGCTCGCAGGGCGGTTCAACGATTACCCAGCAGCTTATTAAAAACCTTACCCAGGAAAATAAGCGCACCTTTGTTCGTAAGTACCGTGAAATCGAATATGCTTTGAACCTTGAAAAATATTACGATAAAAACGAAATTCTTGAAGCGTATATGAATACGATATACCTTTCTCACGGCTGTTACGGCGTTCAGACTGCTTCCGAGTATTATTTCGGAAAGGATGTTTCCGAGCTTACGCTTGCGGAATGCGCCTGCCTTGCCGCGATTACCCAGTACCCGTCGGCAAACGACCCGACTATCCATCCCGAGGACAACTACTACAGAGCGAAGGTCTGCATTTACGCTATGCTTGACCAGGGCTGTATCACTCAGGAGGAATATGACGAGGCTCACGATCAGCTCGAAAAGGGTCTTACCTTCACCGAGGGTAAGAAAAAGGTATCTTCAAAGGAGAAGGATGAGGATGTCGAGGAGAAGGAGACCGTCAACAGCTATTACATCGACTACGTTATTGACAGCGTAATTGACGACCTTATTGAAAAATACGATTACACATATCAGCAGGCTAATAACAAGCTTTATTCGGGCGGACTTCGCATTTACGCCGCTATTGATATGAAGGTCCAGGAGCAGATGGAGGAGATTTATGTAAACCGCATCGGCTTTGCAAACGATGAGGTTCAGTCCTCTATGACCATAATGGACTACGAGGGAAGAGTCTGCGGCATTATGGGCGGCGCAGGCGAAAAGACGGAAAACCGTTCCCTTAACCGCGCGGCGGACAGCCCCAGACAGCCCGGTTCTTCAATTAAGCCGTTGAGCGTATACTCGGTTGCCATTGAAAATAATGAGGTAACCTGGTCAACAATGCTTCCGAACTACGGAATTATGACCCTTGACGGTATGATATGGCCCAGAAACCAGGGCGGATGGGTCGGCGGACCCGACGATTTAATACCCGTTCAGAAGGGTATTGCGCGTTCGCTTAATACAATTTCAGCCCAGACGCTTAAGCGCGTCGGCGTTCACACCTCGTTTGAGTGGCTTGTAAACAATATGCACATTTCAACTGCGGTTACCGAGGGCGAATACAGCGACGAGGGTTACTCCCAGCTTGCAACCGGTTCAATGAGCTACGGTATTACAACGCTTGAAATGGCGGCGGCTTACGCAACCTTCGGCAACGGCGGCGTCTACTATAAGCCCTATTGCTACTATAAGGTTACCGACAGCACGGGAAAAACCATTCTTCTTCAGCACGACGACAAGGGCGAGCAGGTAATGAGCGGCGACACGGCGGAGATTATGTGTAAGCTTCTTCAGACCGTTACCACCGACCCGTCGGGTACCGGCGGAGCGTATTCGGTAGCGGGCTTCCCGACAATGGCTAAAACGGGTACTACCACGGACAGCTTTGACCGTTGGTTTGCAGGCGGAACGCCATATTACGTTGCGGCTGTCTGGTACGGATACGATAAAAACCGCGAGGTTACAGATTCGGGCAACCCTGCAGGTAAAATATTCAGGGAGATTATGAATCCCCTTCACGAAAATCTTGACCGCTCAAAGACCTTTGTTACGAGCAATACCGTTGTTCAGCGCGCTTACTGCCTTGCAACGGGAAATCTTGCCACCGACTCCTGCGCTAATACCGCAATGGGCTGGTACTCCGCAAGTCACTTGCCGAAGACCTGTGACGGTAAAAACGAAGAGGACGAAGAGGACGAGAGCACCTCAACAACAAAGAAGGGCGAAAAGACCACAAAGAAGAACGAAAAGACGACAGCCAAAACCACTGAAAAGACAACCGAAAAGACGACAGCCGAAAAGACAACTGTTCCGACAACGGAGAAAACAACGGTTGAAACCACAACGGAAAGCACGACCGAAAGCACCACAAGGGATCCGAACATTATTGACGAATGGGAAGATGATGAATAATATGACGTTGCTTTCTGTGGATTACGGCGATAAGCGCACGGGCATAGCCTGCTGCAATAACGACGGTTTACTGTGCTTCCCCGTGACGGTTATAAACGACGGCTATGACAAAAGAGTTATAGAAAAGGTTACCGAAATTGCAAGGGAAAAGGGAGCTAAAAAAATTGTTGTCGGTCTTCCTAAAAATATGGACGGCACTTTGGGGTTCCGCGCTGAAGCGTGCAGAGAATTTGCGGAAAAATTAGGCGATTATTCCGGAATTGAAACGGTGCTTTTTGATGAAAGACTTACAACCGTTATGGCTCACAGGGCGCTTAACGTCACCGATACGAGGGGGAAAAAGCGCAAGGCGGTTGTTGACGCTCTTTCGGCGGTTATGATTCTTGAAGACTATATTAAAAGTCAAAAAAATAAATAATACGCGACACGGTTTTATGTTTTTTTCAACCTGCTATCCTTATAATGATAGCAGGTTGATTTTTTATGGTTATTTACATAGACGTCCTCGTTTTTCTCAATACGCTTATAAACTGTCTGCTGCTTCTCGGCGCAGGCGCGCTTCGGCGTATTCGGTTAGGAAAAATCAGGCTTCTTTTTTCAAGTCTCTTCGGCGGCTTTTTTTCGCTTATGCTGCTTCTGCCCGATATGGGAAAGCTGTTTTCCGTTTTGATAAAGGCTTTCGGCGCGGTGATAATGACCTTAATCGCATTCGGCTTTGAAAACGCAAGGGCGTTTCTGCGGTCTCTCGGAAGCGTGCTTTTTGTCAGCTTTTCGTTTGCAGGGGTTATGTTTGCGGTATATCTTGTTTTCAGACCCGAAAAAATGACTCTCAATAACGGCGCGGTCTATTTTGACATAAGCGTAAGGGCGTTTGTCATTTGCGCGGTGGTCTGTTACTTATTCATAAAGCTGTTCGTCTTCCTTTTAAAACGCTATTCGTCGGATAATACGCTTTGCACTGTGAGTATTGAAATGAACTCCAAAACCGTTGTCTTAAAGGGACTTGCGGACAGCGGAAATTCGCTTACGGACGTTTTCACAAACAAACCCGTTACAACCGTTGAAAAAAGCGCGGTAAAACGGATAACGGAAAATGCAAACGAAAACCGTTTCGGCGTTGTACCGGTTAAAACGGCGCTCGGCACGGGTATTCTTAAAACCGTAAGAGCCGACAAAATGACCGTTTACTATGACGGAAAAAAATATGAAATTGCCTCTCCCGTAATCGCCTTAAGTGACGAAAGTCTTTCGGACGGGGAGTACGGCGCGCTTATAAATCCAATGATATTTGAATTTGGGAGTAAAAAAGATGAAACCGTTAAAAATAATAAATAAAATATATTTAAAGCTTCAACTGATTTTTAAAAGGACGCCCGTTCACTATATCGGCTCCGGCGCTTCGCTTCCCGAACCGCTTACCGAACAGCAGGAAAAGGAGATTTTTGCCCAGCTGATAAACGGGGAGAAAAGCGCAAAGGAAAAGCTCATTGTCCATAATCTGCGATTAGTCGTTTACATTGCAAAAAAGTTCGAACGCTCGGGCGTGTCAACCGAGGATTTGACTTCTATAGGCACAATGGGACTAATAAAGGCGGTCAACACCTTCCGCCCCGAAAAGAACATAAAGCTTGCAACCTACGCTTCAAGATGTATTGAAAATGAAATACTTATGTATTTAAGAAAAATCGGGTCGCGTAAGGTTGAGGTTTCAATTGACGAGCCTTTAAATACCGATTCCGACGGAAACGAGCTGTTGCTCGGAGACGTGCTCGCAAGCGACGCCGATACGGTAAGCCACGGAATCGAGTACGAGGATGAAAAGAAAATGCTGCTGGAAGCGGTAAATTCCCTTGAAGAGAGGGAAAAACAGTTAATGTATCTGCGCTTCGGCTTCGGCTCAGGGGAAGAGCACACCCAAAAGGAGGTTGCCGATATAATGGGAATTTCCCAAAGCTATATTTCACGGCTCGAAAAGAAAATAATACTTAATCTTCGTAATTCTCTGACAAAGCAGATGAAATAAATAATTTAAAAACCTCCTAAAGGGCGATACCGATAAGGAGGTTTTTGAACTTTATACCGTTGTTTTAATGAATCTGAGCTTTCCTTTTATTTTTATTTCGCCTTCCGACGCAGGTATAAATACGCTGTCGCCCTTTTTGATTTCAAATTTTTCGTCCTTATTCGCTATTGTGCCGTTTCCGTCAGTGACAAGCACGGAAATAAACGAGGTTTCATCGGCGTACAGGGCAACCTCTTTTTTAACTTCGTAAATCGCGACAGTAAATAAATCGCATTTTGTCAGAAGCGTTTTTTCATACACGTCAAATTTTTCCGTCTCGCCCTCGGGACTGTAATTGCGAGCGGGCTTTTGGCATTTCGTCACGTCAACCGCCTTGTCAATATGAAGCGGTCTGGGCTTTCCGTCATTACCTAATCTGTTATAGTCATAAACACGGTAGGTAGTATTTGAATTCTGCTGAATTTCCGCAAGAAGAATACCCTTGCCTATTGCGTGAAGCGTACCCGAGTCGATGAAAAAGAAATCGCCCTTTTTGACCTTGACGCGGTTGACCTTTTCAAGCACCGTATCGTTTTCAATTGCCTTTCTGAATTCCTCTGACGAAATATCCTCTTTAAAGCCGTAAATAAGCTCGGAATTTTTATCGCAGTCAAGAATGTACCAGCATTCGGTTTTACCGTATTCGTTTTCGTTTTTCAGGGCGTATTCGTTGTCCGGGTGCACCTGAAGAGAAAGGTTGTCCTTTGCGTCAATAAGCTTTATGAGAAGAGGAAAAAAGTCAAACCTGTCTGCGTTTGTACCCTTCATTTCGGGAGTGAGAATTTCGCTTAAAAGCTTTCCCTTGTATTTTCCGTTGAGAACCGTGTTTTCGCCATCCTTATGACACGAAAGTACCCACGCTTCGGCGGTTTTTTCAAGCTCGTTTTCAAAGCCGAAATCCTTTTTCAGGCGGTTTCCGCCCCAGATATAATCCTTAAAAACAGGTGAGAGTAAAAACATATTCATCCCTCCAAAAATTACAACTCAATTCTATCAAAATATCGTCCGTATTGCAACCCAATTTTTTGTTGCAATAACCGCTGTTTCATAGTATAATATAATGTAATTGATTAAAGTATTAAAGTGGGAGTTGAGAATGATGGAATATACAAAGATGAATGAGGAACAGCTCAAAGCCGAGCTTAAAAAGATTCGCCGTCAGTACGAAAGAATAAAGGGACTCGGACTTAATCTTGATATGTCAAGAGGTAAGCCCTCGCCCCAGCAGCTTTCCCTTTCGGAGGAGCTTCTTAAGACTGAGCTTACAAGCGACGACTATTTTAATGAGCAGGGTATGGACTGCCGTAACTACGGCGGACTTGACGGCGTTATTGAGTGCAAGCGTATTTTCAGTGAAATTCTTGAGGTGAATACGGATAATATTATACTCGGCGGCGTTTCAAGCCTTAACCTTATGTACGATTTTATATCCCAGTGTATGACCCACGGTATAGGCGACGAGCCGTGGATGCTTCAGGACGACGTTAAATTTATATGCGCCGTTCCCGGATACGACAGACATTTTGCAATTGCGGAATATTTCGGAATTGAAATGATAAATGTTGATATGACTGAAACCGGACCGGATATGGACGCGGTTGAACAGCTCGTTAAGGACAGCTCTGTTAAGGGTATGTTCTGCGTTCCGAAGTATTCGAATCCTACGGGCGTTACATATTCCGACGAGACCGTAAGGCGTTTTGCTGCTCTTAAACCTGCCGCAAGCGATTTCAGGGTTATCTGGGATAACGCATACTGCGTTCACGATTTCAATGACACTCCCGATAAGCTGCTTAATATCTTTGAGGTTGCAAAGGAGTACGGCAGCGAGGATTTATTTATTGAATTTGCTTCCACCTCAAAAATCACCTTCTCGGGCGGCGGCATTTCCTGCGTTGCGGCTTCCGACAGAAATATAAAGATGATTCGCTACAGAATGTCACGTCAGACTATCGGTAACGATAAGCTTAACCAGTTAAGACACTATAAATTTTTAAGGGATAAAGAGGGCGTTATGCGTCTTATGAAAAAGCACGCCCGGCTTATTGTTCCGAAATTTGAAAAGGTGCTTGAGGTGCTCGACAGGGAACTCGGCGACCTCGGCGTTGCCCATTGGACCAGACCTAACGGAGGTTATTTTATCAGCTTTAACGCTACCTCCTGCAGTGCAAGAAGAGTGGGCGAGCTTTGTAGAGAAGCAGGCGTAACTCTTACAAATGTCGGCGCAACCTTCCCCTATAACAAGGACCCCAATGACAGAAATATAAGAATTGCCCCCACGCTTCCGCCCGTTCACGAAATCGAAAAGGCGGCTGAGGTGCTCTGCCTTTGCGTGAAGATGGCAACTCTTGAGCATCTTCTCGGTAAATAATATGAGTAAACTGATTATTGAAAAAAAGGAAGAGGAAATATTCGTCTCTGCGGTTGTTGCGGCGGCAGGCTCTTCTGTGAGAATGGGTACTGACAAGCAGTTTTTGCTTCTTGACGGTATGCCTGCGCTTGCGAGAAGCATTGACGCGCTCGAAAAAAGCGAGTGTATTGACGAAATAATTGTCTGTACGAAAAAGGAAAATCTTACCCGTGTCACCTCTCTTGTAAAGCAATATAACTTTACGAAGGTGTCCTGCGTTTGCG
This sequence comes from uncultured Clostridia bacterium, assembly GCA_937884975.1. GTDB lineage: Bacteria > Bacillota > Clostridia > Oscillospirales > Acutalibacteraceae > Fimenecus. The sequence continues at coordinate 41,004 of CAKZZS010000079.1, read as the reverse complement.
AGGGTGGAGACACAAGGGTTCAGAGCGTTAAAAACGCCGTTAAAAACTGCAGTGAAAAGGCGGATATTATTGCAATTCACGACGGAGCAAGACCGTTTGTAACGGCTGAAGCTATCAGAAATACCGTCGAAGCAGCCGTTCGCTTCGGCGCTGCCGCCTGCGGCGTAAAGGTCAAGGATACTATTAAGCAGACGGATGAAAACGGAATTGTCGTAAACACTCCTCCGAGGGGAAATATGTGGGCGGTACAGACTCCGCAGGTTTTCTCCTTTGAAATATATAAAAACGCTCTTGAAAACGCGCCCGAGGGCGTGACCGACGACTGTATGATAGTTGAAGCGGCAGGGCAGAAGGTAAAGCTCGTTGAGGGCGAATATACGAATATTAAAATCACTACGCCTGACGATATTTTAACGGCTCAGGCAATACTGAAAGGTAGGGGAGAATAATGCTTCGCATAGGTCAGGGATATGACGTTCACAGGCTTGTTGAGGGAAGAAAGCTCATTATCGGCGGCGTTGAAATTCCCCATTCTCTCGGTCTTTTGGGACATTCGGACGCCGATGTGCTTCTCCACGCTGTATCCGACGCGTTGCTCGGCGCAGCGGCTATGGGTGATATCGGCAAGCATTTCCCCGATACGGATGAAAAATACAGCGGCGCTGACAGCCTTGTTCTTTTAAAAGAGGTTGCAAATATAATAGGCGAAAAAGGTTATAGGACCGTAAATGTTGACGCAACAATTATTGCGCAGAAGCCGAAAATGGCTCCGTACATTGAAAAAATGAGGGGAAATATCGCTTCGGCTCTCGGCGTTGAAGCGGAATTTGTCAGCGTAAAGGCAACAACCGAAGAGGGACTCGGCTTTACGGGAACCGAACAGGGAATAGCCGCTTTAGCCGTATGCCTTATTGAAAAGTAAAAAGACAGTAAAAAAACGTAAAAACAGCTCCGGTTGGGGCTGTTTTTTTCTGTAAAATAATTTTTTCATTCAAACCACAAAAAAAGCCTCCCCTGCGCAAGGGGAGGCGGCTGCGAATCTGTGAGCAGTCGAAGGGGTTGTCGTAGGGGACGGGTCACGACGTCCCGTTGCCCGTAGGGGCGGCTATCAGCCGCCCGTGAAATAAATTCTTTTGAATTTGTGAAGTGTTGTTATCAAACAACGTGAAGTACGTTTCAAAAGAAAACGCGTGAAGTGTTCCTTCGGAACGATAAAATGTCATTCTGAGCGAAGCGAAGAATCTCAACCAATTCGTAGGGGACGGGTCACCCGTCCTGAATAAAAAGATATAATCCCGTGGGTCGGGAAACCCGACCCCTACAATAAATGCACGCACTTAACTTACATATTAGTCCAACCACGGACTTGACAAAGAATTGCTTACACAATTCTTTGCGTGCTTGGCTTACGCCTTCGCACATTTGAGCTAAAAACAGTTTACCAAACTGTTTTCTTAACGCTCAAATCCTTCGGTTCAAGTCCTGCTATCTTTAAATATGACAAAAGGGGTACCCGTGTGGGTACCCCTTTGTCATAATCGGAGTGAGAGGACTTGAACCTCCGGCCTCTTGGTCCCGAACCAAGCGCGATACCAAACTTCGCCACACCCCGAAATATATTTACTTTAAAGCGCCGTTAAATTATATAGTAAAACTCAAATAAAATCAAGTACTTTTTTAATTTATTTTTCGTGACACACAATTGACACAATGATATAATATAATTAAATTCACGGGGGTGAGTGGCAATGCTGAATATTCTTATTGCGGACGATGAAAAAAAGCTTTGCGAAACAATGCACGATTATCTTTCGTCAAAGGGTGCGTCCGTAAAAACTGTTTTTGACGGCATTTCGGCAGTCCAAGAAGCGGGGAACACGGCGTTTGACCTTATTATACTTGACGTCATGATGCCCGGAGTAAACGGCATTGAAGCGTGTAAAAGAATAAGGGAGTTTTCCGATACGCCGATAATGTTTCTTTCAGCTCTGGGCGAGGAAGAAAATTTCCTTGCAGGCTACAAAAGCGGCTGTGACGACTACATTGTCAAGCCTTTTCCGCTTACGGTGCTTTATGAAAAATGTTTGAGTCTTATTAAACGGTATAAGGGCTTTGACAGTGACAGTAAGCTTACCTACGGAAAGATTACTCTTGACCTGCTTTCAAGAACCGTGTTTTTAAATGAAAGAAAAATCAGACTTTCGGCAAAGGATTTTGACATTCTGACGCTTCTTGTTAAAAACGCAGGAACCGTACTCGGCAGAGAACAGATTTTAGTTAAGGTCTGGGGATACGGCTTTGAGGGGGATACAAGAGCGGTTGATACCCATATTAAACGCATCAGAAAGGCTCTCGGCAAGGAAAATGCAGATATAATAAAAACTGCCGTTGGCGTAGGTTATTATTTTGAGGAGAATTAAAATGAACGAAAAAGATTTGAAAAATAAAAAAATAATATGCTATGCGATTGCATTCATAAATATTTTCAAGATGGTATATGCTATTGTTTCAAAAATCATTACGGTTGATGATATGGGTGACTTAAGTGCGGCAATTTATACGCTTCCGGGAATGCTTTTTTCAACAGTGTGCGGTATTATACTTGTTGTTTTTGCCCTGAAAAAGCAGCCTGAAAAATTTGTTGTTCTGTTTTACATCAATGCGGTCGGATCGTTACTGTCGGGGGTCGTTACAGTGGGAATCTCCCTGTTTTCGCGTATTTCAGCGAGCGGTGCGGTTTATTCTTATGCAGATGTGAACAGAGCTGCGTTCGTGTCAAACGCTATTGCGCACATATCACTCGGATTTTTTTACGCCTTGTGCGCATCCGCAATTCAAAAGCAGAGAAAAAACGGCGATGGCTTTACAAAGGCTTTTGTAATGGTCAGCGGCATTCTTGTTGCGGCATACATCGCTTCCTCAATTATCAATTCAATTGTAAATAAACAACCATTTTCGTGGCTTTATTTAATTGACATAACCGAGTATGTATTGATGGCATTAGTTGTTAAGTACGTTGGTTTGACTCCTGAAAAGCAAAAAAGCGGGCTTGTGAATTATCCCGACCCCGAGGAGATGACGGACGGTGAGTAAAAATAAGGTTGAAAGAATTGTTTCAGCAGTCCTCTTTGTGTTCTATTTAATCTTTATCGCGATTTATTTTTCTTCTCAAGTTTCCTATGCAAAAGAACGGTATGAGGATTATGAGGACCGTATACAATTTGAAACGCGCAGGGTTATCAGTCTGTGTGAAAGCAACAGTGTATCAAGTGAAAGCTTTTTGCAATATGTTGAATCAATGCTTGACTTTCAAACCTCATTTGATTACTTCAGCGTTTTTAAAATGTATGCCGTATATAACGCAGACAGCGGCGAGGTGGTAAGCACAAACGGGTTTATGGTTGAGGTTGAGGATGGGAATTATCTTTATTCAAACTCTGATTCCGACAGGGCAAAGGTTAAGACCGAGCTTAAAGAAAAATTTGAGTCGGAGGATGATGTTAAGGTTAAAAATGCCGAGTTTTACGTTCTTGACGGGAAGAGAATTTACACCTCGCTTATGCTTGAAAACACAAAGACGGGTGAAATGTATTCCTTAAAGCTGTCCGACCCGAAAGGTGAGGTTCAGAAAGTTGACCTGATGAATAAAACACAACTTGAACTCGATACGGTTGTTCCCGAAGAAATGGAATACTACAGCAATGAAAATGTATATTATTATTTTATTGACGGCGACGCTGCCAATAAGCAGTTTATATACATTAATCTTCACCTTGACGCGGTTTTTGTCGGTAAGGACCTTGCGGAGGCGAGCGACTTTTACGATAGGTTCATTTTAAACGAGATTGACACAGCCACAACTCATATCGGGGTTTACAAGGACAACTACACTCACACAGAAACGGATATAAGGCTTGCCGACGGCAACTATGCCTTGACTTATGCGACCTATTTCAATCCTTACCGTCACGCGATATCATTTTCGGCTAACTTTCTGTGGTTTAATATTCTTTTCTTGATTCTGACGTTGGTTTTAAGAATAGCCGTGCCTTATGTCTATGAGAAAAACAAGCTCTATGAGCAGACAAGAAGCGCGTTTACCGCAGCTGCGGCGCATGAACTCAAAACGCCCATAGCCGTTATTGCAAACTCGGCTGAATGTATAATGGAAAACGTCTCGCCCGAAAAGAACGAAAAGTATGTAAAATCAATTTATGACGAGAGCCTTCGTATGGGCAGGCTTGTCAATTCACTTATGCAGTACAACCGTATTTCAACCGGTAAAACCGTAAAAATCAGAAAATGCGACCTTTCCGAAATTGCGCTTGCTGAGGTTGAAAAATACAAAACGGCAGCAGACGAGAAGGGCATCGACATCCAAACCGATATTTGTCAAAAGGCAAAGGTTAAGGCGGACAGCGAGCTTATTGCGCTTGTAATTGACAATTATCTTTCAAATGCCGTTAAGCACACCGAAAGCGGAAAAACCGTTAAAGTTTCTCTTTATTTCAGGGATATTTACGACTCCTTCAGGCTTTCGGTCTTTAACGAGGGCGAGCAGATACCAAAAGAGCATATTGATAAAATCTGGAATGTGCTTTACCGCGCGGACGAGGTGAGAAACAGCCTTGACAATTCAAGCGGAATGGGACTTGCCATAAGCAGTCAGATACTTGAAATTCATAAATGCACTTACGGAGCGATAAACAGAGATAACGGCGTGGAATTTGATTTTGATTTAAAATAAAAGACATTTTGCTTTATGGGTATTCTTTAAAAGAATACCCTTTTTCTTTTATTGCCAAAACCTATAGCCTGTGTTAATATAAATAAAAAGGTCTGTGAGGTGGTTTTTATGAAAATTCGCAAGGGATTTGTTGTAATTTTAATTATTGTTTTGCTTGTTTTCGCTTTGGTGCTTGAGCTCGGGCATAACACTCTTTTCGGCTGGGCGGCTTTGCTGCTTCTTGCGGTCGGCTTCTTTGTTCTCCACGGCAAAGGACTGTCCGAACGCAAATGGTATTTCAGGCTGTTTGCGTGGTTTTGCTTTATAGTCGTTCTTGCAGGTGTTGTAAGGCTTTCCGAGCCGAAAGCAAGGCGCATTCCTGCCGTTGACGTCAAAAATCCCGTTGTTACCGAAGAGGTATCGGTAAAGCAGGGCAGACTCACGGGAGTATTTAATGAAGAAAAAACAGTTGAGGTTTTTGCAGGAATTCCCTATGCAAAGCCGCCCGTAGGCTCTCTACGTTGGAAAGAGCCGCAGGAGCCGGACAGCTGGGACGGTGTGCTTAAGTGCGACACCTTTGCGCCGATGTCCATGCAACAGCAAAACGTGTTTATGGACTCTCTCAATTCCGTTTTCGGATATCATAATTTCAAAATAAGCCTTAAGGATAATTTCAAGGAGGCTATGAGCGAGGACTCGCTTTACCTCAATATCTGGAAGCCTGCAGGCGAAAAAAAGGATTTGCCCGTGCTCGTATTCATTCACGGCGGCTCCCTTACGGGCGGTCAGTCCTCCTTTGACGCGTATAACGGGGAAACTCTTGCTTCAAAGGGGATTATAGTTGTAAATTTTGCTTACAGGCTAAATGTTTTCGGCTACTATGCAAACGAGAAACTGTCTGAGGAAAGTCCGAACGGCACAACGGGTAACTACGGACTTTTAGACCAGATTCAGGCGCTTAAATGGGTAAAAGAAAATATTGCCGCATTCGGCGGAAATCCCGATGAAATCACCGTTGCAGGTGAGTCGGCAGGCGCTTCAAGCGTAAACGCAGTCTGCGTCTCTCCGCTTGCAAAGGGGCTTTTCAAAAGAGCGGTTGCCGAAAGCAGCGGAATTACCGCAAAAACGCCTTATCATACCTTCAGACCGCTTGAAAAGGCGCTTGAAATGGGAAAAAATATAATGGAAGAATTCGGCGTAAACAGCGTTGAGGATTTAAGAGAAATTCCCGCCGAAAGAATTGTCAACACAAGATTTACAAATTCCGCTATGACTGTTGACGGCTACGCAATTACAGAGCAGCCGTATCTTACCTATGAAAAGGGTAATAACAACGAACAAGCTCTGCTTAACGGCTTCAATGCGCACGAAGCGGATTTGTTCTCAATGCTAAATAAGGTCACAACCGAAAATTACGAGGAGTCCCTCAAAGGCATTTTGGGCGACAATGCAAAGAAGGCGACGGAGCTTTTCCCGCCCGAGCCGCAGGACAAAAACTATACAATTGTCATTGACGCAAGGGGAGACGCAAAAGGCTCTTATGACAAGGTGCTTTCGGCAGCGTGGTTTACATACAGTCACTACAACTGGTCAAGGCTGCTCGCAAAGCAGAATAAGGATGTTTACGAGTACTATTTCTCAATGGATAATAAGTCCCTCGGCTCCTTCCACGCAGGCGAAATGCCTTATCTTTACGGAAATCTTTTCCGCCACGCGGAGAAATATTCGGATGAGGATAACGCGCTTTCCGAAACAATGCAGAGTTATCTTCTCAATTTCGTAAAAACGGGCAATCCTAACGGGGAGGGACTTCCCGAGTGGAAAAGGTTTAATGAAAACGAAAAACAGGTGCTCGAATTCAATAAGACGGTTAAAATGACAGACGACCCGTTTTATGAGCTTTACGCGCTTATAGACGATTACCAGAATAATAAATAGTTTTTAAGGCTTCCTTAAAAGGGGAAGCCTTTTTATTTGATTTACTCCCGTTTTAAATTGACAATTCAAAAGAATAAATATATAATACTAAAATAATATAAAAAAGCTTTCGGGAGATAGTTATGGATAATTTCAAAATAATTGAAATCAAAAAAAGCGTATTTGAAAACAATGACCGTGAGGCGGATAAGCTCCGTGACGAATTAAGGGCGAATAAAACCTTTCTTTTAAACCTTATGTCGTCGCCGGGAGCCGGAAAAACAACCACTTTAAAAGCCACTCTTTCACGCCTTAAGGACGAATTTAAAATCGGCGTTATGGAAGCGGATATTGACTCCGACGTTGACGCAAGAACCATTGAGCAGTCTGGAATTGAGTCTATCCAGCTTCATACGGGCGGTATGTGCCATCTTGACGCAGGTATGACAAGACAGGGTATTGACGAATTTGACGCCAACCGCTTTGACCTTGTTGTGCTTGAAAATGTAGGAAATCTCGTTTGTCCTGCGGAATTTGACACCGGTTCTTCCAAAAACGCAATGATTCTTTCCGTGCCCGAGGGCGACGACAAGCCGCTTAAATATCCGCTTATGTTCACTATTTCCGACGTTGTTCTTATAAATAAAATTGACACGAAAAGCGTTTTCGAATTTGATGACGAAGCGGTAAAAGAGCGTATTCATAAGCTTAATCCCAACGCTGAAATATTCTTTATTTCCGCAAGGACGGGCGAGGGCGTTGACGCCTGGTGCGACTGGCTTCGAAGACAGGTAAACGAATGGAATAAGTAAAAGGAAGATAATTATGGAAAAATCACTTGAACTGAAATTACTTGAATTACTCTCAAATAACAGCCGCCTTGAGGCGTCGGAGCTTTCCGTTATGCTCGGCGTTCCCGAGGAGGAAATCCGCAGCGCAATTGGCAGACTCGAAAAGGAAAAAATAATTTGCGGTTATAACACGCTTATCGACTGGGATAAGGTTCACGACGATGATGTTACCGCTATGGTTGAGCTTCGCGTCACTCCGCAGGGCGGCGAGGGCTACGATAAAATTGCCGAAAAAATCAGCTCCTTCCCCCAGGTCGACACTCTTTTTCTTATGTCGGGAAGCTATGATTTCCTTGTTACCGTAAGGGGCAGGTCGATTAAAGAGGTCTCCCTTTTTGTGTCGGGAAAGCTTGCGCAAATTGAAGAGGTGCAGAGCACCACAACCCATTTCACGCTTTCGAAGTATAAGGAGCTCGGAGTTCTTTTCAAATCAAAAAAGACTAATGAAAGAATGTTGGTGTCACTGTGAGAGATTTTCTGTCCGAAAAGGTAAAGGGGATAAAGCCGTCGGGAATACGCAGGTTTTTTGACCTTGCAAACAGCACCGAGGGCGTAATATCGCTCGGCGTCGGCGAGCCGGATTTTGATACTCCTTGGCATATCCGTGAAGCCGGAATTACCGCGCTTCATCAGGGTAAGACCTTTTATACCTCAAATTCGGGTATGCCGGAGCTGAAAAAAGCGGTCTGCTCTTATACAAAAAGGCATACGGGTATTGAATATAACGGGGAAAACGAGGTAATTGTAACCGTAGGCGGAAGCGAGGCAATTGACCTTGCGCTTCGCGCTGTTTTAAACTGCGGCGACGAGGTCATTTTTACCGACCCGTCATACGTCAGTTATTCGCCCTGTATTACTCTGGCGGACGGCGTTCCCGTGCCGATTTCTCTTAAAAATGAAAACCGCTTTAAGCTTACTGCAGAAGAGCTTGAAGGCGCAATAACGGAGAAAACCAAGGCGGTTATTCTTTCTTTCCCGAATAATCCGACCGGCGCAGTGATGACGCGAGAGGACCTTGAAAAAATCGTTCCCGTAATATTAAAGCACGATTTACTCGTCATTTCCGATGAAATTTATTCTTCTCTTACATATTCCTCCGAAAAGCACGTCAGCATCGCTTCGTTTGACGGTATGAAAGAAAGAACCGTACTTATAAACGGCTTTTCAAAGGCGTTTGCAATGACGGGCTGGAGGCTCGGTTACGCTTTGGGACCGAAGGAAATTATTTCCCAGATGGTAAAAATCCATCAGTTTGCAATTATGTGCGCGCCTACTGTCAGTCAGTACGCGGCGGTTGAGGCGCTAAATAACGGAGATGAGGACGTTGAAAAAATGCGTGACGAATATGACCGCAGACGCCGTTATCTTTACAATGAGCTTTTGAAAATGGGCTTGCCGTGCTTTGAGCCGGAGGGCGCGTTCTATATGTTCCCGGATATACGCCGCTTTAATATGACAAGCGAGGAATTTGCAACAAGGCTTCTCAACGAGCAAAAGCTCGCTGTGGTTCCGGGTGACGCCTTTGGCGAAAGCGGAGAGGGATTTATTAGAATTTCATACGCTTATTCCGTAAGCGAGCTTAAGGAAGCGGTAAGACGGCTTAAGCTGTTTATTGAAAGTTTTGAAGAAAACTGAATTGTTAAATATTTAAAACGCCCTTCGGGGCGTTTTTCTTTATCATTTTCAACAAAACTATTGAAATATATGAGTAATTCTTGTATAATTTACATACTACCGAAAAGGAGTAATATTATGGCGTATCTTTTTGCTCATTTTAAAGAAAAGCTCACCCCGGACGGGGAACAGGTTTACTTTTCCGTAAGTAAAGACGGCTTTAACTGGGAACAGTTGAATTCGGGAAATCCCATTCTCGAAAGCACCTTGGGCGAATGCGGATGCCGTGATATTGAGGTTGTCAGGCTTGTAAAAGGCGGTTTTGTTATTCTTACGACCGATTTGTGCGTTGTTCACCGTATGGATGAAAACCATAATATCGACTGGATAGATATTAACCGCAGCGGCAGTAAAAAGCTTAATTTGTGGCGAAGCGACGACCTTATTCATTTTTCGCCGCAGCAGCAGATTTATTTCGGCAGGGACGATTTCGGCTGTCTTTGGGCACCCGAGGTAATTTTTGACGACAAGAATGAGGAATACCTCATTCACTGGGGCTCAATGGTTAAAGAAACAGACTATCGTCATATGTCAATTTACTGCTGCACTACAAAGGATTTTGAGTCCTTTTCGTATCCGAAGGTTTTCTTTGATAAGAAAAACGAAATTCTTGACTCGCATATTGTAAAGCACGGCGACACATACCATCTTTTCTATAAGAATGCGAATGAACCGTCGATGAATATGCACGCAACGTCGAAGAATTTATACGGTCCGTACGAACACGATAAGCTCCTTGAGGAATATATGGCTTCTCTCGGGAACGCAGGTTCGTATGAGGGACCGACCTCTTACGTTCTTCCCGACGGCAGATGGTGCCTTATGCTCGACTTCTTCGGTTGCGAAAAACCGAAGATGGGCTATGTTCCGTTTGTAGCGTCCTCGGTAGGAGAAAGCGACTTTCGGATGGATAAAGAGGAGTTTTCTTTTCCTTACGGCTTCAAGCACGGAAAGGTGCTTGAAATAACGGAGAATGAATATAATTCTCTTAAAAACTACTACAAAAACAATTAAATCTCTTGGAAGAGAGGAATGGTGCGAATGAGTAAATTAACGGGCAAGGTAAAATGGCTCTTCGGTGAAATCAAGGAGCATTGGAATACGCCTGCGGAGGGCAAATATGTTCCTTATAAGGAGTATAAGGATATCTGGCTTGCGGTAGGCAGTAACTATTCAGGCTCCAAAACGCTTGAATACATATCCTTTGCGGCAGGCTGTTACCTTATAATGTATCACTACAAGCTGCCGTATGTTATCTTCTCTGCAATTGCGCTTATCAATATGCCCTTGCAGAAGCTTTGGGATATTTTAGGCTGGATTATCAACGATAACCTCGGCTTTATGCCTAAAAAGACGGAGAAAAGGCTTTATACGGTCTATTTCTTCTCAATTATTATCGGCATATTCCTTATAGTGTTTAATTTTGAGCCGTATCTTAATCCGAATAACTGGCTTGTCGCCGCCCTCAATTCAATTCGAGGTCTGTCGGCGGCTTCGGCAATTAAGATTCTCGGTACTCATATTCTCTGGAACGGCTGGGCAGGGTCGAGAAATATTTTCTGGCGTAAAAAGCTCGTACCGAAATTCGGAAGATATAAGTATTTCCTTTACTGCGACGTTGTTCCCAAGTGCGTAATGGTTATCCTTATCGGCTGGCTTCCCGTTTACAATATTGCGGATGAGGTCACCCGTGTTTGGGTTGCAAACCTTCTTTTTGCTATCTATAATCTGTTTGCATTTACAAACTGTCTTGAAACCTGCGCCCAGAATATCAGCCCGAATATGCGTGAAAGAATTTTAATAAGGACTTATCCTATGAAGCTTTCCCATATTCTCAATTCCCTTATGGTCGTTGTAATTCCCATTGCCATAGGTTTTACAAGAGACGAATGGGCTGACATTAACGTTTACAGATATGTTATTCCGATAATCTTTATCGGCTTTGCAACGCTGACTATGATTTTTGCAGGGCGTATTAAGGAGAGAATACCTCAACCGCCCATTGAAGAAAAGGTCCAGATTAAATTCTGGGACGGCATTTTCGGCGTAATGCGTAATAAGTATAAATGGGTGCTCAATATCGTTTATCTTCTTGACTCCCTGGGCAACGGTATGCTCGCGTTTACAACTGTCCTTTACCTTTACACCTTCCGCTTAAGCGGTCTTTCCTACGGACTTATTGTTTCGCTTGTATCCTTTGCAGGCACGCCGCCCGATTTCTTCACGCCCTATTTCATAAAGAGATTTTCCTATAAGCAGATTATGATTTTCTACCAGATTTCAAGGGCTATCGGCTGGTCAATTGTTGTTGCGGCTATTCTTCTTTGCGGCGATAACGTTACGCTTTGCGGAATTATTTGTCTTATTGTTCTCTTCTTCCTTGAAGCGACTCACACGATTCCGACCGCTGTCGGTCACGATATGGATGTTCGTATCGGCGACTATCAGATGTATCTTTCAGGTGAAAGACTTGAAAGCTTTTCGGGCATCTTTGGTTGGATTACAGGTCCCGCTTCGGCTGTTGTCGGACTTATTATACCGATTTTGCTTCTCAAGTTCGGATTTAACTCAAACTGGGACGTTCTTTTCATTGACGCTTCAAGAGTTAAGATAATCGTTATCCCGATTCTCTTTGATATCGCAGGCTTCTTGCTTATGACTATTCCGTATATCTTCTGGGATTACGACTCCTCAAAGCAGAACAAGGTTATCCAGGTGCTCAAACGCAGAGCCGAGGTAACCGAAAAGAAAGCCGAGACCGAGGGCGAATCGGTTGCAGGCTCGTTCATAGGTTAAGGGGGTGCGGAAGATGAAAAAAGAAAAGACCAAAAAGGCAAAGACAAAGGTCGAGGCAGAAGAAGAAATTCTTGACATCCCCGAGGACGAAATCTGGACTTACCGGATAGAGGGACTTGCACCGCCTAAAATCAATGTGTCCTATAAGGACGCTACGGGAAAGAAGATAATATTTGTTGTCTTCATTTCAATTGCGGTTCTGCTTTCGCTTTTCTTCTCGGTTCGCGCGCTTCTTAATACGGGCGACCTTGAATACAAAGAGAATGACACGGGCTATAAGCTTGTTCAGTTTTCAAATAACGGACTTATAAAAACCTTTGACGTCGAGTACGTTGCGGATATCGATAATTCAAAAATCGAAGCAGGCGCTCTTATCGCAGGCGGCGCTGAAAATGAAGAGAATATCAATATGGATTTCCTGACGTATGACGAAGAAAAAACGGTAACCGAAATTCACGAATACGCTTTTAACTGCGACGCTACGCTTCAGGTCGTAAATGTCGGCGCCGATGTAACGAAAATTGACAACAAAGCATTTTATTCGTGCTGGGCTTTGCAGTGCATTTATGTTGACGAAAACAACCCGAATTACTGCGATGTTGACGGCGTCCTTTACAACAAGGACAAGACGGAAATTATCTGCTATCCCATTGACCACGATAAGTATTTGAGAAAAGAGCTCGGATATACCGATCTTGTTGATGACGACGGCAACCCGATGGAGGAGCTGTGGGGTCCGACTGAAAAATATGACGAGGGATTTTTCCAAAAGTACAATGAGGACGTAAGGACCTATGTTGTTCCGTCAACTGTTGAAAAAATCTGTCCGCTTTGCTTTAACTACGCAAATGTCGATACCTATTATCTTCCCGACGGCTTAAAGGAAATCGGCACTCTCGCATTCTTTGACTGCGGAAATATGCACAATATTTATTCGTATGTTCCCACAGCCGATGGCGTAAGCGAAACCCGTTTCACGGGCAGGGAAAAACTCGGTGCTATTTACCTTTCGCTTCCCGAGTGTCTTGAAGCAATAGGCTCGGACGCATTTACCCGCGACAGGGGACTGACGTATATGTATATCCCCGAAAACGTTAAAAAAATCGGTCACCACGCCTTTTGGGATTCGGTGTATAAGGATAAGAATGACGAAAGCGGCACGGGACTTCACGGCATTTCACAGATGAATATCGCCTGTGACGAAGAGACCTTTAAGTCCTATGAAATCGGCTCGTCCTGGAGACCGAAATACGATTATCTTTTATTCAAAAAGACAATTGACACCGTCTATAATGCAGAAAGACAGCCTGTTGAATAATTGAATAAAAATTAAAGAACCGAGTTTTTAACTCGGTTCTTATTTTTTGTGTTTAACTTAAATGTAAAATTCTTGTCGCAATTGAAAAATACGTCAGAAGCGAAAGGGCGTCAACTATTGTTGTTACCAGCGGAGACGCCATAACCGCCGGGTCAAGCTTTAATTTTTGCGCAACCATCGGCAGGGTGGAGCCGACGCACTTTGCAATAATTATTGCAAAAAGAAGCGTCAGATTTACAACAAGCGAAATCGGCATACTCACTCTGTCTATCCAAAGCAGCTTGAAGAAATTTGCGGTTGCAAGAACTACGCCGCACATAATTGCTACGCGAAATTCCTTAAAAACAACCTTGAAATAATCCCTGAACTCAATGTCGTTAAGACTTAATGCGCGTATTATCGAAACCGACGCCTGTGTGCCTGCGTTACCCGACGTATCCATCAGCATTGGGATAAACGCCGTAAGCACCACCTGGGCGGCAAGCGCGTCCTCAAAGGACTGAATAATCTTTGAGGTAAAGGTTGCCGAAATCATAAGGAATAAAAGCCACGGAATTCTTTTTCCCCACGTTGCGAATACTCCCGTCTTTGTGTAGGGCTTATCCGTCGGCGTGATAGCCGCCATTTTTTCAAAGTCCTCGGTGTTTTCTTCCTGCAAAACGTCCATAGCGTCGTCAATGGTGATAATACCGACAAGACGGCTTTCCCTGTCAACAACGGGGAGCGCAAGAAGGTCGTACTTCTGGAACATTTCGGCTACGACTTCCTTATCCTCAAGCGTATTTACGGAAATAACGTTCGTTTCCATAATATCGCTTATAAGGTCCTCATAGTCGGATAAAAGCAGCGTTTTAACGGTAACAACGCCCTGAAGATGTCTTCCCTCGTCCGTGACGTAGCAGGTGTAAATCGTCTCCTTGTCAACGCCTGTTCGGCGTATTCTTGTAAAAGCGTCCTCAACCGTCATATGACCCTTAAGGTCAACGTATTCAATTGTCATTATGCTGCCTGCGCTGTCCTCGGGGTAATTGAGCAGCTCGTTAATGGATTTCCTCGTTTCGGGGTCCGTCTGCTGCAGAATTCTCTTTACGACAGTTGCGGGCATTTCTTCAATTATGTCAACCGCGTCGTCAACATAAAGCTCGTCAAGCACTTCTTTAAGCTCATTATCCGAAAAGCTGTGGATAAGTACCTCCTGGGCGTCGGAGTCCATATTTACGAACACCTCCGCCGCCAATTCCTTCGGCAGGATGCGGTAGATAAGAACAAGCTTTTCTTCGGGAAGTTCAACAAGAATGGAGGCGATATCCGCCTCGTTCATCTCGGAGAGCATATCCTTGAGCGTCTTATAATTCTTCTTCTCAAGAAGCTTCATTACAATGTCGAGCATATCTGTCCCTCCCTATTATTTTAATAGGGCGAAACCAAACTTTAAGCAGAGAAAAAAATAACGGATATCACGGTAATATCCATTTTTCTACTTCGGGGTTTAGGTTTCGCACCGTTGCCATTACCGGATTCCATTATTTTCACCTCACATTATTTTTTAGTAATAAGCCCGTTTATTATGAACTTTTTTTCTTTTTTTGTCAACCGATTTTCAGATAAAAATCTTTTATTTGTGACAGGCGTTGAGGTGAATGAAAAGAAATAAAAATATTATTTGCTTATTAAGGATTTATATTGTATAATTAAAAGGATAATACTACCGTAAAGGATCGGTGAAAAAATGGGAAAAGTAAAATTCGACTGGGAAAACCCTGCAGTAATCAAACGCAATAAGGAGGACGGCCACGTTCTGGCGCTTCATTACGAAAACGCTTCGGACGCCGCCGCAAGAAACGAGTCACCCTTTAAAAAGACTCTTAACGGCGACTGGAAGTTCTATTGGCAGATGGGACTTGACAACTGTCCTGCCGATTTTTATAAGGCGGATTTTGACGACAGCAAGTGGCGTACGATTGCCGTTCCGTCCGTTTGGCAGACGGAAAAGACAGGCTCGTTCCCGTACTACTATGCCTCCACCTACTGTCGCGCTATCAGCCGCCAGAAGGGAAAGATTCCGTCGATTGACCATAATATGCAGGAGATAGGCATTTACCGCCGTACCTTCACCTTGCCCGAAAACTTTGAGGACAAGGAGCTGTTTTTGCATTTCGGCGCGGCAAAGAGCGCTATTGAGGTTTATGTAAACGGTAAATATGTCGGCTATTCCCAAGGCTCAATGACACCCCACGAATTCGACGTTACGCCCTTTGTGACAAAGGGTAAAAACCAGGTTTCCGTAAAGTGCTACCGCTATTCGGACGCCCAGTATCTCGAGGACCAGGATATGTGGCTTCTCTGCGGCATTTACCGTGAGGTTTATCTTTATGCCGAACCGAAAACCTGTATACGTGATTTCTTCATTACAACCGACCTTGACGCCGAATATGTTAATTCCGACACCGACCTTGAGGTTACGGTTAAAAACTACAGCGGAGAAAAGAAGAATATTGAGGTTTCCGCTTATATAGAGAGAAACGGCGAAAAGACCGAGCTCGGCTCTGCATCGGCTGAAAAAATCGGCGAAAAGGCAGTACTTAATATCAGTAAGTTTATTGAAAACCCCGACAAGTGGACTGCTGAAACGCCCAACCTTTACACTCTTGTAATTGAGCTTAAGGTTGACGGCAAGGCGGTTTCCTATAAGTCAATTCGCTTCGGCTTTAAAAAGGTTGAAATAATCGGTGAAAAGCTTCTGTTTAACGGTCAGCCTATGATGTTAAGGGGAATTAACCGTCACGATTTTGACCCTGACCACGGTTGGGCAGTTCCCAGAGAGCGCTATTTCCAGGATTTCAATATTATGAAGCGCTGTAATATAAACGCTATTCGTACCTCGCACTATCCCGATGACCCGTTCTTCTACGATTTGTGCGACGAATACGGCTTCTACATTATGGACGAATGTGATATGGAAACTCACGGTGTACGCCGTAAGGGCGTTCCCGGAAGTAATCCGGTATGGACCGAACCTGTTGTTGACAGGATGGAAAGAATGGTCCTTCGCGACAGAAACCACGCGTGTATCTTTATGTGGTCCCTCGGTAATGAGGCGGGCGACGGAGACAATTTCCTTAAGATGAAGCAGGCGGCTTTGAAGCTTGACACGACCCGTCAGTTCCACTATGAGGGCGATTTCGATTTCACAAAAAGCGACGTCATTTCAAGAATGTACCCAATGGGCGACCTTATGACAAAGCTCGGAAACCGCGAAGAGGTCACGATTTCACTTTACGATAATGTCGCAAACGCTCTTGCAGCTGACTCAAAGCCGATTAAAAAGGAATGGTACACGAAGCCCGTTATCCTTTGCGAGTACGCTCACGCAATGGAAAACAGTCTCGGAAATTTCCAGGAGTATATGGACGACTTTGAAAAGTATGACAATATGTTTGGCGGCTTTATCTGGGACTTTGTTGACCAGTCGCTCCGTTATAAAGCTCCTGACGGAGACCATTGGCTTTACGGCACGGATTTCGAAAAGAACGAGCCGCGCCGTCCGATGCAGCTTCCAAATACCACCGCAATAACGGGCAGTAACACCTATTTCTGCGCAAACGGTATAATTTCCGCCGACAGAAAGCTTCATCCGTCCGCTTATGAGGTTAAAAAGGTTTATGCCGAAATGAAGGTCAAGGAGGTTGACAGGGAGAAGAAGCTTTATTCGATTACGAATAAGCACCTGTTTACCGACCTTTCCGATTTTGACATTGTCTGGGTTCTTAAAGCTGAGGGTGAAACGCTTCAGTCGGGTAAGCTCGACATTGACGTTCCTGCGCAGTCAACCGTTGAAACGGTTATTCCTTATGACGACTCCTCTCTTCCCGAAAAGGAATGCGTGCTTATCGTCTCCTTTATTCAGAAGGAGGAAAGACGTTTCTGCGAAAAGGGCTACGAGCAGGCGTTTGACCAGTTCATTATTAAGAAAATGCCTTCGATCAATGAAAAGGCGCTCGGTAAACTTGACTATTCGTTCGAGGGAAACAAGGTTACCGTCACCGGTAAAGATTTTGCAGTAAGAGTTATTGACGGCAAAATTTCCTCAATTGAATATGACGGCAAGGAATATATTAAAACTCCCGTTAAACCCAATTATTTCAGGGCAGTTACTGATAACGACCTTTCCACAACAAACTTTATTCCGTTCCTTATTCCGCATCATCCCTACTATAAGTGGAAAAAGGCAACTGATACCTTAAAGGGCGTCGTTTCAGGCGTTGAGCAGGGTGCGGACGGTGAAATAATTGTTCACGTTGACTGGACTGTAATGCAGTTTACGGGCGTTAAGAGCGATATAACCGTTTATCCCGACGGAAAGATTAAGGTTTACCACGAGGGTACGCCCAAAGCCGTTCTTTTGCGCTTTGGTACGCAGATGGGACTTATTTCCGAGCTTGACAAGGTCAAGTGGTACGGCAGAGGACCGCAGGAGACCTATCCCGACAGAAAGACCGGCGGTAAAATTGACGTATGGGAAATGAGCGTTGACGAGCTTGAGCATCACTATATGCGTCCGCAGGAAAACGGTAACAGAACCGACGTAAGGTATGTTGAGGTTACCGATAAGGACGGCAGGGGACTTAAGTTTACTGCGCCTTCAGACACTCCGCTTATGTTCAGCGCTTGGCATTATACCCAGAACGAGCTTGAGGCGGCAACTCATATCCACGAATTGAAGCATTCGGATATTACGACCTTCAATTTTGACCTTATCCAGATGGGCGTCGGCGGCGATATGCCCGGTGACGCAAAGGTAAGAGAGCCTTACATCGTCCATCCGAATAAAAAATACGCTTATTCTTTCACAATTGAGAGGAAAGGATAAACGGCAAACAAGAAACGCCTCCCTTAACTAAAGGGAGGCGAATTTTTTATCATATTTCAATTTTATCATTCATCGGTTCAATGCCAAGTGAATTGAGGTATTCCTTTGCTTTTTCAAAGGTCTTCATATCGCTTAAAACCGACGGTTCGTGCGCGTCAAAGCCTATTACAACGTCGTTTCCCTCTTTTGCGACGATTTCCCAGAAGCGGCTGTCGGGATAGTTTCTCTTATCCGCAAAGCCGAGCAGGTTGAATTCCAGCGGATAGCCGAGCTTTTTTAATTCCTTTATAAAGTATTCTGCTCTTTTGATATATTCTTCGTCACTGCCCGTAAACTTGAATACGTCCGGGTGGGCAATATAAAGGTATCTTCCCGTTTGTAAACCCTCAAGCGTCTGTTCAATATAGCTGTCAAAGTCGTATGGGTTATTTGTTCCGCCTGCGGAGTAAACCGCCTTTTCGTCACATTCGTTTGAGGTAAAATGCTGACCTAAAATCAGGTAATCAAAACCGAACTGCTCAAGGTAGTCGATAGTCTGATTAAAATATTTTGGGTAGTATTCCATCTCGTAGCCGAGGTATATTTTAATGTCGGAAGCGTATTTTTCTTTTAAGGAATTTATTGAGCTGACGTAGTCCTCGGTCTTTTCAAGCGGAATGCGAAAGGACGATTTGTGGCTTTCGGGAGAAAAAACCATAGGGGAGTGGTCGGAAAAGCCGAGAGCGGAAAAACCGTTTTTTATCGCCTTTTCAACGTATTTTTCATCCTTGCCGTGCGCGTGACCGCAACGGGTGGTATGAGTGTGAAAGTTTTTCATTTTCTTCATCTCTTTTTATGATAATTTATGAATAAAAAGTCCGCTTAATAATTTCGGTTCGAACCAGGTTGATTTAGGCGGCATAAGGAAATTTTCGTCCGCAATTCTCATAAGCTCCGCAAGTGAGGTTGGATACATCGAAAACGCAACTGCCCAGCCGTTCTTAACTCTTTTTTCAAGCTCGGAAAGACCTCTTATTCCGCCGATAAAATCAATTCGCGAATCGGTTTTCGGGTTTTCGATTCCGAGCACGGGTGAAATGAGGTTATTCTGTAAAATTGAAACGTCAAGGCTTTCAACCGCGTCATTTTCGTCAAAGGTTTCCTTTTTGGCGGTAAGCGAATACCATTCGTTTTCAATAAGCATTCCGAAATTGTGCTGACAGACGGGACGGTATGCCTCTTTGCCCATTTCTTCAATTTCAAAATTTTCTTTAATCTTATTAAGAAATTCCTCTTTCGAAAGCGAATTGAGGTCCTTTATAACGCGGTTATAGTCCATTATTTTAAGCTCATCACTCGGGAAAAGGACGGACAGGAAGAAATTGAATTCCTCTTCGCCCGTATAGTCGGGGTTATCCTTTCTTCTTATTTCGGCAACGCGAACCGCCGAAGCGCAGCGGTGATGGCCGTCCGCTATGTAAAGGTCGGGAATATTTTTAAATAAATCCGTTATTTTTTCAATTGTCTTTTCGTCGTCTATTACCCAGACCGTCTGCTTAACCTCGCCCGAAACAAAATCGCACGCCGTATCGTGAGACGAAATCCAGTCCGAAATAATACTTCTTACATTCTGATTAGGTCTGTAGGTTAAGAAAATAGGACCCGTATTTGCGTCAAGCGTATCAACGTGGTTTATACGGTCCTGTTCCTTGTCGGCTCTCGTCTTTTCGTGCTTTTTGATTACGTTGTTGATATAGTCGTCAACCGACGCGCACGCAACAAGACCCGTCTGCGCTCTGTTATTCCAAATCTGGCGGTAAATGTAAAGGCACGGCTTTTCATCCTGAACAAGAATTCTGTTCTTAATGAGCTTTTCAAGGTTTTCCTTCGCCTTGTTATAAACCTCGTCTGAATACATATCTGTACCGACAGGCAGGTCAATTTCACCCCTGTCAACGTGAAGAAATGAGTAGGGCTTTCCCTTTACCATTTCTCTTGCCTCCTCGCTTGACATAACGTCATAGGGGAGGGCGGCGACTGAGGAAGCCTTGTCTTTAGTCGGTCTTATTGCTTTGAACGGACGGATTACGGACATCTTTTTTACTCCTGACTTTAATTATGATTTTTATTAAAATAAAATATGCTGCCAAGCCGAGAAGAGCGCCTGACGAATCGATTAAAACGTCAATTATCATACCTGCTCTGCCGGGAATGAAAAGCTGGTGAATTTCATCCGAGCAGGCGTAAAGAAAAGTTAAAATAAAGGATATTATTTGCCACTTTTTCTTTTTCAGCAGATAAAACGAATTTGAAAACAGAAATGAAAGCAAAGCGTATTCGCACATATGCGCCGCTTTTCTTATGATAAGTACGGGAACGAGCAAACCGTTAAGAGAATAAATCTGTTCAATAACCGAGTCGGAAAGCATATTGCTTTCTTGCGCAGGCTGATTTGAAAGATAAAAGATAACGCACATAAGCGCGAGAGCCGCAATAAGTGACAAAACGGCAAGGACTTTTCTTGTTTTTGACATTATTTTTTCCTTTCGGCGTTTATGAAAAATACGTTATGCTTATTTGAACGGAAATATATTCCCTCGCTGTCAGCGGCGGTAACGAAATAACTGTTGGAATTAAAAACGGGATAAATTACCGCATTGTCGAGCAGATAGTTTTCGCATTCAGCAAGCGCCGAGGCGGTTGATTTTTCAGCCGCGGCGTTGAGAAGCGAATCATATTTTTTATCGCTGAAATTAAGTAAATTATTGCCCGAAAGAGTGGAAAAAGAGAAAAGGAAATTTTTTGCGTCCTGTTCGGTTGCTTCAAGGGGATAAAACGCAAGCGAGTATTCGCCGTTTCTTACAAGATTTTTAAGTTCATTCGTTTCCCTTACGTCAACAGACGCAACAAGCTTAATGCCGAGTACCTTTTGCCAGGACTGAATAAGCGTTCTGATGGTTTCCTCGTACTCTTCGGAGCAAAGCACGTTGAATTTAACCGAGTCCGCCTCAATTTCTTTGAGTCCCTTTTCGAAATATTTTTTTGCGTTTTTCTCGTTATATTCGGTAAGATTTGCCTTTCCTGCCGCCACGCGGTAGTTTTCACCCGAAAAGGTGCAGAAGGGCGGAACAATGCCGCTTGCGAGTGAAGAAATATTCACGGGAAGAGTGTTTGTGTCCATCCCGGAGCAAAGACAAACGGCTTTTCTTATTTTAAGAGATGAAAAGTAGGTGTCCGAGCAGTTGAATATAAGAGAGCAAACTGTGTTTTCAAACGGCATTTTCGTAATAAGGGAAACGTCGGCGTCCTTTAACTGCGCGTCGCTTAAAAACGCTGCGTCATATGTTGCAGAAAGAACTTTTTCCTTTATATCTTCTTCGTCGTTATTTACAATAAGCCTTACCGAATACGGCTTTACCTCGTTTTCGCCCGAATAATCGTCATTTCTGGTCATCCTGACATTTTGATCGTCATTCCATTCGGAAAGATAAAACGGACCGTTACAAAGCGTGTAAGTCACGCTCAACCCGTATTTTCCCTTTGTCGCGTTCCAGAAAGCCTCGTTACAGGGCATAGCCGCTTCACTCGTCAGGTTGTATAAAAGGTTAGAATCGGGGTAGTCGAGAGTTATTTCAAGCGTAAAATCATCAATTGCCCTGACCCCGAGAGCGGAGGGAGAGGTGTTATTGAGATTTATGTTTCTTGCGTTTTTAATTGAAAATAGATTAGCCGCCTGATTTGACGCGGTTTTACTGTCAACGGCTCGCCTGAAAGCAAAGACAAAATCCTTTGCCGTCACGCGGAAATCGTATTTCTTTTCAAAATCCTCTCCGAGTATTTTTTCGTATCCGGAAAGGACGTGCCATTTCGAATCCTCTCTTAATTTAAAGGTGTAGGTAAGCCCGTCGGGAGAAACCGTGTAAGACGTTGCAACTCCGTTTTCGGGTTTGCCGTCGGAAGAAAGCCTGAAAAGCCCTTCAAAGCAATTGGCAATAATAAGTCTTTCAACATCGCTTGAAGCTATCTGCGGGTCAAGGCTTTCAGGAGTTGAGGAAACGGGCATAATAAATGTTTCGCCGTTTTTACTTTTGCCCGAGCAACTCGAAAAAACAGCAATTATAACAGATATAGCAATAATTACGGAAAGAATTTTCTTCATATCCATCCGTCCCTACAATTTTTTTCGCTATAAGTATACCAAAAAACGACGTTTTTTACCACAAATTCAGGAAAATTATAAAAAATTCTCCGTTTGTACTTAAAATGACTCACACTTTATGCTAAAATTGTGCTAAAATATATATCAATAATTCTTTTGGAGGGAAAACTATGCCCGATTATGTTATTATTGCAACCTTCATCGCGTCGGTTGTCATTCTCTTTATATCCGTTGCCATTCTTTTAAAGGTCAATAAAAAGGGCGAAAATGACGCCGTCACGCAAAAGCTTAACGATATTCAGAAAAATATTGCAGACGAGTTTTCCAGAAGCCGACTTGATACAAATCAGTTTCAGCAGGGGTTAAAGGAAGAAACTTCGCGCACGCTTGCGCAGACGGGTGAAAAAATAAGCGAAATGACAAGGTCAAATTATGAGTCATCGCTTAAAATGACCGAGGCTATGAATCAGTCGCTCAACGCAATTAAAAACAGCAATATCGAGCTTAATGAGAAGCAGACGAAATCCATTGAGCAGGCGATTTCAAAAATGCAGGAAAGTAACGAAAAGAAGCTTGACCAGATGCGTGAAACGGTTGATGAAAAGCTCAATAAAACGCTTAACGAACGGCTTGACAGCTCGTTTAAAACCGTTTCCGAGCAGCTTGAAAACCTGTATAAATCCCTGGGTGAAATGAAAGAGCTTTCCTCGGGCGTTACGAATAACGTCTCCTCGCTTAACCGTATGCTTTCAAACGTTAAGTCAAGGGGAACATGGGCTGAGGTTCAGCTTGAGGGCATACTTGACCAGACTATTCCCGGAATGTACGATAAAAACGTCGCCACCTCGGGAAATGCGGACAGGGTTGAATTTGCCGTAAGAATCCCCTCAAGTGAGAGTAAGGACGAATTTGTATATCTTCCCATTGACTCAAAATTCCCCACGGAGGACTATATAAGACTTTGCGAGGCTGCCGACAATGCGGACGCTTCCGCTCTTGAAGCGGCAAGAAAGGCGCTTGAAGCAAGGGTGCTTTCGGAAGCAAAAACGATTACAAAATATATCAATATCCCGAAAACCACTCCGTTTGCAATAATGTACCTTGCGACAGAAGGACTTTATGCGGAAATTGTTTCCTCAAAGACGGGACTTCCCGAAAAGCTTCACAATGAGCTTAACATAATGATAGCAGGACCGACTACGATTACCGCGCTTTTGAATTCGCTCGCCCTTGGCTTCAGAACAGTCGCCATAAACGAAAAGGCAAATGAAATAAGAACTCTTCTCGGTATTACGAAATCGCAGTACGAAAAATTCGGAACTCTTCTTGAAAAGGCGAGAAAGAAAATTGACGAGGCAGGCAAAACCATTGATGAGGCGAGCCACCGCAGCGGCATAATTCAGAAAAAACTGCGTTCGGTTGAATCCATTGAAAGCGCCGATTTGCAGGGCATACCCGAATCGGTTGATGATAATGAACAAGAATGAGTGACCTTTTATAGTAAAATTGAATAAAAAAGTTAAAAACCCGTTTAATTCCCTTGCGGAAAAACGGGTTTTATTTTATTATATAATTTAGATATAAAAATCAATGAAAATGTGATATAGGAGGAGAAAATAATGAAACACGCTGACTTAATCAGCCAGATGACGCTTGAAGAAAAGGCGAGTATGTGTGACGGTCTCGACTATTGGCATTCCCAGCCGGTTGAAAGACTCGGCATACAGTCAGTCAGCCTTAACGACGGCCCTCACGGTATCCGCAAAAAGGGTGATCCCGACGCGGCGAAAAAGGGTGAAACAGACCTTCTCAAGGGCGTTCCGGCTATTTGCTTCCCGACTGCTTCCGCCACGGCTTGTTCGTGGGACGTTGACCTTATCAGGACAATGGGCGAGGCTTTAGGCGACGAATGCCGCAAGGAAAAGGTTTCCGTACTGCTCGGACCGGGCACTAATATAAAGCGTTCGCCGCTTTGCGGAAGAAACTTTGAGTATTTTTCGGAGGATCCGCTTCTTGCAGGTGAGATGGCGGCTTCCTTTATCAACGGCGTTCAGTCAAAGGGCATCGGCACCTCTCTTAAGCACTACGCGGCTAATAACCAGGAAACACGCCGTATGACGGTTAATACGGTTGCGGATGAGAGGACGCTTCGGGAAATTTATCTTCGTCCGTTTGAAATAGCGGTTAAAAAGGCGCAGCCCTGGACTGTTATGTGCGCTTATAATAAGCTTAACGGCACATACTGCGCGGAAAATAAGTGGCTGCTTACGGATGTTCTTAGGGGCGACTGGGGTTACGAAAACCTTATCGTCACCGACTGGGGCGCTGAAAATGAGCGCGTTCCGGGACTTATCGCAGGTCAGGAGCTTGAAATGCCCACTTCGTCCGGCGACGGCACACGTCTTATTGTTGAGGCTGTTAAGAACGGCACTCTTGACGAAGCGGTGCTCGACCACGCGGTTGACCTGCTTCTGGATATGGTTGATAAGTCGGTTGCGACTCTCGGCGAGTACACCTATGACCCCGAAGAGCATCACGCTCTTGCAAGAAAAATTGCTTCGCAGTGTATGGTCCTTATGAAGAACGAGGATAAGATTCTTCCTCTTAAGAAGGACGCAAAGATAGCGGTTATCGGCGAAATGGCAAAGAATCCGCGTTATCAGGGAGCAGGCTCCTCGCTTATAAATCCCATCAGGCTTGACTGCGCTTATGATACGCTTAAGGAAATGGGCGTTGACTTTAAATACGCAACGGGCTATGTCACGGGCAAAAAAGAAAAGAAAAAGGCAAATGAGGACGCGCTTGTCTCCGAAGCGGTTAATACTGCAAAGGATGCCGAGGCTGTTCTTATGTTCATCGGTCTTACGGATGAATACGAAACCGAGGGCAGCGACAGGAAGCACCTTGATATTCCTCCGCTTCATAACAGACTTGTTGAAGAGGTCCTCAAGGTCAACAAGAACGTAATAGTTGTCCTTTCGGGCGGCGCGGCGGTTGATATGCCGTGGGCGGATGACGTTAAGGCAATTCTTAACTGCTTCCTTACAGGTCAGGCGTCGGGCAGCGCGGCTTGCGACGTGCTTTTCGGAGACGTAAACCCGTCAGGCAAGCTTTCGGAAACTTATCCGTGTTCTCTTAAGGACAATTCGAGTTATAAGTATTTCCCGGGAACAAGCGTTTCCGTTGAATACAGAGAAAGCGTTTATGTAGGCTACCGTTACTACGATACCGCCAAAAAGGACGTCCGTTTCCCGTTCGGCTTCGGTCTTTCCTACACGACCTTTGAATACAGCGACCTTGTTCTTTCTTCTGACAGCATTGCTGATACCGATACTCTCAAGGTTTCCTTTAAGATTAAGAACACGGGCGACGTAGACGGCGCAGAGGTTGCGCAGATTTATGTATCCGATGTTGAAAGCACCGTTTTCCGTCCCGTAAAGGAGCTTCGCGGCTTTAAAAAGGTATTCCTTAAAGCAGGTGAGGAGAAAGAGGTTACGGTTGAGCTTGATAAGAGAGCATTTGCTTTTTATAATGTCAACGCTCACGACTGGCAGGTTGAAACGGGTGAATTCAAAATTCTTGTTGGCGCTTCAAGCCGTGACATTAAGCTTGAAAAGAGCGTAAACGTCACGTCGACGGATACATATGAAATTCCCGATTACAGCCTGTTTGCTCCTGCTTACTATACGGCTGACGTAAACAATGTAACCGATGAGCAGTTTGAAGCGGTACTCGGTCACGAAATTCCCCCGAGCGAGAGGGATAAGTCAAAGCCGCTTACAATTTTAAGCACTATTGAGGACGCGGCTGACGGCAAATGGGGCGGCAGACTCAACAGGCTTCTTAAAAAGTTCCTCGGTGAGGACAATCTTGCTTCTGCGGTTGCGCTCCAGCTCCCGATAAAGAACTTTGTTTCAATGAGCTTCGGCATCTTCTCGCCGCGTATGGCGGAGGGTCTGCTTGTAATTCTCAATGACGATAAGTTCTGCAAGGGACTTCGCATAATAATCGGCGGCTTCTTCAAGGGCGGCGGATTTAAGCAGCTCGGCAAGTTAAAGCAGATTTAACAGTCAAAAAAAATAAAGGACACGGAATCGGAATTCTGTGTCCTTTTTTGTATTCATTTTTAGAAGAAGCCTTTACGGGCAGGCGTGGAAACCTGCCCCCTACAGGGTATGAGGTTGATTATCATATACTGTGTATGGGAGGGTCTCTGTGCCCTCCCGTAGAAATCATATAAAGCTTCTATGGCGGCAAGCGAGTGAAAACCTTATTGGTTTACTCCAATATATTCTCAATTAAAAATGTCAGCACATTCTTTGCGCTTCTCTGCATTTCACCAAGCGTCAGAGAGCCTTTTTTATAGCATTTTAACGCCGAATCGTCCGCCTTGACTCTGTTGATAAAATGGCTTCCGGGCATAAGCACGTCCGCCTGCGCGCGCACTCTGTAACCGCTTTCGTAATTATCCTTGAAATCGGGATTTTTGACCTCGCGCATCCACCAGTCGGTGATTACGACCGAGCTGTAGCCCCAGTCCTTACGAAGAATAGTTGTGCACAGGTCGTAATTTGAGTGACTGTAAACCGAGTTAATCATATTGTACGAGGTCATTATTACATTCGGCTTTGCATTTTTGACGCATATTTCACAGGGCTTAAGATATATTTCGCGAAGCGCTCTTTCGGAAAGAACGGAGTCCTCCTTTGTCCTTGCCTTTTCCTGACTGTTGCAGGCAAAGTGCTTCGGGCACGCGCTTTTTCCCTTTGACTGAACGCCCAAAACAAATGCGCACGCCATTTTACCAGTTAAAACAGGGTCCTCGGAGAAATACTCAAAGTTCCTTCCGCAAAGGGGATTACGGTGTATGTTTATCCCCGGACCTAAAAGAATATCCGTGCCCTTGAGTTTCATTTCCTCGCCGACAAGCTCATACGTTTTCTCTGCCAGACTGCAGTTAAAGCTGTTTGCAATTGACACTCCGCTCGGAAGAAGGGTTGCATTTGCTGCAAGCCTTATTCCGCTCGGTCCGTCCGTTGTGACAGCCGCCGGGATTCCCTTTTCGCGAAGCGATTCGGCTGTACCTCCGAATGCGCCTGCGTTTCCCTTCGGTCCAAAAGGCGAGTCCATTTTTACGTCGCCTCTGCAAAGAATATCAAGCTCTTCCGGTGACAGCTGCGAGACGAATTCGTCAAGCGTGTTTTTGCCGTCTTTTACATCTTTTAACTTAATGCCCTTATCACCCGTAAACGGCGTTTCTTCTGGCATTCTGTCAAGTATTCTCTGCTTTAAGTCAACGCCCGACATACCTGCCTTTGCAGGGATAAAATTCATATTTCCATTTATGACAACGGGTTTTATGATATTGAATTCTTCCCTTACTGCGCAAGCGTTTTCGCACTGACGGGTAACAAGAGTTTTATTGAGTTTAAAGCTGAATATTTCTTCTGCGGTTCTTACGCAGTCGCCGGCGTAAATTTTGTAATCACCCTTTTCGAGCACAAAGCACGCCTTGTTGCCCGTAACGCCCATATCGTCAAAGGAAGCCATATCCTTAATATCAAAGCTCATTTCAACTTCACTTACGCCGTCAGGCTCAAGAAGCTCGGTTTTTTCAAAGGCGATAAGCTGTCTTAATGGCTTTCCGAGTTCACCCTGGGGAGCTTCAAAATACACTTGTGCAACATATTTTCCGCTGCGCATTCCGATGTTTTTGACCTTGGCGTTAACCGTTATTTTGTCGCCTTTTTTCTCCGAAGAATATTCGCATTTGAAATCGGTGTATGAAAGACCAAAGCCGAAGGGATAAAGCACGTCGTCCTTCCTAAAGGATTCGAAATAACGGTAGCCGACGTAAATATCCTCGGTATAGCGGTTGGTCTTTTCGTCGCCGAAATCCTTTGCAGACGGCAAAAGCTCATATTTTTTCGGCACTGTTACGGTCAGATGGCCGCTGGGGTCAGTCTTTCCCCAAAGCATATCGCAAAGCGCCCGTCCGCCGTCCATTCCTGCGTGAGGAGCAAAGACGGCAGCCTTGACATTTTCATATTCTGCGGCTGAAAAATCCAGAGCGTTTCCGTAATTGAAAACAACAACTGTGTTTTTAAAATATTTTGTAACAAGAAGCAAAAGCTTTTCTTCCTTTTCGCTTAAAAGATAACTGCCTTTTTTAAGCTCATTATCTCTGTCCTCGCCGGCTGCCCTGCCGAAAATGACAATTGCCGCTTCACTGCTTTCGGACGAGGTCTTAACAAGACTTTCGGGCAGTTCAAATTCATCGTAGCTCAACGGCCATTTGCCCCATACAAAGCTTTTCGGAATAGGTTTGGACTCGCATTCGTTTTTATAATAGTTAAATACCTTTTTATCGAAATTAAGGTTTTCTTCTTCAATAGCTTGAGCAAATGATATCTTATACGGATAGTTTACGTCGCCGCCCGAGCCGTAGCCGACGCAGAAATAGTCAAACTGAACTCTTCCGAAAACCGCAACTCTTGTCTTTTTGTCAAAGGGGAGTAACTCGTTCTCATTTTTAAGAAGCACAATTCCCTCGTCGGCAAGAAGCCTTGCCTTTTCCTTTAACCCGTCCTGAAGAGCCTTATCCTCCGTGGTTGCAACAGAGGATTCCTGCGCAACGGAGCCGGAAAGCTTTTCCTTTAATTTATCAACAATGCTCATAAAAAACACCCCATTTCTTCTTATATGACCATTATCTAAAAAAACAATTGTCTTGTCAATAGAAATCGAAAACGAAAAAAATAAAATAAAACCTTGATTTTACTTGTAATTTGTGAAAAAATAGTGTAAAATAAATCGATAAATAATTATACGGCAGAGGTAGGTGCTGAAAATGGCAACAGATAAGACGATACAGTTTAAAATCCCCGATAACCACGAGGAGCAGATGAAGATTATTCTTCAGACTGTTTATAACGCGTTGCAGGAAAAGGGATATAACCCTTACAGCCAGATAGTAGGTTACATTCTTTCCGAGGACCCGACCTATATCACAACCCATAATAATGCAAGAAGCCTTATTCGCCGTATTGACAGGGACGAGTTGCTTTCGGTTCTTGTAAAAAACTATTTGGATGAAAGCAGGTAAATAGTATGGCTGAAAAGTTTTTGGAGTATAAGGGCAGGCCGCTTGTCCGTCAGGGCAATATGATTTATTACGGCAGTATGGCTGATGACTTTATCATTATGCTTCAGGTTAAATCTCAGAAGCCGCTTGGCGACATAGAGCTTGCGGATAAGGTTTCGGTTCAGCTTGTGTCAACTAATCCTAATCTTACCCCGAAGGAAAGCATTATAAAGACCACCGAGAAAAAGGGTCTTTACGCCGCTATGGATATTGCGGAGGTCTGGCTTTCAAGGGCGCTCGCGCAGAACGAATAATTCTATTAAGAAAAAAGACCGAAAGGTCTTTTTCTTTTGTTATTCTGAGCGCAGTGAAGAATCTCAACCTACAGAAAAGTCTCCCTTGTGTAAAGGGAGATGTCAGCCGTTAGGCTGACAGAGGGATTGTTGTAGGGGACGGGTCACCCGTCCCGAAAAAACACGGAGAAATGATATGCGAAAAGAAGAGTATATAAATCAAGTCATATCTCAACTTGAAACAAAATGCCCTGCGCGAAAATGTTTCGTGCAGGGTTATTTTTTATTGTAATGAAACTTAATCTATGTTATAATTAAATGTAACGAACAAACGATACGGAGAAATAATATGTCAAACGGATTTGACTACGCTTTTTTTGATTTTGACGGAACAATTGCCGACACCGAAGAGGGCATTTTCAACTGCCTTAAATACGCGTTTGAAAAAGTCGGGCTTCCCATTCCACCCGACAGTGAACTTTAC
This sequence comes from uncultured Clostridia bacterium, assembly GCA_937884975.1. Taxonomy (GTDB): domain Bacteria; phylum Bacillota; class Clostridia; order Oscillospirales; family Acutalibacteraceae; genus Fimenecus. The sequence continues at coordinate 10,853 of CAKZZS010000079.1, read as the reverse complement.
AAGATGATAGGTCCGCCATTGAGCGAGGGCTTTCACGATGTTTTCGGCTTCGAGGGCGAAGAAATTGATTTGATGATTGAAAAATACCGCGAGCGTTACCGCGCAGGCGGTATGTTTGAATGCTCGCCGTATAAGGGAATTGAAAACACCCTTAATACGCTTAAAGAAAACGGCGTGTCGCTATCCGTTGCTTCCTCAAAGCCGCTCCAGTTTGCGACAAAGCTTTTGGAAAAATTTGATTTGATAAAGTATTTTGATTACATTTCCTGTCCACCTATGGACAAGGTGCATATGAATAAAACCGATATTGTAAATCAGGCGCTTTCAATGAACGGCATTACGGATAAATCAAAAGCGGTTATGGTCGGCGACAGATTTTACGATATTGTCGGCGCAAAGGAAGCAGGCGTACGGGTAATAGCCGTCCTTTACGGCTTCGGAAATGAAGAGGAGTTTAAGAAATACGGCGCCGATTACATAGCCGAAACACCCGAGGAAATAACAAGAATTATTTTAGGAGAGTAAGTATGTCTTCACCTTTAGCGGACAGAATCCGCCCCCAGACAATTGAAGAAATGGTAGGGCAGGAGCATTTGCTCGGCGTTGGGAAACCGCTTCGCAATATTATCGAATCGGGCATTTTGCCCAATATGATTTTTTACGGTCCGTCCGGCACGGGTAAAACCACGCTTGCAAGAATAATTGCAAATATGACTAACCGAAAGCTCCACAAATTGAACGGTACGTCCGCTTCGATTTCGGATATACGCGATGTTGTCAGCGAAATAAACACTCTTGAAGCGCCAAACGGAATTCTTTTGTACCTTGACGAGATTCAGTATTTCAATAAAAAGCAGCAGCAGTCGCTTCTCGAATACATTGAAAACGGGGATATCACGCTTATCGCTTCCACTACGGAAAACCCGTATTTTTATGTGTATTCGGCGGTGCTGAGCCGTTCAACGGTTTTTGAATTCAAGTCGATTACTCCGAAAGAAATTGAGCCTGCAGTTGAAAGAGGTTTTCGGCTTTTTGCAAAGAAGCTTAACGAAAGCTTTACGCTTGATGACGGAGTTATTGAGGATATTGCGGTCGCATCCGGCGGCGACGTGAGAAAAGCGCTTAATTTTGTTGAATTGTCCGTTCTCGGCGCGAAAACTCCCGAAAAGGGCAAGAAACGCCTTATAACGAGAGATTCAATTACCGCCATTACGCAGAAAAACTCTTTCCGCTATGACAGGGTTGGAGACGAGCATTACGATATTCTTTCCGCTTTCCAGAAATCTATGAGAGGAAGCGACCCTGATGCGGCTTTACACTATCTCGCACGACTTCTTGAAGCAGGGGATTTGCCGTCTGCCACAAGGCGTCTTATGGTATGCGCATGCGAGGATGTGGGACTTGCCTATCCCCAGATTATTCCTATAGTCAAAGCGGCGGTTGACGCGGCATTTATGGTCGGACTTCCCGAGGCGCGAATACCTCTTGCGGACGCGGTTGTGCTCGTGTGTAATTCGCCGAAATCGAATTCCGCATATATGGGTTATGAAATGGCGGCTGCGGATATCAGTAAGGGTGATTACGGAAGAATTCCCCGTCAGCTTCAGAATAAGCATTTTGACGGCGAAGATAACCCGAATAAGGGGCAGTTTTATTTGTATCCTCACGATTTTCCGAATCACTGGGTCAAGCAGCAGTATCTGCCCGACAATTTAAAGGATAAAACATACTATTCCTACGGCGACAATAAAAACGAAAAAGCCGCCGAGGAGTATTGGAAAAAGATAAAAGGAGAAGGCAAATGAAAAGAGATAACTACATAACTTGGGACGAATATTTTATGGGCATAGCAATGCTTTCCGCAAACAGGAGCAAGGATCCGAACACCCAGGTCGGCGCGTGCATAGTTGACAATAACAATAAGATTATGTCGGTCGGCTATAACGGCTTTCCTGCAGGCTGCGACGACGACGAATTCCCCTGGGACAGAGACGCCGAAAGCGATTATGACACAAAGTATCCTTACGTCTGTCACGCGGAGCTTAACGCAATTCTCAATAATGCAGGAAGAAATCTTGAAGGCTGTAAGATTTATGTCGCCCTTTTTCCGTGCAACGAATGCGCCAAAGCGATTATTCAGTGCGGCATAAAGGAGGTTATTTATCTTTCCGACAAATACGCTTCCTCCGTCGGCACAAGGGCGTCAAAAAGAATGTTTGACGCCGCAGGCGTTAAGTACACCCAGCTTCACGGAACTCACGATACGCTCACTTTAAGCTTCAGGGAAGAGGATGTATGATGAAAAAGAATTCTTTTGCCCCGACTCCTCCTATGGGTTGGAACAGCTGGGACTGTTACGGCGCGGCTGTAAATGAACAGCAGTTATTGGCTAATGCCGAATATGTTGCAAAAAACTTAAAGCAGCACGGCTACAATTACGTTGTCTGCGATATCCAGTGGTATGAGCCGAAGGCAAAATCAAATTTCTATAATAATTTTACCGAGCTTTGTACGGATGAGTATTCCCGTCTTATCCCTGCCGTCAACCGTTTTCCGTCATGTGAGGGCGGAAAGGGCTTTAAGCCGATAGCGGACAAAATTCACGCTATGGGACTGAAATTCGGAATACATATTATGCGCGGAATTCCCCGTCAGGCAGTGCATAATAATACGGCAATTAAAGGCACAAATGTGACTGCAAGACAAATTGCAAAACAGTTTTCGCTTTGCCCGTGGAATACCGATATGTACGGCGTAAATCCGAAAGCGGACGGCGCAAGGGAGTACTACCAGTCAATTTTTGATTTGTACGCTTCCTGGGGCGTTGACTTTATAAAATGCGACGATATTTGCAATACCGAGTTTAATAAACAAAATCCTTACAGCGCAAAGGACGAAATTGAGTTAATCCGTTCGTGTATTGATAACTGCGGGAGAGATATGGTGCTTTCTCTTTCTCCGGGTCCGGCTCCGCTTGAATACGCCGCTCATTTGAGTGAAAACGCAAATATGTGGCGTCTTACGGGTGATTTCTGGGATAACTGGGATAAGCTCAAAGCAATGTTTGAGCGCACGTCAAAATGGTACCCGTTTGTAAAGGAGGGTTGTTGGCCCGACTGCGATATGCTGCCGCTCGGCAGACTTGCAAAAAACGCTTCCTATGAGGGCGGCAGGGACAGATACACTCTTTTTACAAAGGATGAGCAGGTAACGCTTATGAACCTTTGGTGCATTTTCCGTTCTCCGCTTATGCTCGGAGGAGAACTGAACGATAACACCGAATGGGATTTGAATTTAATCACAAATGACGAGGTGCTTTTTGTTAATCAAAACGGAAAAAATCCAAGACCCGTTTTATATAACGAAAACGAAGCGATATGGATAAGCGACGGCGAGGGCTGCAGGTTTCTTGCGCTGTTTAATCTTTCCGATGAAGAGAGAACGGTTTCTCTCGAAACTGAAAAAATCAGTATGAAAAGCGTTTCGGTACGGGATTTGTGGCTTCATTCCAGCTTGGGTGAAATGTCCGCTGTTTCCGTTTCTCTTCGTCCTCACGCGAGCGTGATTTATAAAATAAAATAATCAAAAAAATCCTTCCCTTGAATATAATAAAAAGGGGAGGATTATTTTATGAATTGCTGTGTAACCGATTTAACCAGAAAGGAAGTTATAAATCTTCGCAACGGCAACAGCCTTGGGAATATAAGTGACGTTGAGGTCAATACGCACTCCGGACAGCTTGTTGCAATTGTGCTTTATCCGAGGCGCTTGATGCCGGGCTTCGGCAGGGGCGAGGAGCTTAAAATCTGCTGGGAGGATATAAAGGTCATAGGCGAGGACACGGTGCTTGTCGATATCGATTCCGACAGGTTTTTCCGCGTGCCGGAAAGAAAGGGCTTTTTTGACTCAATGTTCAGGCACTGAATGAAAAATACCGCTTTATTTTTGGGACAATGTATGATAAAATTAAGAAAAATAAATTCGGGAGAAAAATAATATGAAGGTCTTTTCAAGAGCGCAAATAAGAGAAATTGAGAAAAACGGCTTTTCACAGGGAATTCCTGCTCTGCGTATGATGGAAAACGCAGGCGCCGCTATGGCAAAGTGCATTAAGGAAAATTTCCCCGAAAGCGAATATAAGTATGTCGCCGTTGTCTGCGGTAAGGGCAATAACGGCGGAGACGGCTTTGTTATAGCAAGAAAGCTTTGCGAAAGCGGATATAAAATCGCCGTAATTCTCACCCACGGTAAGCCCGTTACTCAAGAGAGCGACGAAATGTTTATGCGTCTTCGGGACCTTAACGTCACGGTTATTGATCTTGATATTGAAACCGAAAGAAGCGCGAAGATAATAGGCGGCGTTGACCTTATAGTTGACGCGATTTTCGGAATAGGCTTTTCGGGACAGCCCGATAAGAATACCGCTCTTATCTTTAAGCTGATGAATTCCTCAAAGGCAAAAATCGTTTCCGTCGATATTCCAAGCGGCGTGGACTGCGATAACGCCTATGTCGATTCGCTTTGCGTCAAGGCTAACCTGACCGCCACGCCCATTGGACTTAAAAGGGCGCAGGTGCTCTATCCCGCGGCTGAATATTCGGGAAAGGTAAAAACCGTTAATATCGGACTTCCGCCTGCGTGCTACGAGGGAGTCGAGAACGAAATGTATACTCTCGACTTAAATAACATAAGCGAGTTTTTTAAACCCAGAAAGCCCGACGCTAATAAGGGCGATTTCGGAAAGGCTCTTATTTTCGCAGGAAGCTATGAAATGCCCGGCGCGGCGGTTATGGCGGCAAATGCGGCGGTAAACAGCGGCGCAGGACTTGTCACGCTCGCTTTTCCCGATAAGGCTTACTGCGCAGTCGCCTCAAAGGTGACCGAGCCTGTGCTCTTACCTTTAAAATCGAATGAAAGCGGCAGGTTCAGTATGTCGGCTTGTGAAAGCGCAAAGGAAAAAATCGCGTCAGCCGACGTTATTCTTATCGGTTGCGGAATGGGAGTCGATTCCGATACAAAGGAATTTTTCAAATCGGTGCTGCTCCAAGCAAAATGCCCCGTAATAATTGATGCGGACGGAATAAATATTCTTTCCTCCTGCATAGATATTTTAAGGGAAGTTACTGCGCCGCTGGTTCTTACTCCTCATCCGGGAGAGGCGGCAAGGCTTCTTGACACCGACGCGCTTATAATTCAGTCCTCGCGCCTTGACAGCGTAAGGAAGATATGTGAAATGACCGACGCGGTAACCGTTCTTAAGGGCTCGGGCACGCTTGTCTGCTCAAAAACCGATGAAGCGGTGTTTATAAATACTCTCGGAAATCCCGGTATGGCTACGGGCGGCAGCGGCGACGTGCTTGCAGGGCTTCTTGCGTCCTTTGTCGGTCAGAAATTACCTTTAAACGAAGCTGCAATAAGCGCCGTCTTTGTTCACGCGCTTGCAGGCGATGAGGTGAAAGAAAAGTATTCTCTTATGGGCGTTACGCCTTCAAGGATAATTGAACAGCTTCCCCTGACACTTAAATATCTTGAGTAAATGGGGGATTAAAATTGAAGAAATATCCGTTAGTCTTTCTTGTTGTAATTTTACTTATGTTTTCGGGCTGTGTACCGAATAATTCAAAGGAGGAAAGGGCGGATGTTTCTTCTTTTTTTGAAAATATAAACGCTTCTTTTTCTGCGTCCTTCGGAGAGCTTGAAACAAAGGGGTATTTTACCTTTACTCCCGAAACGCTCTCTTTAGAGTTTACGTTCCCGAAAACAATAAGCGGCTTGAGAATAAACGTGAATAATCAGTCGGTGAGCCTTTCGTTTAACGGCTTGAGCGTGACAAAGGAGAATTCGTCCGTGACGGAAAAATTCAACGCCTTTGCGGTGTATTCCGTATTGAACCGCGCAAGGCTTGATGGGTTACTTAATAAAACGGACTCAAAAACCGCGATAACGGGTGACGGCTTTGAAATAATGCTTGACGGCGAAAACAGAGTCAGTAAAATCCTTATTCCCGAAAAAAGAATAAACATAGAATTGGAATGGTAAAATGAAAAAATACGAAAACATACTTTTTGACCTTGATATGACATTGCTGGATTTTAAGTCCTGCGAATATAACGCGCTTAAAAAGACCTTTGAGGAATACGGCGTTAATATTGACGGAAAAACGCATGAGCTTTATTCGCTGATAAACGACGGGCTTTGGAAAAGGCTTGAGAGGGGAGAAATAAATAAAAACGATCTTGGCACAATGCGCTTTAAGGAATTTCTTGAAAAAATGAAAATCGAAAGGGACGCTGATGAGGTCAATGAAAAATATAAGGAAAACCTCTCACTTCAGGCGATTCTTATGGACGGCGCAAAAGAGGTCTGTCAGTCGCTTTATGAGGACTATAATCTTTATGTAATCACAAACGGCACCGACTGGATTCAGAGAAGCCGACTACAATTAAGCTCGCTTTCCGAGTTTGTAAAAAGAATGATAACCTCCGATGAAGCAGGGACGCCGAAGCCTAAAAAGGAATTTTTTGATTTCTTTTTTAAAAAGACAAAGTTGGACAAGTCAACGTGCCTCATAGTCGGCGATTCAATAACAAGCGATATTCTCGGCGGAGTAAATTACGGCATTGACACCTGCCTTATCTGTCAAAAAGAACCCGACGGAGAAATAAGGCCCGACTACACTTTAAAAAATATCCGCTTTCTTATAAATTTGTTGCAACAAATATCTTAATATGGTAAAATAAAAAAGGCGATTATTCTGATTATATTACAAAGGAGTTTTGAAAATGTTTTGTGGAAAATGCGGTGCTTCTCTTCCCGACGGCGCCGGCTTCTGTCCGAATTGCGGAAACCCCGTCGCTTTTCAGAGCCAGGCTATTCCTTCTGAACCTGTCGCTCCAGTTGAACCTGTTACTCCCGTTGAGCCTGTCGCTCCTGTTGAGCCTGTTCAGTCAATTCCGTTCACTGCGCCTGCGCAGTCAATTCCGGTTCAGCCCGAACAGACTGCAAACGGTAATGTTTATGCGCAGCCTGCGGAAAACACCTATCCCAACCCTTACGCTTCTGCTGCAGCGGTAAACGCGCCGAAGCCAAAAAAGGTTAAGAGCGGTAAAAAGAAAATTGCGCCGATTATTATCTGCGTAGTTCTTGCGGTTATTGTTGCCGCAGGAGTTGCCGCTGCGTGTATGTGGCAGAGCATTGCAAGGTCGGCTCTCGGAGAATTGGGCTTCTATGCCTGGAGAGAATCGAAGACGGTTGAAAAGACCTTCGGCATTGACAATTACGAAAAACTTTTTGAAAATAAGGCTGTTACCTCCAAATCGTCGGTTAAGGCTTCTTCAAATCAGGACGAATTTGATAAGATTTTTGACGCTCTTTCGGCTGATGTTTTGCTTGCCTTTTCCCGGGAGGACGAAAAGGCTCTTGCCGTCGTTGACCTTAAGGCGGAGGATGACGTAAAGCTTACTGCCAATATCAGTCTTGATAAGGATAAGCTCGGCGTATCCATCCCCGACCTTACGGATGAAAAGTTTTATGCGGACCTTTCCGATATGGGAGTTGAAGAGGAAGGTATTGAGCTTGATTACGATACAATAAGCAAAGAACTCGTTAAGATTTATAAGCAGATAGATAAGGACCATATCAAAACCAACACCGTTGTCACAAAGGAAAAAATTGACGGTAAAAAATGCAGAAAGGTTTCATTTACGTTTGACGGCGATAAGGCTGCCGATTTTATAGTTGACCTTCTCACTGCCGTTAAGGATGACGACGCGCTTTTGGACGCCCTTGACCCTGCGCTTGAGGCAAGCTACAATGCCTATGTTAAGACCGGCGGCGACGACGAATACACCTATAAGGAGTTTAAGGAAGAGGCTCTTGACCATTTTGACAATGCAGTTAAAATGATCAGAGAAACATTTAAGGATGCCGATGATATTGAGCTTGTATTGAGTTACGCTACCGATTCAAAGGGCAATGTTGTAAACAGGAGCGTTATCGCAAACTATGACGGAGAAGAGACGTTCAGGTTTAATATTGACACAGCCTTTAAGGGTAAAACTGTTGACGCGACAATCAGCGTTATTGTTGATGATATCACAACCGAAATCACAGTAAACCGTACAAATTCCTCAAATGGCGCCGTAATTGAAATCGACGGCAAAACCGTTGACGAGGATAAGGACGGCTATGTTTATTCCGCAAAATTCGAGGACATAAGGGTTGAAAGCATAGGTGGAGTAAACGTACTCCTCGGTTCCGTAAATGTCAAAGGTAATCCCGTTGACGAGGGCAAGGAAGACGACAGCTACGATAATTTTGATATTAAAATCGACCTTGTAAACAGCGAAACCTATGATATAAACGCAAAGGTTGAATTTGAGGACGTTGAATTTGAGGCTGAAATTAAGAGTGAACTTTCCTCTGAAGCAGATTTCTCCAAGTTCGAAACTCCCGACAAGAAGGGACTTACGGATATTGAGGAATTTCTTGAAAGCATGGAAGAAAAGCTTGAGGAGAAGGGCGAAGAAATCTTTAAGGATATCGACCCCGATTTGTTCTTAAGCATTTCAAAGAATGCCCAGCTTAAGCAGTGCCAGTCGAATGAAAGAATAATCAAGTCAAATCTCGGAACTTATATTTTGACCGGCAATAACGGCAAGGCGTTTAAAAATGTTAATGACGTGCTTGCGAAGCAGGCTGCATTTGATAAAATGTTTGACGAGGGACATCCGCCCTACTGTAAGAACGGCAGAACGGATGACGGCGTTAAGTATTCAATTACCGTTGATTCCGACCTTACCTATAATGTTAAGTGCCGAAATCCCAAGTGCCCGAATTACGGCAACTGACAGTAAATAATAAAAAGATAAAGCCTTCCTGACGGAAGGCTTTTATTTTAGTAAATTATACGTTTGCAGTTATTTTAAGCGTTACCGAGCCGGGATTAGTAATCCATTCGCCCGTTTCGCTCTGTTCAAATTCAGCTTCGGGAACGGTAATTATTCCGTCAACAGTTGTGAAAACGCCTGTAGCGGCGTCAAAGGTATAGTCTGTTGTTTCCGAAAGAGCGACTCCGTCAAGAGTTACACCGGTAATCGAAACGGGTATTTCAAATGTATCCGTAAGGATAACGTTTTGAGCTTCGGTATTTCCCGTGTTCTGAATTACAAACGTGAAGGTTACCTCGTCACAGCCGGAAACCGACTGAGGCGAGACGGATTTGCTTATTGAAAGAAGGGCTCTGTCCGCCGCGGCTACGGTTTGAGTTGCCTCAAGGGGAGCGTAAGAAGCGCTTAAAAGCGAAGCGGTATTAACGATTTCGCCGTCCGTTTCGGGAGAGGCAAATTCATTTACTCTTACGCTGTAAATAAGAAGAACGCCTGACGTTGCAGGAACGGTTAAACCGCTTATTACAAGCGTCGGAGAAGCTGTTACCGCAGGGGTTTCAATAACCGAGCCGTTTACGAAAGCCGTAAGCGAGCCGTCTTCATAGGTCAGCGGATAAAGCGTCTGAGCGTTGAATTCGTATGCGCCGAGGTTGTCCGTTACCGTAACGTCCGTAATATCCGTCGGGCAGGAATTGACAATGCTTATAATATAGGTTTTACTTTCGCCCACGGTATATTCTTCTGTAAGCGCCGTCTTATCTATTGAAAGGGCGTCTGTAATTTCGCCCGTAGCAGTGTTAGAGTTAACGGTTACGCCGTTAAACGAAACAGAAGCCTGATTTGTAAAAATAGCCATAAAAAACCTCCTGTATAGAATGCGTGAGATTTTCTCACAGTCCATTCTATGCAGGAGGTTAAAGTTTTGATTATAAAATGTCCTTTGTAGCTACAAAGTCAATTCCGGTGCCGAAAAGGTCGCTTACTACCTTGTCACCGCAGTAAACGGGGACGGGGAGTACTATCCCGTCAAGCAATTTCATTGCTTCAAACATCTTTTCCTTCGGTATTGCGCCGTTTGTTTTAACCGGGCAACGTGGATATTCCATACTGTTTGTCCTGACGGTTGAGGTTACAACCCTTTTCGGATTAGTTACCTCGTTGAAGCCGTATTCCTTACCTCTCGGACAGGCGTTTCCCGTTACCTCGTAACCGTTTTCCTCGTCAACCTTGAGGTGGCATCCTCTCGGACAGGTTATGCAAATTAACTCTTTCATTCGTCAACCTCCTGGGCATAAACAGTTATTTCGTCGCCTTCAATTGCGTCAAGAAGCGACCTTGAAAGCTTGACTCTCTCCATTTCTCCGGGCGCCATATGAGCGCGTTTGAGGTGAGCGAGCACCTTTTCGCCGTCCTTGACGATAATTGCGCTCTTTTCAAAAATGCGTCTGACTCTGAAGAAAATTTCCGCGTCCATCGCCTCGCGGTGAATTTTAAGCGGAACGATAAAGCCGACGTCGCTTCCTTCTTTAACGCATACGGCGTGCTCTCTTGAGCGCATTCCCTGCTTGACATATTCAGCCGCAGCGCGTCCTGCCTTCTGGCTTTCGCCCGTAACGTAGTCAACAAGGTCGTGAACGTGAACTACGTTTCCGCTTGCAAAAATGCCTGGAACGGAGGTTTCCATATTTTCCCAGACTACAACGCCGTTTGTCCTTGCGTCAATATCAATTCCGGCGTTTCTTGTAAGCTCGTTTTCGGGAATAAGACCGACTGAAAGCAAAACCGTGTCGCACTTAAAGTCTTTTTCGGTTCCCTTAATCGGCTTTCTGTCGGGTCCGACTTTTGCTATTGTAACTCCCTCGACTCTGTCTTTACCTCTTATATCAATAATCGTATGGGAAAGGTAAAGCGGAATATCAAAATCGTTAAGACACTGAACAATATTTCTCTGAAGTCCGCAGATCG
>CAKZZS010000078.1 GCA_937884975.1 uncultured Clostridia bacterium | reverse complement strand
TCCTTCGGTTCGAATCGTTTTTGCAAGCGATTATCTATAAGTCAACGGGATATTTCCCTTTTCTGACATCTGGCGGAGAGAGTGGGATTCGACAGCTCGCTCGCTACGCTCTCGTGCTGACGGCTCGGCGACTATGCTTCGCACAGTAACCGCTCTCGCCGATTTCGTCTGAAAACGCTTCACTGAAGCGTTTTCTTAACGCCGAAATCCTTCGGTTCGAATCGTTTTTGCAAGCGATTATCTATAAGTCAACGGGATATTTCCCTTTTCTGACATCTGGCGGAGAGAGTGGGATTCGAACCCACGGTGCCCGTAAAGACACGACGGTTTTCAAGACCGTTCCGTTATGACCACTTCGGTATCTCTCCGTGAGCAAAAAGTATAATACCACAAGGCACTTGTATTTGTCAATAATTATTTGTTTTTTGTAAGTAAAAATATTGTCCCGTATTTTGTTGGTTTTATCCCGTTTAAAAACGTGTTTTTGTTTGACATTTATAAGGTATTTTGATACAATTTTATGTGACTAATTATCGGAGGTAAAACAATGCTTTCACTTAATTCCGACAAGAAAAATATAAATATATTTTTTGACTCTGAAAACGTCCTTTCTTTTTCGAAGAAAGAGCCTGTTATGTGGCTCGGCTCGGGCGAGGACGGTTTTTCTATGTCAAGAGGCTCTTTTAAATTCAAAGAAAAGGTGATTTCAAAAACCGCCCTTTATTATGAGAGCCATGAGGTGCAGAACGGACTGATAATTCTTCACCTTTCTTCCAAAAAAGGTGATTTGAAGGCGAGCGTGTCGGCTCTTACGCAGGGCGACGTGCTAAAGCTTACGCCCAATATTGAAACTGCAGGTGAATATAACCGCATGTGGATAAGAATCCCTGCCGATGAAACGGAGCATGTCTACGGCTGCGGTGAAATCTTCACAAAATTTGACTTAAGAGGCGAAAAGGTGCGCATCTGGGTTGCGGAGCATCAGAACGCTGTGAGAATCGCAAAGAAAACCGTGCGCGACGTTTTCCGCAAGCATCCGCACCGCATAGGTAAGTTCGGTAATTATGAAAGCTATTATGCCCAGCCGACCTTTATGTCGTCCAGAAAGTATTTTGTCCACGTTGACAGCAACGCCTATATGGATTTTAATTTCAACCAGACCGAGTATCACGAGCTTGTTGTACGCGATATTGCGCCCGTTTATTTCGGCTTTGCAAATACGTTTGAAGCGTTGAGCGGAGTGCTTTCTTCACTTTTAGGCAGGCAGCCGCTTCTTCCCGAATGGGCTTATGACGGAACAATTCTCGGAGTCCAGGGCGGAACCGAGACTATGCTTAAGAAAATCGAGACTGCCGAAAAAGCAGGCGTCAAGGTTACCGGCGTCTGGTGTCAGGACTGGGAGGGCGAAAGAATTACAGCCTTCGGCAAGCAGCTTATGTGGAACTGGGTGTGGGATAAAGAGCTTTATCCCGACCTTGACAAGGCTATTGTCGATTTACATTCAAGGGGAATTAAATTTCTCGGCTATATAAATCCGTTCCTCGCGGTTGAAAAGGAACTGTATAAGGAAGCTACGGAAAAGGGCTACTGCGTAAAGGACGCCAACGGTGAGGACTATCTTGTTAAGATTACAACCTTCCCTGCGGCGATGATAGACCTTACAAATCCCGACGCTTACGAATGGATTAAGAATATTATAAAGACAAATATGATAGGTCTCGGTCTTGACGGCTGGATGGCTGACTTTTCGGAGTATCTGCCGACCGACTGCGTGCTTTCAAACGGTATGGACGCAAAGGAAATCCACAACACCTGGCCTGCTCTCTGGGCAAAGGCGAACCGTGAAGCTCTTGAAGAGACAGGAAAGCTTGGCGAAATTCTTTTCTTTACCCGTGCCGGTCATACAAATACTGTTAAGTATTCAACCCTTATGTGGAACGGCGACCAGCATGTTGACTTTTCGTTTGACGACGGTCTGCCGTCTGTTATCCCTGCAACGCTTTCACTTGCGGTCAGCGGCTTCGGACTTTGTCACAGCGACATAGGCGGCTATACAACCTTCGGAAAAATGAGAAGAAGCGAAGAGCTGTTTATGCGCTGGGCGGAGCTTAACGTATTTACTCCTCTTTTCAGAGGTCATGAGGGTAATCAGCCCGACAATAACACGCAGTTTGATAAGAACGAAACGGTGCTTAATCACTACGCAAAAATGTCAAGGCTTCATTACGGACTTAAAAACTATCTTTTACAGCTTGACAGGGAGAATAACCAATACGGCGTGCCCGTCAACAGACCTCTTTTCTATTATTACGAAAAGGAAAAGGATTTTTCGGAAAGCTACGAATTTCTTTTAGGCAGAGATTTGCTTGTCGCTCCCGTGCTTGAAGAGGGTGAAGAAAAGAGAAGCGTTTATCTTCCCGATGACGAATGGGTAAATCTCTGGAACGGTTATGAGCTTATCGGCGGAACGTATGAGGTTGACGCGCCTTTGGGACAGCCTCCCGTATTCTGCAGAAAGTCAAGCCCGTATCTTGAGCAGTTCAAGGCGCTGTTTGCGGCTGAAAAGTAAAAAGTATATTATTCCAAGGAGGATTTTTCATAAATGAAAAAGGTAAAAATCGGCGTAGTATGTCTTGCAAGAAAGACCTACGATTTTGAGGCTGCGGCTGAAATTTACGCCGAAACTCAAAAAAGATTAAAGACAAGAGAGGACGTCGACTGGGTATTTGTTGACGGACTTGTAATTGAGGTAAATGAGGCGCAGGAAGCTGCGGCTTTCCTTGCAGGTAAAGAGCTTGACGGCGTTGCAATTATAAGCGGAACCTTCCATCTCGGTCACCTTGCTCCAACGATTAAAAAGGCGCTTAAATGCCCCGTTCTTCTCTGGGCGTTCAACGAGCTTCCCTATAACGGCGGAAAAATCAGACTCAATTCCGTTTGCGGACTTAACCTTAACGCTTCCGTATTCTATAAATCGGGAATTGACGACTATTCCTGCCATGTCGGCGACGATATCGACGAGGTCTGGCTCAACGTTATCAAGATGAAGGCGGCAATTTCTCACGCTCATATCGGTCTTGCAGGCTACAGGGCGGACGGCTTCTTCAATTTAAGCGTAGAGGATACATATCTGTTTAACCGCACGGGCGTTCTTGTTGACCACTATGAGTTGAGTGAACTTATGAACGAATATAAGATGGCTGAAAGCGGCTTTACGGTTGACGAGGTCAAAAATATTTTTGACTGCTCGGATATAAATGACGCCCAGCTTGACAAGGTCAGCGTGCTTTCGCGTTCAATGGAAAACTTTATCAATAAAAACAAGCTTGACGCTCTTGCTATCCGTTGCTGGCCCGAGTTTGCAAACACCTTCGGCGTTGCTCCCTGCGCGGCGATGAGCTTGCTTCAGGGAAAGGGCTATACGCTCGGCTGTGAGGGTGACGTTGAGGGCACTCTTTCGCTTCTCGCGTGTAACGCTATCGCAAAGGACCCGGCTTTCCTTGCTGATTTGTCCCAGGTTAATTTTGAAGAAAACTATGCTCTTCTCTGGCACTGCGGCGTTGCGGCATATCCCTTGTGGGACGGCAAATCGCTTTGTTCTCTTGACACTTATTTTGCAGGCGGCAGAGGAGTTACCGCAGGCTTTGTAATGAAAACGGGACCTGTTACGGTTATGAGAATTGACACTGCGCGCGGTAAGACAAGGCTCTTTATCGGTAAGGGCGAAGCAGTACCTATGGAAAGAGAGCTTTCGGGTACATACGCAAAGGTTATTTTTGATCAGCCCATTTCACAGCTTATTGACACGGTTACCGAAACAGGCGTTGCTCACCATATTTCAATGATTTACGGCGACTACACAAAGGAAATGAAGCTGTTTGCGCGCCTTATGGGCTTTGAGGTGATTGAATAATGCTCAGTGCATTGCAAAACAAAAATTCTCATCTAAAAATACTTGATATTTCTTCAAGTGAATTTAAAAAGTACGGCGAGGTCTTTTCGCCGGAGCCTTTCTGTGAGCTTTTTGAAAAAATGGAAAGCACTCCTCTTCCAAGCGAGGGGAATGTCTATGTAGCGTCTGACGGGGAGCTTGAAAAATTAAGTATTTTTGAAAAGCTTGAAAAGAATTATTACGGCTCAATGCCGGTTGAAATCGGCTACTGTAACGGTCAGAATACAAAAATAAACGCCCTTGAATACCATAAGGGTGAGGAGATAAATCTTGCGGTTACGGATTTGGTTTTATTCCTCGGCCAGGTTCAGCGGTTAAAGGACAACACTCTTTCAACTGATGAGCTTGAGTGTTTCTTCGTACCGAAGGGAACAGCTTACTCAATGTATTCCACCACGCTTCATTTTTCACCGTGCAAGGTTCACGAAAGCGGATTTCGTTGCGCCGTAATTCTTCCGAGGGGTACAAATTCGCCCCTGACGGGAGAAAGAGAGCAGATTTTTGAACATGATAAGACGCTTTGGATGACAAATAAGTGGCTCATAGGTCACCGCGAGAGCAAACCCGTTTCAAACGGCGCTTTCTGCGGACTGACGGGTGAGAATTATGAACTCAACCCATTGGAGGATTAAAGATGAATTGGGATTTTCTTTTGCCGGTAAAGCTTTATTTCGGCTCGGGCAGAATAAATGAACTGTCGGATATTATTGAACAAAGAGGCTTTAAAAGAGGCGTGCTTGTCTGCGACGGTATTTTCAGAGAAAACGGACTTGCAGACGAGATAATCAAAAAAAGCGGCGGAAAGCTGACGGCAGTTTTTTCCGATATTACGCCGAATCCCACGACCGAAAATGTGAATAATTGCGTAAAGGTCTTAAGAGAAGAAAACGCAGAATTTGCGGTAGCGCTCGGCGGCGGCAGTTCAATGGACTGCGCAAAGGCGGCTTGCGCAATTAAGAATTCAACTGACCTTATTGACGATTATCACGCAGGACTTAAAAAGCTCAATTCTGCTGATAAAATTCCGCTTATTGCGGTTCCCACTACGGCAGGCACGGGCAG
This sequence comes from uncultured Clostridia bacterium, assembly GCA_937884975.1. Taxonomy (GTDB): domain Bacteria; phylum Bacillota; class Clostridia; order Oscillospirales; family Acutalibacteraceae; genus Fimenecus. The sequence goes on along the minus strand of CAKZZS010000078.1, from coordinate 8,884 downwards.
CGAGGTCACATTTGTTTCGGTACTCACAAATGAACAAAAGGGACTTAAGGCGCCTTTAGGCAACCCCTTGCTTTACGCAGAGGCGGCGATAATTGACCCTGTTTTAACTCTTTCGGTTCCGCCGCGCGTTACCGCTTCAACGGGACTTGACGTGCTTTCTCACGCGCTTGAGGGTTACTGGAGCATTTTCCACCAGCCGATTTGCGACGCGGTTTCGCTTTCTGCGGCGAGAACGGTGTTTGAGTATCTTCCCGTTGTATATGAAAACCCGTCTGACCTTAACGCAAGGGAAAAGATGTGTGAGGCTTCGCTTCTTGCAGGAATCGGCTTTTCTTATCCGAAAACGACCGGCTCTCACGCCTGCTCATTTCCGCTTACGAATATCTATCACGTCCCTCACGGCGAGGCGTGCGCGTTTACTCTTGATTATTTTCTTCGCCTTAATGCAAGGGAGGAAAAGGACGGAAGAATTGACCGCTTTGTAAAGGACTGTGGCTTTGAAAATGCCGAAAGGGCGGCTGACAGAATTTATGAAATGAAAAAAGCCTTCGGTATGCGTTGCACCCTTTCACAAATCGGGGTAAAGGATGAGGATATCAGGGAACTGAGCGAAAAGAGTATGCACCCGAATATGCTCAATAATCCCGTTAAAATGACGGTTGACTCGGTTGAAGAAATGTATAGGTCACTCAAATGAGCGATATTTTAAAGTACTTTTTAATCGGCATTATCGTCCTTTTTGCAAATATCCTTGAATCCATAACGGGCTTTGGCGCAACCGTTGCGGAGCTGCCGTTTGTGTCGGCTCTTGTAGGTATTAAAACCGCGGTTGTATCCCTTTGTATGGTAAGTCTTACGCTTGCTTTTTTTGTGGTGATAAGATTTTCTAAGCAAATTGACAAAAAGGCTTATCTTAATATAGTCGGCTTTGCGCTTTTGGGTATGCCTATAGGAATGCTCGCGTTTTCGTTTTTGCCCGAAAGGTATCTTAAAATCGGACTCGGAGTATTTATTATTCTTGCGGCTGCGCGTGGATTTTTTGTGATTTTCTCAAAGAAAAAGGACAGGAAGCCGATAAATGATACCGTTTTGAAAATCCTCCTTTTTATCGGCGGAACAGTTCACGGCGCGTTTGCTTCGGGCGGACCGTTTCTTGTAATTTACGCCGGCGAAAAGGTTAAGGAAAAGGGCTCCTTCAGGGCGACGATGTGCTCGGTATGGGCAACGCTCAATTCCGTTCTTCTTATAAAATATATTATTGAGTATTTTGTTGCGCGTGATTTTCTTATAAAACCCGTTGCAACCGTTTACCTTCTTGCAATTCCGTTTCTGGCTATGGGAGTTGCCGTAGGAATGTTTTTACATAAAAAAGTCAGCCAGAAGGTTTTTTCGGTTATCGTTTACTGTATTCTGCTTGCGGCAGGTATAACAATGCTTGCGCTTGCGGTTGCAGGTTAAATAATAAACAGGCAGTTTTTAACTGCAAAAAATAAAAAGAGGTGTTTTTATGGCAGAACAGTCTTTAACTCACGGTATTAAGTTCAAAGACAAGGTCGGCTATGCGCTCGGTGACGCAGGCGGTCTTTTGACCTTTTCGCTTATCGGCGCATTCCAGAATAAGTTTTATACCGATTCTCTCGGCATTGACCCGAAAAGCATTATTTTGCTTATTCTCATTGCGAGAATCTGGGACGCAATCAATGACCCGCTCTGGGGCGCTTTTGTCCAGTCGAGAAAGCCGAGAAAGAGCGGTCAGTTCAGACCGTGGATTATCGGTTTTTCGGTTCCGCTTGCAATTTCAGCGGCTCTGATGTTCCTTAAAATTCCGGGACTTTCGGAGATGCAGTATCTTGTTTATGCTTACGTTACCTACATTATGTACGGTATGATGTATACGGCGGTAAACATTCCCTACGGTTCTCTCGCTTCCGTTGTAACGGACGATGAATTGGAGCGTTCCTCGCTTTCAATGTGGCGTTCCATCGGCGCAGGCGTAGGCGGACTTCCCGGAACAATTATTCTTCCTATGATCGTTTACACCGTTACCGGTAAATATGCTAACGGTCAGGACATAAAGGCTCTTGACGACAAAAAGCTTTTCTTCTGCGTTCTGATTCTTTCAATTGTATCTGTAGGCGTTTATTTCCTTCATTATAAGATGACAAAGGAACGTATTGCTCCCCAGCCGAAGAAGAAGGATGAGCACTACAATGCTGTTTCAACCGTAAAAGAGCTGTTTAAGAACAGGGCGTTTGTTACTCTTTCGCTCGCTTCAATGCTTCTTATCGCATTCCAGTTCTATTATCAGTCAACTTATACATATCTGTTTACCGATTATTACGGAAAACCCGGTCTTTACGCATTTGTTACCATCTGCACATACGGACCTATGGCAATTTTCATTCCCGTTATGAACAAGCTCATAAGAAAATTCGGCAAAAAGGAGCTTTGCGCAGTCGGTATGGCTTTTGCCGCGGTTGCGAATATCGGACTGTTTGCGCTTCGCTGGACTGAACTTTCGCATAATCCGTTTGTATTCCTCGGCTTTACATTCCTTTCGGGACTCGGTCAGACCTTCCTTGTCCTTGAGGTATGGGCGCTTGTTATGGACGTTATCGATTATCACGAGGTCAGAACCGGCAAACGTGAAGAGGGTATGGCTTATGCTGTTTTCTCGTTTACAAGAAAACTCGGTCAGACTCTTGCAGGCGTTGGACTTAACGCATTACTTGCATATATCAAGTACGACGGGGAGGCTTCGAAGCTCGGCAAGCCTCTTGGTGATGATGTGCTTGCAAAATTATACGATATTTCAACCTTTGTTCCTGCAATAATGCTCGCTCTTATGGCTGTTATTCTGTTCTGCGGATACAACCTTTCAAAGAAAAAGCTTGAAGAGGTTCACGAGGAATTAGTTGAGGTAAGAAAACAGGAGGAAGCATAATGAAAATAGCAATTGGCTCGGATAAATCGGGCTATCCGCTCCGTAAAGAGCTTGAAAAACACCTTAACGAAAAGGGCATTGAAATTACCGTTTACGGTCCCTCTAATGAAGAAGATGCGGTTCCGTTTTATAAGGTTGCGCCTTTGGTTTCAAAGGACATTCAAAATAAGGACGCAGACCTTGGCATTCTTATTTGCGGTACAGGTATGGGTATGTCCCAGGTTGCAAATAAATTCAAGGGCGTCCGCGCAGCGTGCGTTGAAACAACCTACGGCGCAAAGATGTGCAGAGTTATAAACGACTCGAATATTCTTTGTATGGGCGGCTGGATGATAGCTCCCACACTCGGTATTGCAATGGTTGACGCCTTCCTTGAAGCGCAGTTTGTAACAGGCGTTGAGGAATGGCGCAAGGAGTGGCTGCAGAATGCAAAAAAGGAATTTGCAGCGCTCGAAGAGGAAATATATAAATAATTACTTTTTCGGCGCAGGGGAAACCCCCTGCGCCGAGGGTGGTTTTCTTTTTTGAGCAGGTAAAAATATCTGTTGAAAAAAACAAATCACATTCCTACGGGAGGAAATTATGTATAAAAAAGGACTTGTAAAAATTATATCGTTGCTTTTTGCGGCGTTTTTTGCGCTTTCGCTTTCTCTTACGGCTTTTGCCGAGGGTGAGAACGTTAAAGCTTCGGTGGCTCAACCGGAAAAGACCGCGGCGCAGGAAACAATGGAGCTTTTCAGAAATTTCGATGGAAGAATTCTTTCCGTTGCAAAGCAGGGCGACGTTTCGCTCTATCCCGAAAATTCATGGGAGGGCATTAAATCCGCAATTAAAAAGGGCGCGGACATTATTGAAATTGACGTCAACAAGACCTCTGATAATTATCTTGTGCTCATTAAGGATGACGACTTTTCAAGAATGTGCGTTGACCCGTCAGGGAAAACAATAACCTCGAAGGTCAGCCAGACCGAGGCATGGGAGGTTATCGCCATGTGTCTTCGTCAGGGACGCGGAGGCGAGGCAAAGGAGCCTACGGACTGCCATCCCCAGACGCTTGAAGCGGTTGTCAGGGCGGTCGGTACAAAGGCGGTGCTTATGCTCAATTTTGACTCCGATATCAGGGACGACGTTTATAACGAAATCTATTCGCTCGGCGCTCTTGACAGGGTTATTTTTAAAATCAAGGGTCAGGCAGGCGCTATTAAAAAATTTATTTCCTCTCACAGTGAAGAAAACCTTGCCGTTATGGGCGAATACAGCGGAAACGTTGTATTTTCCGCAACGGGATATATTAAAAAGATGAAAAAAGCAGGGGTTGCGGCTTCAATGCTTTCGGTAAAAAATCCCAACGGCGTTATCTTTGATAAGAGCGTCACGAAGACCTTTTCTTCCATTCGTGCGGCGGCTGATATGACGGACAAAAAACGTTGCGGCGAGCGTGAGGATAACGAAAGCGGCTGGAACGATTTACTCAGTCGCGGTTACAGCATAATAGAAACCGATTATCCCGGAAAGCTTGTTGATTATATTGCGCAGTACGAAAAGGAAAAAGCTGTTCTTGAACGCCTTACGGAAAAAACCGGCGCGCTTGACTTGACAAAATACGGTTACAAGAGCGCAAAGGCGCTTGAAAAGGAGCTTGAAAAAAGCAGGGTTCTGCTTTCAACTCACACGTCAAAGCAGGCGCTTAACGAGCAGTATTCGGCGCTCAATTCCGCTTATATGTCGCTTGACGCGGCTGACGGTTCGACTAACGGCAGAACCGTTACCGCAGGAAGAGTTATTGCCGCTTTGCTTATAACCGCGCTGTTCGTCTTTTCCCAGGTTATCGTTTACAGGCACAGCAGAAAAGAAAGATAAAAAAACATTTAAAAAATGAAAAGGGGTGCAGAAAAATGGTAGGAATTATTGATGTCGGCGGCGGACTTCGCGACATTTACGGAGCAGGCGTCTTTGACTGGTGTCTTGACAATAATATTACATTTGATTACGGTATCGGCGTCTCCGCAGGAAGCGGCAATATGATTACCTATCTTGCAGGGCAAAGGGGAAGAACCTTCGGCTTTTACCATTTCTTCGCTTTTCGCAAGGAGTATATGAGCGCAGGTAATTTTATCAAAAACCGCTCGTATATTGACCTTAATTATATTTACGGCACTCTTTCAAATTCCGACGGCGAATTTCCGCTTGACTATCAGACGTTTTATGAAAACCCGATGCAGTTCAAGGTTGTTGCAACCGACGCCGAAACGTGCGAGCCGAGGTATTTTGATAAAAGTGAAATCAAAAAGGACAGCTACGATATCATAAAGGCCTCGTGCGCAATACCTTTTGTATGTAAGCCCATTACAATTGACGGCAGGGAGTACTATGACGGCGGAGTTGCCGACCCCGTTCCGATTAAAAAGGCGTATGAGGATGGGTGCGATTTCGTGGTTGTCGTGCTTACTCTTCCGCGTGAATACCGTATGGAGGGCGGCGGTAAGGACGCCTTTGCGGCGCGGATGCTCAGCGACAAATACCCGAATATGTCATACGGACTTTACGCAAGATTTGATAAATATAACCAGCAGATAAATTACCTTGAAAAAATGGAGCGGGAGGGCAGAGCGCTCATAATCGCTCCCGACGACCTTTGCGGTATGACTACGCTTTCAAAGGACCGTTCGAAAATGCGCAAGCTTTACGAAAAGGGATATGAGGACGCAAAAATACTTAAGGACTGCGTGTTCCTTAAAACCGACAAATAATGCTTGTTGACAATGTAAAATTCATTTGCTATAATTTAATGTGAATTATTACCTTAATAAAAGAGGGGTATTATTATGAAAAAGACAGTAAAATACGTTATATCTGTTCTTGCGGTTGTTTCGCTTATTATGACAAGCCTTGTTCTTGTTTCATTTGCGGCTTCTCCCAAAATCACTATGAAGACGGGTGAAACCTCAAACGGTCAGACAGAGGTTATCATTTCCGTTTCAAAGGGAAGCGACCTTGCCACCTTCCAGGCGGCGGTTAAATATGACACCGAAAAGCTTAAGCTTATGAGCGTTGAATACCTTGCAGGCGACAAAAACGTTTCAAATACCGAAACCGAAGGCGTTGCGCTTGTCAACGATATATGGCTTGAGAGCCTTAATGACGAGGCTGATATTATAAGACTTGTTTTCTCCGCTCCGACGGATTCGAAAACAAAGGTTTCAGTTGAAGATATTGTTGCTACGGACAGTAATGACAACCCTATCGAGTTTAAAACCGTATCGACTACAATTAAAGTGAAGGCTTCCACTCCCGAGCCGCAGACTGACCCGGGCGCAACTACAACTACAGCTCCGGCTGCAGGCGGCTCAGGCTCAACCGACAGCGGTATTTCCGGAAGCACAAACGGCACATCGCCGAATACAGGACGTATGATAGCCTCGGCTGCAGGTATTTGCGGCGCGGCGGCAGCGGCAGCGGCGGTTGTAATTGTTCTTAAAAGGAAGAACGATAAGGCTGAATAAAATAAAAAAATAAGGACGGAAGAGTTAGTAACTCTTCCGTTTTTTATTGACCTGAAAGCAGATTTATTATATAATAAATTGTTAAATGATAAGTTATATAATTTATATATTTTTTTGGAGGTGCTTTACATTGGTTAAAGCTATTGTCGGCGCAAACTGGGGCGACGAGGGAAAAGGTAAAATTACCGATATGTTTTCCGCCGAGGCGGATATAGTTATCCGTTTTCAGGGCGGCGCAAACGCAGGGCATACCATTATTAACGAGCACGGACGTTTTGCGTTTCACCTTATGCCGTCCGGTGTGTGCTATAATCACACAACCTGCATTATCGGCAACGGAGTTGCGCTTGACATAAACAAGTTTATAAACGAGCTTAATGACGTTAAGGCTGCAGGACTTAACCCGAAGCTTCTTGTTTCCGACAGGGCGCAGATTTTAATGCCCTATCACATTCTTCTTGATACATACGAGGAGGAAAGACTCGGCAAGAACGCCTTCGGCTCAACAAAAAGCGGTATCGCTCCGTTCTTCAGCGACAAGTACGCGAAAATCGGAATTCAGGTAAACGAGCTTTTTGATGACGAAACCTTAAAAGCAAAGCTTAAAAATATCTGCACGCTTAAAAATCTCACTCTTAAATATGTATATAACAAGCCGCTTCTTGACGAAGAGGAGCTTTACAAAACCTGCGTTGAATACAGAGAAAAAATCAAGCCTTATGTCTGCGACACGCATTCGTTTATCCGCGACGCGCTTAAAGAGGGGAAGAACATTCTTCTTGAAGGACAGCTCGGTACGCTTAAGGACCCCGATTTCGGCATTTACCCGATGGTTACCTCTTCCTCAACGCTTGCAGGCTACGGCGCAGTCGGCGCAGGCATTCCGCCTCACGAAATAAAAGAGGTTATTGCGGTTACGAAGGCGTATTCCTCCGCTGTCGGAGCCGGCGAATTCGTTTCGGAAATACTTGACGAGGACGAGGCTCAGGAGCTTCGTATTCACGGCGGCGACAAGGGTGAATTCGGCGCAACAACGGGCAGACCGAGAAGAGTCGGCTGGTTTGACTGCGTGGCTACGCGTTACGGCGTTGAAATGCAGGGCGCGACCCAGGTGGTGCTGACTGCGCTTGACTGCCTTTCATATCTTGAAGAAATAAAAATCTGCGTCGGCTATGAGGTTGACGGAAAGGTTATAAGAGATTTTCCGACTACACCCACGCTTAAAAAGTGCAATCCCGTTTTAAAGACAATGAAGGGTTGGCACTGCGATATAAGGGGAATTCGCGAGTTTGAAAAGCTTCCGAAGGAAACAAGGGAATACGTTGAATTCATTGAAAAAGAGCTTGGCTATCCGATAACAATGGTTTCCAACGGCCCCGAAAGAGAAGCCATTATTCACAGATGAAAAAAGAAGGAACAAAAGACAGAGAAATGCTTTTTGAGGTTAAAAAAAGAATAGAGAGTGTTTCGCTGCCTGACGTTTCGAGGTGTGAAAATGGCGGCGATAAAATCCATTTTCTCAACACCGGCAGCTCTGACGCAATTCTTCTTGAAAGCGACGGAAGATTTGCTATGATAGATTCGGGAGAGGATACGGATAATCCGCGCGGCTTTAAACACCTTGAGCTTGACGGATATGAGCAGATGGTGCTCGAATATTTAAAGAGTCACGCTTCAGGCGCCGACGGTAAGGTTCACCTTGACTTTATACTCGGCACGCACAGCCATTCGGACCATATCGGCGGCTTTGACACGATTATTGCGGATGATGATATAATAATCGAAAAGGCGTTTTTAAAGGTTTATGACAGCAGTAAGATAAGACTGCTCGAAATAAAAATGTGGGATAATACCGAGGTTTATAACCAGATGATAAATGCGCTGAACGCAAAAAATATTCCCATTATTTCGGATATGGACGGTACTCCGTTTAAGTTCGGAAATCTGACGCTGACGTTTTTTAATACAAAGGACCCCGTTACAAAAAGAAAGGTCGGTGAAAACGACCAGTCCTACGGAGTGCTTGTTGAAAAGAACGGAACGAGGGTTTTTCTTTCGGGCGATATTGACAATTTCACGGGCGACGAAAGCAGGCTTGCTCCCGAAATCGGAAAGGTGGATTTGTTGAAGGTCGGTCATCATTTCTACGCAATGTCGAGCACAAAAAAGTTTATTCAGACTCTTTGCCCGTCGGTTTGTGTAGTGACGAATAAGTATAAGAGCGTTGATATGATAACGCTTTCGAGGATAAACCGTATCTGCCGTCCGGATATTTATATTACGGGAAGAGAGGACGGAGTCCTCGCCCTCCTCGGTGACAACGGGGAAATCAAATATTATAATAAATTACATTGATAAAAGATTAAACACCACCCCCGACCGTTAGGGCGTGCGGATAAGGGATTTAATAGCCTCAAAAACCATCCTTTAGCGTAAT
>CAKZZS010000077.1 GCA_937884975.1 uncultured Clostridia bacterium | reverse complement strand
GTTGACACCGAACGACCAGTTGACACCGTTTGACTCGTTGACACCGAACGACCCGTTGACACCGTACGACTCGTTGACACCGTACGACTTGTTGACACCACATAATGTATACAGGCGTTTATCCTGTTGTACATTGTTATAGAACCACCATACGAACTCACTCGGAGCTTCCGTCAGTGACTTCACTGCTTCCCCAATCGTGCAGCCTTCGGGGAAGTGTTCCTCAAACCACCTAAGCCCATCACTGCAAGCATTATGTTTTTGTAATAATTCCTTTGTTATCCTTTCCATTGTTTACCTCCTTAACTTACAAGCCCCAATTTGTGGAGCTTGTCCCTTCTTTTTTCCAAATCCTCCACATCAATACCCCATACCTTGTATGCCGTCTTGGTATCAACCGTTGCAAACCCTGACGTATAAACCTCGTCCTCTGCCTGTTGCGCTATCACGGCTCGCTTGTATTGTGCTATTGTGCTGTTACCCATTTTGCCGAATAGTTTCCGTATTTCCTTGTTGCCAATCTCGGTATGTGCATAGTAGATGTATAATGCTGTGTCAATGCTTACCGGTGCTCTGAATTTCATACCCTCACCTCCTTATGGTATTTTTGTTTTAGGCGGATAACTTTGGTTTTTCCAAAGTATTAGAGCAAAAAAAATATTCGCTAATGTCCCTTTTGTCAATGTCAAGCAAATTGCAAATCTTAATCATTTCGCCCTGATGAAACTCGCTCTTATTATTGACCTTTTTGCTTAGCGTTGCTACATTTACGCCAATGTCCTTTGAAAGAGCGTCAAGCGTATATCCTTTTTCTTTTACCCTGCCCAATAGTTTGTTGTAATCGTACATTTCTACACCTCCTTTGTAACATTCTTTGCAATTTCCAAAGTCATTATAGCACTTTGCAAAACCAAAGTCAATAGGTTTTTGCAAAGTTTTTTATATTTTTCCAAAAAAAATATTGCTTTTTTGCAAAGTTTGATATATAATCTTTTATTGAAAGGGGTGATTGATATGCAATCCACATTTTCGGAACGATTAAAAGAAGCTCTCGAATATAACAATATGACTGCTGCCGAATTGTGCAGACGTACTGGAACACCTGAAAGCGTTATGAGCCAATATAAATCTGGCAAATATAAAGCGAAACAAAGACGCTTAGACCAATTTTCAAAGGCTTTGAATGTATCTGTGCCGTGGCTTATGGGTCTTGATGTGCCTATGCACGAAGTTAAAAATGATATTTCAGAATTAGACGAATATCTTGAAGCACTCCGCACACGTCCTGAAATGCGGATGTTATTTAGTTTAACAAAGGACGCAACAAAAGAAGATGTAGAGAAAGCTGTAAAGGTTATTGAGGCTATTCTCGGTAAATAGGAGAAGTATATGGAATTTGATAATGTTATAGTAAGGCAAGTTGAATGTTTGCCTATGGCGGTTAAGGGGGTTACAATTCCCGACTGTGACGGTTATTATAATATCTATATCAATGCTAAATACAGTATAGATATGCAGAATAGAATTTTAAAACACGAATTACGGCACGTAGAAAATTTTGATTTTGATAATTTTGATGATATTCGTATCGTTGAAAATCGAGCTGACGCAGGATAAAAGGAGGGACTGTTATATAATGTTCAACAAATTAACAAAGTGTCGTGTGTGCGGCAAAGATGTCGCGGACAATGCCCTTATATGTCCGCATTGTGGCGCAAAACGCGGTCTGACCTCGCAAGAGCAAGGCGCAATAGTCGCCATTATTATTGTTGTCACCTTATTCGCAGCTATCCTGATAATCAGACCATTCAAATCAAGCACAAATACAAACACAAGCACGAGTACGTACAGTCAAGAAATCTTAATTGATTACAATACCTTCACACAAATTCGCAATGGTATGACATATAAGCAGGTTGAGAAACTTATCGGCAAGGAAGGAACCTTGTTATCGTCCTATGGCGAGGGTGAATACAATACATTTATAATGCAATGGAACGGTTACGGAACAATCGGAGCAAATGCGACTGTGACATTTCAAAATAACAAGGTCATTTCAAAAGCACAATTTGGATTGAAATAGGGGGGTGTAAATATGGGTGCATATGGTTCGCCGGAGCTGTGGCCAAAACAAAACAACACGCAGCCTAAAGAGCGCATAGGTTTTAAGCGATATAAGTGGAATGATGAAATACCAATGACGTATTTTTATATTTACATATTTGTAAAATTTCCTATAAACGCTTTAAGAACTGCAGTTTTGTCATATTTTACGTGGGTTTCATCAGGTACACTATTATTGAGCGCAGTACAAGTAGCGATTGAAGCGATTGCTTGTATGGGGTTATATGCTCGTAAAAAATGGGGATATACGCTTAACCGAATATATATTATAATAACAGGTATACTGACAATGTTTATGTTGATTGCTCTTTTGTTTTATCAGTATCAATCAATATCTACTGCCGTAATTGCAATAACAATGTATTCTTTTTCTGTTGCGCTACATATATTCTCATTTATATATTTTGAGAAACGCCAAGTAATATTTAATAAATAAAAAAATCCCCCGACTGCGCCAACAGCCGGAGGGTTCACATTATGAAGAAAATGCATAAAAGTTATCGGTGTTGTAATTATATCACAGCACCACCAAAATGTCAAATAGAATTTAATTTGTTAAAAAAGACGATTTTTAATAAGTTAGCTTCTAAAAATGAAAGGCAGGTGTTATTTTTATGCACAATTTTACAAAATCTCTTATTATTGGCTTGCTTCTCGGTATTCTTCTTGCTAATACGATATGGGTACCTGCGTACAGTATAGCACTGTCACAATCCCACGGAGCAAGAGTGACGGTGCAAAAAACAAGGAGGTGATATTATGCCTATTTACAAAGTAAAAGGCGAAAAAAAGAACGGTTTGCAAAAATACCGTGTCAGGGTAGCATACAAAGACCTTATGGGAGAGTATCAGCAGATAGAACGCACTGCATACGGCAAGAGCGAAGCCCAACAGCTTGATGCGAAATTGACCGCCGAATGCAAGCAGAAAACAAAAAAGGTTACATTGCAAGACCTATCTGTTGAATTTTACAATTACAAAAAAGATGATGTGCGCGAGAGTTCTTTAGATAAGATGCAACGGAGGTTAAAATATTATGTGTTGCCCTTTTTAGGCAAAAAAAAGGTCGATAAGCTGACGGTAGCAGTCCTGAACGAGTGGAGGAAAGCTGTAAACGCTATGAAAACAAGCAAGGGCAATAGTTTATCGGTGCGCACTAAACAATCAGCGTATGCCGAGCTTAGAGCCGTTTTAAACTATGCTGTTGATGTGGGGTATATACCAAATCACAATTTGAAAAAAGTCAAGAATTTCAAGGACCCGAACGCTACAAAAAAGAAAAAAATTGACTTTTACACTGATAGAGAGTTCTTAGATTATATCCACATAGCAGAATACGCGGCAATAACAGCCGAAAAAGAGCAGCGAACCATACAGGAATGGTATTACTATGTATTCTTTATGATTGCGTTCTACACCGGAATGCGCAAAGGTGAGATACACGCCCTTACGTGGAACGACATAGATGGTGATACAATCCACGTCACAAAGTCCATAACTCAAAAATTAAAGGGCGGTGACCGCACAACGCCCCCAAAAACGCCGCAAAGTGAGCGTGACATCAAATTACCCTTACAGCTGCAAGA
>CAKZZS010000076.1 GCA_937884975.1 uncultured Clostridia bacterium | reverse complement strand
CACAGAAATACAATTTGTATTGAAGCATGGTGCAAAGACGGTTCGATTCCGTAATCTATGATTATGCCCTTAAAAGTATTAGTCGGTGCAACTCCGACAAGGGTACATTAAATCTTAGTTTTAAACGTTAGTAGGAGGTACATATCTATGACCGAAGAAATGAACATTCACAAGGGACTTTGCGAAGTCAAAACTCTTACAGACCGTATCGAAAAAGAAATTGAAGAAGCAGGATTTATAACTGCTATCAAAGCAAGTGACGGAAAGGTCAAGGGAGTTAAGGCTAACGACTGGAAGAAAAATGAAAAGGCTCTCCTTGACAGTATCAGAACTCTTATCAATCGTAAGAAAGCTATCAAGAGGGCTATCAATCAGAGCAACGCACAGACAAAAATAACTGTTGGCGGTGTTGAATATACGGTAGCTGAAGCTATCTATATGAAGAACGAGGGCATTGCCGAGGAGCAGGAACTTGTGCAGAAACTCAAAGACAATTACAAGGCAGCGGTTGACCTTATGACCCGTAAGAATGAAGAAGCCGACAGACGTGCGGAGGAATTTGCCAAGAGCGCATCAGGCAACAAGGATAAAGACCAGTCCAATTCTGCGGAAATCGAAAAGGTACGCAAGAGTTTCTATGATAGTCAGGTATATGAGATTGTTGATGCAGTCAATACACTTGAAACAATCAAGCAACTTGAAGCGGAGATAGACGCTTTTATTTCTGAAATCGACAGTGCATTATCGGTTTCCAATGCGACTACTCTTATCCAGATAGAGTATTAAAATTAGTTTATTACTGCTGTTATGTCGAAAACTCCAAACGCTATACTTTGTTTGATAGTGCAAAGTTAAAGAAGACTATTAAAAGATACTTTTTTACATTTGGTAATAAGTAATTTATAACAATGTTTACTTTAAGTAAACTCTAATGCAGATGATATTCATCTTCAGAATTTATCAGATATTTTGAACAATATTGTTGATAATAGAAAAGTTTGAATATTTTAAGCGGAAAGTTTACAGTTTAAGGTTTAAGCATTAAATTATAAGCGTTACATTTTATGAGGTATAAAGATTAAAGAGTAAATGATAAACAGTAAGTGTTATGAAATCCTCGATAAATGGTTAATTTACAGTATGTTATATCTTGATACGGAGTGATCCACGAGGCTGACATAACGGCAGTAATTTATATATTATTAAATCACAGAGAACATTATACGGATTTATCCAAACCTATTTATCGTGATGTATTCTCCAAACGCACACTTGTATATATGCTATAGGGACGCAAACATACATCACGGTTATCGGGGCATAGCTCAACCGGATAGAGCACAGCTCTTTTAAAGCTGGGGTTGTGGATTCGACTTCCACTGCTCCGACCACCTAAACAACATTTTCATTGCTGATGTTGTCATAGGCTCCTTAACTATTGACGGTTCGCAGGAGCCGTCATATCGGGGACACGGGGTAATGACCTGTATTTCCGACCAACACAATTCTTATGTTCTCGGTTGCATTGTGCAACCTCCTGTTAATTGGCATCGTGTAATGCGATGCCATATCGAGGAGATAAGGGAACACTCTTAAATCCTCGTACACTACGCTATAAGCGTAAAAACTTCTTCATTGGGTTTACCCGTCCTTTCATAATGCCGTGGTTGATTTCCACGGCTATGGGTACATAGCTTAAATGGTAAAGCGGGTCTGACAGTATTGTACATTTGACGTGACCGATCACCACGGAATCCTCTGGGGCTGTCAGATATTTTGCAAAACGAAGTTGGTTCAAATCCAACTGTACCCAACTTTAGCCTTCCAGCAGGAAAAGAAAACGGCTCCACTATCCGGAGTGCAGTAGTTCCTGCTGGATTATGCAGAACACGAGGTAACGGCTTATGTTCTGCTCCAATGCTGATAGTTGATGATACCCTGCAAGGTATCGTTATCTATTTAAAAATCTTATATCCGTAAGTTGGCGCTTACGGATATATGCAGAGAAGTCCGTAAATCCGAGCTGACCTGCTACCAAATATTATTATTAAAAAGGAATTTAACGGTGATGAAATGTGATAGATGCGTGAAAAAAGATACTTGTAAGTATTACATAAAGGGCTGTGATAAATCTTGTTCTCACTATCTCGGTTTAAAAGGTATATGGGATTTGTTAAGCCGAGAAATGAATGATTCTGTCTATGTTACGGACAAGTTTGTGAATATGTATGGTGAACAGGCTGTATTCGATAAAGAAATCAATCTGTAATAGATTAAATTAACATTTTAAGGACATCATAGTTGGTGACATTCGAGAAAAGAAAGGAAATAACTATGATGTACAGAACAATCAACAATGATAGCGAACGTTATGCAATTATCCGAGCTATGGATATGCTTGCAAGGCAAACTAATAATGAAACTGCATTAGAAATGTGGTTTGAAAAGGGAATATCTGACGGGGACATTGACCTTGAAACTCCGGACGAAATGCTTGCTGACTACATAGACGATGATAAGTTTCGCGATGTACTTGATACTTTTCTTTGTGTTATGAGCGAAAGCTACAAGCAAGGTGGTTTGTCGGTGGACGGAGTTAATAGTGAATTGGGGTAATAAAATGGAGAAAAGAACTCTTATAAAAGGTAAACCGATACCTAAAATCTTTGAATGTAAACTTTGTGGTTGTGTATTCTCGTCTAATATGGACGGTTGCTATTGGATAGATGATGTGTTATCCTCGGACTGTCCTAATTGCGAACAGAGATGTACATTAGCTAATTTGAATACATACGAAAACAAAGATGAGTTGGTGCGAGCTGCTTCTATGTCTTATAACGATTTTTATAAAATATATGATGCAGATAGAGAGCTTTATGGTGAATGCTCGTTTCCACCACCTAAAAAGAAGTGGACTAATAAGAAACTAAAAAGGGACAGAGACAATTGATAATAAGTGCTGCGGTGGCGGAATAGGTAAACGTGTAGTCAAGTACATTTCTCACTCACGCAGATGTGTACTTATGAGAGTGTCAGTAAGTGTGAGGTAATTAAAACGAGTTTTGCTATAATTGCACAATATCTCGGCAAAACCTGTAAGGTGCAAATCCTTACCCGCAGCATTTTATTATATAAGAAAGGAAGTATCGACAATGAAATATACACTTGAACAATGTGTAGAAATGGCAAAACAGAACGCAAATGATTACTCCTATGATGATTTAGGTCGTCAGAAAGATAGTGATGATTTCTTTGAAAAATATGGCTTTCGTAGAGAAGATACTTGGAACTTAGATTATTCCATTCTAATTTATATTCTTCCTCGACTGGCATATTTGAGAGATACTTGTATAGGTTGTCCTGTAAGTCTCGGTGAAGACGGCACTATGGAAGAATGGAAGAATATTCTTGATAAAATAGTAACAGGTATATATAAGTGTCTTGAAGCCGATGGCTATTACAAAGAGGAAAATGCCGAGAGTATTAAAGAAGCAGGAGAGTTAATGCTTAAATATTTTGGCGATCTTTGGGACTAACTGTTTTTTTGAAAGGATTGATAACAATGAAAATGTGTGAAGAAATGACAAAGTTAAGACAGACACTTACAGACAAAGGCATTGAATGGATAGATAAAAGTACAATAAAAATTGCTGATGAAATTCAAAAGCTAATGGAGATAATGCCTGACGTAAATGTTGATTATCTTGATACATCAATGTACCGTACTCATTTTGATTACAAAGGCACTCGTTGGAGCGTAATCAATGGATATGGTTCTTATGGTGGGTACGATCCTATTGACGGTAAAAATGAAGGCTTATTAGAATTATTGATTGATGGTACTGAGGGGAATGAACCCATTGGTAATCTTACAGCAGATGATATATTAAACTATATGGAGACATATAAATAGAACATCACTTTTAAGCAGTTAAACCAATATGTTAAATAATCAGGAGGTACAAAACTATGAAAATCAGACCCAGCTATATCTTTACAGTTCTCGGTAATGCTATAGATCATATTCAAGAAGGCTACATAAGCAATAATATTGTACATATTCCGTTAAGCAACGAAGTTGTAAATAAGTGTCTTGATACATCGGAAGAAATTTCTTTACGTTATGGTATATGGGCTGATTTTAGCCGAAAAGGGTTGGTTACTATCTATGCTGAACCCGATGACGATAACAGTGATGATGCTGATAATAGCGAGAATATAGGTCTTATCGACTTTGATGAACCGCGTAGTGAAGCTTCGATGCCTACACAGGCATCTTCAGAGTTCATCACCAATAAGCAGCAAGGCGATTGGGCGGAGGATGTTCTATTCAGGGCAATTAATG
>CAKZZS010000075.1 GCA_937884975.1 uncultured Clostridia bacterium | reverse complement strand
GTAACCTCGACATCCCGTTGTCGCCGACAGCGACAATTTGCCCGTCAGGGCAAACACGTAGGGGCGGATATTATCCGCCCGTCAAAGTCAGAATACATTCAAAGACAAATTTCTACTAAAAGTAGAGTTCAATTATCCGTTTTTCTATTGACGGAGCGGTTTTTCTCTGCTACGCTGAAAATTGAAAATATCATCTTTGCAAGCTCTGCTTGACAAAATGCAAGTAATCGGTGCTTTTTATTTCTTTGACATTGATTTAAAATAAATTTGAAAAAAGCCTTGACTTGACACCTACTGTAAAGTTTAAAATTTTTTTGAAAATGACACGGCTTTGACACCTGCTTGTGATATTTTATGAATAAAAGGAGGCATTTCTATGAAAAAGAAAATACTTGCTTTAGTTATGTGTGTTGTAATGGTGGTGATTATCTTACCTGTTTATGCCTTTGCAGGATATGACGAAACGGGCAATTGGCTTTACTCGGTAACAAATGAGTATAAAAAGCAGGCAAGATTGCTTAAATACTACGGAGATGATGTTGATGTAGTTGTACCGGCTTACATTGACGGTTACAGGATACTCAGCATTAACAGCAACTCTGTTTTTGCGGACAATACAAATATTAAAAGTGTAGTATTACCCGAAACGTTAGTTGAAATCGGAGGCAGAACCTTTCAGAATTGCACCTCACTTGAAAAGGTTGTTGTTCCGAGCGGTGTCGGCAGTGTCGGAAATCGGGCATTCTTGAACTGCGTTAATCTTGACCTGATAATATTTGAAAATCCGGACACACATATTGCTTTTGATGCCTTCGAAGGAATTACCAGTAATCATGTTGAGCATTGCCTTGTTTTTTCTTCTCGCGCAAAAGGCGCTGTAAGTAAGTTTGCAGGAGAAAACGGTTATTATTATTTCCCGATGGATAATAACTATGAGGTTGAGCTTGCCAGAATATATAATCCCGAAAGATACGCTGTGGATCAGTATATTGAGGGCGTGTCGGATTTTTCTTGCAGTTACGCGGTTGCAACGAAGTATACGGGCAGTGAGACAGATGTAAAGCTTTCAAGGGATTTTGGATTTGTGGAACTTGTTGAAATAGGCAGAAATGCGTTTGAGGACTGCGATTTTATCCAAAGCGTTGTTTTGCCTTATCAAATAAACTATATTGATGAATATGCTTTTAAAAACTGTACCGCACTCAAAAGCATTGCTCTTCCCGAAACAGTGATAAGCATTGATGAAACTGCTTTTAACGGATGCGTTTCTCTTGAAACGATTTACGGTCTTAAGAATACTTATGCCGAAGAATTTGCAAGGACAAACAACTACGGTTTTGTACCTGTAGGGGATATTGATGCAGACGGCGTAATAACTGTTTCGGACTATGCCGCTATGGAAAGCTGTGTTCTGGGATTTAACGAAATAAATGTTGATGATTATTATATGTATGATATGAATTCGGATTTTTGTATGGACGCGTTTGATTTGGCGCAAATCGACAAAGCGCTTGCAGGATAAATTCGAAAAATAAAAACACCTGATGAATCCAAGCTCATCAGGTGTTTTTTTTGTTATTTTACTCTTTAACTGTTCCGTCTGCATTGAAAACGGGGAGCTTCTCAAGATAAACCAAATCCGGACGGTTCTGCGCGTCGCCCTCTGCAAGAATGCACATTCTTCCGCAGATTTCGCCGCCTGCCTTTTCAACAAGCTTTTCAATTGCCCTTAAGGATTCGCCCGTTGAAATAACATCGTCAACAATGAGTATCTTTTTGCCCTTCATCATTTCCGCGTCGGCGGTGTCAAGATAGAGCTTCTGAACCTTATCGGTTGTAATGGAGTTTACGGTGACTTCAAATACGCCTGTCATATAAAGCTTCGGATACTTTCTTGCAAGCATATATTTTTTGTCGCCGTTCTGACGCGCCATTTCGTGAATAAGCGGAATACCCTTTGCTTCGGCAGTTATAAGGTAATCGTATTTGGGAGCCTTTTCAAGAAGAGCCTTGCCGCAGGCTACAGTCAGTTCCTGATCGCCGAAAATTACAAATGCGCCGATGTAAAGGTCGTCCGTAACCCTGCAGATAGGAAGCTCTCTGTCAAGTCCTGCAATATTCATTTTGTAGTAATTCATACTCTTATCTCCTAAAAAATATTTTCCGTAAATATTATACTACTTTGAAAATAAATGTCAATTCGAAATCGGGTATTACACTGTGTATTGCTGTATATAATCTGTCATTCTGAACGCAAGTGAAGAATCTCAACCGATTTGTAGGGGACGGGTCACCCGTCCCGTTGCCCGTTTACGGGCAATTTGCCGCAAAAGCGGCAAACGGGTGGGCGTGGAAACCCACCCCTACAGTGTGCGAGGATGATTATCAAACCCGTAGGGGCGGTTATTAACCGCCCGTGAAATAAATTCTTACGAATTTGTGAAGTGTTGTTATTAAACAACGTGAAGTACGTTTTCAAGAAAACGCGTGAAGTGTTCCTTCGGAACGATAAAATGTCATTCTGAACGAAAGCGAAGAATCTTAACCGATTTGTAGGGGACGGGTCACCCGTCCCGTTGCCCGTTTACGGGCAATTTGCCGCAAAAGCGGCAAACGGGTGGGCGTGGAAACCCACCCCTACAGTGTGCGAGGATGATTATCAAACCCGTAGGGGCGGTTATTAACCGCCCGTGAAATAAATTCTTACGAATTTGTGAAGTGTTGTTATTAAACAACGTGAAGTACGTTTCAAAAGGAAACGCGTGAAGTGTTCCTTCGGAACGATAAAATGTCATTCTGAACGCAGGTGAAGAATCTCAACCGATTCGTAGGGGAGGGTCTAAAGCGCCCTCCCGTAAAGTCGGATATAAATTAAACGGGCGGATGGTATGAAGCCCCAACAAGTATAATATGAATTTAACGAAAAACTATCATTCTTTACCAATACGCGCTCGGTTGACAACAATGTCGAAAAATAGTAAAATTAGTCACACAAACTCTTGTGGGGTATTTGTATGAAAAGGATTATTGCAATTTTACTGGTATTTATAATTACGGTTTTTGCGTTTACCTCCTGCAAAAAGGAAGTAAACCCTGCCGATATTGACTTCGGTGACGACGCCGTATCGGTAAACGGAACGGAGAACAACCAAGATACTGACGGCAGCGTTCAGGACGACGGGAACGTAGGCGTTGAAAATAAAGACGTTGGAGTAATGATTTCGCTTCCCGAGGGTTATACACTTGTCCGATTTGCGTGGAAATTGGAAGAAAACGGAATCTGCTCCGCGGATGATTTTATAAAGGAAGCGCAGGAGGGCGATTTTTCCGAATTTGCTCTCGTAAGCGAGGAACCGGATGATGAAAATATCTGCTTTAAATTAGAGGGCTATCTGTATCCTTGCACAATTGAAATCGATAAGCAAAACGATACGCCGAGAACGATTATCGAAAAGCTGCTTGAAGCAGGGGAGAGCTATATAACCGAGGAAATGCGTCAGCAGGCAAAGGCGCTCGGCTATTCGTGGCACGAAATACTCACTGTTGCTTCAATTATCGAAAAGGAAGCCTTTCTTGACGAACAGAGAGCAAATATCGCTTCCGTTCTCTATAACCGTCTTGACGAGGGAATGCAGATTCAATGCGACGTGACTATTAACTATGTTACCGGCGTAATCGAGGAAATATATCCCGAAAAGGTTGATACGCTTAAATACTATTATAATACATACCGCTGTGAGGGCTTGCCGGCAGGACCTATCTGCAACCCCGGAATTGAGTCAATAAAAGCGGCGCTCTATCCGCCGGAAACCGATTATCTCTTCTTTGCAATTCAGACCGAAGAGCCGCATGACGGACTTTTTGCCGCAACGTATGAGGAGCACGTCGAAAACTGCAAAACACTCGGAATATATTAAATAAAATCAAACTCCCGTCAGCTTTTGCCGGCGGGAGTTTTTTGTGAAATATTTTGCAAAGCAAAATGTGAAGTACCGTTATCGGCGTGAAGTTTTTCGTTTCACGAAAAGTGAAGTAAAATAAATTTGGTCAACGTCCGAAGGATATTTCACACGCGAAGCGTACTTCACAAATCCTACGGGATTTATTTCACTTTTCAGCAGCAGCCGTTGTTGTTGCAACCGCAGCCACAGCCGCCGTTGTTATTATCGCCGAAAAGAAGGATAACGATGATAATAACGATCAACCATGTGTTGTTTCCAAAGAAGTTCACTGTTCTGCCTCCTTTCGTAGGTTAGCCCTACAGTGACATATTATGAAAGGACGGGCTGATGGGTGAATAAAAGTTTGACTTTCGGCATAAAATAAATGTATTGACATATTTAAAAAAATAAGCAAAATATGTGAAAATAAGAGAAAAAACGAGAAAATAAGAGAAAACTACACTTTGCTAATGAAATTTGACCTTTTTTGACCTTTGACCTTTTTCGAACAGACGCTATAATAGAAACCGTAAAGGTCAAAGAAAGTCAAAGTCAAAAATGCAAAAATCAAAGAAGGTGACTCAAGTGAATTTAAGCAATATTATTGCGCAGATGATTTCCGATATGCTTGACGATGAGGGCAGTACGGAAATCCAGCGTAACGAGCTTGCCGAAAAAATCGGTTGCGTACCCAGTCAGATAAACTATGTAATCTCATCACGGTTCACGCCCGAGCACGGATACATAGTTGAGAGCAGAAGAGGCGGCGGCGGTTATATCAGAATAACCAGGGCAAATTATTCCGCTTCCACGCTTAAAATGCAGCTGATTAACGCTATAGGTCCGTCACTTGACGAAAAAACCTGCCGCGCGCATATACTTAATCTTAACGGCAGGGATATAATTACTGCTCAACAGGCAAAGCTTATGCTTTCGGCAACAAACGAAAAGGCGTATATGAATATCCCGACCGAATACAGGGATAAAGCCAGAGCGGCGATATTCAAAAATATGCTTTTAACCACCATTGAGTGACAAAAGGAGGTATTTATTATGATGTGTCAGTCATGCGGTAAGGCTCAGGCCACCACTCATTTTAAAAGGATAATAAACGGCGAGGTTACACAGGGACATCTTTGCTCCGACTGCGCAAAGGCGCTTGGAATAAACGATGTATTTTCAGGCTTTAATTTCAGCTTTTCGGATTTGTTAAGCGATTTCTTTGCGGACACTCCTGTTGCGGCTTTAAGTGCAAATACGGTAAAATGCGACAACTGCGGCTCTTCTTTTAACGATATTGTAAAAAGCGGAAGAATCGGCTGCGCAGACTGTTACGAAACGTTTTTTGATAAGCTTATGCCGTCAATTCAGAGGCTTCACGGAAATACAAGGCATGAGGGAAAGGTTCCGCTCAATGCCGTGACGAATGAAAGTAATGAAACTGACGAAAAGTCAAAAATAGTTGAGCTTCGCGAAGAACTCAATAAGGCAATTGAAAAAGAGGACTTCGAAAAAGCGGCTTCGCTTCGTGACGAAATAAGAGCGTTGGAGGGCAAAGAAAATGGCTAAATGGTATCTGAGCGCAGGCGACCAGAGTGACACGGTTGTTTCCACAAGAGTAAGACTTGCAAGAAATGTTCAGGGCTATGCCTTTCCATGGAGACTTGACGTGCCCTCAAGGCTGAAGCTTAACGAGCTTATCGTAAAAGCCGCCGAAGAGGAAAACCTCGGATTAAAGGCAATAAATATGAAGGAGCTGACCGCTTTTCAGGCGGCGTCACTTGCGGAAAGAAAGATTATCAGCGAGGAATTTGCTTCCGACTCGGACGGCAGGGTGTTGCTCCTGTCGGAGGATGAGGACGTAAGCATAATGCTTTGCGAGGATGACCATATCAGACTTCAGGTTATGAAAAGCGGACTTTCCCTTGAAGAGGCGCTTGAAAAGGCAAACAAAATTGACGATAAATTAAACCGTCATCTTAACTTTGCGTTTGACGAAAGGCTCGGATATCTTACGGAAAAACCGCTTGACCTGGGTACGGGTATGAGAGCAAGCGTTATTCTTCATCTTCCCGCGCTTTCACGCATAGGTCAGATTTCAAAGCTGTCCGCAACCGTTTCAAAGCTCGGACTTTCCATCAGTCCCTTGTTCGGAAACGGCGCTCAGGCGGTGGGCGAATATTACCAGTTGAGTAATCAGCTCACCCTCGGAATCAGCGAAAAGGCTGCGATAGCAAATCTTAAATCAATTACTACACAGATTATAAATCAGGAGCGTTCCGCAAGAAAGGAGTTTGTCTCCTCGCTTTCGGGACAGGACAGAATTTACCGTGCATACGGAATTCTTAAATCGGCAAGACTTCTTACAACTAATGAACTTCTTGAGCTTGTCTCCTTTGTCAGGCTCGGCGCGGCAGTCGGAATTCTTCCGCTCGACACGAAGGAGCTCGACGAAATGACGATAGTTTTACAGCCGGCGACAATTAACACAAGTAAAGGTGTAAAGCTTGACAAAACTCAAAGAGATAAAGAGAGGGCAGATATGGTAAGAAGCAAATTGGAATGAGGTGATTTATTATGTATAAATTCACAGGCTTTACGGAAAAAGCCAATAACGCTTTAAACACTGCGGTTGAGGCTGCCGAGGATTTAGGACATACTTACATCGGCAGTGAACACATATTGATAGGCATTTTGTCCGACACTTCGACTGTTCCGTCAATTGTTCTTTCAAGACACGGGATAACTGAAAGTAAAGTAGTTTCACTTGTCAAAAGAATAATCGGCGTCGGAATGCCTACGGCTTTAAATCAGAATGATTTTACGCCCAAAGCAAAGGAAATACTGACAATTTCAAATTCCGTTGCCCACCAGATGGGTCAGTCGTTAATCGGCACGGAACACATTTTAATTGCAATTGCCCGTGACGGCGATTCGAGCGCAAGCCAGATTATGAATCAGCTCGGCGTGGCAGGCAGTACGGTTATCAGTGAAATCAGTCAGGCGCTTATGGGCACGGGCAAGGCAGGCAACAGTCAGTCCGCTTCACCCGACGGAGAACAGTCCGCTATCGGTCAGTTCGGCAGAGATCTTACCGAAATGGCAAAAAAGGGCGAAATTGACCCTGTTATCGGCAGGGAGCAGGAAATCGAAAGAGTTATCCAGATTCTGTCGAGAAGAACCAAAAACAACCCCTGTCTTATCGGCGAACCCGGCGTAGGAAAAACCGCAATAGCCGAGGGACTTGCGCTGAAAATTGCCTCGGGCGAGGTTCCCGAGCTTTTAAGAGATAAAAAGCTCGTTTCCCTTGACCTTACGGGTATGGTTGCAGGCACAAAGTACAGGGGCGATTTCGAGGAAAGAATTAAGGGC
The DNA here is from genome assembly GCA_937884975.1 of uncultured Clostridia bacterium. GTDB lineage: Bacteria > Bacillota > Clostridia > Oscillospirales > Acutalibacteraceae > Fimenecus. Next base: position 14,367 of record CAKZZS010000075.1, on the reverse strand, counting down.
GTCATTGACGAGGTTATTGCTTCAAAGGATACCGTCCTGTTTATTGACGAGGTTCACACGCTTATCGGTACGGGAAGCGCAGAGGGCGCGGTTGACGCGGCAAATATCTTAAAACCCTCCCTTGCAAGGGGAGAACTGCAGATTATCGGCGCAACAACTCTTGACGAATACAGAAAGAATATTGAAAAGGACGCCGCGCTTGAAAGACGTTTTCAGCCTATAATCGTAGGCGAGCCGAGTGAAGAGGAAGCGGTTGAAATCCTTAAGGGACTTCGCGACAGGTATGAAGCGCACCACAAGGTAAAAATAACCGATGAGGCAATTCTTTCGGCGGTTAAGCTTTCAAGCCGCTATATCGGCGACAGATACCTGCCTGACAAGGCAATTGACCTTATAGATGAGGCGGCGTCAAGAGTAAGGCTTCGCGCGTTTACTGCTCCGCCCGAGCTCAAATCGCTTGAAAAAGCGTTAAAGGAGGCTCAGGCTGAAAAGGAGTCTGCAGTGCTTTCCCAGGATTTTGAAAGAGCCGCAACCCTTCGTGACGCCGAAAAAGGGCTTCAGATGAAGGTTGACGAAGCAGAGGCAAAATTCAAGGAGCAGAACACGAGAATCAAGGACGAGGTAACCGAAAGCGAAATAGTTGATATTGTTTCATCGTGGACGGGTATTCCTCTTTCACAGCTGACTATTGAAGAAAGCCAGAGACTTCTGAACCTCGAAAACGAGCTTCACGAAAGAATTGTAGGTCAGAACGAAGCTGTCACGGCGGTTGCAAAGGCAATAAGACGCGGCAGAGTCGGACTTAAGGATCCGAAAAGACCCGTCGGCTCGTTCCTGTTTTTAGGACCCACGGGCGTAGGCAAAACGGAGCTTTGCAAGGCTCTTGCCGCGTCTATGTTCGGCGATGAAAACGCGATGATACGCCTTGATATGTCCGAGTATATGGAAAAGCATACCGTTTCAAAGCTTATCGGTTCTCCTCCCGGTTACGTCGGCTTTGACGAGGGCGGACAGCTTACGGAAAAAATACGCAGAAAGCCTTATTCGGTACTGCTTCTTGACGAGGTTGAAAAGGCTCATCCGGACGTATTCAACATTCTTCTTCAGATACTTGACGACGGCGTACTGACCGATTCGCAGGGCAGAAAGGTTGACTTTAAAAACTGCATTATCATTATGACCTCAAATATCGGCGCAAGGCTTATAACCGAAAAAATCAAAAAGTTCGGCTTCGCGGCGAACGAGGATGAGGAGCATGAGGACGTAAAGGATGTTAAGGACGCCGTTATGGGCGAGCTTAAAAACACCTTCAGACCCGAGTTCTTAAACAGAATTGACGATATAATCGTATTCAGCAGGCTCTCAAAGGATGAAATTGAGGAAATAGCAAAGCGTATGCTTCAAACCCTTAAAAAGAGGGCAAAGGATATGGATATTGACGTTGATTTTTCACCTGAGGTTATTACAAAAATTGCGGCTGCGGGCTATGACCCCGTTTACGGCGCAAGACCCTTAAGACGTGCAATAGGCAGTCAGATAGAGGACCTTTTAAGCGAAAAAATGCTTGACGGCTCGATTACTGCGAATGAAAGCTATCTTTGCACAGTAAAGGACGACAAAATCGTCTTTGAAAAGCAGGAAAAAGCATTGACAGAAACGAAGTCAGAGTAAACCTTAAAAAGCCTTCCCCTTGAGGGAAACAAAACGCACCAACCCCGAGCTAACACTCGGGGTTGGTGTGTTGTAGGGGCTTTCCTGCGGTCGACCGTTTAATTTACATCTGACTTTACGGGCGGCTGATATCCGCCCCTACTAATCGGTTGAGATTCTTCGCTTCGCTCAGAATGACAAAAAGAGGACGGAATTTCCGTCCTCTTCTTTACTTTTTTGTGTGTAATTTATACTATAATCTCGTTTTATCTCCAAATCATTACTAATTCACGGCACATCAAACCTGCAATTACCCAAACGACAGCGCATATTACAGTCAAAAGATAATCCGTTTTAGATGATTTTTCGTTAGAGTGCCTTTTGAAACAAATAATCACGGACAATACAAGAACAATAATCGGTTGAGCCAAAAACCATGTTGACATATCTGTTGCTACCTCAAACATGATAAACCAAGTGGCTAAAGCGGACATAATATAATTGGCATCAGAAATGTAAAAAAGAAACAGTACAAAAGCAAGTATAAGTTTGACTGCCCCAATTATAGTCAAAGTCAAAAGAGGCTTGCTGAATTTGTAATTTTGTTCCTCCATTTTAATCTCTCCTCAACGCCTCTATCGGCGGCATAAGCGCCGCGCGCCGTGCAGGGTACACGCCGAAAATAATTCCTATAGCGCTTGAAAATCCGACCGCGAGCGCTATCGTTGAAAGCTTTACCTGAAGCGGTACGTTCATAATATGGGACACGGCAACCGCGCCGACAATACCGACTATGAGTCCTATCACTCCGCCTATCATACAAAGGATTATTGACTCGGTCAAAAACTGGAACATAATTGTTCCCGTCTTTGCGCCGAGGGCTTTTCTAATGCCGATTTCCCTTGTCCTTTCGGTAATGGAGACGAGCATTATGTTCATAACGCCTATTCCGCCGACTACAAGTGAAATTGCGCTTACTGCGGCAATGAAAATGGTGAAAATATGAATTACCGAGTCGAGCAGGTCAATGTAGGTTGCCATATTTACAACCGTGTAGCAGTCTCTTTCAAAATTGTTATGCCTTGCCTTGATAAGATTTTGCGCAGCGTTGCCTGCAGACTCGAGCTGGCTTTCATCGTTTGCGGTAAGGTAAACCGATTCAAATCTGTCGTCAGCGTCCACTATTTCAAGTGAGACCGTAGCAGGGACCATCAGCGAACAGTACTTGACCGAGGAGCCGCCCGTAAGAGCCGACATCGATTCCACTGCCGATTCCGTGTCGCCGCCGAACATACCCATTCCGTTGTCCGCAACGCCGATTATTTTAAGATTTACGGTAATTTCGTTAAAGGTGTATTTGACAGTTTCGCCGACTACGTCCTCTCTTCCGAAAAGCATAACCGCGCTGCCGTTATCTATAACGGCAACCTGCTTTGCGGAATTGTATTCCTCCTCGGTAAAAAATCTTCCGTATGTGCAGTCGGTTTTCATGATTTTCTGAATATCGGTATTTGCGCCGATAAGTATTCCGAAGCCCGAGTCGTCGCCGACCTGAATTCCGCCCATGCCGATAACCGCAGGCGAGGCATAATCGACCCCGTCAAGCTGCTTAATGGCGGCAATATCCGCTGACGTAATGTAGTCAGAGGGCGTGGCGACGCCCGAATCAACCGTAATGTTAATTGCGGACGAGCCCATATCACGGATAAGACCTATGATGTAATCCCTGCCGCCGTCGCCTACGGTGACAATTGCAATTACGCTTGAAACACCTATTATAATTCCCAGCATTGTAAGCAGTGAACGCATAAGGTTTGTTTTAATGCTGAAAATCGCTATTCTGATGTTTTCCTTGATATTCAATATGAAAACTCCCTAAAAAAGGATTACTTTTTAACCGTTATTTTATCGCCGTCATTAAGGGCGGAAAGGGGATTTTTAATAATCAGTTCGCCCTCTGAAATACCTGAAGAAATCTCGTATTTTGTATCCTCACTGCTTCCGAGCTCAACAGTTCTCTTTTCAACGGTCTTTGTCTCTTCGTTATAAACGAATACAAATTTTTGTCCGTTTTCAAATCGCAGTGACTCAACGGGAAGAACAATGACGTCGTCAACCTCGCCGATATTTACGGAAATATCCACGTCAAAGCCTATAATAATCTTTTCGTCCGGCTTAAGAATTTTAACTCTTGCTATAGCCGAATTTGAACTGTTCGTAGCGCCCGTAAGAGAGCTTGCAATTGAAGAAATGTCAATGCCCGAGCTTTCGCTTGCGGTTGCCGAAACATATTCCACAACGCCTTCATACTCGCTGTCAAGAGAGGTAACCTTTGCCTTCTGACCGACCTTGAGATTTAGTAAATCGTATTTTCCGACATTAAACGAGGCTGAAAAGCTGTCGTAATTATCGACCTGAATGCCCACCGCTTCATTTGAAGAGGAGGTTGAGGTCAACTGCGATAAAAGGCTTGTAAGATCCGCTTCGCCGCCGCTTATCATACCGAGAATCTGTGAAAAGTCCATATTTGAGCCGGAAGAGGATTTTGCCGAGGTAAATAATTCACCCGGGGTGATATTAACCTTTGTGACTATTCCGTTGCCGGTTGCAAACCAGCCGGTGTTTAAGGAGTCAACGGCGTTTTTAAGCTGTTCGTATTCTTTTTCCTTAAGGTCAACAACGGTTTTTAACGCCTTTGTGACCGTGTCGCCTGTCTGTAATTCGTAATAAGACTGCTGTGTTTTAAGTGATGTAAGCTGCGTCTGAAGCTGCGCCAACTGGAGCGACTTGCCCGAGGAGGAATCTTTAAGCTTTTGGGCAAGCTGTTCTGCGCTCATACTGTTTTGCTTTGAGTTTTTAGCTGCGGTTTCAATTGCGTTAAGAACTGCTATCATCCGGTTGAACTGTTCTTCTGTTCCGCCGTTTTCAAGAAATTGCTTTTTAAAATCGGATATCTGCTGCTTGGTATACGCTTCACCCGTATATTCTCCGTCAACCTTTGTTTCCGGTATTTCAAGCTGCTTGCTTTCCTCTTCCTTTGCCGCGGCAATTTCATTTTCAAGCACGGCTATCTGCTGCTCAAGCGCGCCTATTTCATTTTCGGTCTGCTCGAGCTTTGAAACTGCGTCCTTGGATTCGGAAACCGCTTTTTTGTAAGCGGAAAGAGCCTTGTCATATTCGCCCTTTACCTCATTAAGCTTCGGCGTAACGCCGCTTGTGTCAAAGGAGGCGAGAGCGTCACCGGTTTTAACCTTGTCGCCGACATTGACCTTCACTTCAATAACCTTTACCCCGTCAAGTACGGTGTAAACGCTCGGGTTACCGCTTTCGACGTTGCCCGTTGCGGTAAAGGTTTCCATAATACTGCCCTTTTCGGCTTTGACAACCTCGTATTCGGGCAGAGGGGCGGGCTTGACTATCTCGTAGACAATTACGCCCACAAGTATTGCAAGTATACAAAGAATTACGGTAATTCGTACCTTTTTAGTCTTCGGATACTTTTTAAAATTCTTAAACACAGCGTCAACTCCTTTTTGAAGAATTGATTATTTAATAATTATAACACATCTTTATGAATAAATCATTAAGAAATGAAAAAAATCATATATTTTTCAGAGGTGAAAATATATGAAATTAAAAATAGCGGTTGCGGTTTTGACGGTTATATTTCTTTTGGCTTCCTGTTCGGTGCAAACGGATTTTGACGTTTTTGATTTTTGCGAAAGATATAATTTCCAAAAGGGAGAAAAGCTTCTTTCTACGGACAGCTTTCTTTCCGATGAAAACGGCGGTATGTACTGCTTTTTGACTACGGGGAACAGCAGGCTTCTTTTAACTCTTGAAACCCTTGAAAACGGGACGGTCAATTCCGTTTATGTCACGGCGCAAAAGGATGAATTTGCGCTTGAAGACGCACAGACGGTTATTGAAGAAATAAAGCTTATTTTTTCCGCCTATTGCTATTCGGACGCTTTAAAGGCGCAGGAAAACCTGTCGCTTATAGGCTTTGACGGAGAGTTTGAGCCGTTTTCAAACCTCTATAAATCCGAAAAGAGCGGAAAGCACACCTATACCCTTTATTCAAACAGCTTTTCCTTTACCGTCTGCGCCGAAAAAATTGCATCCGATTAGTTGTATTTTTACCCGATAAATGTTACAATAATCTAAATATAATCTGTCGGGTGAAAAAATGCTTTTAAAGAACGCTCAAATTGAATTGACAGTTGACGGCTACACTGCTGAGGGAAGCGGTGTCGGTCACTGTGACGGCATGGCTGTTTTTGTCGGTAATGCTGCTGTCGGCGACAGGTTAAAGGTGCATATCATAAAGTCAAAAAAGACTTACGCCATAGGTAAGATAGTTGATATTTTAGAGCCGTCGGAGGACAGAATTCCCGTTGACTGCCCGTATTTCAATTCCTGCGGCGGCTGCGCCTACAGGCATATTTCGTACGAAGCGGAATTGAATGCAAAAAAAGACAGAGTTGAGCAGGCATTTTCCCGTCTTTCGCATATTGATATTAAAGCCGAAAGCGTCTGCGGCGGCGAAACAACAAGATACAGAAACAAAGCGCAGTTTCCGGTCGGACTTGATAAAGAAATAAAAATCGGATTTTTTGCGCCGAGGTCGCATAGAATTATTGACTGTTCCGACTGCCTTTTACAGCCCGAAGAATTCTCGGAAATTACCGATGTTTTCAGAGAGTGGATAAGAGATAAAAACATTTCCCTGTACGATGAAAAAACGCATAAGGGCGTGTTAAGGCATATATATTTAAGAAAAGCCGCTGCAACGGGTGAAATAATGGTGTGCGCAGTTATTAACGCCGACAGCCTGCCCGAGGCGAACGACCTTGAAAAAAGGCTTAAGAAAATTGAAAATATAAAAACTCTGGTGCTTAATATCAACCGTGAAAAAACAAACGTAATTCTCGGTAAAAAATGTATAAATATTTTCGGCGACGGTTATATTACGGATATTCTTTGCGGCAACAAAATCAGGATTTCGCCTTTATCCTTTTATCAGGTCAATAGAAATCAGGCGCAAAGGCTTTACGAAAAAGCGGCGGAGTATGCCGGTTTGAGCGGAAAAGAAACTCTGCTTGACCTTTACTGCGGAGCCGGAACAATAGGTCTTTCAATGGCAGATAAAGTCAAAAAGGTTATCGGAGTTGAAATTGTCCCCGAAGCGGTTGAGGACGCAAGGATAAACGCAGAAATAAATATTATTAAAAATGCCGAATTTTTTTGCGGCGATGCGTCGGACGCCGCAAAAATGTTAAAGGAAAAGGGCATTAAGCCCGACTGCATTATTCTTGATCCGCCGAGAAAGGGCTGCGACGGGGAGCTTATTAAAACAGTCAGCGAAATGAACCCCGAAAGAATAGTCTATGTGTCGTGTGACCCGGCTACTCTTGCGCGCGACTGCGCGGTTTTTAAGGATTACGGCTACAAAACGGACAGGCTTTCCGTGTTTGATTTGTTCCCGAGAACGGTGCACGTCGAGACGGTAGTATTGATGACAAAAAAGAAAGGTTAAACAATGGATTATATCAGCGAATACTATAACAACTACGACGAAGAAGGTCGGCTTCTGTCCCGTCACGGTCAAGTCGAGTTTCTTACTACAATGAAATACATAAAAAAGTATCTTCCCGATATTACCGAGTCGAAAATTCTTGAGGTTGGTGCAGGTACCGGCAGATACAGTGTTACTCTTGCTAAAGAGGGTTACTCCGTTACGGCTGTCGAACTTGTTTCCCATAATCTTGAAGTACTCAGTTCAAAGCTTGACGGTACGGAAAAAATAAACGCAATTCAGGGAAATGCTTTGGATTTGTCTGTACTTTCTGACAATTCGTTTGATTTGACAATGCTGCTCGGACCGATGTATCACCTTTATACAATGGAAGATAAAATCAAGGCGTTATCCGAAGCGGTCAGGGTTACTAAAAAAAGCGGATATATTCTTGTCGCCTACTGTATGAATGAGCCGACGATTATTAACTATGTTTTCGGTGCGAACAATCTTAACAGCGTAATCAAAGAAAATATGCTCTCACCCGACTGGCATTGCAAAAGCGAGCCAAAGGAAGTTTTTGAATTGGTCAGAACCGAGGATATTGCTTCACTTGACAGTGAATTGCCTGTTGAAAGGATAAAGCTCGTTGCAACTGACGGGGCTACGAGATATAACGATGAACTCATTGATAAAATGGATGACGAAACCTTTGAAAAATGGATGGAATACCATCTTGCAATTTGCGAACGTCAGGATTTAATCGGCGCGTCTCACCACACGCTTGATATTTTAAGAAAGTAATTAGGAGAAATATAAATGTCCTCAAGCAAAGAATATCTTGATTTTGTCCTTGAACAGTTGTCGGGACTTGATGAAATTACATACCGCGCTATGATGGGCGAATACATACTTTATTATCAGGGAAAAATTTTCGGCGGAATATATGACGATCGTTTTCTTGTGAAGATAACAAAATCTGCAACAGAGCAGATGCCTGAAGCGAAAAAGGAAATCCCTTATGACGGCGCAAAGGAAATGCTCCTTGCTGATGAGGTTGATAATAAGCAGTTTATTTGTGATTTGGTCAAAAATATGTATAACGAATTGCCCGAGCCGAAAAAGAGGAAGTAAAATGATTTTTGAAACAGATAGACTTGTCCTCCGTACGTGGGAGGAAGCGGACGCAGAAGAGTTATACAAATATGCAAAAGATGAGCGTGTCGGACCGCCTGCAGGCTGGAAGCCGCATACGAGCGTAAAAAACAGTCTTGAAATAATAAAAACCGTTTTGTCCGAGCCCGAAACCTATGCGGTTGTGCTTAAAGAGACGGGATTACCCGTTGGCAGTATAGGTCTTATGTTTAACAGTGACCTTGCAAAAAGTGAAGACGAATGTGAGCTCGGCTACTGGATAGGATTCCCGCATTGGGGTAGGGGACTTATTCCCGAGGCTTCAAGGGAGCTTATCCGTTACGCCTTTGAGAATTTGAAAGTCAACCGTGTATGGTGCGGCTATTCCGACGGAAACGAAAAATCAAAACGGGTTCAGGAAAAGCTTGGCTTTAAATATCATCATACAACTGAAAAGCTCTGGTTTCCGCAGGTTGGCGAAATAAGAAAATCGTACGCAAATCTTCTTACAAAAGAGGATTGGATAAACAATAAATAACACCTTTATGAGGAGAGGATAATATGAAAAACAAAGAGAAAAAACAGCGTTCCGTACCCTTTAAGATTTTTAAGGGAATCGGAATTGTATTGCTTGTAATTGTTGTTTTATTTGCAGGGCTTATCGGTTTTCTTTCAATAACCGAATACAAGCCTGCTCAAATCACTGCCGAGCTTGAAATCGGCGGCACAGCCGATAAAACTCTTAAAGTCGGCGACAGCTTAACCGTTATGAGCTGGAATATCGGCTACGGAGCTTTGGGTGATAACGCGGATTTCTTTATGGACGGCGGCTCCTCGGTTAAAACTGCCGATGAAGAAAGAGTACGCAGTAATATGGAAGGCGTTGTAAAGGAATTGGCAAATGTCAACCCCGATATTATTTATTTCCAGGAGGTTGACAGGGATTCTTCAAGAAGCGAGCATATTAACGAGTACGAAATTCTTCAGTCCTCGATTAACGGCTTTAACAGTGTATTTGCAAATAACTTCAAAGTAGCTTATCTTCCCTATCCCATTCCGCCTATGGGCAAGGTTGATTCGGGCGTTGCAACATTTTCGTCATATCCGATTACAGACGCAGAAAGAAGACAGCTTCCCATTCCGTTTTCCTGGCCTGTAAGTATGGTTAATCTCAAGCGCTGCCTGCTTGTTTCAAGAGTTGATATTGAAGGCAGCGACAAGCAGCTTGTGCTTGTAAACCTTCACCTTGAAGCGTATGACGACGGCGAGGGCAAAATTGCCCAGACAAAGATGCTTGCCGATTTCCTCTCTTCCGAAGCGAAAAGCGGAAACTATGTTATTGCAGGCGGCGATTTCAACCAGATTTTCTCCTCTGCGGATAAAACAAAATATCCTGCCCAGGAGGGCAAATGGGCAGCAGGCGAAATTGATGTTACGCAGTTTGACGGCAAGTGGCAGTTCCTTATGGATTCGTCTGTTCCGTCCTGCAGAAGCCTTGACCAGCCTTATGAAAATGCCGATAAGGATACCTTCCAGTACTACCTGATAGACGGCTTTATCGTTTCGGATAATATTAAGGTTGAGTCCTGCAAAAACCAAAACCTCGGATTTGTTGTTTCCGACCATAATCCTGTAGTTTTAAAAATAACGCTTGAGAAATAAAGGTGAAAAAATGTTTCGTCAGATGAGAAGAAAAAAGCAAGAGCTGTCAGAAGAGGAATGTGTTAAAATCCTTAAAAACGAAAAAAGGGGAGTACTCTCTTTTATCGGTGAGGACGGCTATCCGTACGGCGTTCCGATTAACCATTTCTTTGACGAAACGGACGGTAAAATCTATTTTCACGGCGCAAAACAGGGGCATAAAATTGACGCGCTCAAAGAATGTAATAAGGTTTGCTTTACCGTGTATGACGGCGGCTATAAAAATCCGGGCGACTGGGCGCTGAATATTAAAAGCGTAATTGCGTTCGGAAAAATTGAGCTTGTGGAAGAAACCGAAAAGGCGGAAAAAATCTGCCGCGCGCTTTGCGGAAAATTTACTTCCGACAGCCTTTATATTGAAAAAGAGATTAGTTCTTTTCTTTCAAAGGTTCAGTGTCTTGAAATGACTGTTGAACATATGACGGGCAAGCAGGTCAATGAAAAATAACAGAGGTGCATTATGGATTTAAAAACCGATCGCGCTCAAAGGGCAAAGGAGCTTTTTGAAAACGGATGTAACTGTTCCCAGGCTGTTTTGCTCGCGTTTTCGGATGTTACGGGACTTGAAAATGAAACCGCGCTGAAAATCGCTTCCTCCTTCGGTGGGGGAATGGGCAGAATGCGTGAGGTCTGCGGAGCGGTCAGCGGCGCGCTTATGGTATTGGGTATTTCAAAAGGCTATTCGGATTTATCGAATACAGATGCCAAAAAGGCGCATTACGCACTCGTACGCGAATTTGCAAACAGGTTTAAAGAGGAAAACGGCTCGATTATCTGCCGTGAGCTGCTTTCGGGAGTAAAAACCTCTGTCGGCGGCGTCCCCGAGGAAAGAAACGATACATATTATAAAAAACGCCCGTGCAGCGAGCTGTGCTTTTCGGCGGCAAAAATAACGGAGGAACTTTTAAAATGATTCGTCACATTGTTCTTTTTAAAATCAAAGAGGAATTCAAAAGCGAAATTCCCCTTTTAATAGAAAATTTTTACGGTATGAAGGGTAAAATCGAGGGTATGACAGACCTCTTTTCCGCTGCGGATTTTCTTCACAGCGGCAGAAGCTATGACCTTGCTTTAATAACCGATTTTGAAAGTGAGGAGGCGTTTGAAGCTTACCCGACTCACCCGGTTCATCTCCCCGTAAAAAACCGTATGCACGAGGTAATGGAAGCGTCCGTTTCCTGCGATATGAGGTACTGATATGAAAATACTGATAGTTTCCTTTTATGACGACAATTTCGGCGATATGCTCATAAGAACCTGTTTTGAAAACATACTTAAGTGCGCGCTTGAAAGTCTCGGTGTAAGTCAGAATGACTGCGTAATCGAAAAAATGAATCAAAAACATATTGAGGAAGAAAAAATTCTTTCCTCTGACCTTGTCGTGTTTGCAGGCGGCGCCTTGTTCGGTTTTAACTATCAGAACTTTCTTGAGGGCATTGAAAAAATTGTAACCCTTTCAAAGAGCAGGGAAATTCCAATTGTCTTTTCTTCGCTGGGCGTAAACAACGTCGCCTCCTGCGAGGGTGAAGTCGGCGTTCTTAAAAAGCTTTTGTGCTTTGATAATATAAAGGGGCTTTCCGTTCGCGAAAACCCGTCGCTTTTTGAAGAATATCTCGAGGGCAACAGTCTTAAGGCGGTTTCGGTTTGCGACCCGGCTGTATGGGCAGGAAAGATTTTCTCTTTAAAAAAGAGCGGCTCAAAAACCGTCGGCATAAACGTTGTAAGGGGCGGACTGTTTAAGGCGAACGGACTTGAATGGAAGCTTAAGGATGAGGAGGAATATCTTTTTAATCTTAAAAATCTTCTTGACGAGAAGGGAATTGATTACAAATTCTTCACTAACGGAAGCGTGCTTGACTGCAACACTCTTAACCATTTTGCGGAAAAGTACGAAATACCGGAGGATAAGCTTATTTTCCCCGATTCTTCAAAGCAGCTTGTCGAGGCCGTTTCGTCCTTCGGCGCGGTTGCGTCCATAAGGCTTCATTCCGCAATAGTTTCGTATTCTCTCTGCGTGCCGTCGGTTAATCTTAACTGGAACGAAAATGTGCCGTATTTCTATGAAAATATCGGTTATTCCGACAGGCTTGTTTCTATTGACGAAAACGCCGCGGAAAATATGGCATCAAAGCTTTCCGAAGCGCTTGAAAACGATTACAGCTTATCTGAAGAATACCTTATGTCGCTTTATTACTATCTTCTTGAAAAGCTTAAAGAGGTATTTTCGCTTGAAATAAAGGAAGAGTACGGTTTTAACGAGCTTTGTAAAAGGGTCGGTGAAATCGGAGTGCGCGAGGAGGACTACATAACCGACCTTACGACAAAAATAAAAAGAGGCTCCTTTGTTTTGAACAGTTGCCGTAACGAAGGTTTTGAGAATAAGTAGAAACAATCGTTACGGCATTTTGCATTTTACAACAATTATTAAAACATTAATATTGGAGGAAAATGCAATGGAAAAGAATATTACTGATGAGAAAAACGGACTTGACTATACGCTTGTAAATGGTGTGTATTTGCCTAATCTCATTTCAAGTGAAACTAATTATGAAATTGGTATTTGGGGCATGAGATATTATGATTATATCAAAGAGCATCGCCCTGCGTTTTGTACCTCGCTAATGGTACAATGCAAACTGAATACGCATTTGCACGAGGTTGATGTTAGAGCAAAGGAGATGTATGATACTCTCATTACACAACTTGCAGAGACGCAAGGCGTTACAGAACAGTTGAAGGCTGATAATCAAATGCTATGGGTGCAGAAGATGACGAATATTACTAACCAAGCAAGAGAGATAGTCTATAACGAAGTAATTAATACCATATAAACACTAAGGCGGGGATGAAAATCCTCGCCTTAATAATTTTGTCAGTCTTTCGTCTTGACCAGTAAAAAATGGTTTTTAGCGAATAGCAATAGTTAAAATGATGAAAGATATATAAAAAGGAATCTGTTAAAATAATTTGCGTTTTTCTCTGCTCTTGAGCAGTGAAAAATTAGTAAAAAACGTTACTTAACTTTTCAAATGATTTTTTCTATGAAATTTGCAATATATGTTTTTATATGATAATATACATTATAGTTTGGCAATGATGATGACTTTCGCAGCACTTATTTCGTTAAATTTACCTATCCTGTTTCTAATTTGTTTATGACATTTCTTGAAACAAAGCAATTTAATGAAAGTTATCAGGAACAAGAAGCAATCATCTTTTATAGAGATAAAATTTCGTTTTAATCTTGTTTGAACAACATTTATTCTTTACAAAATGGAACATACAACAAAAAGACTTATAATACAAAATTTAACATTGAATGATACCGAAGCTTTACACTCCATTCTTTCAGACAAAATGGTAATGAAGTGCATTGAGCCGCCGTTTGACTATGATAAGACGGTTGATTTTATTAAAACCTGTGCTTTGTGTGAACCGCCAAAGGTTTACGGAATCTTTTTAAAAGCAGGTAACGAGTTGATAGGTCATTTAATCTTTCACCCGTATAGTAATGATTCCTATGAACTCGGCTGGGTGCTTGCACAGCAGCATTGGGGAAACGGCTACGCCAGTGAATTGACTGAAGGCGTTATTAACTATGCAAAGCGTAAACACATTTCAAAACTGATAATTGAATGTGATAAGCAACAAACGGTAACAAAACACATTGCAGAAAAATACGGATTTGCATTTATAGCTAATGAAGACAATTTGTCAATCTATGAGTTGAATCTAAAAAGATTATATCTGTATGTTCCTAAAATAGAAGAACTGGATTACCGACAGAAAATTATGGCAGATCACGAAACGATGTCATATAACAAAGGTTACGACCTTGATTTTGACGGTTATCATAAGGACACGGGTTGTATTGACTTCCCCGAAAGCGAGTGGCAGGAGTGGTACAATTATTTTATTGGTAACGAGCCAAAACGCTTCTATGCTTACATTGTTCGAAAAGAAGATAGTGCCTTTATCGGAGAAGTCAATTTACATAAAAGTTGTGATGATTATTACGATATGGGAATTGTTCTTGAAGCGAAATGCAGAGGAAACGGTTATGCAAAAGAGGCATTAAACTTGCTGTTGCAATATGCCTTTGAAACACTTAAAGTAAATGCAATTCATAATGACTTTGAAGATGAGCGCACCGCTGCTATGAAAATACACCTCGATTGCGGCTTCAGAGTAGTAAAAAGAGAAAACGAAGTTGTGCATTTGTTAATAACGGCAGAGGATTATAAAGTTTTGAGTGATAAGGGTTGCTATGAATTTTAGATTAATAATACCGACAATCGAATATGCAGACGAAATAAAAGCATACAGGGATGAAATGCTGAAAACGAACAGCGCATTTGATGGTA
>CAKZZS010000074.1 GCA_937884975.1 uncultured Clostridia bacterium | reverse complement strand
TTGAAGTAGGTCATAACCCAACCTCAGCTCCTTTAAATAATAGAAGCCGTGGTGCTGATAATCCAATAATATGCGATAAATTAATTGTCGATGGAACATTTAATACAGTAGGAGACTGTTGTTATAAAGAACTCAGATTTGAGCGACCGTTACTTACAGGTTACGTATATTATGACTATTATGATACGTATTCAGACTTTATGGAAATGACCTATTTAAGTTGGAAAAGTCCAGTATATCAGTTAATTGATAGCTTATACGCAGTTGTTAACGAGTATGATAGAATAGCTATATATGGTTCTGGTAGAAAGTGGAATGTTCAGAATAATGACTATGAAGAGTTTGAAAATAAAAGACTTGTGAGTAGAGACTGTATAAACGACTGGTATAATACTGGCACTGCTTATAGTTATGTGTACGGAGATGAAGTCTTTCTTATGTTAGACTCAACAAAAGGATGCGACGCATATTATGTCAATGATTTGAGTAGAGTAATTAAAACTGAAACATCTATTGTTCGGCATAATACATACTCAGTAGACAGTAGCGGTAGATATCCAACATGGGAAGATTATAATGGACTGCGCTATTATTTAAATAACAATTTCGTTACCGGAGGATTGGTGTTGCCATCAAACTACATTCATCTTTTAGTAAAAAGAAATAGTTCCTATTTGCATTATTACGTTAGTATAACGGAATTAGCAAGTTTGACAAGTCCTTTGGGCACAATGATAATACCATTCATTAATGCGTCAGAATACCATGCTGCTTATGCAGCATTATATCACTGGGACGATCTTACTCAACGAATGGTGCAGGAAGCATTACAATAAAAGCGAGGTGATTAATATGGCAGAAAGTATACAAACATACGCGCACTTAAGCAAGCCACCACAGTTCAAGCCCGATGAAAGTGTGACTTTTTATTTAGAATATTCAACAGATCTATTGGGCTGCACTGCAACTCTTAAAGTATATGGATATAATTACAGGATAGACGGCATTACCTACACTGGTACTGAACAATCCACTATACTCCGTGCCGTATGGTTAGGAACTGGATATGAAGAATTTACTGTGCCTGCTAATACCCTTGCGAAGATCCCTGAGACAAGTGCACCTATCTCCGGAAGCGGTCAGATGCAGGCTGTCGTTGAAATAAGTAAAGACACTGACGAAGGTGAAACCGTCATAATGTCAAGTAACATCGTCGGATTAAATATGTTATTGCAATTTCCGGACGATTTTGAAATATTAAATTCGCCTATCAACGCGACCGCAAATACTAAGGACATTGATATCAGGTGTGTAGTAAGATCTACGGCAAGTGGAGATTACGGTGTCAATGCGGTGAATAGTTACTGCGTCCTGATGTACGATTTGCAGAAGAATCTCGTTTGGCAAAGCGATGAGATGTTCGACTGGGAAAATAGTTCTCAGACATATATAACATATAAACTACGCAATTTACAGGATAAGTACGAGGGCTATATCCAAGTTCGCGCATCTCTTGCCGGTGGATATAATATTTATTCTAACATGGCTGAGATATCGGTTAATTACGCAACGCCTCCCGAAGCATCAGATAATATTAAGCTCAGTAATAGAAACGGGCAGGTCAAAATAGAAATTGTAGACATGAATGGTACGCTCAGAATATCTCGCTCTGAATTATATGCCGATGAGTATCTTACTCTGTTAACATACAATACATCGGGAAGCGATAGCGTCATCTATGATAACTACGCAATTCCCGGAACGACATACATTTATAAGGTAGAGAGAGTTAATGGAAATACAGTTCTGGAAACACGATATGCTCAAATAACACACGTTATGAATGGCGTTCATATCAGTGATATAACCGGTGCATATCATGCGACTGTATATGATACGATTTACCCTGTTACCAGAAACGACAGACCGGGTATATCATCTCCTATGGACTCTGTAAAGCCTTTCGCAATCATTAACGGCTTACAGAATAATGATAATGGAAGTATCAACGCCTTATTCTCAAATGAAGATGAATGTAACTTAAAGTTTGACGATAATGCAGGTGCGGCAGTCGATATGCGTAAATGGCTTAACAACGGCAAGGCTAAGTTATTGAAGCACGATAATGGAGAGGCATGGATAGTTACTACGACAGCTAATACGACTAATAAGAACGAAAACGGTCTGTACTATACGTCATTCAGTTGGGAAGAAATCGGTGATGCACAAGATATCAATGATTATGTCAGATTGGGGTTGGTATAAATGGAACGGTTTATACTCCGCGAGAAAGACATTCGTTTAGTCACACCGACTTTTCAGCGTAGGTATGCGATGCTAAAAATAACCAATCGCGCACTACAAGATGTGTGTACGATACACGGACAATTTATATCCGGAAACATTTCTATTGATGCTACTTCCGATAATCGCAGGTCTGGCAACATATCCATGATAGTCGCTCGTTCTGATATACGTAAGATATCAGAAATAAGCACTACAAATTTTGTCAGGGTTTATTGGGGCGTGCAGGATAATACTACCATGGAGCTGTCATGGTATAGACAAGGTACGTTTATAGTTGCAAAAAATTCTTTTTCATTTGACCCTCAGACGAGAACGCTGTCATTAACATTGACAGATAGAATGTCCGATTTGTCTGGAGAGCGAAAAGGCGTATTGCACGCATATAGTACGGTTGTTAAGAACAGCCAGCGAGTAGATGACTTAATGAAAAGTGTTTTGGAACTCGGTGGCGTGAACGAGTATGACATTATACCTATATGCCCACTAAAGACTACATCAGACGTTGAGGCGGAACAGTCTCCTGATGATTTGCTTGTGCCATTTGACTTCAAATTCGGCGAAGGTGTTACCATACATGACATTCTGGAAAAATGCGTTACGCTATATCCGTACTATGAAATGTTTTTTGATGTTGACGGAAAGTTTATTTGCCAAAAGAAAGTATTGGACGGTGATAATGCTTTAGCCGTGCTCGATGAGAGCATACTGAGACCTATGACTTTGAGTGAAGATACTACATTTACCGTATTTGATATCAAGAACTATGTCGAGATATGGGGTAAAGAAGGTAAGTATTACGGCGAAGCAAAAGACAATCGTATCGACTCCCCATTCGCCGTATCATCTATTGGTGAATTTCGTGTAGTAGAGACATACGAACAAGTGTATGACAGATATCGTGATATTGCGAAAGCCGAAGAATTGTTAAAACAGCAGGCTAAATACGAAAATCAAATAGCTGTCTTAGAAGCGAAGGAAAAGTTATCTAAAGAAGAACAGCAATTACTGTTAAATAATAAATCTAATCTCGAAATAAATCTGAATGCACAGAAAGTCAATGTGGCTGTACATGGAAATGATATGGCTACTGCATGGGCGAAGCAGAAACTCGAAGAACATTGCAGATTGAATGAAAGTATAACCATACATTGCGTTGGTTTGCCTTGTATCAATGATGCAGGATTTAAGATAAATCGCCGTAACAAGATAGATGCTACACCATATACGTATGTTGTTCAATCTGTTAATCACGACCTCGGCAGCAATACTACTGATATTACTGCAACGAGATTTTATGGCGGACAAGCAGCTGTTATCAAGTACCAGATGTCACCAACAACTGTAACCCAATCGGTAGTTACCGGAATGACTATATCTGTTACAGCAGAAGAAGTTGAGAATGCAGACAGTTATATTTTGTATGTGGACGGTGCTAAGGTAGCAGAAAGTCCAACACCAACTATCGAGTTCACTGCTCCGCCATATATGGAAGGAGAGCACGAGATAACGATTTCTGCTTCCGGAGATGGATATATCACAAGTCAGCGTACTCCGCCGATTAAAGTTGACTTTGAGACCGAAGATATAAATACGCTTATCACTGACAGCGGTGATAACATAAGCACCGATGATGGCGAAAATTTACTTATAGATTGATAGATTGAGGTGATGAATTTGGGTACGAAAATACGAGATTTAACTGCCGGACAGTTAGCAAATGATAATGATTATTTCCCCGTAGCTCTTAATGACGGCACAACAGTTAAGATACCTTGGTCGGAAATCATAGCCAAAATAATAGAAAATAATATAGATGGAACAAACGGAATCAGCATTGATAAGACAAATAATGTAGCAACCGCTGGTCTGAACTTCAGTGACTTAGGAATGATTACTGCCCCTTCCTCAATGTCCCCGGATAGTTTTTATGTTGTTCATACTCCCTCTGGAATTCAGAAGATAGCGTGGGGTTCGATATATGGACAGCTATTGCTGGGCAGTATTAAGCAGGGAGATCATATTACACTCACGCAAAAAACATCTTTCCCATTTGAAGTTACTATTTCAGCGGACGCAGGCAGAGACGGTACTGATGGCGTAACGCCACATATTGATAACACGACAAAGCACTGGATGATAGGCGAGACAGATACTAATGTAGTTGCAGAAGGGCAAGACGGTACAAATGGTGTTACACCACATATTGACGATTCGAGTAAACATTGGATAATCGGCGAGGTCGATACTGGCATTGTTGCCGAAGGTCAGAACGGAGAACAAGGGCAGCAGGGAGTACAAGGAAATGACGGTTATTCTGTTGCAATCACCGTGTCGTTAATAACAGGAGGTCATCGTCTGGTTATAAGTAGTACCGATCCCGAAGTACCAGACCAGATTATAGATGTTATGGACGGAAATGCCGGAGGTTATACCGGAACAAACGGTATCACCGTCGCCGGTAATGAGATTTCGGCAAATCTCGGCAGTGGGTTATCCTTGAACCAAGCAACCGGAGAGATAGACGTTGTTGGCAAGCAGTCACAAATTACCACTTCGCCGCTGCTCACTCTGACCGCCGACGGCTGGGACAGCAGCACGATGCGGCAGACTGTCTCATTCCTGCATGACACCTCCCGCAGGAACGTCATTGACATCACTGCCGGAGAGAACACGGCATGGGCGGCTTACGGGGTCTACGCGGTGTCCGAGACTGCCACCGGAATAACATTCGAGTGCTCGGAGATACCCGAGACTGCACTCACATTCCGCGTAACAAGTATGGAGGTGTGCTGATATGCTTGTATTTCCGACAATGTACAGAACAGGAGCCCGCGTGGAGAAAACACAGATCGGCAGTCAGATAACAGTTTCAAGGTCTGTCAGCAGGCACTACAAAACGCTGTCACTGTACGGCAATGACGATACCTCGGTCGCTCCTGCCGTGAATACTGTACGCAGTGCGTCCGGGACAGAATACACCGAGGCGGCGATCTCTTCGGGATCACCGCTGTACGGTTTGAAATGCAGTATAAACCGGTATAAAATGAGCGCCGCCACTATCAGATCAGCGTCAAACGGGTGGAGTTGGACTGACGATCACACTGCGACCGCCTATGGGCTGACAATTGTGATAGACGAAAATACGGGAACCATTCGACTGACAGGCACAAAAAATTCAAGTTCATCAATATATCTTGACTTGTCCCGCACAAGATTAACTCCCGAGCCTGTTGGTATATGGGGAGCAGATACAGCTCAGGCATACATTTATGACGCCGCTGTTGAACGCGTTTACCCAAAGATCAACTACGGCTACAACAGCTCTAACTACTCGTGGTCGTATTACTTAGGCGGGTCAGCCGGTGATGTATATGACTATACCTTGTCACCTATGTTCTTTACCGCAGACGACAGCACGGATTTTGACGGAACATTTGAAGCATATACAGGTGCATTCCCGGGTGACGCGAATTTCACCGACGAGAACGGCGTGAAGTGGTGCGCTGACAGCATTGACTTTGTTTACGCGGACAGCACGGGGGTGTGTACGAAAAGGGTCGGCTATGACCAAAGCACGGGCGAGTTAAGCGTATTGGCAACTCCGGTGACATCGGCAATGAGTGCTGAGGAGATCGCCGCGTTCAAAGACCTGTCGATCTACCCGACTGCTACGCAGCTGACAAATACCGCCGGTCATAAAATGAAAATCACGTATGATGCGCGGGAACGGTGATGAATAATCCTCGTCATCGTTGGTGCAGTTCTGTTTGAATTTACGGTCACGTAACAATAAATAAGAGGTAAATAATATGGATATATTAACTATGATACTAGGATATCTGCCTATGGTATTGGTAATTATCATACTTATAGGTGGAACGATAACCGCGTTTATTAATAGTAAACATAGTCTAAAACAATGGCTTATATATGGAACTATTGAAGCTGAAAAGGCTTTAGGAAGTGGTGTCGGTGCTTTAAAACTCCGGCAAGTATGGGAAAACGCAAACTGTATAATGCCATTTATAATGAAGTTTATTTCTTTTGAGAAGTTTAGCGAACTTGTAGATGAAGCATTAGTTGAAATGCGGAAAATGCTTGAAAGTAATAAAAAGATTGACGAGTATGTGAACGAGGGTAAAGAGACTGAGTAATCGGTCTCTTTTATATTGTCTTATTATGAGCAAGAAATATACATTTAGAGAATTCCTGCAACAAGTAAAAGATCACAATGGCAATTGTGATAAAATAGAAATAATAAGTGATTACATTGATACTCATAGTCCTCTTTCTTGTAGATGCAAAATTTGTGGTAATGTATGGATAGTACCTCAAGCTAAAAATTTATACTATGCCGGTTGTTGGAAATGTGGAATTAAAAAGCGAGCCAATTCAAAAACATTTTCACACTCACGTTTTTTGAAGAAACTTGATAGTGAAGGATTTGATTATAGTAATATAATATTTTTAACTCAATATCAGAAGAACAATTTACCAATTAAATGTAAATGTAAAATTTGTGATTTTGAATGGGAGACTACTCCTACAAAATTGCGCACATCTCAAGGTTGTTTATATTGTAACAACAGAGTGGTTCGTAATGGCTTTAATGATTTTATTACTTTATATCCAGACAAGTTAAAATATATAGTAAATATAAATGATGTGATAAATTGCTCCTCATTTTCTAAAAAAATAGTTAAAGTAAAATGTCCAGATTGCGAAACAACCAAATCTATGTCTATATGTAATTTATCAATACATGGATTTACTTGTAGTGTATGTAACGATGGCATAAGTTATCCAAATAAATTAGCTCGTAATTTGTTGCAATTTCTACCTGTTTTAAATCTTTGTCACGAATATTATACCGACTGGTCTGAGGGAAGATATTACGATAATTATTTTGAATATGATAATAAATCGTATATAATTGAAATGGATGGCGGATGGCATTTTAAAGATAACACTATATCAGGACAAACAAAAGAAGAGTCTAAACAAATTGACGAACGCAAAGATTTTTTAGCTCAGCAACACAGTATTGAGGTTATTAGAATTAATTGTTATCCTTCTAATTTTGAGAATATAAAACAAAACATCATTAATAGTAAATTAAACATCTTGTTTGATTTATCTCAGATTGATTGGGATGAATGTGATAAATTGTCTCAAAAAAGTTTAGTAAAAGATGTTTGTGATTATTTTAACGAAAATATAAATTTACTACAATGCGATGTATCTAATCAGTTTCATTTAAGCACACCTACAGTTGCGAAATATTTAAGAATTGGAACAAAATTTGGCTGGTGTAATTTTGAGGATGTTAAAAAGCGTATGTATAAAAAACAAAAATCGAATAGTAGATGTATTAGTGTTTCTGTTTTTGATAAACACAATATTCTTATTTCAACTTATATTTCTATGTCAGAATGTGCAAGACAATTAAGTAAATTATATAACGAGAGAATTACAGCTGGTCGTGTAAAATACTGCTGTGATTATGAAAAAACAATTCATGAAAACATATTACGATATGAAAAGGGTGATGAATAATGGGTATCTATACCAATACAGGTCTTGTTAAACACGCCGAAAAAGCACTTGCATTGAACACAAAATATATGTGGGGCGGTTTACTCAGACCTATCACTGACGCATACATAGCGACATTAAGAAATATATATGGTGTAAGTTCTAATACAGGATATACTACCGCACGATATAAAGAACTTGCTTCTTATGTAGATAAGGGATATTACGGAGTTGACTGTGTAGGATTGATAAAATCTTACTACTGGTCGGGCAAAGCTGACGGTGATACAGGATCACCTAATTATGGAGCGAAAGGCTATCCTGACGTAAACGCTACCTATATGTTTAATACTGCCAAAAACAAGGGTACGATAGACACTATGCCCGAAGTACCCGGACTGATTGTATATTCTAAATCTCACCCTCACGTTGGTGTCTATATAGGCAACGGATATACGATAGAGTCAACGCTTGGTTCTCGTGGGGACGGTGTAGTTAAAAGAAAATTTGATAGTTTTTGGGAGTATTGGTTTGAATGTCCTTATATTGACTATGTTGATAAAGGGACTACAACTATTACTGATAAAGGGCAGTCTGTCAAGTTTATTTATCAGGCTATCTCTAATGCAGCCATTCGCGCAGGAACAAGTAAAAGTTCTACGCTCTATGGACGCGTGGTAAAGTATGATTTTTACCCTGCTGATATGCTATATTCTAATTTAGGTTGGTTCAGACACGCGGGACAAACAGCTTACAGCAAACTTGTTGACGGTGGTTCGTTGTTCTCTAAAGTTGGAGAATACACTACCAAAACCGTAAATGTGAATAAATTAAATATCCGTGAAAAGCCTACGCTAAATTCAGATATAGTAACCATATTTGGCAAAGGCGATAAAGTCTATGTATGGAACGAAACACCTACAAAAGCGGATAGTTACACTTGGTATAAGTGTGTAGTCAATAACAAGGTTGGGTATGTTGCAGGAGAGTATCTAAAATAAAAATATCATCACGAGTTAGTTTATGCTATTTTGTTTTGATAGATACCCCGCTCGGCAATAGTCGGGCGGGTGTTATTTTATTTGAGGGGAGATGAGAATGTGGCAAAGAAGAAATCAGCAAAGAAACCCGATGAACCAAAGAAATCAACTATAACAGCAAGTCATCTTATGCTTTATATAGTTTTAGGTATTTATATTGTAGTTTCTCTTATGTGTGTAATTTTTATGGGAGTATGTATTGCTTCAGATAGATACGAAGGTGTTGCGCAGACCCTCGTTATTCCTACCGTTTCTCTGGTAGGAACGTGTTCTTGTACAGTTGTAGGCTTCTATACAAGTAAAGCATCTAAAGAGAATGAAATAAAGTTATCCAATGATAAATACCGTATGCGACTTGAAATAGCCAAAGAGATATTTGCTGAATATGGTACGTCTCTTGATGATAAGAGCGTTGATTTGTTACGAAAATTGATGTCCGATGAAGGGATAAATGAAATTGCTCCTACAATGACAAATACAAATAATAATCTTGTTTCGGGGTTCGATATAGGAACGGTAACAACTATTGACAGCAATAGAATTGACAGCGAAGGAGTAGGATAACAAATGGATATTTTAACAATTCTTTCTCTCGTAGGTGGTGGAGCAGGTTCACTTATAACAATTACTACTTTTATTACTCTGTTTTGTAAACCGCTTAGAGAGAAATTTGTAGCGTGGATAAGAAAAATAACTGATAAGGCAAGCGTTGATGAAAGCATTGCAAATATCAATGATAAAATAGATAAGTTGACTGAACTTGTTGAAAAGACTATACAGCAGAATGAGAATTTGCAAGAAGAAATGGAAAAACAAAGTCTTGCGCTTCAAGCATCGCTTCGTGATTCAATTCTTGATTTATATTATAAGTGTACTGAACGTGGTTCTATAACGATGTTTGAGAAACAAAATCTTGACGAGTTGTACAAAAGGTACACTGACCTTAAAGGAAATCATTTTATTGAAGATTGCTATAAGGAAATGATCGCTCTGCCTAAGAGGAACTAAGGAGGTGAACGTTATGTTCTGTACTTGCAAGACAACACCGCCTAAACTGACATTATACAGAGGTAATACCTTAAAGGGTTGGAAACCCGAACTTAAATTTAATAATGAAGATAAAATCACACTTTTAAGTGGCGAGCTTTTACTTTTTATAGTTAAAACTGACCTCGGTACTACTTGTCTTTCAAAGACTTTGATAGGTAAAGAGGATGAGAACGTTGAGATAGCTTTTGATTTTAACATTGAAGATACTATAAATTTACGCGCTCCGTATGTTTATAACTACTCGATTGACCTTTATGTAAAGGGTGAGAATGCAGAAGAACAAATGTACACACTTCAAAAGGGTCTATTCCAGTTAGAAGAACCTTACGGAGATGTCAACGATATAGAGACTGAATAAGAGATACAATTAAATACGGTAATAAGCCATTAGATAGGTGTGGAGTAGCTACCCACTGACAAGCAGTTTTCTCTCCTGCTTCCAATGGCTTTTTATATTTGAGAGAAGTTTGGAGAGAAGAAATGGGAAAGAATACAAGACGTAGTATTGAAGAATGGAATGAAATATTATCAAATAACAATTCTACTTTAACTGTTTTAGATTATACGGAGAAACGTAATTATTTTGAATGTAAATGTAATAAATGTAATCAACTTTTCATTAAAACAGGTGGTAATTTACTTAAACACGGTTGTGTTGTTTGTGCAAATAAAAAAATTATAAAAGGCATAAACGATGTAGCAACTACAAATCCTGAACTCGTTGTTTATTTTAAGAATAAAGAAGATGCCTTTAAATGTACGATAGGTTCATCTAAAAAAATGACTTTTATTTGTCCTGATTGCGGTGCTGAAAAAGTCACTCAAATAAATACTATAAATCATTATGGTTTCGCTTGTCCTGTTTGTAGTAACAAAATATCAAAACCTAATAGATTTCTACGATCTGTTTTAATGAAGTCACCTGTAGATAATCTCAAATTTGAATATGAAACAGATTGGTCTTTAGGAAAAAGATATGATGCTTATTTTGAGTATCAAGGAATACCTTACATAATAGAAATGGACGGTGTACAACATTTTAGAGATACTAATTGGGGTACTGCTGAAGAACAACAAAATAATGATAAGTTAAAAGAAGAAATGGCTGTTGCTAATGGCATAAAGGTAATTCGTATTGATTGTAGGACAGGTCGCTATGATGATATGATAACAAATATTATAAATAGTGAATTATATAATATGTTTCTTTCTAAAATGAATATTGATTGGAATGAATGTATTGATAGTTCAGAAGAAAGCCTGTTATTAAAAATATGTGATTATTATGAAAGCAATAACCACCCCTCTTCGACAGATATTGCTAATTATTTTAAAATAAGTGATACTACTGCACGGTTTTATTTAAATGAAGGACAATCATTAGGATATTGTACTTATAATTATGAAGAAGCTCGTAAACATATTTATAAACATAAGAAAAAAGAAATAGATGTTAGAGATGGGCAAGGAAATTTAATAGGTACATATAAAGGTTATGAAGAATGTTATACTGAATTAAATAAATTATATCCTGATTTAAAATTTACAAGAGCAGTAATTAGTAATGCCGTAAATTATAAAACGCACTGTTATGGATTGGATATTAGTTTTCACGGACTGTCTTTTGAGGATCAATTTAAAGATAACGAAGAATTAAAATTAATATGTGATTATTATAAAACTCATACTAATACTGAAGGCAGAGAAATGTCTAAATTATTATCAATTTCAGAAACCAAAATATATAGTTATCTTAGAATTGGGAATAAACTTGGCTTATGTAAGTATTCTTCAACCGAAGCGCACAGAAGAACAGCAGAAAAAGGGAAAGAAAACAATATTAAGAATAATGGGCGTAAGATAAAAGTATTTGATAGCAATGGTAATGAAATCGGATTTTATCCTTCTTTAGCAGAGTGTGAAAGAAAACTTAAAGAAAGATTTGAGGGGTTTAAATTAAGTCAGGATAGTTTATCAAATGGATTAGTTCGTAATAACGGAAATTGGACAAGGCACGGATTTACATTTATGTACGCATAAAAGGAGGGATTTTTATGGCAAAATTAGTAAAACTCGATATTACTAATCGGTATGGCGAGTTCACATTAAGTCCCGGCTTGAATGGTGGTACGTTAGAGGACGAAATAGCGAAACTTCCTACCACGTCAAGGAACGGAACTAATGAATTAAGTACGGTTCAGCCTCTCAATTCGGGTTGCGCTTATCTAACTGACGGTACGATGGATATTTATGTACTTGATGAAGCGACAGACAGTTGGATATTATCGTAATGGTTAAGTGACAGCAAAGAAAGGAGTGAAATTTTAATGGATATTATTACACTCGCTGCCGCAAAGAAATATACCGCTGAAACCTGTAATGCTTTAGGATTTGTGAAGGGTGCTTCGGCTCAAATAGCTAAAATAGAGCATAAAGACGGTATCAATACTGTTACATTTGAGTGGACAGGCACAGACGGTACAAAGAAAACACAGGATATGATAGTCTATGATGGTACTCCTATCTATGTATGGGAACCCGGAAACACTTATAATTATGGTGACTTGGCTATCTATTCAGCGCAGTTCTATAGATGTATCTCTCCTAATAGCGATACAGTCTTTGATGAAACAAAATGGAACGGTATAGGTACAGCAGACGGTAACTATGATATAGTTCAAAATTCAAGTCTGTTACCTGTACGTTTCACAGCAGCAGACAGAAAATTATACTATTCCATAGCTGACGGTTTCTTTTGGTTATGGGACGGTACAAAATGGGCTGAACAACAGCCTAAAAGCATAAGCAAAGCATATATTGACTCATTGTTTGATTAAGGAGGAAAATTATTATGGCAGTAAAAGAATATCTCGATAAAGAAGGTCTTGACGAACTCGTTGCCAAGATAGAAGAAAATTATGCGCCCATACAGGCATTACAGTTTAAGGGTACAGTCGCTACTATCAGCGCACTCCCTACAGTTTCTACGGTAAAAGTAGGTTGGATGTACAATGTTACAACAGGTGGCACAACTACGGCTGACTTCGTAGAAGGTGCTGGGCAGGAACTTCCTGACGGTGCAAATGTAGCAGCTATTAACACAGGTACAGATGCTACTCCTGTTATGAAGTGGGATATACTTCCCGGTGTTCTTGACATTTCTGACCGTTTACAGTTTGGTAACGCTATGCCTGCTTCGCCCGAAAACGGACAGACATTCCTTTATATGGGTACAACTACATATACATACGATGCCGTAACTCCTGTTGGTACTGAAAATCCGCAGGAAGAGGGTTGGTATGAGTATGACGGCAGTGCCTATAATCCTACAACTGATACTACTGTTCAGACAGGCACATCTTATTTTGCAAAGAACGAGCAGTATGTAAAGGGTGTTATTTATGTATATAGCGGTTCTGCGTGGGTAGCTCAATCGAGTGGTGACACCTACACCGC
>CAKZZS010000073.1 GCA_937884975.1 uncultured Clostridia bacterium | reverse complement strand
AGGCGCTATCGCAGGGACGGCGCATATTATATTGTCAGCCCCTACGCGCTGACGTGGGACGCCGAGAACTATTACATGGTCGCCTACGAGACGGAGACGGACAGCATCCGCCACTACCGCGTGGACAAGATGACGAACATCGCAACGGTGGACGAGCCGCGCGACGGCGCGGCGGCGTACCGCTCGCTGGACATGGCGATGTACTCGCGCAAGGTGTTCGGCATGTTCTCCGGCACGGAACCGCTGCCGGCCATTGTGGGCTTCGGCGCGGCCGCAGCAGCGCTGCCGGATACGCGGCGCACGCTGGAACAGATGCAGGACCTGCGCCGGTACGCCGTGGAAAGGCTGAAAGCGATTCCCGGCGTAGCCATCAATTCCCCCGCGAACGGCCTGCCTTACATCATCAACCTGTCCGTAACGGGCATCCCTTCTCAGGTTCTGATCAATTACCTGAGCGACAAGGGGATTTATCTCTCCGCCGGTTCCGCCTGCAAAAAAGGACGCGTTTTATGCGATAAATCCGTACTGCTATCAAATTGACGGAGCTGCTTTCAGGAACAACCCTTATCTTCAGCATCTTCAGATAAGCCGTGACCTGAGATATATAAATACCGGTCACGACAGCAGTCACTATAATTTTTTAGGATGTACTGCGCTAAAGGAGTTCAGCGTAGCAGACGGGAATAAATACTATTCCGTAAAGGACGGAGTTCTGTTTTATCATGACGGCTCCACAATGAACGGTATTGAGTACTACAGCTTCCACTATCCTCCTGCAAAGACAGACTCTTACTTTGAAATGATAGATAAGCCTCTTATAATAAGCGGCTCATTTCACGGAAATCCGTATTTGGAAACATTAAAATTCTTTAACGATGTTTCTCCTTCAAATTTCGGACTTAAGAACGGGAGCGAAACAAGCCTGAAAAATATAAAAAAAGTAATCTTTAAAAAGCCTCCCCGTTCGTATTCTAAACTTATTGAACAGGGAATTGCAGTAGAGGTGGTATCGGAATGAAAAAACAGGTTGTTACGGGTGAATCAAAAAAGACGGTTAATACAGGCGAATTGATGAAAATTCTCGGAAAGAGTAATACAAAGTATTCCGATTTTCTTGAAATCGGGGAGAATGCTTTTGTTGAAGATAACCTTGTGAAATTCTGGGCTGAAATGGGGAAGAAATGTCCCTTGCAGAACAGCGATATCATAAACCGCGCCGATATAGGTTATACGTTTTTTTACGATATAATTAACGGAAAAAAGAAGCCGTCAAGGGAAAAGCTTGTAAGAATTTTTCTTGCGATGGGGTTAAGCCTCGGGGAATGCAGTACCGCATTGAGAATTTACTGCTACTCGGATTTTTATGCCAAAAATAAAAGGGACAGCGCGTTTATTTACGCAGTTAATCATTCCCTGAGCGTAAATGAGCTGAATGAACTTTTAAGAAAGAACGGGGAAGAAGAACTCAAGTGAGCCAGCTTTCGGATTATATCAGTCAGATGTTGACAACCGAATATGAAATGCAGGAATGTCTTAAAAAAACCGAGCAGTCGGTTATTGAGATATATAAAAACCGCAAGAATGAAAAAAAGCTTGTAAAAATCTGCTCGACCAACAGAAACGACCATATCTACAGGACTCTGCGCGGCAGAATTCATCCAAACACTGCAACCGTCTATGACGTAAGCTCGGAAGAGGACGGTGTAATCGTTCTTGAAAAGTTCATTGAAGGGGAGCTTTTGACCGACAAGCTTAAAAACGGACCGCTTGAAGAAGCGCGCGCTGTTTCCTACGTTCTTGATTTGTGCTGCGCGTTGTCCTTCCTTCATGGGCTTAACGTCATTCACCGTGATATAAAGCCCTCAAATGTTATTATAAATGAAGAGGACAGGGCGGTTCTAATTGACTATTCCTCTTCGCGTGAGCTGTCATACACAAGCGACGGGGACACGATTAAGCTCGGTACTCCCGGATACGCTGCGCCGGAACAATACGGCGTATATCAGTCCGTTCCCGCAACGGATATATACGCGTTGGGAGTGCTTTTCAACGTTCTTTTACTCGGTATGAACCCGATTATTAAAACACCGAAGGGTAAACTCGGTAAGATAATAAAAAGATGTACCTCTTCCCAGATTTCCCAGCGCTACCAGAATATCGGTGAATTGGAAAAAGAGCTTAAAAGATATAAAAAATTCCACAGATAAAGAATAAAACGGACTTGATTTTTCATCAAGTCCGTTTTTATATGCGCCCCCGCCGAGCCGGGATTAGTGAATTATAACCTGCCTATAAAGCAGGTGGGTGCCGCCGGAGTAATTTCGTGCTCCCTTCGTCCGATAAAAATCGGGAGGTCTGCTCCCCGTTACTCTAAAATTCAGCTCCCTAAAAAAAGTGTGTTGGGTTATATGCACTAAGGTTATCGAACCCGGCAGGAGGTTTTAATGAAATTTAATTATTCTTCCTCGTTGTCATAGGGACCTGCCATATAGTCCTCAAGACGCTGCTGAAAAATTGCGCCGATTTCGTCAAATTCCTTATCGTCCTCAATGGGGCACAGATAAGTTTCGCCGTCTTCCTCTTCCTCAACGCGAAGAATTATCAGTTCACCGTCGTCTTCAAGCATATCCTCGGGATCATCGTACACCGGAATAAGAGCGGCGTATTTTGCCTTATCGTTTTCAATTCTGTCAAGAATTTCAAAGGTGTGTTCCGTTCCTTCTTCATCCGTAACCGTTATTAAATCGGGATTGTAATCGTAATTATCAGCCATTTTTATCTCCTTAATTATAAAACGTAAATTCCGCTTTCAAGAAGCACTACTTCTTTTCCGCAGGTTTGTATGTACCTGTAAACCGGTTCGTCAAACAGCCTGAAATCCCTAACGGAATAATCCTTAAGGCTTACTATTCTGACCTTGCACGAATCCTTATTTGTAACAAAAAGCTCATCGTCGTATTTGACAATTGCAACGGGGTTTGAAAACGCCGTGGAGTTGTCGCCGCCGATTCTCATACTGACCTTTTTATTGGTAATCGAGTACTCGATAATTGAGTTCTGATTAGGTACGCAACACCAGATATTATTACCGTCAACCGCGAGTGACTGAACAAGATTTTCCTTATACTGAAGGTCGCCGGTCCATACAAGCGTCGCCTTGTCATCAAAAACGCCCATTTCACCCGTAGGATATACAACGACAACGTATTTATTCGCAAGCACCCCTGCGTCACAGGTTGCGTAATCACCGAGTTTTTCACTTATAATTTCAAACGACGGACCGAATTTGCTTAAAAGGTAAACGCTTTTTGTAACAGGAGCGTTTTCCATCCTCTTTGTGTCGTAGCCGAGGAACTTGACTCTGAATGCGCCGTCATCCTGGGGTATTTTTTTAACATAGATAAAGCCGCTCTTGAAGGGGACAATATCTATGACATTAGTTTCCGATATTTTTTTCATTTATATTCACCAATCCGAAAATTGTTTTATTTCTTTTATTTATTTTACTGCATTTTTTCAGTTAGGTCAATATCCTTTAAAGATTATTATTATAATTTTAACATTTGAGGGCAGTAGGGTAAAATGTTGTTCCGACATTTTACGCAGTCGTGACTTTCGTGACAAATGAACACTCTGTTTCCGTTTTTTAAAAGCGCTTCTTCCATTCTTATGTTCTTTTTCTTGAAAATGCAATACTGCTCAAAGCATCTGTTTGAAATGACCATATTTTCACCCCGTAAATAAAGGCATTATATTTTGTCCGACCGCATATTATTTAAAGTAAAATTAAAATGTGCAGGTGGAAATATGAAAACCTTTGGAATGGTATTATTTTATGCTCTTTTAGCCCTCGGAGTGACGGTAATTATTGTAACTGCTTTTAGGACAAAGCGCTTTATTTCGGCTTTGATTCTGTCCGTTTTGCAGGGGATAGGCTCTCTTTTTGCAGTCAATTTTATCGGCTCGTTTATTTCTGTTCATATACCCGTAAATGCGCTCTCTCTTTCGGTTTCGTCAATTGGCGGAGCGCCGGGTGTAGCGCTGCTTTTGTTTTCCCAGGTGCTTTTCAGGTAGATGCGGTTGAAAAGAATAATATGATGTGATAGAATAAAAGAAAAGAAGTCGAAAGGAGTAAAGAAATGGGTAACGAGCATGCCGGTATTAAGATAAGCGCCGATGAATATTTTGAAAGACAAAAGGCTGCGGAGAAAACCTGTAAAAATAAGATAAAGCATCTTATTATTCAGGCTGTAATTTTTCTTGCCCTTTCGTTCTTTTTCCTTATGATGACCGAATGGGTAAGCGCTTATTTCATTATCTGGTATCTGTTTGTTTTTATCTGTATTTTTATGGCTTTCGGCAGTATTATCCTAATTCCGAAGGCTATCAGGTATTATAAGCTTGCGCTTGAGCGAATTGAAGAATATATGCTAACGGGCGGAATTGTTATTGAAATACCCAAAGAGGATTATGAGAAATTTGATATTTTTAAATCCAAAAAAGAAAAGTTTAAGGCAAAAAGCCTTAATCAAATGAAAAAGGACGAGAAAAAAGCGGAGTTGAACAGGCAAAAGGAACTTGAACAACAGGAATACGAAAAACGTGTTGAGGAAGAGTTCCAGAAGCAGTTTTACCCTGAAAACGAACAGCAGGATGAATAAGTATTAACTGTTTTCGTTTTGCCGCATAAACTGTAATGAGTAAAAAAGCAGTGAGGCGGTGGAAAGGTGAGACAGAAAAATTTTTCGGGCATAGGCTTTGCTCTTGTCGCATTGGGACTCGGACTGGTATTTTCCATGATTTTACCCGTCAAATTCCTTGTTGTGATACTGGCGTTTGCGCTTGCCTTAAGCGGCGCCGCACTGCTGCGCAGTTAGGAGGCGTGAACGGTGAAGGTAGTTGTTGTAAAGAGTCCGAAAATGCTTAGTCCGTTATTGAGATTTGTATTCGGGATCAAAAAGGATAAATAATTACTTAAGAAAGACGAAGGCAAGAATTTATTGCCTTCGTTCTTTTTTTGTGGTAAAATAAAAAAGAGGTGAGAGTAATGGAAAAAGACCCTGTTTGCGAGTGCGAAACCGTTCACAGTGAAGAAATCGAAAAGTCAAAGCTCAATATGCCGAGCGAAGGTCAGATTTCGGACCTGTCCGATTTTTTCAAAATCCTCGGTGACCCGACAAGAATGAAAATACTTTGGGCTCTTGACGGAGCCGAGCTTTGCGTGTGCGATCTTGCGGTTGAATTGAATATGACGAAATCAGCCATTTCTCACCAGCTTAACTCTCTTCGCGCTTCGAAGCTTGTAAAATACCGTCGGGAGGGTAAAAACGTTTTTTACAGCCTTGACGACGACCATGTTAATCAGATTATTGAAATTGCTCTTGACCATATCGGTCATAATTGAATAAAAAATATAAAAATAGCTCCCTTGCGTAAAGGGAGCTGTCGTTTTCATATTTAAAAATTGCCGTAGAATAAATAAAAATTAAAAAACTGTTGACTTTACACCTACTGTAAAAAATATAATTAAGGCGCAAAGAGGTGAAAAAAATGAAAATGAAGGAGCTTTCCGCACTGACAGGAATAAATGACAGAACTATCCGTTATTATATTGACGACGGCGTGTTTGTTCCCGAAAAACAGTCGGAAAACTATGCCGGAAGAAAAAGCTATGACTATACCGAAAACGATGTTAAGCTAATAAAACAAATCGCGCTTTTAAGAAAGTACAATTTTTCAATTAAAGATATCAAATCATTTTTCAAAGGTGAAGCGGATATTGTTTCTGCTTTAAAAAATCACATTGAGGAGTCAAAGGAAAGCGCCCTTCTCCAGAATGAAAACATTGCGGTAATGGAGAAAGTGCTTAATAATTCTCCGAAAGACGTTGACACGCTTTGTGAAATGCTTTCAAATCCAACTGTCGAACAAGCGCCGCTTCCCGTTATTGATGAGCAGTCGGCGTATAAGCCTATGTATAAAAAGACGAAAAGCACGATAAAGTCTTACAAAATTGCAATCACCGTCTCGCTTTGCATTATCTTTATTCCGCAGTTAATACTTCTCATCTTATTAGGTTGCGATTATTTTTATAACACATTAGTCAGAAGCAAAAAAACAGTATTGATATATGACGCCGCTTATTATGAAAAGATATGGACGCTGCCCGAGCTTTTATTCTCCGATAATGAACAATTCAGTTTAATTTTTCCGAAAAGTATTGATTCGAAAAACAGTCCGGATTTATTTTGCAATTATTTTGGAAAAGAGATTCAGGTATTATTAAATGTAAAATACTCGGCAGATGATTATGAAAGGGAAGTCGAACGGCTTTCAAAAACGGAAAAATACTATGTTTGTTATGACGAAACGCACTTTTCTCTGCCTGCTTATATTTCGGTTTACGGCGCTTCGGAGTGCTTTGAATATGCGTTAGTTGATGATGAAAAACTGACTGTTCATTATGTTTATTTACAGAATGTCAGTGAAGAATATTTGGCAATAGACAACAGGTTTGTTATCAGTGATTATGATTATGTCTACAGTGAGTTATGTGCCAATAAAGAAGCATTTAATGTGTATGAAGGCAAAACGGAATTCTACGACGGCGAGGAGGCATATGAATGAAAAAGTTTATTCTAATTTTTATGTGCGCTTTACTTGTGTTTTTAATGTGTATTAACGCATTTGCATTTAATAACGGCGGAGATTTGCTTATTGAAGTCAATAAAAAAGCGCTTCCCGAGGGAACTGTTGCAATTGATCTGCTCGTGGACTTCAGTGACCAAAAGTATAACAAAAACAATAAATTCTTTAGTGAAATGAACGGCAGTAAAATGCTGTGTATTGACGGAACTACAGTTGAAGTTAACCCCGATTCCGAGATAGTAAGATACGCCGACGATGAAGAGTTTTACAGTTATACTTTTCATTACAGGGAGGCAACAACGCCGGAATATGATTGTAATGAATATTATCATCCGGATACGATTTTGGTGAGATTTGAAGACCGAAAAATATTAAGAGAGATATTTTTCAATGTAAAAATTGCTTATCTTGACAAAGAGGGAAATATCCTGACGGTTACAAATGCCGCTTATATAGACGACCCGGGCGTTATCAGGTTTTTTGACTTGTTAGAGGCAAACAGGGGAAATCTGTCCGTTAAATATGACATTAGTCCGTGGGGCTTGGTTTTCGTCGGTTTTGCAGCACTTGGGTTTGTGACCTTTTACTCTATTCCCGTTTTCTTTATAGTCAGGGATATTCGCAAAAAGAGAATGGAAAAAAATAAAAAAATATAACAAGTTTGATAAAGGGGCGTGGTGACAGTCCCTTTATTTATAATAATTTGAAAAAGTTTTGAAATTACCCTTGACATAAATCGTCTTTTTTGGTATTATGTTTGAGCGTCAAGAAATGCTGGTGTAGCTCAGTTGGTAGAGCAGCTGATTTGTAATCAGCAGGTCGGGGGTTCGAGTCCGTCCACCAGCTCCATTTTTTAGGCGTAAAATTAAATAGGGGAGAGTTCCCGAGCGGCCAAAGGGGGCAGACTGTAAATCTGTTGTCAACGACTTCGGTGGTTCGAATCCACCCTCTCCCATAGAAAAAGCACTTGCAAAAGCAAGTGCTTTTTCAATTATGTTTGCCTTTGGCAAATGATGTCACTTCGTTAATGATGTCGCCTCGCTAATGATGTATGCTTTCGGTATAATGGCAAACATTACTTCATTGCGAACAAAGTGAGCAACATCATTAACGAGCAAGGCGAGAGACTTCATTAGCATCCAAAGGATGCGCCTTCATTTAATAGGTGGATTCGAACCGCAGTCCATCTTTTGCGTGAGCAAAAGGGACATATAATCGAATTGTTTGCGAAGCAAACTCCGGCGAAGCGCAGCGAAGCCGAATCCACCCTCTCCTATAGAAAAGACCTCGTCAGAAATGACGAGGTCTTTTCAGCTAAATCCGTTCTTTCAGAACGGGTGAAATGCTGTAAACAGCGCGATATTCGTCTTCGACGAGCGAAATGTGCTTCGCACACGATAACGGATTTAATATCACGTTTTGCCGCAAGGCAAAATATTTCACTTTCTGCTAACGGCAGAAAATTTCACTGTTTGCGAAGCATTCAATTTCATCTTTATATCGAAAGTCAAACACTGATTAACTCAACGGCACATAGCCGCTTTTTTCGATAATTTCCTGACCCTCATCGGAAAGCATCCATTCAACAAGCGGCTGAATGTTCGGGTTTTTATTTGCTTTGTCATATACTGCGTAAATTTCACTTACTATCGGATAAGTTTTGTTTGCGATATTTTCTTTGTCGGGATATACTCCGTCAAGAGAAAGCATCTTTACTTTTCCGTTTGCAACAAGACTCTCAACATAGTATCTGAACGAAAAGCCTATTGGACTTCCAAATACTGCAACAGGATTCTTTTTTATTTTCTGCCCGTTCATAAATGAGAGCATAGCGGTTTGACTGCCGCTTCCCTTGTTTCGTGTTATGGGATCAATGTATTTGTTGTTTCCTCCGACCTGAGACCAATTGACAATTTTTCCCGAATAAATATCTCTGATGTTATCAGTGGTAAGATTATCTACCGGGTTGTTGATATTTACTATGAATACAAACGCTTCATATCCTATAGGGACATACTCCAGTTCAACTCCATTATCCGAGGCGTACTTTTTTTGCTCCTCACTGGGTTTAACGCAAACAATCAAATCGACATTTCCGTCAACCACCGCTTTGTATGCCCCTCTTGTATTAGTGTATTGAAGGGCACTTCCTTCAGTAAAGTTTTCGCCGTCAAATGAAACACTGTCTTGAGGATATACGGCATTAACAAATGCGGAAAAAACGGGGTATAACGCTGCTGCACCGTCAATGACAGGCAAATCTTTTTCGAGCTTAAACTCACTGTCAAGTTTAACGATTTGAGAATTGCTGTCAAAAGGTAAGTATTTATAAAGTTCTATTGATTTTGCCTGCATTTGCTCACTTGTGTCATTTATATATCTTTTTGTGAAAACATTGTAAAAACCGAAATCAACTGCAGTAAAGAATAAAAAAAGAGCGAGCAAAACGGCAATTTGTTTTTTCAGTCTCATATTTCTACCCTCTGTTTGCTATATATGAAATAATTGAGCAATCCTTGTAAAGCATATAGGTATAAATTGTAAGTGCTATAACGCTTACAATGCCGATAATACAGATTGTTAACAGTAACCTGTTAAAAACTTTTTCACTCATACAGATTCACCTACATATATTCAAGTTCGCTCATACCTGTAATGACCAGAATTGTAAATGCAATATCAACAGCAGTTAATATTCCTGAAATAATCAACCGCCTTTTGCTCCTGTAAAATTCACCTTTATCTTCTTTATTGCATCTGATTAAACGGATTAACGAATATATAAACCAGATAAATAAAGCGATGGGAGATACCCAAAATAACGCTATCATTATATAAGCAAACGCCAAAATAATATATTCCATAATAATCTCTCCTACATATGCTCAAGATCATTTAAAGCCATAATAATAAACGCAACGAATGCAATTTCAACTACAAGAAACACACCGGATACAAGTAATGAATCTTTGCGATTGATACAACTGATTCTGTTCGATTTATCACGCCTGATAAACCGAACAAGAGAAACAACAAACCAAAGAATTATCAGGACGGGAATAATAATAAACAAACCGATAACGGCAAAATCAAATAAATCCATTGTTTTACTCCAAAAATCTTACTGTTTATATTTCCTCTCCATTCTTTTAGAGAACGCAATACAAAGTATAACCGTAATAATCAATATCAATGCTCCGACTATCATTTCAGTGTAGGGAAGCCATAGGTAATGGTCGACAATCCTTATTATGAATGTAAGAATAAAAATGAAACTTATCATAAAAAGGATAGACGCTTTTTTATAGGTTAGCTGTATAATTCTTTCTTTAGAATAAATCACATTCAATCTTAGTGCGCTGATGTAAAAAAGCAGATTTCCAAAAACAATGCAGAAAAAACCGACGGCGGCGAATATTATTTCCCAATGTGTATAGAACAGAATTCTGAAACAAAGGGTACAATAAATTTCATTAAAACCGCCTATCAGGGTTCCGAATCCGCAAACAAAACATGAAATCAAAAAGCAGATATGAAAAATGTTAAGAAGGTTTTTCTCGTTTGCAACTTCTTCAACTTTTATGCGCGCTTCCTCTTTAAACTCCGCATTAAGCAGTTCGTCAACAGTAACCTCCAATGCTTTGGCAAGTTCAGGCAAAACAGAAATATCGGGTAAGCCTTCACCGGTTTCCCACTTTGAAACAGTTTTATTACTTATATTCAGTTTTTCTGCTAACTCGTTCTGAGTTAACCCTTTGGATTTTCTGAGTTTGGAAATAAACTTGCCGACATCCTTGTTGTTCATTATCTCACCTCGATTTTTATTATAAATCAAGCATTTATTTAATTCAATCCTATCATAGTGGAATTTGTCTTCGTAAAGTGGAATTATGATGAATAAACAATTATCACTACGAAGAACACTACGAAAAAGTTATATTCAGGTAACATTAAATTAAACAAGGCTTCGGAGCCAAATCCAAAGCCTTGTTTTTCGACGCTTTATGAACCGAACTTAATTATGTTATTATCAAGTTTTTATATGTGCAAAGGAGCTGTGTTTTCTGTATACTGTTTAAACTCCTTTCGTTTTTTAACGTTATATCATTATTAAACGGAAAAATCAATAAGTACGGCGAATTACTTTAATATATAGTATTTATTTCAAAAAGAGAGGTAAAAAAGCAAATAATTTTTCTTTAATATGACAGAGACAAGAGAACGGGAGACTTACTTTTAGTTGATAATCAAAAATTTATGTGATAAAATTATAAAAAACATTTTTACGGTGAGCCAAATGAAAAAGCGTATTATTTCATTTTTAACTGCAATATCTTTAATTGTTGCTCTGTTGTCTCCTTTGCGCATCGGGGCTTCGTCGCTTTATGAAAGCGCGGTTACGCTCGAAAATGTTTCGTCCTCCGAGTGGATGAAGGCTATAAGAGGGGAAACGTTTCTTACGGAAATAACCATTCCCGGAACTCACGACAGCTGCGCAAGAAAGTTTGATAACGACTGGCTTGTTTCAAGTACGGCGAAATGCCAGAGCCTTAATATTACCGAACAGCTCAATGTGGGAGTCAGGTTCCTTGATATCAGATGTGAGGTTGACTCTTCAACCTATTCCGTTAAGACTGTTCACGGCTCTGCGGACTGTTGGGACGGAAACGATTATTATTATCTTGACTTTGTTTTTCAGCATATTTATAACTGGCTTGACGCTCATCCGAGCGAAACTGTGCTCGTCTCAATTAAAGAGGATGACGGAAACGCCGGCGCTGCAGTGTTCACCTCCGCAATTTACGAATATATCCACGGCTACGGGCAGAATAAGTATTTCTACGGAGAAAGCTATAACTATCACGATTATTGGTATCTTGGAAAAAGCGTTCCGACTCTTGATTCGGTCAGGGGAAAATGCGTGCTGATGAACCGCTTTGACCAGATTATTGCCACCTCAGGGTCAACCGCTTCCGAGGAGGAATCGGGTCAGAAGGTTAAATGGGGAGATTATTCCGACGGGTCATATACTACCCCTGTTTACGATAATGTTACAAACACTAATTCGGGCGTCGGCACCTTCCATGTTCAGGACCATTATAAATGGAATACCGACTCGAAAAAGCTTGCAACACAGGAAATGCTGTCCCTTGGTCATTACAGGGGAGAATACTATTTCAATTTCTCTTCAACAGTCTCCGATTCGACTATTCCGAACCCGTCTAATCTTGCCGAAAAGGTGAATTCGGGATACGCTTCTTTTACATATAATAAAAAGAAGCCGTCGGGTATTTTTGCAATGGATTTTGCTTCCGAAGAGCTTGCAAGATATATTATTCTTAATAATGAAGCGGTTTCAACCGTAGTTCAGGGAACTGACGGAAATATTTCCTATACCCTTAACCGAATAACGGGTGAGCTTACCCTTACGGGTAACGGCGCGATGAATAATTATGCTTTTACCTCTGCGAACGGCGTGAACGGAATGGGCTCGACCGCTCCGTGGGGAGACCAGATTAAAAATTCGGTTTTTGACGGTCAGTACAACAGCGATATAATAACTAAAATTACCGTCGGCGAGGGCATTACCTCAATTGGTGACTACGCTTTTTACGGCTTTGATAATGTTACCGAGGTGGTTTTGCCGTCGGGTATTACCTCAATCGGCGAAGGTGCTTTTGCAAAGTGCAGCAGTCTTACAAGCTTTGATATACACGACAATTCCGTCAGCTCAATTGGCGTTTATGCGTTTAAGGACTGTACCGCAATGAATGAATTTTGTACGTCTTCGAGCGTAAATTCAATTGCCGATAACGCGTTTACGAATACGCCTGCGCTCGTGATGTACGGATCTGACGGGATTTATTCGCAAAGCTATGCCGACAGCAAATCCATTCCTTACGTTGTAACGGATTTTTCGAGATATCATATTAACGCAAAGGTCGGAAATACGGTTTGGGAAAGTGAAAACCCGTTTGCAAATAAGGATTTGTCAAACGGCGTAACAATAAGCTTTTCAAAGCTTTGTAACAGCGACCTCGGTTGGAATACTGCGCTTA
Organism: uncultured Clostridia bacterium; assembly: GCA_937884975.1. GTDB lineage: Bacteria > Bacillota > Clostridia > Oscillospirales > Acutalibacteraceae > Fimenecus. The sequence continues at coordinate 129,145 of CAKZZS010000073.1, read as the reverse complement.
TCAATTTTTCAACGGGCGTGAATACCGATAACAGGTATTTTATTATAATGGCAAACGGCACTGTTCTTTTTAATGACGGAAACGGCGGAAAGGGCGGCTGGAATAACTGCTATTTTGATATAAATACATCTTCGGAGGTCAACACCACGTCGGACAGCTGGGTTGATATTGATATAACCGTTGACAAGGACATTTCGGGTAAGCATATTCTTCATTACTATGTAAATCACACGTTGGCAAAGGAATATGTTCTTAATGATATATGCGCTTCGGGTTATCCCGAGGGTGTGAGCGGAGACGACGGTATTTTCTCGTTTTTAAAAAGCGACGAAATAAAGCTGTATTACGGCTCATCGTTCAGCATCTACCCGACTATGGCAGGCACCGCCGACTGCTATCTTGACTCGGTTCAGTTTGTAAACTACGCAAAATCGGCTGACGAAATCAGCGGTAGGGCAAGTTATTCTTATCTTAACACATTTACCGATTCGCTTGGCGGAACGGCCGTTACCGGTTGGCAGGATAACGGTAAATCCGTTACCCTTGACAATACTGACAATGACGGAAGGCAGGGGACAGTATCATTTCCGTATACCCAGAACGGCGGTCAGTATGCAAATTACGTTTCCACGGGTGTAAATCCCTTTGAAAACGCGGATGCGTCAAAGGGACTTACTGTTAGTTTCTGGCAGAGGATTAACGGTAATTATTACGGTAATCTCGAATCCCTGACCTTTGCGAAGGAAGGTCTTGACGCGAAGAAATATTTTTGTATAGGTACCGACGGATATATCCGCTTCAATAACGGCGACGGCGGAAATGACCCAACGCTTTCTTCGGCAGGCTTATATTTTGACTACACAACCGCAAATGACGGTATAACTAATAAGGTCTGGCAGTTTATAACGGTTGAAATAATCGACGACTATCATTTCAACGTGTTTATTAACGGCGTGTTGAGTAAGTCGATTACGGTTACGGGTACCGATAACTATCAGTCGAACGGAGGACTGCTCGGTTTTCTTACAAGCGGTGAAACAAGCCTGTATTTCGGCGGATATACTGCCTATTGGGGAACCTGTTCGCTTTCGCTTGATAATGTTTACTGCTTTAATAAGGCGTTAAGCCCCTCCGAGGTTTATTCACTTTACCTTTCCGAAACCGACAGTATACCGGCGGCATTTACCGATGATTTTGATACTTTGCCCGTTCTTTATTCGGGCGGCTGTGAACTGTATGACGAGTATGAGGGAAGGAGCGGAGTTCTGTTTATTCCCGAGGGCAGCTGCAATTCCGAAATTAAGATGTATTCGGGTGAAACCGAGCTTTCGGATAACGCCGAGGTTTCAAGCGGCGAAACCGTAACTGTCAGATATACGGGCGGTAAAACCGTTAAACAGTGGCTTTTGATAAATGAAGCGGAAGAAATTATCTCTTCCTCCGCCGGCTCCGACAGCTTTACTTATAACGTTGGGTGTAACTGCTATGCGCTTTGCCGGTTTTATAACAGCCCCGTTATTTACGGTTCCGTCACAAGCGGTTACGGTAATGATGAACCGATTCTTATTAAACTTATTGCTTCCGACACGTCGCAGACGCTTTACGAAACAACCGTTTACGGAAATAACACGGATTATATCTTTACAAATGTTGTTGACGGAGAATATACCGTAACGGGCTATAAAAACTATCACTTAACCTTTAGCGGCTCTCTTACGGTAAACGGTTCCTCGGCTTCATTTGACATTACCCTTGTTAAAAAGGGTGAGGTTACAAGTGACGGCGAGGTTGACTTAAACGATTTGGGTATGATTATCAGTCACAGCGTCGGTGAAATAAGCTTTAATTCTTCGCAAATTGAACTTGCGGATATGAATGAAGACGGCGTTGTTGACGGCTTCGACGCGGCAATTCTTGACAGACTGCTGAATTTGTGACCGAAAGATGAATGAAAAAACGAGGGTATATATGAACGAGAGGTACAGATACATTTTAAGCACGCTTGAGAAAGAATACACTGTTGATACGGTTTTCAGGGAAAACGAAAACAGCCGTATAGTTTCCTATTTGAGCAATGAAAACGAATCTAATAGAATTGTTCTAATCGTTACGAGAACAGGAAACGAAAGTGTTCTTAAAAAGCTAATAGGTGAAGAAAACGGCTTTTTGCCGCAGATTTACGATTACTGCGTTGACGGGGATGAAACCGTAATTCTCGAACAGTTTATAACGGGCTGTCGTTTAAGCGATATTATGGCGCAAAAAAGTCTTTCAAAGGGTCAGGCTGTGTCATACGCAATAAATATTTGCAGCGCTCTCGATTTTTTACATAAAAAAAGAATTGTTCACAGGGACATCAAGCCCTCAAATGTGATTATAAATACTGATGACGAAGCGGTGCTTATAGATTTACAGACCGCGCGTAATATTTCCGACGAAAGGAACACGGATACAAATAATCTCGGTACTGTCGGATATGCCGCGCCCGAGCAGTTCGGAATTGTTCAGTCTATGCCTACAACCGATATCTACGCGCTCGGCGTAATGCTTAACGAAATGGTTTTAGGCGAGCATCCGTCTGTAAGAATTCCCGACGGAAGACTCGGGAAAATAGTTGAAAAATGTACCCATACGCAGATGTCAAAGCGTTACCAGAATGTAGGGCAGTTAAAAAAGGATTTAATAAAATATAAAAAGCTTCACCGATAAAAAGTGAAATTGCGGCAATTATAAAAATTGACTTTTGCGCTTTTGTATGTTAAAGTTTAAAGGAAAAGAATAAGGGGGAGTATACAGTGAATAACAGTAAACTTAAGTCTTTTACCGAGAATCATTCCGAGCTTTGGAAATTCATTAAATTTTCCTTTGCCGGCGTATCTTCATTTATTGTTCAGTACATAGTCGATATCTTCTTCCATTTTATTGTGTTTAAGGGACTTGCAGGACAGACTATCAATAATCCGGTCTTCAGCTTTCTCGGAATTGACAGCCAGATGGACGCCGCTTACGCCTATTTTATCGCGGCGGCAGTCGGTTATGCGGTTTCTTTTATTATGAACAGAAAGGTTACATTTGACGCCGACAGCGGTCTTACCTCCTCGGTAATAATGTATATAATAATGGTTGTTGCAACTGTATTTATTGCCGCCTGGATGAAGGCATTCTTTACGGATTTTGCGGTAAATCATATCGCGTGGGCAACTAATGAAAAAGGTGAAATAACGGGATTTGCAGATCTTGTTATTTTCGTTCTCGTAACCACTATTCCCTTCCTCTGGACTTATCCGCTTCAGCGCTTCGTCATTCACAGACATAAGGGCGACAAAGCGGAAAACGCAGAAATTGCGGAAGCTTCCGAAACAGTTGAAGCAGTCGAGACTGTTGAAACTACAGACGAACAGGTATAATAATTGAAAAAAAGAAGCTCTTTCGGGGCGTCCGTCATAAAGAAGGTACGCCCGTGTGAGGTGTCTTTTATCAGAAATCACGGTATAGCAACGGCTATGCCGTTTTTTCTTTTTCTTCAATTTCTTCAACAATTAGCTTTGGTTTTTTGAATTTGCCGTTTTGGAAGCGTTTTTCAAATTCTTCCGGCGGCAATCTCTTAATTAAACCAACTCCGTTGTAGTGAATATCAATGGCTTGATATCGCTGTCCGTTGATTTTAATGGCAGCGTGAACATCAATACGCTCAATGAACTCGTTAAGCAGTTCGGGCGTAAGCTCTTCAACCCTTGTAATTCGTTTAACCTTTTTGATAAAGGTTTGCAAATCGCTGAATTGCTGCACATTGTTTTCAATTTCATTCTCTAAATCAGGAATCTTAGATTTTAATTCTGATTGCTCTTTTTCGTAGGTTGAAGTCAGCATTTCAAATCGCTCGTCGGTTAACTTACCTGCAGCATTGTTTTCAAACAGCTTTTGGATTAAACCGTCAATTTCTTCAACACGCTTTTGAACCTTCTTCAGTTCCGTACGCTTTGCCTTTAATTCCTTCTGCCGTTCCTCGCCGAAGCTGAGCATCTGCATCCTTGCAAAGTAATCTTCATAGTTGGTTACAAAGCTGAATACCCATCGCATATTTTCAAGAACAAGATCATAGATAACTTTTTCACGAATGAAATGAACGGAACACTTATCGCTGTCCTTCCTATAGGTCGAACAGAAAAAGTTTGCCTGCTCTCGCTTGTAATTGCCCGTTGAACTGTAATATAGCTTTTCGCCACAGTCAGCGCAGTATACAAGCCCTGAAAACATACTCACAATGCCTGTTCGGTTAGGACGGCGTTTGTTCTTCCTTAACTCCTGAACAAGAAAGTAATCCTCCTCGCTGATAATGGCAGGGTGTGTATTTTTAAACACCTTCCATTCCTCTTGCGGACGGTCAATCTTTTTCTTGTTCTTAAAGGAGCGCCTTGTTGTTCGGAAGTTGATAGTATCGCCAATATATTCCTGCTTTGAAAGAATATCAACAACCGTACTTGCACACCATCCGTATGGTTTTGCCGGTGGGTTACCGCAGTTTCTGCCAATGCTGCACCAGTATTCAGTAGGCGTCATTATCTCATCAGTTCTTAAATGCTTTGCAATCTGCGTAGGTCCGTAACCTTGAATACACATTTTAAATATGCGTTTTACTACTTCCGCCGCAGGCTCGTCCACAATCCACTCGTTAGGATTATCTGGATTTTTCATATAGCCGAAGGGCGGATTTGTGGTTAAGGGCTTTCCTGAGTTGCCTTTGTTTTTGAAAACATTGCGGACTTTCTCGCTTGTGTTTTTAGCGTGCCACTCGTTAAATAAATCCTTGAAAGCAACGGTATCGTCTAAACCCTTTGCTGTATCAATGTTATCCATAATCGCAATATACCTGACGCCAAGCTCGTCAAAGCCCTCTTCAAGCAACTGTCCGACAAGGATGCGGTTTCTTCCTAAACGGGAATGGTCTTTTACGATTAAGGTTTCAATCTTACCTTGCTCTGCAAGCTCCATAATTTCCATAAAGGCAGGGCGGTTGAAGTTGGTGCCTGTGTAGCCGTCATCAACAAACACCCTGCAATTAGTGAAGCCATTTTCTTTAGCGTACTTTTCTAAAATATCCTGTTGATTTTTGATTGAACCCGACATACCGTCTAACTCATCATCTCTTGAAAGACGGCAGTAAAGGGCAGTTATTCGGTCTGTTTGTTTTGTCATAGTACTCCTTTCTACAGCCGAATATGTTTGATTGTAGGTTACCATTATCATAACATATTCCAGCTGTAAATTCAACACTTTAAAGCGTGATAATTTTATTATTTCTCTTCCTGTTCTATTAATCGGACTATCTTGTCAAAAATAGCCTCCTTTGCATTTGGATTGAAGAAGGTATTAACGATATACAGCGTATCGCCGATATATTCTCCAAACTCAAACCTTTCGTTGTACCTGTCCATATACCAATCCTTTCTTTCCTGCGGCGTCATCGCTTTTAGTGCTTCAAAGGATTTATCCCACGCCTTTGAAAGTGTTTGGTATTCCTTTTCGGTCAATGGTATCTTTATCTCATGTTTTCCCATTCATAATTCCTCCTTCTGTGATTTCGTTGCTGAACGATAAAGCGCTGCTGCATCGCTCGTTCTTCCTTGGTAATATTCTCTTTGATTTTCGGACTGTCCTCTATGATATGCTTGGCGGTTTTGTTATCTTTACGGATAGCGGTTAGAACGGTTGTAATATCGTCCCGTTGAGATTTGTATTGCTCTTTCTCGGCAGGGTTGTCCGTTCTGTTCATCCTTGCACGAATACGGTTGCGTTCCTTTTCAAGCGTTTTGATTTGCTCCGTATTCGTTTCAATGAACTGCTTAACATCATCTGTGGTTTTGAAATCCTGTTTGCATATTAGCCTGATATTTTGAGAGTAACGGTCTATCCTTCGCCAAGCCTCCCGCAGTTCAGGAGATAACGGCTTGTGCTGTTTCTTTTTGGGAAGAAAACCAAGCAGATAACAGTAGCGGAAGTATAACGCTTTGAGTCCCGTTATCTTTCTTGTACGCTGAAAGCTGCCTCGGAAATTTACAGGCTTCGGGCGAATATATTTCGGTTGCATTTCTGCCATAAAGCTTCGGTAGTTATGATAGTTTTCAAAGCGATCATGTTCATCAATGCGTTCCTGAATTCTGTTGTGCGCATAATCCTCACCGAGTCTGAACATACGGGTCGCTTTCTTATCTCCTATGCGTTTGATAGTCCAGTATTTTCTCTCTCGGTTAAGATTAACCTCATAACCTTGTTCACGCATTACCTGATGAAAAGACTTAATATCAACGCTGTGCTCAATAGCGAAGTCTATTGCTTCTCTCATTAGATTGTACTTTGTAGGCTCGCCTCGCTTCTCTGCCTCGTAAATTGCTCTCGGAGTTCTGACCGAAGGATTCTTAATGATTGAGAGGTCATGCTCCCAACAAATGCGATCAGAGGTTTCACGAAGCCGCTGCATTTCTTTTCTGCTGTAATCGTATTTCTTTCCGTCAATAAAGGATACGGAGTTAATACAGAAATGATTATGCAGATGGTCTTTATCTAAATGTGTAGTAACGATTACCTGAAACCTATCACCCCACATCTCCTTTGCAAACTGCACGCCGATTGCATGGCATTGTTCAGGAGTTACCTCGCCGGGCAGAAAGCTTTGATAACCATGCCAAGCGATATATCCGTCCGTCTTGCGAAACTGCTTTTTTGTTACTATCATTTGTTGCAGTGCAATTTCCTTCAAACAATTGATAGCAGTAACGTATTGCTTGTCCGCTGTCTTGTCATCTCTTGTAACATACAACAACAGATTAGATAAGTCAGTCGGGTCGTCCTTAACCTCAACTGTTTTGTCAGGGTTTTCAACATACTTGATTAAATCATTAAGGCTACCCTCAATATGCCATAGTGAAGTCGTTGCCATTATGCCACCTCCCAAGGTACTGTATTATCAGACTGGAATTTCAGTATCCACTGTTCCAAATCTTTGCAGGCAGCAAGCACTGCTTCATTACCGACGGCGTTATCCTTAATGACATTGTGGATTTCATACAACTCTTCCATTCGTTTCCAGAGCTTTTTATCAGGCATACTGTGCGGAACAATAAAGTGGAGAAGCATACGCACATATTCAGACTTGTTTCCACCCGTAAGCTTTGCGCCTCTTTCAAGCTCGGCAATATCCTTGTCATAAAGCGAGATGGTTACTTTTTTTCTTTTGTCTTTTTCATTCATAAATTTCACTCCATTCTTCAAAGGGTTTTAGGGATTTTTCCCTAACTTGTGGATTTGTCCGTACAAATCCGATGCTCGTTACAGTCTGATACATACTTTTTCAGCCTGTAAGCTATTTCTTTTCTTTCTTCGGCAGGTGGTTATCTTGGGTAGCGTTTTGGGATAACATTTGCCTTCGTTTTTCGCTGTAAGGTTTAGTTAAACGGAAGCAAAACCTACCCTTGTTAATTTCAAATTCAAGCATACCGTTACCCGAATCATCTACCAATTTGCACTCGTCAGGATACTCATCTGAGAACCTTGTAAGCCGATTTTTAAGGTCGGTGTTATAGGTTCTAATGTTAATTACGTGGTTATCTTCGTCAAAGAATATTTCCGTTATCTTTTCCTTTTTCTTCATTCCGGTTACCATTTTCATTCCTCCTCTGAAAAGATTCCTTTCACTTATTTGCTCACTTACGGGCGAAAAGTATAGCCTTAGAATAGAAAAAGGCACCGATATTTTTTTAATATCGATGCCTTAATTACGCTATTCAGTTTGTAAAAAAGGGTAAAAGAAAACACCATACCTGCGTATGATGTTCGCTTATATTATTCCGTTATTAATACCTAAAAAAGGGTATAGTATGCCCATTACAGCGTAATGATTTTTCTATTCGTCATCTAAAATTTATCTGTAAATTATCATTATATGCGAGCCCGTATTCCTGATTATTCTAACAATAATCCAACTCGCTAAGGCACACTATTCGTCCTCGACACCCGTGTGAAGCTCATTAAATATGAACAGGGAATTCACCAACCTGCAAGCTGCTCGCTTGCATACCACGGGAGTTTCACCCACCAAGGTTCGCTGTTACTTGATCGCACATAGTACGGATAATTCGCCACGGCTGTCATCGCCTACGCAGGTTGCAATCCTACTCTCTATATAACCTATCTCGCTCCTTACTTCTCACAAGAAGTCTATCATGGCGTGGTTATAGTCAGGGCTTGTGCTTTCGCACACCGCTTTGAATCAGTTGATGAACTGGTATTCAGTTTTAGCATCTACCATATTAGCAGATACAAATTCCTTTGTCAATACCCATTTAGAATATTTGTTCGTATGCGTTTGAACAAGGTCTGGATAGGTTTGAAATGACAGTTGCATCGTCATATTTAACAAATATTCTCTATTCATTAGGACAGTAAAAGATAGCTTGTAAACCAAAAGCAAGGAATGATTTCTCACTCCTTGCTTATAATTTGTTTGTTATAGCATCGCTTTTGATACTTGTTATTATTCTATCGTTTTGCCGTAATAACTGCACTTTGATTTCGCCGCTTGGTGAATTGAACGAAAGGTTAAGTTCGTTTATATCATCAGGCAGATAGGGATTGAATGTGATTTTATCAAAGGCAACGTCAACGTTTTTAATGCCTGCGATATACTCAAACAGGAAGGCGTCGCCTGCACCGAGCATGGCGTGATTTTGAGAAAATCTGCCGTCCCAGCTTTCAGGAAGAGTCGTGCGATTTTTACAAAGCGGTGCGTAGGTATTGATAAACACCTTGTAGGCTATATCCTGCCTGCCGTTATTACAAAGCACATCAAAAAGCGGTTTCAAAGCGACCTCGCCGGCGGTTAAGCGGTAGTTGTGTTCGATAACGGCATTAACGAGATTTTCAAATACCTCTTCGCTGTCGGTTAGTCCGTAGGCAAGCGCAAGAGCGTTTGCGCTTTGGGAATTATTATCGTAATAGCCGTTTTTATAAAAGCGCTGATTAACGGCACTTTTAATTTTTTCTGCCTTTTCGTTGTATAAATCAGGCTCATTGATAATTGCAGATGTTTCTGCCATAGCTTTGTATAATCTGTAATAAACGCAGCTAACAACGAAGGTAACGCTCGGTGGGCCTGTTGACATCCAGTCGCCGAGGTCACGGTTGAGATTTTCACTCGGCAAAAGAAAATTTTCTGACAAAGTATCAAGATAGGCAAGATACTTTTTCATATACGGATAAAGTGATTTCAATAAATCCTTATCGCCGTAGAATTTGTAATATTCAAGCCCTGCAAGGATTAACGCTCCGCACCAGCTCGGATCATTAGGCGTTAAATCGCTACCCTCACGCAAGGCGTGTTCGTTTATTCCCTGTGTAAACGGCGGCACGATGGAAGGAATGGAGCCGTTCTCAGCCTGCGCATCCGCAAGGTCAAGCAGCAGCTTTTTGTAATAAGCCTTAACGTCGTAGTTGTATGCAACGGTTGTAAAGAGTAACTGATAAACCTCCGTCCAGCCGAGCTTTTCACGGTGTGGACAATCGGTAAAAACAGATTGCATATTATCCTCAATGGAACGGGTAATTACGTTGTGAATATTGTTAACAGTTTCATTATCACAGTTGAATTCTGAAACGGGCTTGTTGTCGGTATGGAGCATAACGCCGATAAAATCCGTTTCGCAAACTTCCAAACCGACAACCTCAATATACCGAAAGCCGTGATAAACGAATTTTGGCGTAAATGAAGCGGGCATATCGCTGAAAATATAGGTATCATATATTTTGCCCCAAAAGTCTTTTTGATTGACAGAACCGTCCTCACCGAGCACCTCGCCGAAGAAAAAATCAAGTCTTATGCCGCTTGGCGCTGCGGCTAAAAAGATATAGGTTCCTGCAAAATTCTGACCGAAATCAATTACGGTATTACCTCTTTTGTTCTTAAATGAGGAAACGGGCGTAATGGTTTTCATCGCCTTAATGGACGGATAATCTTTCTTTTTCTGCTTTCCAAACGTAAACGCAATTTCTTTTACGGGAAGGCTGAAATCATAATTTATTCTGTCGTCGCAGGTTTCACCACCCAGCCAGACAGATTCGGTGATTTTGCTTTTGCTGCACAGCCAACTATCATCTGTAACAATCGTTTGCGTATTGTCTTCGGTATCAGTAATATCTAACTGACAAAGAAGCATATATTCACCGAGGATTTTCGGCGTTCTGTTCAAGCGGTCGCTTTGATTTTTGTTATTGTGATAAAAGCCGTTTCCAAGATGAACGGTTATGGTGTTTTTACCCTGAACAAGAAATTTTTTTATATCAAATTCACAGAGATAGACCGTATTTTCATACACGCTTTCGCCGGGTTCAAAATAGGTGTTGTGCGCCTTTTTGCCGTTGATATGCAACTCAAACAAGCCAAGACCGGTGATTTGCGCCTTGGCTTCCTTTATATCGCCATTCAGTTCAAAGCTTTTTTGGAACACCGGAAGGCTAATATTCTCCTTCGGCGTTATCCATTTTGCACTTAAACTATCCATTAAACCACTTCAATTTTGAAACATAGCGGCTTATCGCTCATATAGCCGTTTGTGTGAATTATCATTTCGTTTTCATTTCTATCAAATTCAAGTGCCTCGCCTGTTTCAAGCAGGGTAACTGAATTTACAAGAAAATCGTGGGGGATATGCTTTTTGAGCACTTTAATTCTTACGTCGTTACCATCTGGGCGCATCTGGAAGGCGTAAACAAAGCCATCCTTATAGGTAAATCGGAAATCCTTTGCGGTAAACGCCTTTTCCTCGTTATCCTTAAAGAAGCCGTCCTCGTTATTGACCTCGCCCTCGCCGAACTGCTTCCAGAAGGTCGTACCGTAGATACCCTCGCCGTTTTTCTCAAGCCACTGTCCGATTTCAAGCAGCACAGCAGTTTCCTCATCGGTAATCGTACCGTCTGATTTCGGCCCGACGTTAAGAAGCAGTATACCGTTTTTGCTGACAATATCAATTAAATCGCATATAATCTGGCGGCTGTTTTTGTATTCATTATCGGCTCTGTAACCCCATGACTGCTTGCCGATAGCGGTATCGGTCTGCCACGGTATCGGAGATATATCTGTGAGCGCTCCTCTTTCAACATCAAAGGTTGCAATCATCGGCGGAAACGCCTTGTGCTTGTAGTTAATCGTAACCTCCTTGCCCCACTCCTCTGCTCTGTTGTAATAATAAGCGCAGAGTTTTTTCAGGTACGGCTTAAAGGAGTAATTGTGTATCCACCAGTCGAAATAAAGAATTGAGGGCTGATACTTATCAATAAGCTCGCAGGTTCGGACAAGCCAATCCTCAAGCCATTCCCTGCTTGCGCCGATGGAATACGTATCGGCGGTGGTTTTATGGAGCGTATGGCTGTCAAGCTCGGGGCAATAATATGCAGGGCCGTAAAAATCTCTGTAATTATCGTCGTTTACGTCGCTGTCAAAAGTACGTCCCATATTCATAAAGAAGTAATGCTCGGCACGGTGAGTTGAGGCGCAGAAGGTAAGCCCCTCTTTTTCGCAGGCGGCCTTGAGCTCTCCCGTAACGTCACGCTTCGGACCCATATCCTTAGCGTTCCAGCGGTTAAATCCAGTTTCATACATAGCAAAGCCGTCGTGATGTTCGCAAACGGGCATAACGAATTTTGCGCCCGCTTTTTTGAACAGGTCAATCCATTTGTCGGCGCTGAATTTTTCAGCCTTAAACATCGGAATAAAGTCCTTATAGCCGAAGTCCTTTTGCTCGCCGTAGGTTTTGATATGATGTTCAAATTCACGCACGTTTTTATCATACATCCCTCTTGCGTACCACTCGTTGCCGTAAGCAGGTACGGAGTAAATTCCCCAGTGAATAAAAATGCCGAACTTATCCCTGTAATACCAAGTGGGCGTTTTGTGGTTAGACAAGGATTGCCAATTGTCCTTATATTTTCCGTTTGCAATCACATCGTCAATTTGCTTTAAATATTCATGTGTTGTCATAAATTACTCCTCACGACATTTTTGTTTACTGAATGTCGTTATTATGTTATAATGATTTCGGTGATTAGATGATTAGTTTTATTTGGAATGATTATGAATTTAAGGTCATTCAATACGGCAGGGGTGTTTACACCAAGGATATGGCGGGACATAGCCATTCTGCCAACAGCTACGAGCTGCATTATATTCTCGGCGGCAAGGGCACGCTTGTAACTGACACCAGTTCCTTTGAGGTGAAAAAGGGCGATTTATTCGTCACGGGTCCGTTTGTATATCATCAGCAAAATACCGATAAAAGCGAGCCGCTTGAGGAAGCGCATATCTATCTCCAAGCTTCTGGCAAAAAGACCAACAATGCGCTTGCCTCGGCTTTTCTCGGCAGTAGCTTTTTCTTTAGTAATCAGCCGTCGTTTGCACCGCTGTTTGAAAATATACTTTCCGAAAAAAGTAAAAAACAAATCGGATATGAATCAATCGTTTCCGCCGACCTTCAAATTATTCTCACGAAGATATCAAGGCTTTATTTGCCTGAAACGCTCAACGTGCCGCTTGACAGCGACAACTTGAATGACAAGCGTTTTTTGATTATTGAAAACGCTTTTATATCACACCCGCAGGAGCTAACGATTGCAAAGCTCTCCGATATGATTGGTCTTTGCGAGAGGCAGACGCAGCGTCTGTTGAAAAAATACTACGGCAAAACCTTTACCGAAAAGCAAAGGGAAGCAATTAATTTTCAGAAATAACATAATCAAACGGCGGAGTGCTGCAAGCGCGCGGTGTACACTGATAGCCGCTGTAATCCGCATCCGCATAGCGAATAAACAAGCCATAGCACGGCAAATCAAAATATTCGCTGTGAATATGGTCTTTAATATATCTGTGATTTATCCTTACGATATCAGGATAATCGCTCATAGACCACTCAAGAACAGGTAGTTTGACGTTGAGACTTTCGCCTGTGTTGCGATAGGTTACCTGAATATTTTGCAGTTTGATGTCCTTCGGTTGGTAATACTTGCCATCTGCGGTACAGCCTGTTATTGCCGAAGGCAGCTCTGTGTTATTTGCAACCACGTTGCTGATAACAATATTTTGTATACTGCCGATGTTCGCATTGCCGTAGCGCAGCCTTTTGCCGAGCCATATTAATATCGGCGAGGATATGCCGTTCATTTTGATATCGTCAATCTTAACATCTGAAATATTACTTCCGTCTGCTGATTCAATTGCAATTCCCGAATAGCCGTAGGTCATATTATCAGGCATAAAGAATCGGCATTTTTTTACACTGACAGCCTTAACATCATAAGCGGTTTCAGTGCCGATTTTAAAGCAGTTTGCACAACTGCAGATTTCACAGTCTGACACCTGGATGTCTGCAATATCGCTTTCTCTCGGCTTCAGCACAATACCGTCATCAGCCGTTGCAATAAAACATTTATGAACGGTGACGCTTTTGCAGTTAAGAAGGTCAATCCCATCCGTATTTGCCACGTGAATGTGATTGTCAATAACAAGGTTATGAAGCCTGTGGTCAAAACCTCCGTTAATAACCAGCGTCCAGCCGGCACTCTCCTTTAGCACAATATTATTTATATCTGCATTAAAGCAGTTTTCTAGATGAATTAAGGAACATCTTGATATACCCTGCTTGCCAAAGCGAATTCTTTTTCGTGCCTCAATCACACGCTGATAGGTGTTAAAGCTTCTAAGAGCATAAAGCGGCTGCTCCGTTTCGGGCTCATCCGTATAGGTTTTTCCCAAGCCGATGATTGTTCCCCCGCCTGTTATGGCGATGTTTTCTGCATTTTCAGCGGTTATTACTCCTCCATGGAGCGGAGCGGCAGAGATACGGTTTTCTTCACAGTCAAGTGATATTAAAACGGCGTCTTTAGAAATAAACAAGGTTGTGTTGCTTTTTAACACAATGGTGGAAACCTTGTATTCACCCTTTGGTATGTAGACACAGCCGCCGTCAGGCAGAAAAGCGTCAACAGCATTATTAATAGCAAGGCTGTTTTCTTCACCCGATTTGCTTTCTGCAATTTCGGGTATTATGTATTCATCAGGTGTTATACAGGGGCAGATATAATTTTCGTAGGGTATGTTTGTTATAACGGAGCCTGTTTCGTCCGCCAAGTATTCTGTTTTCACTGCAGTTCTCCTTATCTTGCTATTTTAATAATATAACATAATAGAATAACAGTGGCGACATCTTTTTAATAATAATGTCGCTGCACAATATATTAATAATGCTATTATATTGTTGGTGATGATTATGAAAAACGACAGATATTATCAAAAGTGCATTACCTTCGGCAGGGCTGCCGAGGGGCTTCGGGCTGATTTTCAGAAGCAGTTAATTGAACTGCAAAAGGAAATCGGTTTTGAGTATGTGCGCTTTCACGGCATCTTTCACGACGATATGGCGGTTTACCGTGAGGAAAACGGCGAACCGAAATTGTGGTTCGGTTATATTGATAAACTGTTCGATTTTCTGCTTGATAATGGCTTAAAGCCATTGCTTGAGCTTGGCTTTGTACCGACAGAACTTGCCACCGTTCCCGATACAGTCTTTTGGTGGCACGCTAACGGCTGTCCGCCCAACGATTACGATAAATGGGCGTTTATGGTGAATGGTACGGTGAAGCATCTTGTCGAGCGCTACGGACTTGACGAGGTTAAGACCTGGTACTTTGAGGTTTGGAATGAACCGAATTTAGGTTCGTTCTGGCGAGGCACGCAGGAGCAGTATTTCAAGCTCTATGAGGTATCCGTGCCTGCGATTAAATCAGTCTGCCCTTATTTAAGAGTCGGCGGACCTTCCGTGAGCGGTGCTGATTTCAGGGACGGTTTGAATTATTTTAAGGAGTTTATCCGTTTTTGTGAGCGCAAAGAACTCCCGATAGATTTCTTCACGGCGCATCCGTATCCTACTTATTGGCCCCTTGACATTGACGGCAATGAGAAAATGGGCTATATGGGCAAGGATAAATGCATAGAGTTTATCGATAATCTCAAAAGCATTGTTGAAGCTTCGCCTTACAAAAATGCGGAAATTCATCTGACGGAATGGAATTCCTCACCGAGCCCGAGAGATTATATCCACGATACGCCGTTTGAAGCGCCGTTTATTCTGTATAACATAACTCACAATTTCGGCAAGATTGACTCGCTCGGCTACTGGGCGTTCACGGATATATTTGAAGAAAACGGACCGGGCGAACAGCCCTTCCACGGCGGCTTCGGTTTAATTAATGCGGACGGTATCAAGAAGCCGTCATATTGGGCGTATTACTTTTTGTCCATGCTCGGCGATGAAATCATTGAGATAACGGACAATCATATTATCACAAAATAAGGCGAGGATTATCAGGTTATCGTTTGGAATTACTGTCACTACACAGACGAATTTGCCGAGGGCGACAGAAGCAAATTAACACTCACAAGCCGTGATGATGTGTTTAATAATATGACTGACCATATTAGCATTTCAATTGAGCTCAACGGTGAATACAGACAAACGGAATATACGCTGAATGAAGGCACGTCAGCCCTTCACAACTGGGTAAAACTCGGTGCGCCACAGTATCCGTCAAGGGAACAAATTGCCCTGTTAAAAGAGCAGAGTAAACCTATTGTTGAAGAAAAAAGCATAACCAAATTTGATATTGACATAACGCTTGAGCCCCACGAGGTCAAAGCGTTCATACTTAAAAAGCAAGGCAAGGAATGATTCATTCCTTGCCTGTTGATTTGATTATAAAAACTTACCGAAGAATTCTAACAGCTTGTTTGTTTCCTGTTCTACATATTCGGGAACAAAGTAGGTCGGGATATGTCTTGCGCCTTCAATGATGAATAACTCTTTATTTTCTGTTCCCGTTGCAAGTTCGAAGCAGTCCTTCGTCATATAAAGCGTATCTGCCTCGCTGCCTGCCATCATCAGAAGCGGAACGTTTATTAACTCCATATTCTGCCTTGCATCAAAGTTCACAAGGTCAAGCAGGCATTTTACGGGAGCCTGACCGCCACTGTTCGGGTGAGCATAATCTCTGCCGTAATAATACATTCCGTCTTTGTATAAACCATCGGGAAGCGAGTCAATATATTCCTGCGTAATCTCACCTCTTGGTGCGGGATAGACAACCTCGCCCGTTTTTGCTTCTGCGGTGCGTGCATCCGCCGCCTCTTGTAATCTCTGCTGAATGGTATCAGCCTGCGAATTGCCTAAGCCGTAAAGACGAACAATACCCGTATTGAACATACTGAGCGTAGCAACCGCTTTCGCTCTTTTTTCAGTTTGTGCAGCCTTAATGGTATATCCGCCGCCGCAGATACCGAGCATACCGATTCTGTTTTCATCAACGCCGGGATAGACGGAAATATAGTCCACCATTGCGTGAATATCCTCCACTCTGTTGGCGGGGTTATCCAAGTTTCTCGGCTCGCCACCGCTTGCTCCCTGATATGCCGCATCACAGGCGATGGTAATATATCCGTTCTCTGCAAGCTTTTGTGCAAACAGACCTGATACCTGTTCCTTTACACCGCCGTTGGGATGTGCAACGGTTACGGCGGGATATTTCTTATCAGCCTTCTCGTCATAATCGGCAGGGGTATATACATTTGCGGAAACCTCCACACCGTTCACATTGTAAGTAACGGGATGAATGTTGACCTTCCCTTCAATATTTTCCTCAATCGCACCGTCATAAACTAATCCAAACTTATTCATATCTTTTCTCCTTGACATCTGTTGTATTTCAATGATATTATAAACCCGATAGTTACTACCGAGTCAAGAGCTTTTTTAAATTTCGGAGGATATTTATGTACACAATGAAGCAAGCCTGCGAACTGACAGGAATGACATACGAAACACTGAAATATTATTGCAACGAGGGTCTTGTGCCGAACATCAAACGCAGCGAAGCAAATTACAGACTGTTTGACGAGCATAATATCAATTGGATTAAAGATCTTGTCTGTTTGAAAAAATGCGGTATGAATATTCAGGAAATCAAAGAATATCTTGATTTGTGCTTACAGGGAGAAAGAACAATACCGCAACGACAGATAATGCTTGCTGAAAAGAAAGCGCAACTAAAAAAATCAATAGAGGAACTCAGCGCCTCTATTGATTACATTGAATGGAAAGAAACTTTCTACAACGGCGTATTAGACGGAAGCATAAAATACCAAAGCAATTTGATTAAAGCTGACTAATTCGGCGGAGAAAGAAATAATGTCAAAAAAGCATGCACATTTATTAATGGTTTTACTTATCGCAATCTGGGCTATGGACTCGGTTACCGTTTCTGTTGCTTTGGATTCGGTAAATCAGATTTTTCTATTGTGTGCAAAATACGCATTTGCATTACCGATAGTTTTTATAGTAGTGGCGTTAAAACACGGTCTTACTATTCCTAAAAGAAAAGATTTTTTATTACTGATTATTTCTGCATTGTTAGGAGATGTTCTTTATTTCTTCTTTGAGTACACCGCATTAAAATACCTTTCTGTCAGCACAGTTACTATACTGCTCGGTTTTCTCCCTGCGGTATCATATTTAACAGATTGTGCGGTTGAAAAAAAGAAACCTAATTGGAAGACATTTCTCGTGATTTGTATTTCTATTGCCGGTCTGATTCTTGTTGTAATCAACGGTGAAAGTAACAATAGCCACAAATGGATTGGTTATGCCTGTTGTGCTATATGCATTATTATATGGATAATATACGGGTACTTAATCAGAAATTTAGATAAAACTTACAGTAGCCACACTATCACACTTTTTCAAATGGCGACGGCGTTTGTTATTATGCTGCCGATTGCAATTTCCCATATTCCGACATCATTATCAGGTCGTGATTTTTGGATAAGCATTGTGCTAATGGGTATTCTGTCCGGTGGCTTTGGCTGCTTGATTGAAGTCAAAGGACTTGTTGACTTAGGAACAACAATTTCAGGTGTTTACGGTGTTTACTTAAATCTCTTACCTGTATTTACTGCGCTTGCGGGAGTTTTATTCCTTCATGAACATATGACTTTGATACAATGCATTGGTTCTGTTATGATTATCGTGTGCGGCTTTATTCTTGAAAGACAGAGTGAGAAATAACAAAATGGCAAGGAATGATTTCATTCCTTGCCTTTGTTATGTCATCTCTATAAATCGTGATTTAAAATAATCTTCGTAAATAAACCATATCCACCAACTGAATGCCGCATTCATATATTGGATGGTCATAATTATCTGTAAAGAAATTTGGTATGGTATGCGAGCGGACAAAACCGCATTTTTCATAAAACGGTATTGTCAGTGGACTGTCGCCAGTTCCAACCTGTAATACAGAGTACTGACTTTTAAATTTATTAACAACATATTCTATCAGTGCTTTTCCATATCCTTTTCTGCGATATGCTGGCTGTGTTGCAAGGTTTTTTATTTCGAAAATTCCGTTTCCTTCATCAGTAATAACACATTCGCCTATTATGACGCCGTCATCTTCAAGGACAAACATTTTACCTTTTTCAAGGTAACGGTCAACCATATCTTCCTGCTCATCTGCTAATAACAGCAAGTCAAGAAATTCTTTTTTATTGTTGGTTATTTCAAATATATTCATTGCAAATCACACACTCATAAACTGGAATTTAGTTAGTTTATTATATCATACCGAAAGCAAAAAGTACAGCCGCAGAGAAACTCTGCGGCTGCATTTCTTTATACATCAAATTCTTCTTTTAAATCAAGCATTCCTCGGATTTCGGCGTGTCCGTTTTCAAGATAGAACAGTCCCATCTCCCAACCGTTCTTATCATAAAGCGCCATAATCTGCGGCATGGCTTGCGAAAATTGATACATAATTGTTTTTAAAAAATTTAGTGCCGTTTATTGTTGATTTTCTACTACTCAAGAACAGAGAAAAACGCAAAACATTTTGACAGATTACTGTTTGCATATCCTTCATCATTTTAAGTGTTATTATTTGCTAAAATTCATTTTTTTACTGGTCAAGACGGTAAAGAGCAAAGGCGGAGATTTTCATCTCCGCCTCGCTTTTATGTATATGCTTCTGTTGTGAATCTTGCACCAAGTTTAAATCCAACCTTAAAACAGTCAAGTTCAATAAGGTTTGCAAATTCTTCTTTTGCTGTAAGTAACTTTTCTAACAACTCAATTTGCTCATCAGTCAAGGTTGCTTTCAAGCGTTCCTGATTTTGATTGACTAACCTAAGTGCTTCCTTGTAATTTGCATTGTTTTCAATGCGACTGTATTCTGTTGGTGTAATATTTCCGTACCAAAGCTCTTCAAGAATATCCATAACCTTACCTCGCATAAATTACTTCGTTATAGACAATCTCTCGTGCTTGATTGGTAATATTGTTCATTGCCTGCACCCAAACCTTCATATCATCGGCTTTGAGTTTTTCAGTAATACCTTGTTGCTCTTTAAGTTGCATAACAAGACGGTCATACATCTCAGTTGCACGAATATCCACCTCATGTAAATATGAGTTCAAATTACAACTTGTTTTGAGGGAGGTATAGAACACCTTATGATACTTCATTATGTAGTCAAGGTGTCTTTCTCCCCAATGACCAATTTCATAATTCGTTTCGGTTGATATAAGGTTAGGCAGATACACGCCGTTTACAAGCGTATAGTCAAGTCCGTTCTTCTCATCAGTAATATGTTTCTTCATAATAATCCTCCGTATGCTTAATTGATTATGTTTTCTATTCCTACAATCAAACATCGGCTGATTATAAAGACCAAGGGAGGCAACCTTCTTTATGAAGTGCCTCCCTCGGGAGCTTCTTTTTTGATGAGTAATTCCGTAAAAAGTATTGTTTGAGTATTGTTATTTTTAGAGAAATAGAAATAGTAATAGTAATAGTAATAGTAATAGTAATAGTAATAGTAATAGTAATAGTAATAGAACCCTATACTGTCAGGGAAGAAGCAAAACACGGTGACAGATACCTGCTTTGCAGTGACGGACTTACCGATATGCTTACATCGGCGGAAATCGGTGAAACGCTCTCTAAAAAGATGTCCTTGAAGGATACTGTAGATGAATTGATTTCACGCGCTCTTGAAAACGGCGGAAAAGACAACGTAACTATCGCTTTATGTGAAATTATTACGGGTGAAACAAAAGCCGTGAACGCGACTGTTTCGGAAAAATCCGTTAGTGAACCTGTTACTGTCCCTTTTTCGGATAAAAAAGAAAAAACCGAGCCGAAAAAGAACGGTAATAAAACAATTGTTTTTGCGATTATTGCTGTGGTTCTTTTTGCTGCAATGTTCCTTGTCGGCTTTATTATCGGTAAAAAGCTTGCGAATAATAAGCAGACAACCGAAGCCCAAACGACAACTCAAACCACGACTCAAACAACAAATCAAACTACAACCCAGTCAAAAACTCAATCCGTAACAACATCAAGACGTAACGGATAAACTAATTTCAAGAAATAGACAATTTAATTAGTTTTCATGTTTTAATCTGAACTTTTTTCAATTTTCCTCTTGAATGTTATTGTAAATAGATTTATAATCTTTTTATTATAGCTTTGGAGGAATCGTAATGAAAAGGATTGTTTGCCTGATATCAGTTTCACTGCTTATTTTTGCGGTGATACTGGTGTCGGGCATTGTTGTTTTAGCTGACGGAGACGCGGATAAAACCGTTAAGGTTCAGCAAAGCGAGCTTTCTTCAAACGGACTTGTAAAAGAGGGAGAAAAACTTCGTTATTACGACAAAAACGGCAAAACAAAATCCGGATGGCTGACGCTTGACGGCAAAAGATACTACCTTGATTCCGACGGCTACGCTGTAAAGGGCTGGAAATGGATTAAAAACAGCAAGGGCACCTCGTATCGCTACTATTTTGATGAAAACTGCGTTATGTGTGTCGGCTGGAGATGGATAAAAAACAGTAAGGGGACGCCTTACAGGTACTATTTCGCGTCTAACGGCGTTATGTATACAAATTGGAAGGACATTACAAATTCCAAGGGCAATACCTACAGATATTATTTCGGCGACAACGGCGCTATGAGGACAAGCTGGAGGAATATTACAAATTCCAAGGGTAATACCTACAGGTTTTATTTCGGTGAAAACGGCGCTATGCGCACAGGCTGGCAATGGATAGAAAACAGCAAGGGTGTTAAACACAGATATTACTTTAATCCGTCCAACGGCATAATGTATACCAACTGGAAAAATATTACCAACTCAAAGGGTAACACCTACAGGTACTTTTTCGGCGATAACGGCGCAATGAGAACAGGTTGGAAGGATATTACAAATTCCAAGGGCAATACCTACAGATATTATTTCGGCGACAACGGCGCTATGCGTACAGGCTTTGTTGAAGCTAACGGCAAAACCTATTATTTCTATGATAACGGCGTTTTCTACTGCAGCTGGATTACTGCAGACGAGGTTTTCTCAAGAAAGCAGATAAGCCAAGCTCAAAGCGAATACTCTATTGAAAAGGATTCAAGACAGTATCTTGCGCTTCTCAAGATTAACACAAGGTATTCCAATAAGCTTTCCTCTTCGTCAAAGGACGGAACGCTTCTGTTCCTTATGGAGGGCGCAGGCAGAACGGATGATGTTTCCTTAAGAAAATGCGCGCTCGGAGTGCTTGTCAGAAACAGAAAGATTATTTATCTTAATATCAACTGTTCAACAATTCCCGACTGTCCGTTTGACCCGTCAAGAAACTACGGCGACCCGATGCCTACTCTGAAATCCGGAATATATAATTTCACCACAACCTATCATTCAAGCGCAACGACCCAGTGTGCAGGACTTAACGTAAACGGCGCAAAGGTTGTAAGACACCGTAATCAGACCGATTATTACAGCTCTACGAGCAGCTCAATAAATATTCACAGGCGCAACAGAGACTTTGTTGCAAAAACAGCCGATGAACAGATAAGCTCTGCAGGCTGTATCGTTATCGGCAATTCCGGTAAAAGCTCAACCGATGAATACGCAAATTATTCCGCTATTCTCGGCATTACAAATCCCGGCGACAGCGGCACGGCGAGCGTGAAGCACAATGTCAGCGGAAAGGTAATTGTTGACAGGTCTTTTGCAAGAAAATATCTTAAAGCTATAGGTTATACAGACGGCGCAATTGATTTAATAGGATAATTGTTAGGTGGGGGTTATTTGAAAAGGGTTGTTTCGGCTCTTGCGGTTTTATGTATTGTCTTAACCTGTTTGTCTTATTCCTTAGAGGGAGCGTTCGCATACGAACATAATATTTATTTAAGCAGTGACGGAAATTGGTACTGTGAGAAGCTCGATGAAGAAACGGTTTCAATTTGCGCCTGTATGTTTACCGATGCGGCGTACCTCGGAAGCAGTAAATATGTAACGGTTCCGAAAACAATTGATTCTTATCGGGTTGTAAGCATAGGTGAATATGCTTTTTGTAAGCTTGAGAATATTAGAACAGTTACTATTCCGAGCAGTGTTGAATCCATTGGAAACTGCGCATTTTTCGGCTGCGCTAATCTTGCTGAAGTAACAATTCCGTCTTCGGTAAAGGAATTCGGTACGGATGTATTTACCGAGTCTAATCCCGTTGTGAAGGTTGAAAAGGGCAGCGCGGCTCACAGCTTCGCCGTTGAAAATAAAATTGAAAAGCTTTTGGTAAGTCAGCCGGGAGTAAAGGCGACAGGCTTAAAAAATATAGCAGGACAGACTTATTATTTTGACAGTAACGGCAATATGCAGTTTGGCTGGCAGAAGATAGGCGATTACCGTTACTATTTCAATCGCTTCGGCATAGCCTCAAAGGGCTGGACGAAACTCGGCGGTCAGTGGTACTGCTTTACCACTGGCGGTAAGATGAAAAACGGCTGGATAAAGAAGGACGGAAAAATTTACTACCTGACCGACGAAGGACCTATTGCAAAGGGTTGGAAGGTAATTGATTCAAGAAGGTTTTATTTCAATGAATACGGCGTATTGAGCACCGGTTGGCGAAATATCACTAACAGTAAGGGTAATACCTATCGCTATTATTTCGGCGACAACGGAATTATGCGCACGGGCTGGAAAGATATTACAAACTCAAAAGGCAAGACCTACAGGTTTTATTTCGGCTCGAACGGCGTTATGCGCACAGGCTGGAAGGACATTACAAATTCCAAAGGCAATACCTATCGTTTTTATTTCGGTGATAACGGGATTATGCGTACCGGTTGGCAGAAAATTACCAACAGTAAGGGTAAAACGTATAAGTTCTGTTTTGCCGATAACGGAGTAATGCGTAAGGGTTGGGTGAAGTTTAATAACAAGTATTATTTTCTTAACGCTTACGGCGTATCGGTTACGGGTAAACAGGTAATTAACGGTAAAACGTATTACTTTGACTCCAACGGGCGTTGGATTAAGCTTGATAAAACCTCTTCAAGAACGGTTTATATCACAAGGTACGGAAAAAAGTATCATTATGATAAAAACTGCACAAGCGGAAATGTTTTGAGCACTCATTTGTCTGACGCTGTAAAAAGCGGTATGACTCCGTGTGAAAAATGCGTATACGGATAATAAAAAATCCCGTGAGGAAAATCCTCACGGGATTAAATTTTTCCTTTTAAGCGAGAACGCCGTTCTTTATGTCAAAGGAAAGGCTCTTTGCTTCGCCGTTGTCGGTGTAATCAATTCTAATTACATTCTGCTTTATGAATTCGGCGCTTGTAACCTTGATATCGCTCTTTGAAACCGCCCATTTGAACAGCTCCATCTGTTCGTCAGTGTAATCGGAAACATTATCCGAAACGAATAACAGCGAGCCGAAAACGTTATTTACAGTGGCGATAATTCTCTTCTGCTCCTCGTTGAGCTTGATGTTGTTATCGCGAAGAAGGAATACGTCGGGGTCGTTGCAGAATGCTCTGTTGTCAAGCTGACGGCGGAAGATGGAATTTGCAAGCGTGTATTCGGTTGAGACGAATTCACGGATATAGTGGAAATCCTTCCATTTAAGTCCCATATCAGCGCCTATGCGGCAGAAGTCAACCTTGCCGAATGCAGGCCAGAGCGGAACGCCGCAACCGAGAATGAGCTTGTCGCCGACGCACTCGCGGATAAAGTCCATAGCTTCACACATAAGCTGACCTCTTGACTTGCCGTGTCTGGGAATAATACAAGCCGCGTAAAGGAAGTCGAGCTTGACCATATCAAAGCCCCACTCGTTGAGAATGACGTCAAAGCAGTGACGGATATATTCTGCGCATTCCTCGTTTTCAATATCAACTGCGTAGAAGGTTCCCCAGTTAATGCCTGCAAGAACCTGCTTGCCGTTTTTGTCTTTAATAATCCAGTCGGGATGCTCCTTGCGAAGCGCGGAGTTGAACTGGGCGCCCAGGGGAGCAAGCCAAAGACCTGCCTTCATTCCCTTTGCGTGGATTTCATCGGCGCAGTGCTTCATTCCGTCGGGGAATTTTTCGTTGATTATTGAAAGCCAGTCGCCGACTGCGGTCTGATAGCCGTCATCTATCTGGAAGAAATCAATGCCAAGGTCAAGCTTTGACATAGCTTCAAGATCGTCCTCAACAATTTTCTGGGTTACCTTTGCGTAGTAGTTATACCAGGTTGTATAGCCGGTCGATTTTTTAACGCGCGGCTTTTCAATTCCCATTACTGCAAAGTATTTATCAAATACTGCGTTTTCTTCGCCCTTGAAATTGATAATATCCATTATCGCGTAGGGGTGGTCAAAAATTACGCCTTCAACGTCTTTTTTTGCGGAAATTTCTTTTTTATTACAGTCAAAGGTAAAGAAGGTAAATCCCGTTCTTTCGTCAATTGAGCCGTAAAGGTCAAATGTTTTGCCGTTTCTTACGTAGCCGTAGGAATAGCCCTGAAATACGCCCGTATCCGAGGAATACTTTGTGAAATAGTAGTCACCGGAAGCGCCGATTCTTGTCTTTTGGGCAAGAACGTTGTATTTATGAATTATTGCCGACTGTGACTCGTTAGTGAAATACTCGCGGCAGTCCGTCCAGGACTGATAGCCGTTGACGAATACTCTGCTGTCAGCGTTGATATCGGCAGGGAATGTGACCGTCAGGTCATTAACAGTCAACTGTGTTTTCGGGTCGATAACAAGCTTGATGTGGTCTTTGGCATTTTTGACGTCCATTCTGAAATGCTCGGTTTCAAATTGGTTAGTCACAAAGGTTTTGCCGTCGGCCTTGTACTCGATTCTGAATTTGAATTTTTCCATATTAACCTCCTTGAAGGGCAAAGCGCCCACTTGCATATAATAATACCTTTAAATGATAACATATTAACGTTTCAAATGATATACATTTTTCTTCCAAACTTCGTTGACTAACTTTGTGTAATATGGTAAAATTTTTAATAAATAAAAACGCTGCAGGGAGGCGTCGGTATGGATTACTCAAAGAAATATGAACAGTGGTTGACCTTTGACGAAGAAACGAAAAAGGAGCTTATGGAAATTACTGACGAAAAGGAGCTGGAGGACAGGTTTTACAAGGACCTTTCCTTTGGCACGGGCGGCTTGCGCGGCATTATGGGAGCAGGCGCAAACAGAATGAATTATTATACCGTAAGTAAAGCCACAAAGGGACTTGCGGATTATCTTTTAAATAAAATTCAGGGAAGAATGCCGAGCGTTGCAATAGGCTATGACGTGAGAAATAATTCCTCGTTCTTTGCGCATACTGCGGCTTCTGTCCTCAACGCAAACGGTATAAAGACGTTTGTATTTGATACCTGTATGCCGACTCCCGTTTTATCCTTTGCGGTTATGTATAAAAAGTGCGACGCAGGAATTGTCCTTACCGCAAGTCATAATCCGAAAGAATATAACGGTTATAAGGTCTATAATCACCTCGGCTGTCAGTTAAGCGTTTATGAAGCAAACGACGTTATTAAATATGTCAACTTAATTGAGGATTTGAAGGGAATTGAACATCTTGAAAAGGATGAAGCAATTGAAAAAGGACTTTTCGAGTATATGGGAAATGACGTGCTTGACGCGTTTATTTCTGCCGTAAGGAAACAGAGCCTCTACAGTGAGAAAAATTCCCTTAAAATAGTTTATACTCCGCTTCACGGTACGGGCAATATACCCGTAAGAAGGATACTCGAAGGCTATGACGTTTCAGTTGTTAAAGAGCAGGAATTGCCCGACGGCAATTTTTCCACCGTCCGTTCGCCCAACCCGGAGGAAAAGGACGCGCTCACAATTGCAATTGAACAGGCAAAAAATGAGCAGGCAGACCTTGTAATAGGAACGGACCCCGACAGTGACAGAATCGGTATTTCCGTCCGCCATAACGGCGAATATCCTCTTATAACGGGAAATCAGGTAGGCGCGCTGCTTGCCGAATTTGTACTTTCCCAAAAACAGAAGAGAGGACTTCTCAACGAAAAGAGCGCCCTTGTCACAACAATTGTAACGAGTCCGCTCGGCGCCGAAATAGCAAAAAGCTACGGACTTACGGTTGAATTTGTACTGACGGGATTTAAAAATATCTGCGGAAGAATCGAGGAGTATGAAAAAACCGGTTCAAATGAATTTGTAATGGGATATGAGGAGAGCTACGGCTATCTTGTCGGAACCCAGACAAGGGATAAGGACGCCGTTGTTGCAAGTATGCTTGTTGCCGAAATGACCGCCTATTACAAGGGCAGGGGAATGACTCTTGTTGACGCGCTTGAGGAAATTTACGGAAAATACGGATATTATCTTGATTCGCTTGAGACCTTTGTTTTAAAGGGAATGGACGGCGCATATAAAATTCAGCTTCTTATGAAGCAGTTTAGGTCCGACGGAAAATCTCTTTTCCCCGATACCGATTATATTGAGGATTATAAAGACGGCTTTAACGGACTGCCGCCCGAAAATGCGCTTAAATTTTTCTTTACGGACGGCTCCTTTGCGGCGGTAAGACCTTCCGGAACAGAGCCTAAATTAAAGGTTTACTTTGCCGTAAGGGCGAACGACAGAAAGACAGCAAATGAAAGACTTGAAAGCATCAAGTCCGTTTTTGACGGCGTAATTAACGGGTAAAAAATATGCAGGAATATATTGAAAACAAAATTAAACCGCTTTTACAGGGCGACGGCGGCTGGATAGACTTTGTCTCATACGAGAATAATGAATTGAAGGTCGTTTTTCAGGGCGAATGCTCAAAATGCCTTATTCTTGAACGCTGTGTAAGCTGGATAGAAGAGCAGATTAAAAAGGACTTAGGTGAAACGGTAACTCTATGCTTTGAGAGGAAAAAACCGTTTTTCTGGGATAAATAAGGAGAAGCTATGGCTCATATAAAGGTAGTCAGAAGAAGTATGCGTCCCGAGGAGTACGTCAAGCTTCGCTACGGCTGGCTGAAAAACAGAATTTACGGCGAAAAATATGAAATAAACTCCCTTGAAATCCGTGATGCAAGGCAGGTAAGCGAGGACGAATATGAATTTTATTCGGATTTCTACAGACCTCTTAAAAAGGGCGATATGTATTTCACCCCGGACGGCACTGCGTTTATCAGGGGTGAGGTTGTTGTGCCCGAAAAAATGAGGGGAAAAGAGCTGTGGCTCAACCTGAAAACCGCTGCCGAAATAATAGTTAAGGTAAACGGAGTTTGGGTCGGCGGAGTTGACCCGAACAGAGACAGAATTCTGCTTTCCCCGTATATTGATTCAAATGTTCTTAATTTCGATATGGTCGGTTATAACCGTTCAAAGCCCGATGACGAAAGGAACCCCGAAAGTCTCTCCGTCAGGGGATGCCGCCAAATTTTTGAGGGCGCCTTCCTTGCAACGGTTAATCACGATATACTTTCGCTTGTCTATGACCTTGAGGTTTTGCTTGATATAGCCGACAGCGAGCTTTTTGACGAGGATTACTGCGTTTTTGTCTACCGTGAGCTTAATAATGCGTTAAATCTTATCGATTACGAAACCTATGACGGAGTTGACAAAGCAGCTGATTATATTGAGAAAAATATATATTCAAATAAGGTGTTCGGCGGCAGCGGCGACGTAGGTCTTATTGCCCATTCCCACCTTGACCTTGCGTACTATTGGCGCAGAATTCACACTGTTCAGAAAAATCTGCGAACCGTCCTTATTCAGCTTCGGCTTATGGACAGATACCCTGAACTTATTTATACTCACACTCAAAGCTATACCTTCGAAACGCTTGAGAAATACTATCCCGAAGTGTTTGAGGAATTAAAGGAAAAGGTCAAAAACGGTCAGTTTGAGCCTGTCGGCGGAATGTATGTTGAGCCGGACTGTAATATCCCGTCGTGTGAGAGCCTTATCAGACAGTGTCTTTACGGTCAGTTGTATTTCCGTGAGAAATTCGGAAAAATATGTAATAACTGCTGGCTTCCCGACGTTTTCGGAAACAGCTGGATTTTACCACAGATTTTAAAGAAGAGCGGAATTGACTATTTCGTTTCGAATAAAATGTCAACCTGGAACGATACGAACCGTTTTCCGCATAACAATTTCATCTGGAAAGGCATTGACGGGACGGACGTTTATGCCTGCGTTCCTCCGACCCATTTTATAACCTGGAATATGCCAAGCCAGATTCAAGAAAACTGGGAGGCTTATCAGGATAAGATTACCGGCGGACAGACAATGTCTATGTTCGGTTACGGCGACGGCGGAAGCGGCGTTACGGAAGAAATGCTTGAAATGATGAAGCGCTTTGAAAAGATTTCGGTTATGCCGAAAACAGAGCATACGGGCGCCTCGGAGTTCCTTGAAAAAAACCTTAAGAATAATAAAAATCTTGCCGTATGGGACGGTGAGCTTTATCTTGAAATGCACAGGGGGACCTTTACCACTAAGTCAAATCTCAAGATGCTCAACCGCCGCCTTGAATGGAAATTGAGAGAAGCGGAAATTATATCACTTCTGCGTTTTCTTAAGGGCGAGCCTTATCCTGCCGAAGAAATCCGCGAATGCTATAAAAAGGTGCTTCTTAATCAGTTCCACGATATTCTACCCGGCAGCCATATAAATCCCGTATATAAGGACGCAATGGCTGATTATACCGAGGTTGAAAAAAAGCTTGACGAAATAATCGGGGAGGGAAGAAATTATTTTAATTCTCTCAATTTTGAGAGAAAGAATATAACGTTCATTCCCTCAAAGAACGGTCAAGATACAAGGAAAGGCGAAAGAGGCTTCTGGACTGTTCCGAACCTGTCTGCGCTTTCAAGCGGCGAAATAAAACAGGAGGAATTTTTCGGCGAATGGTGTTACATTTTCCCGAATAAAATCGAAACCCCGTTTTACAGAGTAAAATTTAACGAGGACGGCAGCTTTTCATCCCTGTACGATAAAGAGCTTGACCGTGAATGGGTAAACGGCGAATTCAACAAGATGAAATTTTATGTTGATAAGCCCGGTGTGTATGACGCATGGGACATTTTGCCCAATTACAGGGAGGTCGAGACGCCGTTTGAAGTAAAGGCTCCGTTTAAGGTCTGTGAAAAATCAAGCGAATCGGTCACGTTTAAGGTGGTTCTCAAAAGCGAAAAGAGTCAGTGGACAAGATATATCCGTTTCTTCCGCCGCTCAAAGGGAATTGAGGTTGAGAACTGCGTTGACTGGCACGAAAAGCATGTCCTTGCAAAGGCGCAGTTTGACTGTAACGTAACCACCCGACATGCCCTTTGCGATATCGGCGCAGGCTACATTGTACGCGATACGGTAAAGAACACCTCCTGGCAGCAGGCTCGGTTTGAGGTCTGTCACCACAAATGGTGCGATTTGTCACAGGCGGACGGCGGCGTTTCGCTTATAAATGAGAATAAATACGGTGTCGGCTTTGATGAAAATTCCATGTCCTTAAGTCTTTTGCGTTCAACAATACGTCCGGATGTCGAGAGCGATATGGGTTATCATAATTTCTGTTATATGATAATGCCTCACGCAGGAAATGCGGTTGACGCGCAGATAAATAAAACCGCTTATGAATACAATATTCCGCTCTCAAAGGCGGATATGAATATGTCAAACGATTTCGGCGAGCTTTTCCTTCAGTCAATGAAGCTTTCCGAGGATGGCAAAACCATTGTTATCAGACTTGTCGAACAGGACGGAAAGAGCGGAAAGCTCGTTCTTCCCAAGGAGGTTAAACTGCTTAATCTGCTTGAAGAGGAAACGGGAAAGACAAGTGAAATTGAATATAAGCCCTTTGAAATAATTACAATAGGGCTGTAGTTTCGACAGAAAATCCCACTATAAGTAGTGTGAAAGCGACTTCACTCGTCTATATAGTGGGGTTTATTTGTCTGTTTTTGTCAAAATGCTATTTTTTTACAAAAGTATTTATGTTTTGTTAGCAGTTTTGACAATTGAAAAAATGTTAATAATATAGTAATATAAATTTGTCATTTTCAGTAAAAGGGTTTTGAGGCGTTTTAAAATGGATTTGTTAAAGCAGAGAATTTTAAAAGACGGCGTGGTGAAGGCGGGAAATGTCTTAAAGGTAGACAGCTTCCTTAATCACCAGATGGATGTTGCCCTTTTTTCGGAAATAGGAAAAGAATTTTATAACCGTTTCAAAGACTGTAACGTTACAAAGATACTCACTATTGAAGCGTCCGGAATCGGAATTGCTTGTGTAACGGCGCAGTCTTTTAATAATATTCCCGTCGTTTTTGCCAAAAAGAGCAAGACGAAAAACATTTCCGATAATGTCTATTCAAGCAGAGTTGTGTCCTTCACTCACGGAAATGAAAACGATATTGTCGTTTCAAAAGATTATCTTGGTAAGGGCGACAGAGTTCTTATTATTGACGATTTTCTTGCAAACGGCAGCGCGCTTGAAGGACTGATTAAAATAGTAAATGACTCGGGCGCAACGCTTGTCGGAGCGGGAATCGTTATTGAAAAGGGCTTCCAGCCCGGCGGAGAGATAATAAGAGGTAAGGGAATAAGAGTTGAGTCCCTTGTAATTATTGATTCAATGACGGATACCTCTCTTACTTTTAGGGACTGAT
This sequence comes from uncultured Clostridia bacterium, assembly GCA_937884975.1. Lineage (GTDB taxonomy): Bacteria > Bacillota > Clostridia > Oscillospirales > Acutalibacteraceae > Fimenecus. The sequence goes on along the minus strand of CAKZZS010000073.1, from coordinate 98,070 downwards.
TAGGTTTAAACGGGGAAACCCCGTGTAAATAACAAAAATATTTTTGTTGGAGGTCAAACACAATGAAAAAGGTAACAAAAATTCTTGCTGTTGTCCTCGTACTTGCGCTTGCTATCGGCGTTTTCGCTGCTTGCAGCAAGAAGGAGAACAATAACAAAGAACCCGAAGCTGAGAAGCTTAAGGTAGGTTTCATCTTCCTTCACGATGAAAACTCAACTTATGACCTTAACTTCCTCAACGGCGCAAAGGCAGCTTGTGAAAAGCTCGGCGTTGAAGCAGTCATTAAGACAAACATTCCCGAGACTAATGAATGCTACGAAGCTGCTGCTGACCTTGCTGACCAGGGCTGCAAGATCGTATTTGCCGATTCCTTCGGTCATGAGTCCTTCATGATTCAGGCTGCAAAGGAATTCCCGGACGTAGAGTTCTGCCACGCTACAGGTACAAGAGCTCACACAGAGAACCTTGCAAACTATCACAATGCTTTCGCTTCTATCTATGAAGGCAGATATCTTGCAGGCGTTGCTGCAGGTCTTAAGCTTAACGAAATGATCGAAAACGGCACTGAAATCAACGGTACGGTTGTTACTGCTGATAACGCAAAGATCGGTTATGTCGGCGCTTTCACCTATGCAGAGGTTATTTCAGGCTACACATCCTTCTTCCTTGGCGCTCGCTCAATTTGCCCGACCGTTACAATGGAAGTTCAGTTCACAGGTTCTTGGTATGACGAGACAGCTGAAAAAGAAGCTGCTACTCTTCTTATCAACGACGGCTGTAACCTTATCAGCCAGCACGCTGACTCAATGGGCGCTCCCACAGCTTGTGAGACTGCAGGCGTTCCTGACGTTTCTTACAACGGCAGCACCGCTGAACAGTGCCCGAACACATTCATCGTTTCCTCAAGAATTGACTGGGAACCCTATTTCGAGTATATCATCGGCTGTGTAAATGACAGCAAGGCTATCGATACTGACTGGACAGGCACTATCGCTACAGGTTCTGTTGTTCTTACAGACGTCAATGAAAAGGCTGCTGCAGAAGGCACACAGGCTAAGCTTGACGAGGTTAAGGCTGCTATCGAAGCAGGCGACGTTAAAGTGTTTGATACTTCAACATTCACAGTTGACGGCAAGGCTCTTGACAGCTATCAGGCAGACGTTGATACTGATGATAACTACACACCCGACACAGAGGTTATCAAGGACGGCGCGTTCCTTGAGTCCAACTTCCGTTCGGCTCCTTACTTTGATTTGAGAATTGACGGCATCACTCTTCTTAACGAGAAATTCTGATTTAATAAAAACTCAGTTAAAGTGAATAAAGGCGGGGCAACCCAGTTTGCCCCGCTAAATTCTTTTTTAAGTTTAGTGTTGATAAATGATTTTCTTTAAAAAGGTTATTTATGAATGCTAAACCAATGCTTATGAAAGGGGAGGTATTACTATGGATGCGCCTGCTATTGAGTTAAAGGGTATCACAAAAACATTCGGCCATATTATTGCGAATGAAAACGTCAATATCACCGTAAACCGAGGTGAGATTCTTTCAATTCTCGGTGAGAACGGAAGCGGAAAAACCACGCTTATGAATATGATCGCCGGAATCTATTTCCCGGACGAGGGCCATATTTTTATTGACGGTAAAGAGGTAGCCATTTCTTCGCCCAAGGATGCGCTCGATTTGAAAATCGGAATGATTCATCAGCATTTCAAGCTTGTTGATGTGTTCGACGCTACGGAAAATATTGTGCTCGGTATCACGGACGGCAAATATGACGTTAAAGCGTCTGCAAAAAAAATCAAAGAAACCTGTGACAAATACGGCTTTGAAATCGACCTTAATAAGAAGATTTATGAAATGTCCGTTTCCGAAAAGCAGACTGTTGAAATTGTAAAGGTGCTCTACAGAGGCGCCGATATTCTTATTCTGGACGAGCCTACGGCGGTGCTTACTCCTCAGGAAACGCAGAAGCTTTTCAACGTTCTGCGTAAAATGAAGGAGGATGGAAAGTCGATTATTATCATCACCCATAAGCTTAATGAGGTGCTCGAAATTTCCGACAGAGTTTCCGTTCTGCGCAAGGGTAAATATATAGGCACAATTGAAACCGCCGAAGCTAATGAGTCAATTCTCACCGAAATGATGGTCGGCGAAAAGGTCAGCCTTGATATTGAAAGAAGCGAGCCGGAAAACTCCGTTGACAGACTTATTGTCAAGGGCGTTGATTACTATAACCGTGAGGGCGTTCAGGTACTTAAGGATGTTTCGTTTACCGCTAAATCCGGTGAAATACTCGGTATTGCAGGTATCGCAGGAAGCGGACAGAGAGAGCTGCTTGAAGCAATAGCAGGTCTTCTCAAGGTCAGCGGCGGAGATATTCTTTACAATAACCCCAAGACCGAACAGACCGAAAGCCTTAAGGATAAAACGCCTATGCAGATAAGAAATCTCGGCGTCAGGCTTTCGTTCGTTCCCGAGGACAGACTCGGAATGGGACTTGTCGGAAATATGGACATTATAGACAATATGATGTTGCGTTCCTACAGGGGCGGCAAGGGCGCTTTCCTTCACAGAAAACAGCCTAAAGAGCTTGCTGACAGGATTATTAAGGACTTACAGGTTGTCACTCCCGACGCAAAAACGCCTGTCCGCCGTCTTTCGGGCGGTAACGTTCAGAAGGTGCTTGTCGGACGTGAGATTTCCTCGTCACCGACTGTTCTTATGGCGGCTTACCCCGTAAGAGGACTTGATATAAACTCCTCTTATATAATTTATAATCTTCTAAATGAGCAAAAGGAAAAGGGCGTTGCCGTTATCTTTGTCGGCGAGGACCTGGACGTGCTTATTGATTTGTGCGATAAAATACTTGTCATTTGCGGCGGAAGAGTCACGGGACTTGTTGACGCAAGAGAAGCCAAAAAGGAAGAAATCGGACTTCTTATGACAAAAGGACATACGAACGGAGGGGACTCAGATGAATAACGAAAAGGTCAAAGAGCCTAAGTTCCATATAGTCAAAAGGGACACTCTTTCCACCGTTCATTCGTGGTCAATAAGAATAGGCTCAATTGTTGCCGCGCTTATTTTCTGCGCTTTGATTATTGTCCTGCTCACGGGCGAAAATCCCTTCAGCATTTACGGAACGATGATTAAGGGCGCCATAGGCTCTTCAAGAAGAGTCTGGGGACTTTTGCAGAATGTTGCAATGCTCTTGTGCGTTTCGCTTGCCGTTACTCCTGCGTTTAGGATGAAATTCTGGAATATCGGCGCGGAGGGACAGGTGCTTATCGGCGGACTTGCAACAACGGCTTGTATGATATTGCTCGGAAATTCCTTGCCTACGCACCTTCTTATCCCCGTAATCATTATTACAAGTATGCTTGCAGGCGCTGTCTGGGCGGTAATTCCTGCAATATTCAAGGCCATTTGGAACACCAACGAAACGCTGTTCACTCTTATGATGAACTATATTGCGATTCAGATAGTTTCTTATTTCGCTTATATCTGGTCTGTCCCGAAGGGCTCGGGCGCAATTGGAATTATCAACGGCGTGTCCCACGTCGGCTGGCTTCCCGACCTGTTCGGCCAGAAATATCTGATAAACATACTTATAGTCGCCGTTTTGACTGTTGTTATTTATGTATACCTTAACTACAGTAAGCACGGATACGAAATTTCCGTTGTCGGCGAAAGTGAAAACACCGCAAAGTACATCGGCATAAATGTTAAAAAGGTAATTATAAGAACAATGCTCGTTTCGGGCGCTATGTGCGGTATTGCTGGCTTCCTTCTTGTTTCGGGAACCGACCACACGCTTACAAAGGACACTGCCGCCGGCAGAGGCTTTACGGCGATTATTGTTTCGTGGCTTGCAAAGTTCAACCCGATTTATATGGTTATTACCTCGCTTCTTATAGTGTTCCTTCAGAAGGGCGCAATTGAAATTGCTTCCGTATATGAGCTTAACGACTCGTTTTCCGACATTATTACGGGCATAATCATTTTCTTCATCATAGGCAGCGAATTCTTTATTAACTATAGAATCAAGTCAACCAAGAAGGAGGAGAATGCATAATGTTAGTATCATTTATTCACCGCGCTGTTATGCAGGGCATTCCGCTTCTTTACGGTTCAACCGGTGAAATACTTACCGAAAAAAGCGGTAACCTTAATCTTGGTATTCCCGGCATTATGTACGTCGGTGGTATTTCGGGAGTTATCGGCGCATTCCTCTATGAAAACTCACTTGCGGACAAGTCGCAGGCAAACGGTTTTCTTGCTATTATTATTCCGCTTCTGTGTTGCCTTATAGGTTCTCTTATTATGGGACTTATTTATTCGTTCCTTACTACTACCCTTAGGGCAAACCAGAATGTAACAGGTCTTGCGCTGACAACCTTCGGCGTCGGCTTCGGTAATTTCTTCGGCGGCTCGCTTATTAAAATTACGGGTTCTGCCGTTCCGTCAATTACGCTTACCGTTACAAGCGGCTTTTACTCAAAAACTCTGCCCTTTGCTTCAAAGCTCGGCTGGTTCGGAGAGGTATTTTTAAGATATAGCTTTTTGGCTTATGCGGCGGTTATTGTTGCTGTTATTGCTACGCTGTTTCTTAACAAGACAAGAGCCGGACTTTCCTTAAGGGCTGTCGGCGAAAACCCTGCCACTGCTGACGCGGCAGGCATAAACGTTAGCAGAAACAAGTATCTTGCAACCTGTATCGGCAGTATGGTAGCCGGACTCGGCGGACTTTATTACGTTATGGACTACGCAACGGGCATCTGGTCGAACGACGCTTTCGGCGACAGAGGCTGGCTTGCTATTGCGCTTGTTATCTTTACGGTATGGCGTCCGAATTTAAGTATTTTCGGCTCCATTCTTTTCGGCGGACTTTATATTGTTCACAACTATATGAACAACATAATCCCCAATATGACAATGAGTAAGCAGGAGATTATTAAAATCGCGCCTTATCTTGTAACGATTATCGTTCTCGTTATCGTTTCCGCGCGTAAAAAGCGTGAAAATCTTCCGCCTGCAAGTCTCGGACTTCCGTATTTCCGTGAAGAGAGATAATAAAGAAATTATTAAGAAAACATTTTCCTGTTGAATTTTACGTCAGAATTATATACAATGGGGAAAAGACTGTTTTGAGAGGTTAGTATGAAAGAGTATTTTAAGAGAATTTTTGACAACGTTAAATGGTGGCAGCTCGTATTCTGGTGGATTTTCCGAATTATGATGTTTGTCGCTATGTTCTTCCCGTCAAAGACATCCGAAATCAACCCGAAACAAAATATGGCGCAGATGGGCGCAAACTTTGTTGCAATGTTTATGTGGGAAATATTTATGATGTTCCCCAAAAAGACCTTTGTGCGTAATCTTCCGTCGTCAATTCAGAATATTTCAATTCCCTTTATCTGGCTTGGTGCATTCGGCGGAGCGTATCTCGGCTTCTATTACAGCATCTGGTGGTGGGACGCCGCTCTTCATGCGTTCGGCTCGCTTATCGGCGTAATCCTTTGCTATGAGGTTCTTACTGCAATTCAGAAACGCGATAAGGTTAAAATGAACGTTTCGATTATGCTTATCGCGTCTGTCGGTCTTTGCTTTGTTTTCGGCGTTGCATGGGAACTGTTCGAGTTTACCTGCGACCAGCTTCTTGAGGGCAGTGACACCCAGCACTGGAACGTACTTATGTTCCACGACGGCTACAGAAATATCTTTATGCCGAGAAATCTTGATACGGCTGACCCGAATTACGACACTCTGTACTTATTGAGAATGGCTCTTATGGATACAATGAGCGATACGGTTTGTAACGCAGTCGGCGGTATTGCAGGATACATAATTCTTAAGATTTTCCCGTACCGTCACAGGGGCAAGAACGATGTCAACAAGCTCTTTGATGAAAACAGCAAAGAAATTTCCGACGCTGTTGAAGCGGTTAAAGAGGAAAAAGTTTCCGTAAAATAAAACATAATTTTTAAAAGATGTCAGTTTGTTTTGGACTGGCATCTTTTTTATTTTTGCATAATATATATTGCTTCTTTGTTTTTGCGTTTATTTTTATCTGAAACTGGTAACAATAAAAGTGAAAAAACAGAAAGGAGAATAAAAATGACAGTAAAACGAGGAGAGGTATATTATGCGGACTTAAGTCCCGTCATCGGCTCTGAACAGGGAGGAGTAAGACCAGTACTTATTGTCCAGAATGATGTCGGAAACCGTTTCAGTCCGACAGTTATTGCGGCTGCCATCACAAGCCGTAAAACAAAAAATCCCTTGCCCACTCATATAAGCGTTAATGCGGTCAACTGCGGACTTCAGAAGGATTCGATAGTTCTTCTTGAACAGGTCAGAACGCTTGATAAAAAAAGACTTAAGGAAAAAATCGGCTATCTTGAAAATAAGGACATGGTCAGAATAAACCACGCGCTTTCAATTAGCGTCGGTTTGGGCGGCGCATACTGATAATTATTTGTTTTATACTTGTATTTTTTTGACGCATTTGTTATAATTATTCTGTTATATTACGTTTTCTCTTAAAGGAGGAGTTTTTGTGCGTAAAAAAATACTTTGTGTAATTATGAGCGCAGTGCTTCTTTGTGCTTTAATGCTTCCTGCATTTGCCGAAGAAGCGGATAACGGCTATAATCCCGTTTTAATTGTAAACGGAATTTCGGAATTTACTCTTGTAGACGGAAATGAAAATAATGTATTTCCGCTTGACAGCAGCCAGACCACCGAGCTTGTTACAAAGGTGGCTCCGTCTGTTGCGAAGTATCTTGTCGATAAGGATTCCGATGCGCTTATGGATACGCTTATTCCTGCGTTTTATGACTGGCTTTCACCGCTCACCTGTAATCCCGATGGAAGCGTTGCAGACGATGGAGTGCATCTTAAATATCAGTTTAAGGAGTCTGTTGACGTCGAAGGTATAGAGAATGTGAACTGCGCTGACGCGATGGATAAGGACCTGCTTCTTGCTACGGTTGACGCTGTCGGCGCTGACAAGGTTTATGTTTACGGGCTTGACTGGCGTCTTGACCCGATGGTAATCGCCGATGAAATCAATGAGTATGTTCAGCATATTAAGGAGCAGACGGGCTATTCAAAGGTTTCAATTGCGGCTATTTCAATGGGCGGAGTAATGGTATCCGCTTACCTTGCAAAATACGGCTACGCTGATGTAAGCCACGTTACGATGATATCTTCCGCATTTACGGGCGTTGATATGGTCGGTCAGCTTTTCTGCAAAAAGGTTGTTCTTGACGAAGCCGGCGCGCAGAGACTTGTTAATCAGCTTATCTCCATTAAAGGCGTTTCAAAGGTGCTTGAAATGACCGGACTGCTTAAGCGCCTTGTTCCGCTGCTTGGAACTCTTGTTGACGAACAGATAGACAGGGTTTATGACGAGGTTCTTATACCCATTTTTGCCTATAACCCGTCCCTTTGGTCATTTGTTGACGATGAGGTATACGATGAAGCAAAGGCGACTATGCTTGCAGGCGCAGAGGACTCATTCATTGATATAATTGACAATTACCACTATAACGTTCAGGCAAAGGCTGCCGATATTCTTAAAGGCGCAAAAGCCGCAGGCGTTAAGGTTGCAATAGTTTCAAACTATAACCTCCAGATAGCGCCCATAACCGAAAGGTCAAGCTACAGCGCAGACACGGTAATTGAAACGCGCCATACATCCGGCTTTGCAACGGTTGCAAACCTCGGCGAAACTCTCGGAGACGGTTATAAACAGGCTGTTCCTTCGTCAAAGAATTATCTTTCTTCCGACGGCGTAATTGACGCTTCAACCTGCTATCTTCCCGATAACACTTGGTTTATCAAGGATATGTATCATGTCGGTTTTGATATTGAGAGCAATAATAACGATATTTATACCTGGCTTATGACTGCAGACAAGCAGATGGATATAAATTCAAATCCTGTTTATCCGCAGTTCAATATCTATGAGGAGGACATCAAGCTGCTTCATCCGCTCGATATGCTTGCAGGCGACGTGAACCACGACGGTAAGGTTGACCTGGTTGACGCAAGGCTTGTTCTCAGGACGGCAAACGGGCTTGAAACGCTTGATACTCTCGGCGCGCTTGTTGCGGATTTCAACGGCGATAAGAGCATTACGGAAGATGATTCGCTTCTTATTATGAAAGCGGTTGCCGGCGTAGAGTAAAATAATATAAAAAATACGGAGCAGATTTGAAAAAATCTGCTCTTTTTTTGTATTTATTTGTTTTTTACTCTTTTAATTTGATAAAATATATTTTATAATATTAGTTTGAAAGGTTGTGAGTTTTTATGAGAAGGACGAAGGATACAATTGTTTCTTTTGAACGTGAGTCCGGGGAAAACGAGGTAAGAATTCCTCTGTTCTGGCGTATTATTTACGAATGGTCGGATTCACTTGTTGTTGCGATTATTGCCGTGTTCCTTGTATTTGCCTTTATATTCAGAATTGCCGCAGTTGAGGGCGCGTCTATGAACCCGACCTTAAAGGACGGCAACTGGCTTGCGGTTAAATCCATTAGCACCGATATTAAACGCGGAGATATTGTTATTATCACGCAGCCTAACGCGCTTAACGAGCCTCTTGTAAAAAGAGTTATCGCAGTCGGCGGAGATACAATTGACATCAATTTTTCCGAGGGCGCTGTTTCTGTCAACGGCGAGGTTATCTATGAACCGTATATTGCGGAGCTGACGCAAAGACAGTTTGATATCGCTTTCCCGATAACCGTTCCCGAGGGCTGTTATTTCGTTATGGGCGACAATAGAAACAATTCAATTGACAGCCGTTCAAATATAGTCGGTTTTATTAAGTACGGTTATATTCTCGGTACAGCCGAGGCTAAAATTTATCCCTTCGGAGATTTCAGAGTGGAGTAATTTCAAATGGAAAAAAAGAATGCTATAGTTGATAAGGCGTATTATTTTGTCTCCATTATAGTTCTTGCCTTTGTCATTATTTTTGTTATTTTTGCTTTTTTATTCAGAACGAGCGTGGTCAGGGGAGACTCGATGAATCCCAACCTTGTTGACGGAGAAAAGCTTATTGTCAGCGTTTTTAACTATAAACCCTCATACGGCGACGTTATTATCATTTCACAACCTAACGCAATGAACCTGAACCTTGTTAAAAGGGTAATCGCCACTGAGGGACAGACGATAGATATTGACGCTCTGGAAGGTAAGGTATACGTTGACGGAAAGGAATTATACGAGCCTTACATAATGGAACCGACCTATACCAGGGGCGACTGGGAGTATCCCATAACCGTTCCCGACGGATATGTTTTTGCAATGGGTGATAACAGAAATAATTCGACAGACAGCCGTTTTTCATCAGTCGGATTTATCCAGAATGATTATATAGTCGGCAAGGCAGTATTTAAAATGAACGGTTTTTCTTTTAAAAAGATTGTCGGTGTAGAAAATGAGTGATTTTCAGAAGCAGACTGTTCAGTGGTTTCCGGGTCATATGGCAAAGACCAGGCGGCTTATCAAGGAATGCCTTTCACAGGTCGATCTGGTTACGGAAATAGTCGACGCAAGAATTCCCGAGAGCAGCCGAAATCCGGAAATAAAGGAAATGATAGGCTCAAAGCCTCATATTATTTTGCTTAATAAATGTGACGTTGCCGACGAAAGGGCGACTGGTCAGTGGATTTCCTTTTATGAAAAGCAGGGTATAGCCGCGCTTCCCGTTGACTGCAGAAGCGGTAAGGGACTCAACAGGTTTTCCCCGAAGGTAAAGGAAATATTAAAGGACGTTATTGAAAAGAATACCGCTAAAGGAATGGTCGGAAAGCCTTTAAGAATTATGGTTGTCGGGATTCCGAACACGGGTAAATCCTCGTTTATCAACCGTATGGCAGGAGCTCAAAAGGCAAAGGTTGCCGACAAAGCAGGGGTTACAAGAAGTAATCAGTGGTTTGCAATAGGAAACGGACTTGAACTGCTTGACACTCCTGGCGTGCTGTGGCCGAAATTTGACGACCCTTCAGTCGGTGATAAGCTTGCGTTTATCGGCTCTGTTAAGGACACGGTAATTGACCTTGAATCTCTTGCGGCAAGACTTATTGGGGTCTTAAGACGCGATTATCCCGAAAGGCTGTCCGAAAGATATAAGATAACCGATTTTGAGGACTGTCAGGTCTTTGAAATAATGGATATGATAGGGAAAAAGCGCGGAATGCTTATTTCCCGCGGTGAAATAGATTACGAAAGGGTATCAGTAATGCTTCTTGATGAATTCCGTGGGGGAAAGCTCGGAAGAATTACGTTTGAAAGACCTTAAAAGATGGACTACAGTTTTGAAAAACAGGCAATTGAAAACGGCGCAAAGGTTGTTTGCGGTATTGATGAGGCAGGCAGGGGTCCGCTTGCAGGCCCCGTCTTTGCCGCCGCTGTTATTTTACCCGTTGACTGTGAAATTGACGGTCTTAACGATTCAAAAAAGCTAAGCGAAAAAAAGCGTGATTTGCTTTTTGACGAAATTATAGAAAAGGCTGTAGCTTACGGTATTGCAAGCGTTGACGAAAAGACAATTGATGAAATAAATATTCTTCAGTCGGATTTTCTTGCAATGAGAAAAGCGGTTGAGAAGCTTGAAGGAAAAGCTGATTTTGCGCTTATTGACGGAAATCAGTATCCGAATACGGGACTTAAGGAGCTTTGCATTGTAAAGGGGGACTCCAAGTCGCCATCAATAGCCGCCGCTTCAATTCTTGCAAAGGTCAGCCGTGACAGATTTATGACCGAACTTGATAAAAAGTATCCCGAGTATCAGTTTGCGCGTCATAAGGGCTACGGTACAAAGCTCCATTATGAATGTATTGAAAAATACGGTGTTTCACCCGTCCACAGAAAAACCTTTCTTAAAAAGATATTGGGTGAAAAGTGATGAATAAAGGCGATACGGGCAAATTAGGCGAGCTTGAAACGGCAAGGTATTTAAGAAAGAAAGGCTATAATATTGTTGCCGCCAACTTTCATTCCCGTTTCGGGGAAATTGATATTATCGCCGAAAATAAGAAATACCTTGTTTTCGTTGAGGTTAAAACAAGGTCCCCCGGGCAGATGTTTAATCCGTCCGATTCGGTTACGGTTTCAAAAAGAAAAAAGATTATTTCAACATCAAACGTTTTTCTTTCTCAAAATCCAACCGCTTTACAGCCCCGTTTCGATATAGCAGAGGTAATTATTGAGGACGAAACGGTTAAAAGCATTAACCTTATAGAAAACGCGTTTGATATTACGGCATATTAGTACTTAAGGAGGACTTATGAAATACATAAGCACAAGAGATAAGAATATCGGCTTTACCTCGTCGCAGGCAATTGCGAAGGGTATTTCTTCGGAGGGAGGCTTGTTTGTCCCCGAAACTATCCCTACGCTTTCGCTTGAAAAAATCAGCTCTCTTATTTCGCTCGATTACATTTCAAGAGCAAAGGAAATATTAAAGCTTTACCTTACCGATTTTACCGAAGAACAGCTTAATTATTGCGTTGAAAATGCGTATAAGAAAGGAAAGTTTTCCTCCGAAAAAATTGCTCCCACGGTAAATGTTTACGGCAACGTTAATCTTCTTGAATTGTGGAGAGGACCTACCTGCGCATTTAAGGATATGGCGCTTCAGCTTCTTCCTTATCTTCTTACCGTTTCGGCTCAAAAATCCTGTCCCGACAAAGAAATTGTTATTCTTGTCGCCACATCGGGCGATACGGGTAAAGCTGCTCTTGAAGGCTTTAAGGATGTTCCCCACACAAAAATTCTTGTATTTTACCCCGTCGACGGCGTAAGTCCCATGCAGAAGCTGCAGATGACAACCCAAGAGGGTGAAAATGTATCCGTTTGCGCAATTAAAGGTAATTTTGACGACGCGCAAAACGGCGTAAAGACAATTTTTACCAATAAAAAGATAGAGGAAAAATTCAAAGAGAATTCACTTGCGTTCTCTTCGGCAAATTCAATTAACTGGGGAAGACTTGTTCCGCAGATAGTTTATTATGTTTCCGCTTACTGCGACCTTGTTGAGCAAGGCAGTATTAAACTCGGCGAAAAGATGAACGTAACCGTACCTACGGGTAATTTCGGAAATATCCTTGCCGCATACTATGCAAAGGAAATGGGCGTTCCGATAAATAAGCTTATTTGCGCTTCAAATGCAAATAACGTTCTGACCGATTTTATCAATACCGGCGTTTACGATAAAAACAGAAAGTTTTATATGACCGCTTCTCCGTCGATGGATATTCTCATTTCTTCAAACCTTGAAAGGCTTCTTTTCCTGCTTTCGGGAATGGATGATGAAATAATCAGGGATTTGATGAATAAGCTTTCAACCGACGGAAAATATCAGGTCTCCGACAGCGTGCTTTCTTATTTGCAAAAGGATTTTGCCGCAGGCTGCTGCGACGATGAGGCAACAAAGAAAACCATTAAGGAAATTTACGAAAAATATAATTATCTTTGCGACACTCACACTGCGGTTGCAGTCAACGTTGCAAACAGTTATATTGAAAAAACGGGCGATAAAACGCCTATGGTAATAGCTTCTACGGCTAATCCGTATAAATTCTCAAAGAGCGTTCTTTCAGCCGTTAAAGACAGCATTACTTCAACCGATGAGTTTTCAATGGTTGATGAGCTAAATGAGTTCACTCGCGTTCCTGTTCCCGAACAGCTTGTAAGTCTTAAAAACAAAACGCCGAGATTCAATAACGTTACTTCCAAAGAGGATATGCCGCAGGTTGTAATGGATATGCTCGGTATATAAAAACAGTGAGGACGCTCTGCGTCCTCGGATTTTATAATCAGGTTGGCATTGGGTTGTTCTTTGTCGTTGCTTCCGTCATTTTGAAGCTTGAACATTTTGTGTCGTCGCAACAGCACGCTCCCTGATTTGCAACCTTGATTTTTTCGGCTGTGCAGGTGTCCTTGCCCTTGTGGTAAAGGCAGTTTACCGCTTCGCAGCTGATATAGTTTTTTTCTTTGTTCATTTTTTCACCTCCGCGTTTTTATTATTTGTTATTCGGAGTGCTTTTATGTCTTTATTCGCATTGGGCGACACTCATCTGTCGCTTAAAACAAATAAGCCTATGGATATTTTCAGCGGTTGGAACAATTATGTTTCGCGGCTGGAAAATAATTGGCGCGCCCTCGTAAAGGGTGAAGACACTGTTGTCGTCGCAGGTGATATTTCGTGGGAAATGAGCCTTGAAAACACAAAAGAGGATTTTGCGTTTTTAAATTCACTGCCCGGCAAAAAGATTTTTCTCAAGGGTAATCACGATTACTGGTGGGAAACCAAAACAAAAATGGAAAAGTTTTTCGAGGAAAATTCTTTTGATACAATTGAAATTCTTTTCAATAACGCGTTCCGTATCGGTGATTTTGCCGTTTGCGGAACACGGGGATGGTTTTTTGACGACGAATCTCCCGAACAGGAAAAGCTGATTTTAAGGGAGGTCGGAAGACTAAATAAGTCCATTGACGAAGCCGAAAAGCTCGGCGGCGAACCAATTGTCTTTCTTCATTATCCGCCCATTTCCCGAAACGCAAGATGTGAGGAAATATATCAGACGCTTGTAAAAAGGGGAATTAAACGCTGCTACTATGCGCACCTTCACGGCGAGGCTCATAAGTACGCTTTTCAGGGCGAAAGCGACGGTATCGTTTTTTCGCTTATTTCCGGGGATTATCTTAAGTTTTGTCCCAAATTGATAGAAAAAATAAAATAATAAAAAAAGGTGGAAATATTTGTAATCTTATGCTATAATAATTATTTGCATATATATTATTTGGAGGAATTATTAAATGAGCTTAAAATCATCAAAGAACGTTGAAACAAACGTTTATGAGCTTGAAATCACGGTTGATGCCGAGCAGTTTGAAGCTGCGGTTGAAAAGGCATACCGTAAGCAGAGAAAAAGAATTACCGTTCAGGGCTTCAGAAAGGGTAAAGCGCCCAGAGCCTTAATTGAAAAGGTTTACGGCCAGGGCGTTTTCTATGAGGACGCTTTTGACGAGCTTTATCCGGAGGTTGTCTCCGCGGCTATTGACGAGGCAAAGCTTGAAATAGTTGCTTCTCCCTATGACGTAAATATTGAAAAAATCGGCAAGGAAGGCGTTGAGTTTTCACTCAAGGTTGTTGTAAAGCCCGAGGTTAAACTCGGCAAGTACAAGGGTCTTAAGGCTGAAAAGAAGGCAGTTAAGGTTACAGCCGAGGACGTAAAGAGCGAGCTTGAAAGACTTCGTGAGCAGAACTCAAGAACAGTTACTGTTGAAGACCGCGCAGTTAAGAAGGGCGATATCGCCGTAATCGACTTTGAGGGCTTCACTGACGGTAAGGCTTTTGAAGGCGGCAAGGGTGAAAATTATGAGCTTGAAATCGGCTCTAATTCCTTTATTCCCGGCTTCGAAGACCAGATTATCGGTCATAAGGCTGACGAAGAATTTGAAATAATTGTCAACTTCCCCGGTGACTACGGCTCGGAAGAGCTTGCAGGCAAAGAGGCTATGTTCAGAATTAAGCTTCACGAAATCAAGAAGAAGGAGCTTCCTGCTCTTGACGACGATTTCGCAATGGATGTCAGTGAGTTTGATACTCTTGACGAGCTTAAGAAGAACATCAAGGAAGAAATCAAAAAGCGCCGTGAAGAAACAGCCGATATTGATTTTACAAACGAGCTTCTTGACAAGGTTGCAGATGGCATCACTGCCGAAATTCCCGACCAGATGGTTGACAGACAGATAGACTCCGATGTTGACGATTTCGGCTACCGTCTCCAGATGCAGGGACTCAGTATGGATATGTACCTTAAGTACACGGGAATGGATAACAACGCTCTTCGCGACAGCTTTAAGGAAAAGGCTCTTAAAGAGGTTAAGCTCAATCTCGCTCTTGATGAAATCGTCAAGAAGGAAAAAATTGAGGCTACCGACGAAGCTATTGAGGCTGAATATACAAAGCTTGCAGAAATGTATAATATGGACGTTGAGCAGATTAAAAAGGCTCTTCCTGCAGAAAATATCACGGGCGACATTGTCAGAGCTACCGCTATTGACGTAATCAAGTCAAATGCTGTTGCAGGTGAAAAGGCTGCTGCAAAGAAGCCTGCAGCAAAGAAGGCAGATGACGGTAAGGAAGAAAAACCTGCCGCAAAGAAGACGGCTGCAAAGAAGCCTGCTGCGAAGAAAACTGCTGCTGAAGAAAAGAAGCCCGCCGAGAAAAAGACGGCTGCTAAAAAGCCTGCGGCAAAGAAAACCGCTTCCGAAGAAAAGAAGCCCGCGGCAAAGAAAACAGCCGCAAAAAAGACAGAGGATAAATAACAGTTTAGTTTCCTCGCTTTTAACCAATAATTAACTTATACCATTTTTTAAGGAGTGATAGCTATGGCATTAGTTCCTTATGTTGTTGAACAGACTAACAGGGGAGAGAGAAGCTACGACATTTTTTCCCGACTCCTCAACGACAGAATTATCGTCCTTTCCGATGAGGTAAACGATGCAACCGCTTCGCTTGTTGTTGCGCAGCTTCTTTACCTTGAGGGTCAGGACAGCGAAAAGGATATCAGCCTTTATATCAATTCTCCCGGCGGCTCCGTAACTGCCGGTATGGCGATTTACGATACAATGCAGTACATCAAGTGTGATGTTTCAACTATCTGCATAGGTCTTGCCGCAAGTATGGGAGCTTTCCTGCTTTCAAGCGGCGCAAAGGGCAAGAGATTTGCGCTTCCCAACAGTGAAATTATGATTCACCAGCCCTCCGGCGGCGCGCAGGGACAGGCAACGGATATTGAAATTACCGCAAACCACATTCTGCGTATTAAGGCAAATCTTAACAGAATTCTTGCCGAGAATACGGGTAAACCGCTTGAGGTAATTGCTGCCGATACGGAGAGAGATAACTTTATGACTGCCGCGGAAGCAATGGAATACGGCATTGTCGATAAGGTTATCGATAAGAGATAAATTAAGTTTTCTTTCAGGAGAAAATAAGATGGCAAGAGATAATGACACAAAGGAAAAGGTGCTTCACTGTTCATTTTGCGGCAAAACGCAGAATCAGGTTTCAAAGCTTATAGCAGGACCGAAGGTTTGCATTTGCGACGAATGTATCGGTGTTTGCATGTCAATTATTGAGGAGGAGAATGTTACTAAACAGAAAACTCCGAAAAATAAATTTGACTTTTCCCGTTTGCCGACTCCCGTTGAGCTTAAGAAACAGCTTGACGAATATGTCATTGGACAGGATAATGCAAAAATAGCGCTTTCCGTTGCGGTTTATAACCATTACAAGAGAATATACAAGGGTTATCAGACCAAGGTTGATTTGCAGAAGAGTAATATTCTTCTTTTGGGTCCTACGGGCGTTGGTAAAACAATGCTTGCCCAGACGCTTGCAAAAATCCTTGACGTTCCGTTCGCTATTGCGGACGCCACCACTCTTACCGAGGCAGGATATGTCGGCGAGGATGTTGAAAACATTCTTCTTCGTCTTATCCAGGCGGCTGACTATGATATTGAAAAGGCGGAACGCGGAATAATCTATGTTGACGAAATTGACAAAATCGGAAGAAAGAGCGAGAACACCTCTATCACCCGTGATGTCAGCGGCGAGGGCGTTCAGCAGGCTCTTCTGAAAATCCTTGAGGGTACCGTTTCAAACGTTCCTCCGCAGGGAGGCAGAAAGCATCCCCAGCAGGATTTCATCCAGGTTGACACGTCCAATATTCTCTTTATCTGCGCCGGCGCTTTTGACGGGATAGAAAAGATAGTTGAAAAACGGGTTCATAATTCCTCGCTCGGTTTCAACCGCGATGTCGACACCGCAAAGGCGCAGGACACCGAAGAACTGCTCTCTCAGGTCATTCCCCAGGATTTGGTCAAATTCGGTCTTATTCCGGAGCTTGTGGGCAGAATTCCCGTTATTACGGCGCTTTCTCCGCTTGACAGGGCTGCGCTCGTAAAAATCCTTAAAGAGCCGAAAAACGCTATTGTAAAGCAATTCAAGGCGCTTCTTGATATGGACGGCGTTGAACTTGAATTTACCGATGACGCTCTTGACGCGGTTGCCGATTTGACGCTTGAGAAGAATACGGGAGCCAGGGGACTTCGCTCAATTATGGAGTCCGTGCTTATGCCCACGATGTATACTTCCCCGTCGGACAAATCCATTTCAAAGGTGATTATAACCGCAGACTGCGTAATGGGTAAGGCTGAACCGCAGATTATCAGAAATCAGAAAACAAACGCAGGCTGATTTATAAAAACAAGATAATTTCAAATAATAAAACTCAGTGCATAATAATTGCATTGAGTTTTATTTTTCTTTATGATATAATAAACCAAATGGGGTGCAGGCTTTGAAAAAGAACAATATGACCTCCTTGCAGTTTGACAAGGAGAAAAGAAAACGTAAAAAAACCTACGCAACCTTTATAATCGCATTTTTAAGCTTTTCAATTTTGCTTGCGGCAGTTTCTTTTCTGATTTTGCTCAAAAGCGTTAATTTTAAACTGAGTAATCTTGTTGACAGAAAGACTACTGCCGTAACCGAGGAGACTCAAACCGAAAGCGATACCGCGCCTGTCTCTTATTCGGGCAGCGCAAACGTGCTTACGATTTGTTCGAACAGTAACCGTGAGCTTAAGTTCTTCGGCGTGCTGTATATGGATATGAACGCAAAGCTTCTTTCGGTTCAG
The DNA here is from genome assembly GCA_937884975.1 of uncultured Clostridia bacterium. Lineage (GTDB taxonomy): Bacteria > Bacillota > Clostridia > Oscillospirales > Acutalibacteraceae > Fimenecus. Next base: position 80,335 of record CAKZZS010000073.1, on the reverse strand, counting down.
TCCTTTGAAACGGATACGGTAATTACCCTTGACGGAATTGAGACGGATTTTGAAAAGGTTTATTCCTCCTCCGGCGCAGAGGGACTTGTGCAGGCGGTTGAAAAATGCTACGGAGTAAAGCTTGACAGGTTTTTGGATGTCACGGAGACTAATTTTAAAAGTATAGTTTCTTATCTCGGCGATGTCGAAATTGAATCGGATGAAAAAATCAATTATAAAGGTAACGATTATATTCTTATTCTTGACGAGGGTGTGCAGTCCGCTACGGGCGACACGGTATTAAGCTATTTTAAATACCTTGACGCAGACGGAAGAAGCCGTCTTTTTGCGGATGTGCTTGATTATTATATCAACACTTCAAAGCTCACCGCCTCACAGGAAACCTTTGACCGCCTTATAAATAAGGTGAATACTAATATTTCTGCAAAGGATTTCAGCCTTTATTCTTCTACGGCGGACGCCTTCTTTAAGGATTCTCTGCGTAAAAAGACGGCTGTTATAAGTAATACAGCGGAGGTGACGGATAATGGATAAAAAGAGAATTGAAAATGCAGTAAGGGAAATTCTTATCGCTATAGGCGAAGACCCTGACAGAGAGGGTCTTGTTGAAACGCCCCAAAGAGTTGCAAGAATGTATGAAGAGGTCTTTTCAGGGCTTGAGGGAAATGCAGAAAAGCATTTGAAGCTCTTTAATGAGGGAAAGAACGATGAAATGGTAATAGTTAAGGATATTCCTCTTTACTCAATGTGCGAGCATCATCTTCTTCCGTTTATCGGAAAGGCTCATATTGCATATATCCCGTCGGACGGAAAGGTTCTCGGGCTTTCCAAGCTTGCAAGAATAGTCGATTTTTATTCAAAACGTCCCCAGCTTCAGGAAAGGCTTACTTCTCAAATTGCGGACTTTCTTGAAACAAATCTTCATCCGAAGGGCGTTGCCGTTCTTGTTGAAGCGGAGCATCTATGTATGACTATGCGAGGCATACGCGCCGCAGGAGCCGTTACAAGAACCTCGGCATTGAGAGGCTGTATGAGAAGTGACGCAAGAACCAGGGCAGAGGTAATGAGTCTTTTCGGAGGCGAATAATATGCGCTCTTTTTCCGGCTCGGGATTTTCTTTCCCGTTAGGTGAAAAAACCTACATAATGGGTATTCTTAATATTACCGACGACTCCTTTTTTGACGGCGGAAGATATACGGATGTTTCTTCCCAGTTGAAAAGGGCTAAGGAGATGTGCCGTGACGGAGCTCATATAATTGATGTCGGAGCGCAGTCAACAAGACCCGGGCATATTAAAAAAAGCGCTCAAGAGGAAATTGAGCTTCTTTCACCTCTACTTGAAAAATTGACTCAAACTGTTGATGTTCCCGTTTCTGTCGATACGTTTTATACGTCTGTCGCTCTGTTTTCGATTAAAAACGGAGCGAAAATAATTAACGACGTCAGCGGCGTTTTCAATCCCGAAATGGCTCGGATTATAAAAGAATATAACGCAGGCTGGATTATTACTCACACGGGCGGAGCCGATTCCTCAACAGCACTTGACTATAACGGAAAAACGGTTGAATGCGTCAATTCGTTTTTTGATGAAATAACCGAAAAATGCGTTTCCTTCGGTATAAATAAAAATCAGATTATGCTTGATATGGGCATTGGCTTCGGAAAAGGTTACGAAGATAATCTTGAGTTAATCCGAAATATTTCTTTTTTAAAGAGGGAAGACATAGCTCTTCTTACCGCTCTTTCATGTAAAAGGGTAATAAAGAATTCAAGCGAAGCAGACGGTGAGGACTTGCTTTTCGGTACAATTGCGGCAAATACGGCGGCTGTTATGGGAAAAACCGACTTTGTGCGTGTTCATCACGTCAGGGAAAATGCCCTTGCGCTTAAAACCGCAGACGCTTTGTTCAGGGGGTAAATATGGACTGTATCAGCGTTAAAAATCTTAAAATATTCGCTTTTCACGGTGTCAATGAATTTGAAAAAAAGGACGGCCAGTTCTTTTTAATGGATATTGACGCCTTTGTTGATTTAAGCGTTCCGTGCGCGAGCGACAATGTGGAGGATACCGTAAGCTACGCAAAGATTATTAAAACCGCGTTAAATGCTTTTACCTCACAGACGGACGACCTTATCGAACGCGCTGCTCAAAGGGTAGCGCAGGAGCTTCTTTTATCGTTTGAAAAAATCGAAAGAGTTACCGTTGAGGTCAAAAAGCCCGACGCTCCGATTAAGGCGGATTTTGATTATGTGAGCGTTAAAATTGAAAGGACAAGGCAATGAGTGAGGCAGTAATCGGCATTGGCACCAATATCGGCGACCGACTTGAGAATATAAAAAATGCTCTTGACTCGCTTTCTCTTTTACCGGGAACAAAAGTTATAAAATGCTCAAGGCTTTATGAAACTCTGCCTTGGGGATATAAAGAGCAGCAGAATTTCTATAATTGCTGTGTTCTGATTGAGACCGAGCTTTCTTCAAGGGCGCTTCTCGGCTCGCTTTTGGGTATTGAGGCGGCTCTCGGAAGAGTCAGGACAATAAAAAACGGGCCGAGGATTATTGACCTTGACCTGTTACTTTTTGAGGATGAAAGCGTTTCCGACAGGGAGTTGTGCCTGCCGCATCCGCGCATTAAGGAAAGAGCGTTTGTCCTTTATCCGCTAAAGGATTTATTTGAAAGCGGTCGCTTTAAGTCCTTTGATTTTTCACTTGCATTTGAAAATGCTGATGAAAACTCAATTATCGGTATATTATAGTTGAAAGTTATTCTAATTTGTGGTATATTTTTATTTGTTATTTTGTAATTAAAACATTTATATAAAGCTGGTTTGTTATGCACTACGTTATTATGGATTTGGAGTGGAATAACACCTACTGCAGAAGGATAGGCGGCTTTATCAACGAGATTATTGAAATCGGCGCGGTAAAGCTTGACGAACAGCTCAATATCCTCGGCACTTTTTCTCAACTGGTCAGACCCCAGATAGGAAGAAAACTGCAGAAGCGTGTTAAACAGCTTACAAATCTGACAAATGAAGAAATCAATTCGGGTGATTTGTTTGAGAATGTAATTGAACAGTTCGGCGACTGGATAGGCAAGGAGCCTACAACGGTGCTCACCTGGGCGGACGGGGATATACGAACGCTTATAAGCAATTACAGGTATTATTTCGGCACCTCGGTCTTGCCCTTTGCAGGCAGGTACGCTGACTTGCAAAAGTACTGTCAGAGCTTTATTGACGTTCCTTCGTCCCAGCAGATAGGCTTAAGCGCGGCGGCTCAAAAGCTCGGCATAAATCCCGACCTTTATCCTCATCACAGAGCGCTTGATGACAGCATTCTTTCGTGCGACTGCTTCAAAAAGGTCTTTTCTCCCGAAAAGCTCAATACTTATATAAAAATATGTGACGCGCAGTTTTATCACAGACTCGAATTTAAGCCTCACGCGATAAGCAATATCAACCATCCGCTTATTGACAAAACGCTTCTTGAATGCAAATGTATAAAATGCGGCGCCAAAGCTGAAAGGCAAACCGACTGGAAATACTCTAATCAGTATTTCAAGGCCGATTTCAAGTGCCCCGAATGCAACGCGCTTTTAAGATACGCCGTGAGGTTTAAGAAGTTCTACGACCATCTTGATATAAGGCATACAACCAGTGAAATCACCGAAACCGAAAACGTAAAAAACAGAAAACGTCATTATTACAAGCCGCGCAAAAAGGCGCAGGTAAAAAACAAGCAGTGAGAGTTAAAACTCCACTGCTTGTTTTTATTTCGGTTTTATTCCTTATTTAATAATGCGAATACGGATAATTCCGTCAACCTTTTTAAGCTCCGTAAGCGATTCCTCGGTTACGTCGCCGTCAACGTCAATAAGCGTGTAAGCGTATTCGTTCTTTGACTTGTTGACCATATTGTCAATGTTAATTCCGCCTGCGGAAACTGCCGGAAGAATTGCGCTGAGAACATTCGGTATGTTGCGGTGGATAATTGCAACCCTCGTTCTATGGCTTCTGGGAGCTTCAACATTCGGAAGATTAACCGAATTCTTAATATTTCCGTTTTCAATGAAATCACGAAGCTGCTTGACAGCCATAACCGCGCAGTTGTCCTCTGATTCGGGAGTGGAAGCGCCGAGGTGGGGGATAGCTATAACTCCCGATACGCCGAGTAAATCCGCAGTCGGGAAATCAGTTGCGTAGGAAGCTACCTTACCCGTGCCGAGAGCCTCGATAATATCGTTGGAGTTTACAAGAGCGTCTCTTGCAAAATTGAGAATTCTTACTCCGTTCTTCATCTGGGCGATGGCTGCGGCATTTATAAAGTCTTTGGTGCTCTCAAGAAGCGGAATGTGAATAGTGATATAATCGCATTCCTTATAAATATCCTCTACAGACGGAGCGTGAATAATTGAACGCGAAAGGTTCCAAGCGGCGTCAACCGAAAGATACGGGTCATAGCCGTAAACCTTCATACCGAGCTTTTCCGCGGCGTTTGCAACAAGAATACCAATTGCGCCAAGACCGATTACGCCGAGCTTTTTGCCCTTGATTTCAGGACCTACAAAAGCCGATTTGCCTTTTTCAACCTTCTTGCCTACCTCGTCCTCGCCCTTGAGAGTCTGAACCCATTCAATGCCGTTGACAATTTTTCTTGAAGAGAGGAACAGTCCGCAAAGAACAAGCTCCTTGACCGCATTTGCGTTTGCGCCGGGAGTGTTGAAAACTACGATTCCCTGTTCGCTGAAATCCTTAACGGGAATGTTGTTGACGCCAGCGCCGGCACGGGCAACTGCGAGCGTCTTTTCGCTCATCTTCATTTCGTGCATTGAAGCCGAACGGACGAGAACTGCGTCGGGATTTTCGATTTCTGCGTTGCAGTTATATTTTTCGTCAAACTTTTCAAGACCTGTTTCGCTGATTTTATTTAAAGTCAAAATATCATACATAACAATAACCTCTTATGAATTATTCTTTTCAAACTCTTTCATAAAGTTTACAAGCTTTTCAACGCCCTCGTAAGGCATTGCGTTGTAAATGGAAGCGCGCATACCGCCGACTGTTCTGTGTCCCTTAAGGTTTACAAGACCTGCTTCGGTTGCTTCCTTTACAAATTTTGCGTTAAGCTCTTCGCTGTCGGTAACAAACGGAACGTTCATAAGTGAACGGTCTTCCTTAACAACCGTGCCCCTGAACATCTTGCTTTCGTCAAGATAATCGTAAAGAAGCTTTGCTTTCTTTTCGTTTCTCTCTTTCATTGCTTCAAGTCCGCCCGTTCTCTTGATCCACTCAAGAACAAGCTTACAGATATAAATTGTATAGCAGGGGGGAGTGTTGTAAAGCGAGTCTGCGTCTGCCTGTATTTTATAGTTAAGCATTGTCGGAGTGATATCTCTTGCGTTACCGAGCAAGTCCTCGCGGATTATTGCAATAACAAGACCTGCGGGCGCAACGTTCTTCTGCGCACCGCCGTAGAGCATACCGAATTTCGAAACGTCAATAGGCTCCGAAAGGAAGCAGGAGGAAATGTCAGCGATAAGCGGAACGTCGCCTGTATCGGGCAGCTCATGATAAACAGTACCGTAGATAGTGTTGTTCATACAGATATAAAAATAATCTGCGTCGGGTGTGAATTCGCTCTTGTCAAGCTTCGGAATATATGAAAAGGTCTTGTCAGCGGAAGAAGCAACAGCCTTAACTTCGCCGTATTTCTGCGCTTCCTGATAAGCCTTTTTAGCCCACTGACCGGTGATAACGTAATCAGCCTTGCCGCTGCCGTTCATAAAATTAAGCGGAATAGCGGAAAACTGTGCCGAAGCGCCGCCCTGAAGGAAAAGGACCTTGTAGTTATCGGGAATGTTCATAATTTCACGAAGAAGCGCCTCGGCGCCCTTAATGATTTCATCGTAGACCTTTGAACGGTGGCTCATTTCCATAACGGACTGGCCGCTGCCGTTGTAATCGAGCATTTCGTCCGCAGCCTGCTTGAGAACCTCCTCGGGCAACATTGAGGGACCTGCAGAAAAATTGTAAACTCTTGACATAATATGCCTCCTATTATTTATTACACAAAAGAGTATATCAAAGGGGAAAAGCATTAGTCAACGAATTGACAAACTTTTAACAAACTTTCGGAGGGTTAAACATAATTTTCACTGAAAGTTATGATATTTTTTTAACAATGTTACAATGAATTTTTATCATATTGAAAAAAGGGTATTTATAATACTTTTTTACTTGACGAAAGGTGTAATATATTGTATAATAAAAGCACTTTAGCGATTAAAAGCGTTAAAAGATAAAAGCTTTAAAGGAGTAAATTAAAAATGGACAACCTTAGCGTATGGATTACAATTGCCGTTTATGTAGTGGCTTTAGTCATTATCGGCATTGTAACGGGTAAAAAAAGTAAAAGCGTTGCGGACTTTACCGTCGGCGGAAGAAAGGCAGGCGCGTGGCTTTCCGCGCTCTCTTACGGCACTGCGTACTTTTCCGCGGTAATGTTTGTCGGCTACGCCGGAAAAACCGGTCTTTCCTTCGGACTGTGGGGCATTCTTGCAGGTCTCGGTAACGCCGTGTTCGGCTCTCTTCTTGCCTGGCTCGTTCTGGCAAGAAAGACTCGCGATGTCTCCGCCCGACTTAAAATTCAGACTATGCCGCAGTTCTTTGAAACCCGTTACGGCTCAAAGGGAATGCGCACTTTTTCCGCTGCGGTTATTTTCATATTCCTGATTCCGTACTCTGCGTCGGTTTATTCAGGTCTTGCTTCAATTGCAAAAATACTTCTCGGCATTGACGACGCTGTATTCCTTATAATTATTGCGGTTCTTGCAATGCTTATTATACTCTTCGGCGGTTATCTTGTTCAGGCAAGAGCCGATTTCGTTCAGGGAATTGTTATGATGATAGGCGTTACGCTTCTTATTGTATGCGTTGTACGTTCCCGTCAGGTTGGCGGTATTGAGGGTCTTATTGAATACGCCAAGACCGACGCAGGACTCCCTGCTCTTAACGGCAGTCAGTGGGTAGCTCTTATGGCAACTGTGCTTATGACAAGCTTCGGTACCTGGGGACTTCCGCAGATGATTTCAAAATATTTCGGAATCAAGGACGACAACCAGGCAAAAAGGGGAATTGTCATTTCAACCTTCTTCGCCTTCCTTGTTGCAGGCGGCGGATACTTTATAGGTTCTCTTTGCCACAGGTTTTACACGGTCGGAAAGGATATGCCCGAAATTGCGGATGAAATTGTTCCCCAGATGCTTAAGGATTCCGCCCTTCCGTCAATTCTTCTCGGCGTAATAATTGTTCTTTTACTTTCCGCTTCAGTTTCAACGCTGTGCTCCGTTACTCTTTCTGCGGCTTCGGCTTTGAGCATTGACCTTGTTGCAAATAAGGCGAAAAAGAAATTGGACGACAATAAAAAAGGACTGCTCACGAAGCTGTTCTGCGTACTTTTCATTATTCTTTCCTATGTTGTTGCAAATACTAAAACCCCTATTCTTGATATGATGAGTTATTCGTGGGGTATTATTTCAGGTTCATTCCTTGCTCCTTATCTTCTTGCTCTTTATTATAAAAAGCTCAATAAAATCAGCGCTTGGGCAGGAATTCTCACGGGCTTCTTTATTGCTCTTGTTCCTGCTACCTGCAAGGTGCTTAATCTTTGCGGAAATAACAGCGAAACCGTTCTCAAGCTTATGGGACAGGGACCGCTTTACGCTTGCATTGCAATGATTTCTTCAATTTGCGTTTGCATTATCTTCAGTCTTTTAACCAAAAAGACAACCGATGAAAAAGTGACTGATTTCTTTTATAACGGAACTGTTGAAGAAGAAGCATAATCGGTTGACTCATTTTAATTTTTATGTTAAATTATATTGAATAATCTTTAAGAGGTTGAATTGAAATGCCCATTACTCAGATTCTTGAAAAAAACAGCGAATTATACGGAAACGAGGTCTGCCTTGTAGAGCTTAATCCCGATATTCAGGAAAAGCACCGCGTTACATGGAAGGAGTTTTCGCTTATTGAGCCGCAGAACGGCTCCGCTTTCAGACGCGAAATCACATGGAACGTGTTTAATGAGAAAGCTAACCGTTTTGCAAACCTTCTTTTAAGCAGGGGAATAGGAAAGGGCGATAAGGTCGCTATCCTTATGATGAACTGCCTTGAATGGCTTCCTATTTATTTCGGCATTCTCAAAACCGGCGCAATAGCCGTGCCCTTTAATTTCCGGTACGACACGGATGAAATCAAGTACTGCGCCGAGCTTGCCGAGGTTGATATAATGGTTTTCGGCTCTGTGTTTATCGGAAGAATTGAGCCTATTGCGGACGAGCTTAGCAAAAAATGCCTTCTTCTTTATGCAGGCGAGGGAAACTGTCCGTCATTTGCCGACAGTTATTCGGAGCTTACTGCAAACGCTTCAAGTAAGAATCCCGAAATTATTCTTAACGATTCGGATGACGCCGCTATCTATTTTTCATCGGGTACAACGGGCTTTCCGAAAGCTATTTTACATAATCACGAAAGTCTTATGCACTCCGCAAAGTGCGAGCAGGCTCACCACGGTCAGACTCACGATGATGTATTTTTGTGCATTCCGCCCCTTTATCATACGGGCGCAAAAATGCACTGGTTCGGAAGCTTTCTTGTCGGCGGTAAGGCAGTGCTTTTAAAGGGCACAAAGCCCGAATATGTGCTTGAAGCGGTTTCAAATGAGAAATGCACAATTGTCTGGCTTCTTGTTCCGTGGGCGCAGGATATACTTGACGATATTGACAGCGGAAAAATCGACCTTTCAAAATATGAGCTTTCCCAGTGGAGGCTTATGCACATAGGCGCTCAACCGGTTCCGCCGAGTCTTATCAAGCGCTGGAAAAAGGTCTTTCCGCATCATCAGTACGACACGAACTACGGTTTAAGCGAGTCCATCGGTCCCGGTTGTGTACACCTGGGAGTTGAAAATATCGACAAGGTCGGTGCAATAGGCGTTGCAGGTTACGGCTGGCAGACAAAGATAGTTGATGCAAACGGGAATACTGTTTCACGCGGAGAAATCGGCGAGCTTTGCGTTAAAGGACCGGGCGTTATGACCTGTTACTACAGGAATGAAGAAGCGACAAATGAGTGCCTTAAGGACGGCTGGCTTTATACGGGCGATATGGCAAAGGAGGATGAGGACGGCTTCATTTTCCTTGTTGACCGTAAAAAGGACGTCATTATCAGCGGCGGCGAAAATATATATCCCGTCCAGATAGAGGATTTCCTTCGCCAGATGAATGAGATTAAGGATGTTGCCGTAATCGGTATGCCCGACCAGAGACTCGGTGAAATATCGGCGGCGATAATTGAGGTCAAGGAAGGCTTTACCCTGACCGAGGATATGGTCAATGAATTCTGCCTTAAAATTGCAAGGTATAAGAGACCGAAAAAGATTATTTTTGCAGACATTCCCAGAAATCCGACGGGTAAAATTGAAAAGCCCGTGCTTCGTAAAATGTATTGCGTAGATAATCTTGTTGCAAGAGAAAACGAGTCATAATTTAACAATTGTAGGGGATGGCGTCCTCGACATCCCGTTGTCGCTTTTGGCGACAATTGCACGCTTTCGTGCAACATCGAAAGAAAGCCATAGCCCTACGATATACTTTTAAAGCAGGAGATAAGAAATGAAAAAACTTATGTTAGGCAATGAAGCGGTTGCGCGCGGACTCTATGAAGCAGGACTTCGTGTTGCTTCAAGTTATCCGGGAACTCCGAGCACGGAAATAACCGAATGCGTTGCAAAGTATGACGAAATATACTCCGAATGGGCGCCGAATGAAAAGGTGGCTATGGAAACGGCTATCGGCGCTTCTATTGCCGGAGCAAGAAGCTTTTGCGCAATGAAGCACGTCGGTCTTAACGTTGCTGCGGACCCGCTTTTCACGGTTTCCTATACGGGCGTAAATGCAGGTATGGTTATTGCGGTTGCAGATGACCCGGGTATGCATTCTTCCCAGAATGAACAGGATTCGCGTCACTATGCAAAGGCTTCGAAAATTATGATGCTTGAGCCGTCCGACTCGGGAGAATGCCTTTCCTTTGCCAAAAAGGCGTTTGAGCTTTCGGAAAAATTTGATACGCCCGTTATTTTAAGGCTGACAACAAGAATTGCCCACTCAAGAAGCGAAGCCGAAATCAGCGACAGAGTTGACAACGGTCTTAAGGAGTGCGTCAAGGATCCCCAGAAATATGTTATGATGCCTGCCATGGCTATTAAACGCCATATCGTTGTTGAGCAGAGGATTAAAGATCAGACCGAATGGGCTGAAACAACAGATTTGAACACCGTTGAATATAACGATAAGAAAATCGGCGTTATTGCTTCGGGTATTTGCTACTGTTACGCAAAGGAAGCTCTCGGCAAGAACGCTTCTTACCTTAAGCTCGGTTGTGTTTATCCGCTTCCTGTTCAGAAGATTAAGGACTTTGTTTCAAACTGTGAAACGGTTTACGTCCTTGAAGAATTAGACCCGTTTATTGAGGAGCACTGCAGGATTAACGGTATTAACGTAATCGGCAAGGAGAAATTTACTCTTCTCGGCGAGTACTCCCAGGGTCTTATCCGCAAGGTTATTTTGGGAAAAGACGTTGAAAACGTCAAGACTGACCTTGAAATTCCCGGACGTCCTCCCGTGCTTTGCGCAGGCTGTCCGCACAGAGGACTTTACTACGCGTTAAAGAAGTTAAAGGTTGCCGTCAGCGGCGATATCGGTTGCTATACTCTCGGCGCTTTACAGCCCCTCGGAATGGTTGATACCTGTGTTTGTATGGGCGCTTCCGTTTCGGGACTTCACGGCAGAAATAAGGCAAATCCCGAAAATGAAACGAAATCCGTTGCGGTTATCGGCGACTCAACCTTTATGCATTCGGGTGTTACCGGACTTATTGATATTGCTTATAATCAGTCGAATTCAACCGTTATTATTCTTGATAACAGCATCACGGGTATGACGGGCCATCAGGATAATCCCACAACCGGTAAAACCATAAAGGGCGACCCGACAACCGCAGTCAGCCTTGAAAAGCTGTGCAATGCAGTCGGTATTGACAGGGTAAGGGTTGTCGACCCGTATAATCTTAAAGAATGTGAAGACGTTATCCGTGAGGAAATCAATACTCCCGAACCGTCCGTTGTTATTTCAAGAAGACCCTGCGCTCTTCTTAAATATGTTAAGCATAATCCGCCTTTAAAGGTGAATGCCGATAAATGCACGGGTTGTAAGATGTGTATGAAAATCGGCTGTCCGGCTATCAGCATAAAGGACAAAAAGAGCGTAATTGACTTTACGCAGTGCGTTGGCTGCGGTGTATGTACGCAGATGTGTAAGTTCGGCGCAATTGAAGGAGGTGCGAAGTAATGCAGACTAAAAGCGTAATGATAGTTGGCGTCGGCGGTCAGGGAACATTACTTGCCTCTCGACTTCTCGGCGCGGCTTTGCTAAACTCCGGTTTTGAAGTTAAGGTCAGTGAGGTTCACGGAATGAGTCAGCGCGGTGGCTCAGTTGTAACCTATGTAAAATACGGCGACGAGGTCGCTTCTCCCATTGTCGGACCCGGGGAAGCGGATTTGATTTTAGCCTTTGAACAATTGGAAGCGGCAAGATGGCTTCCCTATCTTAAAAAAGACGGTAACATTATTGCAAATACCCAGAAAATTGATCCGATGCCGGTTGTAATCGGCACTGCGGTCTATCCCGACGGAGTACTTGAGGCAATTGAAAAAACGGGCGTTAAGCTTACCTCTATTGACGCTTTGACATTAGCGGTTGAAGCAGGCTCGCCCAAGGCGGTAAACGTCGTTTTAATCGGCGTTATGGCGTCAAAAATGGATTTACCGAAAGAAACCTGGATAGAAGCAATAAAACAAACAGTCCCCGAAAAGTTCCTTGAGATGAACTTGAAGGCATTTGAATTAGGTTATAATAATTAAAAATCTTTTTTGTTGATGGAAAAATAAAACAGTAGGGGCGGATATCATCCGCCCGAAAAAAACGGACAGTCAACCGACTGTCCGTTTTTTGTACCATATTTTTCTATATTATTGTGTTATAATACGAAATATGTTAAAATAATATTCGATTAAAGGTAATTGGTGAGAGCAGATATGAAACTGAAATATATAGGAGAGAGCTTTGGCGTAGATTCTTTAACCGACGGTAAAATATATGAAGCAAAAGAAGAAAACGGAATGTATCGAGTTCTTGATGACAGTGGAGAAGACTATCTTTATTCAAAGGTTAATCCTGCGCCGCTTGATGGCAGCAGTAACGGAGGATATTGGGAGATAATTGAAGAATAAAAAATATTATATTATTTTTTAATGAGGTGAAACCGTGCTTGAATTTATTCTCGGCAGGGCAGGAAGCGGAAAAACAAAATATGTCCGCCGAATGCTGACGGATAAACTGAATAATAATGAAAAAAATCTGCTTCTTTTGGTACCCGAGCAGTTCTCGTTTGAAAGCGAAAAAATGCTGCTTTCTTCAGTCGGAGCAGAAAAAATGATGAATATTCAGGTGTTAAGCTTTTCCCGTCTTGCAAACGGAGTAATTGAAAATACGCCTTATTTCTCTATGCCGAGAATTGATGACGGCGGCAGGGCGGTGCTTTTGCGCCTTGCGCTTGATGCGTTAGGCGATAAGGTAAAAATATATAAAAAGTTCAAATCGAATTTCAACGGTCTTTCCTCGCTTCTTTCATTTATTCAGGAGATGAAGCAGTGCGAGGTTTCGCCGTCGGATTTAAGCGATAAAACCGATTCTGTAACCGGTATCCTTTCCGAAAAGCTAAAGGAGCTTTCTCTTATTTTTGAAGCCTATGACGCTTTTACTTCCGACGGTTATTTTGACGATTATAATTTGCTTACTGTTGCAAACGCTTACTTTACCGAAAACGGTTTCTTTAAAGGAAAAACCGTAGTTCTTGACGCGTTTACGGGTTATACTGCGCAGGAAATGAAGATAGTTGATACTATTCTTAAGCAGGCGAAGGACGTTTATATTACTCTTTGCGCGGACTCCTTTGACGGGTATGACGAGTACTCTCCCTTTGCATTTATAAATGCTACGGCAAAGAGAATCGTATCGTTAGCCGAAAAGAATAATGTTGAAATGAAAAAGACGGTTCTTGTAAATAAAGACAAAAACCGTTATACCGAGGACCTTGAATATCTTGAAAAGAACCTATATTCAGATTCTTTCGAGAAGTATTCGGGTAATGAAGAAAACATTTCAATTATCAGGTGTCCGAGTCGATTTGACGAGTGTAGAGAGGTGTCACGTGAAATAAAACGCCTTATGCGTGAAGAGAATGTGCGTTGCCGTGATATAGCCGTATTTGAGCGTACGTCAGGCACATACGATAAAACTCTTTCGTATATGTTCAAAAAGTACGATATCCCGTATTTTGAAGATGAAAGAATGCCAGTTTCGAATAATCCTCTCGTAATGGCTGTGCGCTATGCGCTTCGTATCGCTTCAAGGGGAATGGATACGGACAGGATTATCTCTTTGCTTAAAACGGGTATGACCTCTCTTTCCGACGCGGAAATTTCGCTTCTTGAAACCTACTGCTATGTGTGGAGCATTAAGGGAAGCGAATGGAAAAAAGAATGGATAAACAGCCCTGACGGGTTTAATTCAAAAATTGACGAACAGGCTGAAAAAGAGCTTGAAGAAATAAATAATTTAAGAAAACAGGTTTACTTATGGATAAATTCGTTCCTTCTTTCCTTTAAGGACGTGGACGGAAAACAGAAGAGCGAGGCAGTTTACGGTTTTCTTAAAAATATCGGCGCGGATAAAAGTCTTTGTTCACTTGCTCATTTTCTTTCCGACAGGGGACAGAGCGCGGTTGCGCTTGAGCAGGAGAGAGTATGGAATACTTTAATGGATATTCTTGACAGCCTTGCTGTTGTTATACCTAACGAGTCTGTTTCCGCCTCGCGTTATACCGAGCTTTTTGAAATATTTATTTCTTCACGGACTCTCGGAACAGTTCCGCAGGGACTTGACAATGTTGCCGTTGCTGACGCGCAGAGAAGCCGACTTTCTTCTCCGGACTACCTTTTCGTTCTCGGACTTAATGACGGCGAATTTCCCAAAGACAGACCGAATAACGGCATTTTTACCGAAAGTGAAAGACGTATTCTTACTGAAAACGGACTTGAAATTCTCCCTGCCTGTGACGGACGCTTTGCAGAGGAGAGGTATATTGCCTATCATGCGATTACGAGCGCTTCAAAACGGCTTTATCTTTTATATAATTCGGGTTCTTCCGAAAGCGGTACGGACGCCCCCTCGGAGGTCATTGAAAAAATAAAAGAGATTTTTCCATTTGTTACGGAAAAGCAAAGCAGTCAAAACAATTCTCTTAACGATATCGAAAGTGAAAAGTGCGCTTTTTCCCTGCTCGCTTCAACCTGGAACGAAAAAAGCGATTTTTCTTCCGAAATCAAAGGATATTTTTCCTCGCGTGAGGATTACAGCGGCGTGCTTGACGCTATGAAAAGAGTTTCGGGCGCAGATAAAAGAGAAACAAGAATTGTCAGTAAGGATACTGCGAGAAAGCTGTTTAAAAATGATATGTATCTTTCCGCTTCAAGGGTGGAGGAGTACTATAAATGTCCCTTTAAGTATTTCTGCCGTTACGCTCTTTATGTAAATGCGCTAAAAAAAGCCGATATTGACGCTTCCTTCAGCGGAACGATTATCCACCATTGCCTTGAGGTGATGATTAAAAAGCACAAGAGAAGTATTGCTGATTTATCCTCTTCACAGCGTAGAAATGAGGTCAGGAGGATACTTGACGACTTCGCAAAGGAAAATATGGATTCAAATAACGGAAGAACCCAGAAATTCCTTTATAATTATAATTTCCACGTCGATATAGTCTGCCGTCTTCTTGACAGACTTATTGACGAATTTCGTTTCAGCGATTTTACGCCCGTTGAATTTGAGCTGCCCATTCGCGCGGACGCCGACGTTCAACCTTATGAGGTTGCCGCTTCGGACGGAAGCAGGGTTCGAATTAACGGATATATTGACAGAGTTGACCTTATGCAAAAGGACTCAAAAAGCTATGTTCGAATTGTCGACTATAAGAGCGGCTCAAAGAAATTTGATAAAAGCGATATTGATTTCGGACTTAACTGTCAAATGTTCATTTATCTTTTTGCTCTTTGGAAAAACGGCGGAAAGCTTTTCCCGAATTTTGTTCCCTCGGGAGTATTGTATTTCAAGGCAAAGGATATGTTTTCCGATGTAGATACCTCAATGTCGGAGGAGGATAAACAAAACGCCGCGTCCGAAAATAAGACGATGAGCGGCGTTGTGCTTAACGATGACGAGGTAATACTGGGTATGGATAAAAATGACAGCGGCGTGTTTATCCCTGCCACTACCTCAGATAAGAGTAACGCAATTAGCCTTGAGGAGTTTGAAAGATTCCGTACGGTCATTGAAGAAGCGATTTCACAGATGGCTGTCAGGCTTCACGAGGGAGAAATACCGATTTATCCCACAAAGCACGGTAAGTCTTATGATAAGATTTGCGATTATTGCGACTATAAGTTTGTTTGCGGTATAGATGATAATGACGCGCGCAGAACTAACGCAAAGGAGGAGGTGACCGAGCTTGAGTATTGAGTGGAATGAAAGACAAAAGGACGCCATTGTTTCAAGAAACGGTACGGTGCTTGTATCTGCTGCGGCAGGAAGCGGAAAGTCTGCAGTACTTGTTGAAAGGGTCATTGAGCGCCTTTGCGACGAAGAAAACAAGTGCTCTGCCGACAGACTGATGATAGTCACCTTCACCAATGCTGCCGCCTCGGGTCTTCGCCATAAAATCAACAAAGCGCTTTCGGAAAAGATTAAGGAGAACCCGAACAGCAAATATCTTGTTAAGCAACAAAGATTACTCTCAAGCGCTGTTATCGGCACTATGGACAGCTTTTGCGGTTCGCTTGTGCGTGAAAACTATTTTCTTTGCGATATAGACCCTGATTTTCGCATTCTTGACAATGCGCAGGAAAAGATACTTAAAAGCAACGCTATAGACACCGTTCTTGAAAAATACTATACGGAAAAAGAGCAGAGCTTTATTGACCTGCTTGAGCTTTTCGGCTCGGATAAAAACGATTATACGCTTATTGAAAACGTTGATAAGTGTTACGAGTACGCAATTGCTTATCCGACTCCTGAGAAATGGATAGATTCGCTTATCAGCGAATATGACAGCAGCGTCAAAATTACCGATTCTGCTTCGGGCAGAGCAGTCATGAACGACCTTTTGCTCAGGTTTAATAAATACATTGAGGTTCTTGAAACGGCAAAAGGCTTCTGTGTCGGTATTGATCTTCTTGAAGAAAAATATATTCCGATAATTGAGGAAAACTTAAGCCTTTGTATGCGTCTTTTGTCGCTGTGTGAAAACGGCGAGTGGGACCTTCTTCGAAATGAGCTTTATGACGTAAGCAAATACTTTAAAAGTATGCCGTCTATAAGAGAACCCGAGGTCAAGGACCTTTACGAAAAGAGTCAGGCTCAAAGCATGCGAAACAGCGTAAAGAAGGCTCTTGTTGGTTTGTACTCTCAAATGCCCGTTTCCCAGGAGCAGTACAGGCGTGACTGCGACAGCTTAAGACCGGCTCTTTGCTGTTACGCTTCTATTGTTAAGGAGTATTATTACGAATTATTAAGACTTAAAAAGGAAGAAAACGCCTACAGCTTTTCGGATATCAGCCATACGGCATTACAACTGCTTATTGACGAAAACGGCAATAAAACCCCTCTTGCAAAAGAGCTTACGGAAAGATTTGTTGAAATACTTATTGACGAGTATCAGGATACAAACGAAGCCCAGGACAGGTTGTTTACGGCTATTTCAAGGGACTCGAATAACCTTTTTATTGTCGGCGATGTTAAGCAGAGCATTTACCGCTTCAGAAAAGCTATGCCCGAAATTTTTATCAAGCGAAGAGACGGCTACGGTAAATATGACAGAAAAAAGGATAACTACCCTTCAAAAATTTTCCTTGACTCAAATTACAGAAGCCGCAAGGATGTTATAGATACCGTCAATTTTGTTTTCAGCCGTATAATGAATAAAAAGACGGGCGATATTGAATATAACGAGGATGAATTTTTGAATTTTAAGGCGGATTATGATGAAAAAAGCGTGCCTTGTGAAATTCATTTTCTCAAAAAAGACGAAAACGGCGAAATGATTTCGGAGGAACAGCACGTCGCAAATCAGATTAAACAGATGGTCGATTCTCGCTTTCAGATAAAGGAGGACGGCGTTTACCGCGATATTCGTTATTCGGATATTTGCATCCTTCTTCGTTCCGTAAGCAAGCACGGTCAAGGCTTTGTTTCGGCGCTCAATAAAATGGGAATTCCTGCGTTCAGCGACTCAAACGAAAGCTTTTGCGACCAGTATGAAATAGCAGTTATCCTTTCTCTTTTAAAAACCGTGGATAATCCGCTTGATGACCTGTCACTGCTTACAACTCTGTATTCGCCTATGTACGGCTTTACGCCGGATGAGCTTGCCGAAATACGTCTTGAGGGTGACGACAAGCACCTATATTCCTGTCTTAAAAAGTATGCTTCTCATAACGAAAAGGCAAAAAGATTTCTTGAGGAAATTTCCGAATTCAAGCAGTACAGTGTTATTTACCCGACAAGTGAAATGCTTTTAAGAATTTATGAGCAAACCTCCTTTGACGATATTGTTCGTACAATGCTTGAAGGGGATAAGCGCGCGGATAATCTTATTCACCTTGCCGAATTTGCTCAAAGCTTTGAAGAAAAAGGCTCGTTCGGTCTTGCTGAATTTATAAGATTTGTTTCCCGTGTAACGGAATCGGGCGGAGATATTCCGTCGGATTCGTCACGCGGAAATACGTCAAACAGCGTGCGCATAATGACAATTCATAAGAGTAAGGGACTTGAATTTCCCGTTGTTTTCATTCCAAAATGCAACTATAATCCAAGGGAAACCGAAACTAACAAGGCTCTTGTAAAGCTCAATTCAAAAACGAAGCTCGGCGTTATGCGTCACGACAGAGATAAGCTTTACAGGTATAACACGCTTCAGTATGCCGGAACTAAAATACAGAACAAATACGATGATGTTTCCGAAAAGCTACGGGTGCTGTACGTCGCAATGACAAGGGCAAGGGAAAAGATGATTTTTGTAATTCCCGACGGTAACGCGAAGTACCGTTTCAATATGTCGAACGTTATTTCCTCGCTTCTTTATAACGGTGCGCCGAATGCAATTGATATAATTGACAGGGATGTTTTTTCAAACTGGATTCTATCGATGGCGTTTATTTCGTCCGGATGTGAGCAGTTGAGAAGGGAAACAGGCGCTTTAATAGACAGCAGTTTTATTAAAAAAGCCGACTTTTTGACATTTAAATCATTTTTACCCGAAAAGCAGGAGGAGAATGAGCCTTCCGTTCAGGATGAAGAAAAACAGCCCGACAGAGCGTTTGTAAATGAGCTTGAAAGCAGAATAAACTATGTTTATCCCTATAAGGCTCTTACAACGGTTGCGGCAAAAAGAACTGCCTCGGGCTTTAACGAGGAAACCGTAAACGATGAATTCTTTGCGAATGAAAAGCCTGCGTTTATGGGCAAGCAGAGCTTTACGCCTGCGCAAAGGGGAACGCTAACGCACTTGTTTATGGAAAAATGCGATTTTTCGCTTGCTTTCAAAAATGTCAAAGAGGAAATTGAAAGACTCGTTTCCGACGGCGTATTCACTCCCGAACAGGCAAAGGCAGTAAACGAAAAAGCGCTTGAAAAATTCTTTAAGAGCTTTTTGTATGAAAGAATACGTAATTCAACCGATGTTTACAGAGAACAGCAGTTTACTGTAAGTCTTCCTGCTTCATTTTTTGAAAACGAGCTTCAGACTGAAGAACAGGTGGTCGTTCAGGGAAAAATAGACTGCTTCTTTATTGAAAATGATAAGGCGGTTATAGTTGATTACAAGACTGACCGCGTAACTGACGGAGAGGAGCTTAAGGACAGATACTTTACGCAAATGATTATTTATAAACAGGCTGTAGAACAGTTTACAGATAAAAAGGTTAATGAGGTATTGCTGTATTCTTTCAGTCTTGACGAAGCGGTAAAATGTATTTAAGCGAATAATAAAAGAAAACCCCGGGAGATTAACTCTCGGGGTTTAGGTTTGTTAAAAGAAATTATTCTTCTGTTTCTTCAGCGTCATCTGCTTTTCCTGCACGTCTTGCAACAAGCTCGTCAAGGATTCTTGTGTGTTCCTTATCTGTAAGAGCATATTTAAGAGTGGGAATAGCTGCAAGTGCCATACCTATTGCCGGCGGGATTGCAACAAGGAAGAACAGTGCCGCGGCAAACTTACCGTCGTTATATGTCTTGAAGTTTTCGCCGTTGATAAGAGCGTTGTTAAGAATTGCAATGTTCTTATCCGAGAAACCGACAAATGCGTAAACAGCACCCGAAATAAGCGATGCAATACCGGCGGAAAGCTTTGTGATAAAGGACTGACCGGAGAAGAATACGCCGTCGGGACGAATGCCGTTGTTATATTCTTCATAGTCAACGCAGTCAGCTATCATTACGCTCTGGAGAACGTTCAGAGAGCCCATTGAAGCGCCTGCCATGAAGAAGAGAATGCTCATAACTATCATACCGAGCCATGTGACGATACCGTCAGCAGTGCCTCTTCTGTAGAGAATGAAGAAGATGAAGATAAGAGCAAAGGGGATAGCGCCGACAAGTGTGAAGAAGTTATAAAGTGTTTTCTTTTCAAACTTCTTGATAAGCTTCGGAACAAAGAGCGGGAAGCCGATCATACCGCCGAACAGACCGATAACAAGAATGCCTATCTTCAGAAGAAGTCCGATTACGTTATCGCCCGAAAGGGTAGCGCCGATGTCATTATTAAAGAAATAATACATAATAAGCGTCATTGCAACAATGCCGAGAAGCTGAATCGGGCTACGAAGGATACCTGAAATGAGTATCTGTCTGAAAGGCTTGTTGCCGAACATAATCTTAAAGTTTTCTTTGATGGTATATGTTTTTTCGTTTGTGGTCGAAACTCTTTCTTTAACCGAAAGACCTGCAAACTCAAAGAGGATGGAAGCGAACAATGTCATTACTACTGCGAGGGTGATATAAGCCGCCTGTAACGAATGTGCTTCGTCCATGCCTTTAGCCTTGAACATTCCCTGGAATGCGGGAGCGATCATTGTAAACAAAGTGCCTATCATACCTACGTTAGCAACCGCACGCGCAAGTGAAAGAACCTTTGCACGGTCGTTCTGATCCTCTGTCATAAGTGATGTAACGCCCCAAAGCGGAATATCGCCGATGGTATATGTCATACCCCAAAGTATGTAGGAAATAGCAGCCCAAGCGATAATGCCTGCAGCCTTTCCGCCCGTCTTCTTTTCGAAGCCGAATTCATTCTGGAATTCCTGAACAACTGTTTTAGCGGTTACCTCGTCGGCAATTTCGTATTTGCCGTCCTTAAGCTCATAGACCATAACGACATTTTTAACCGTCTGGTCAACCTCGTTTTCGTTAATAAGTCCGCTCTTAACGTCGGCGTCGGTGTACTTAAGTACCTTACCGTCCGAATCTTTGGGAAGCTCCCACGTGCCGGAAACTGACGAAACAACAAATTCTCTGTTGAATAATTCGGTGTCGCCGTATGCCTTTTCGTCCGTAAACTTAATTGTTTCGGATGCGAAGGTGTCCGCATAATCAACATAAGCCGTGCTGTTAGCAAGTCTGATTTCGTGCTTTTCATTCGGCTCTGCGTACATTCCGTTAATGAACGGAAGAATTGTTGTAATAAGGATTACGCCGGGGATAAAAAGAAGGTAAGGCTTACATTTACCCCATTTTGTCCTTGTCTTATCAACAATTGTACCCATCATCGGGTCGTTAATGGCATCCCAGACTCTTGCCAACGCAAAAATAAGAGAAACCGCTATTGCCGGCAGGAAAATAACGCTCTGGAAATAGAACGCAAGTCCTGTTGCAATAATGTTGTAAATGATGTTCTGACCTGCAAGACCGGTAAGGTAACCGGCAAGTTCCTTTTTCGTATAGGTGTTGTGAGAAACCTTTGTTGCAGCATCTGCAATTTTTTTACTACTCATTTCAACCTTCCTTTTCTCGCTCTGAAAATTCAAAGCTTTTTTATACCTGAAAATTATAACATATACATTTAAATTATTCAAGAGTTGTTTGTTTTTTGGGAGTTTTAGACAAAGACCGATACGTTAATTTGGAACATTAAATAATTACTCAATTTATAGACATTTTTTATTAAATAGAGTATAATAAATCCAAATGTAATTTTCGGAGGCTTAAAATGACAGTTTATCAGGCTATTTCCGCTTTGGTTGACCACGCGTTGAGAGAAGGACTCATTGAAAAGGAGGACGTTGTTTTCAGTGTAAATCAGGTTTGTCAGGCGCTTAATCTTGACTCTTTTGAATGTGAAGAAAATACTGACGAAACCGACCTTGAAACAATTCTTTCGGTCATTCTCGGTTACGCAGTGGAAAACGGGCTGTGTGAGGACAGCATTGTCTACCGTGATTTATTCGACACGAAGATTATGGGACTACTCACGCCGCGTCCGTCGGACATCATCAGGGCGTTTAATGAAAAGTATTCCGTTTCTCCGAAGGAGGCTACGGATTATTACTACCACATTTCCCGTAAGAGCGATTACATAAGGGAATACAGGATTAAAAACGATATCAAATGGGTAACAAAAACCGATTACGGCGATATTGATATTACGGTTAATCTTTCAAAACCCGAAAAGGACCCGAAGGCAATTGCCGCGGCCCTTACAATGAAGCAAAGCTCCTATCCGAAATGTATGCTTTGCAAGGAAAATGAGGGTTATATGGGAAGAGTTAATCATCCTGCAAGACAAAATCACAGGATTATTCCCATTTCGCTCGCAGGGGAGGATTTCTTCCTTCAGTATTCGCCTTACGTTTACTATAACGAACACTGCATAGTTTTTAACAGTGAGCATATTCCTATGACAATTAACAGGGGAGCGTTTGAAAAGCTGCTTGCCTTTGTCGAAAAGTTTCCGCATTATTTTGTCGGCTCAAATGCGGATTTACCTATTGTCGGCGGCTCAATTCTCACTCACGAGCATTTCCAGGGCGGAAACTACGAGTTTGCAATGGCAAAGGCTGAAATTGAAACTCCCGTTAAATTTGACGGCTTTGAGAATATTGAAGCCGGAATAGTAAAGTGGCCGATGAGCGTTATCCGACTTATCAGTGACGACAGCAAGGCTATTGTTGATTTGTCTGATAAAATTCTCACTGCATGGAGAGGATATACCGACGAAGAAGCGTTTATCTATTCGGAAACGGACGGAACACCGCATAACACGATTACGCCTATCGCGAGAATGAAAAACGGAAAGTTTGAAATGGACCTCGTTCTCCGTAATAATATTACAACGGATGAGTGTCCGCTCGGCTTCTATCATCCGCATCCCGAATACCATCATATAAAGAAAGAAAATATCGGTCTTATTGAGGTAATGGGACTTGCCGTTCTTCCGTCAAGGCTTAAGGAGGAAATGGCTCTTCTTAAGGACGCAATAATCAATAATAAGGATATTGCTTCGGATGAAAGAATTTCAAAGCATAAAGAATGGGCGGAAATGATTAAGGAAAAATACGTAATTACCGAAGAAAACTGCGAGGAAATCTTAAAGGATGAAATCGGTATTGTATTTACGTCTATTCTCGGTCAATGCGGCGTGTTTGAACGCAACGAAAAAGGAAAAGAGCAGTTCCTAAGATTTATCAACTGCGTAAAATAAAAGTATTTAAAGAAGGATATGTAAATGGTTATTTTAATTACTTTAATTGCAGCAGTCATTTGCTCAGTTGTTGAAATCTTTTTTAACCTTGAGGAGAGAAACACAAAAAATATTATCAAGGTTGTTTTATTGAATATTGCTTCGGTGCTTCCCTTTACCTTTGCAATACTTCTCTACGTTTTCAAGTTTGAACATTTTATTGATTCGTCCTCGTACGGAAAAATTGATTACATACTTGTTCTTCTTGTCGGTATTCTTGTCGGCATTCTTACCCAGACGGTGCTTGCCCTGTTAAGAGGACGCCTGGTATTTGATAAGGCTGACGAAATTAAGCATAAGCATCTTCGCAGGCTTGTTATTCTTGTTGCCTGCGCGTGCGTATTTTTCGGTGTGTTTGCCGCAGTCGGAACATCCTGGGGCAAGGAAGCCTTCGGCGATGTTACGGGAGACCAGTTAATTATTAACCTTACCTCTCCGACTGAAGGAACCGAGGCGAGCGTATATACAAGCGGTATTGAGGGCCCCGTATTACTGAGCGTTTTTGCTCTTGTCGCTTTCGGTATTGTTCTTCTTACAAGGTTCAAGCTTGTATATATTTATAAGAACGAAAGAATTACAGTGCTTAAGGATTCGCTTAAGAAAATTCTCTGCTTACTGTTTTCTTTTCTTGTTCTTCTGTACGGCGTAAGAATCGGCGTAAGGGGCTTTAAGCTTAAGGACGTATTCAAATCCTATTTCCTTAAATCCAATTTTATTGAAGAAAACTACGTTGATCCTCTTGAAGCGAAAATCGAATTTCCCGAAAAGAAGAGAAACCTCATTCACATCTATCTTGAGTCAATGGAGAACAGTTATCTTTCAAAGGAACTCGGCGGATATCTTAATGAAAATATAATTCCCGAGTTAGCCGACCTCGGTCACGAGGGAACCGTTTTCTCCGATACGGATAACTATTTCGGCGGACCGCAGCAGGGTACGGGTACCCAGTGGTCGTTAGCTTCAATGGTTAATCAGCTTACGGGACTTCCTATGAAAGCTCCCGGACTTCATAATTCCTACGGCGCTGACGGAAGCTTCCTTCCCGGCGCAAATACACTCGGCGAGTTGCTTGAATCACTGGGTTATGAACAGACCTGTATGATAGGCGCGTCTGCAAAATTCGGCGGACTTGATTATCTTTACAGCACCCACGGCAACTGGAAGATGATGGACTATAACTATGCAAAAAAGAATAATCTGATTCCGAGTGATTATAAGGTCTGGTGGGGCTTTGAGGACGAAAAGCTTTTTGAATTTGCAAAGGATGAAATAACAAGGCTTTATAAAACCGGAAAGCCGTTCAATTTCACGATGGAAACGGCTGACACTCACCGTCCGGGCGGATACATTTCACCCGGTTCCGATACGCCTTATAAGAGCCACTATGCAAATGCGCTTTATAACAGCTCAAAGGACGTCTATGAATTTGTAAAATGGATTCAAAAACAGCCGTTTTATGAAAATACAACTATTGTTCTTATAGGCGACCACCTGAGTATGGATACCGAGTTCTTTGAGGAATACAAATTTGACAGCAGCTATCACAGAACGCAGTATAACGTTATAATAAATCCTGCGCCCGGTGTCGCAACGAAGGATTACAATATAACAAATAACCGACTGTGGTCCAACTGGGATTATTTCCCGACAATAGTAGCGTCTATCGGCGGTAAAATTGAAGGCGAGCGACTTGGAATCGGCACAAACCTTTTCAGCGGTAAAAAGACCGTTTATGAAGAGTACGGTTTAAATTACGTTAATAAAGAACTGCAAAAGGGCAGTGACTTTTATAATACTCACATTCTCGGAGTAGAAAATCTCAAGGACGCGCTTTCCAAAAAGAAATAAGAAATTAAACAAAAAATACGGGTAAGAGGAAATCTCTTACCCGTTATTTTTATAATCTTGTTTTTGAATTGTTCGCAACCTTTAAGCGCGTCATAGCCCTTGTAAGGGAAATTGCAGTGTGCTTTTGTTCGTAAATACTCTGCTGGCTTCTTGCTTCCTCTTCAATTGCGTCCTTGATTTTCTGGACGTGAACAACGTCAATTTCGTTATCCCATTCGCAAAGCTGGGAGAAAACAAGCACCTCGTCGGGACGAACCTCAACAAATCCCTCCGACTGAAAAGCAGTTTTCCAATCGCCGTCCTGCTTGATTTTAAGCTCTCCGATACCGAGAGTTGAAATCATCGGCGCGTGCCTTGCAAGAATAGTTCTTTCGCCGTCGGTCGAAGTGAAAGTAAGCGCTTCAACGTCGGAGCTGAAAAACTGTCTTTTAGGGGTGAGTATTTCAAGTTTAAAAGTATTACTCATCGTCTTTTTCTTCCCTTAATTTACGGGCTTTTTCCTTTGCCTGTTCAATATCGCCGACCATAAAGAACGCTGCCTCGGGCAGGTCGTCAACCTCTCCGTCAACAATTTGTCTAAAGCTCTCAACCGTATCCTCAATTTTGACAAATACGCCGTCATTTCCCGTAAACGCCTTTGCAACGCTCAACGGCTGTGACATAAACTGCTGAAGCTTTCTTGCTCTGTATACAAGCGTCTTGTCTTCGTCAGAAAGCTCATCCATACCGAGTATTGCGATAATATCCTTAAGGTCATTATATCTCTGAAGCGTTTCCTGAACCTTTCGCGCAACCGTATAATGCTTTTCTCCGACATAGTCCTTTTCAAGTATTCTTGAAGCGGAAGCGAGAGGGTCAACGGCAGGGTAGATACCTTGCTCGGCAATATCACGTGACAGTACGGTTGTTGCGTCAAGGTGAGTGAAAATTGTTGCAGGAGCAGGGTCGGTCAAATCGTCCGCAGGAACGTAGACAGCCTGAACTGATGTAATTGAACCTTTGTCGGATGAACAAATTCTCTCTTCAAGCTCGCCAAGCTCGTTTGCAAGCGTCGGCTGATAACCGACAGCTGACGGAAGCCTTCCGAGAAGAGCGCTGACCTCATTACCTGCCTGAACATACCTGAAAATATTGTCAATAAAGAGCAATACGTCCTGGTTATCCATATCCCTTAAATATTCAGCCATTGTTAGACCTGAAAGAGCAACTCTCATACGGCTGCCTGACGGCTCGTTCATCTGTCCGAAGGCAAGAACCGCCTTATTTATTACGCCGCTTTCGGTCATATCGCGCATAAGCTCGTTACCCTCACGGCTTCTCTCACCGACGCCTGTAAAAACGGAATAACCGCCGTGATTAACCGCAACATTGTGGATAAGCTCCATAATAAGAACAGTTTTGCCGACTCCTGCGCCTCCGAAAAGACCGATTTTTCCGCCCTTTGCATAGGGGACAAGCAGGTCAATAACCTTAATTCCCGTTTCAAGCAGTTCGGTTGCAGGCTTTTGCGAAGAAAGGGTAGGGGCGCTGCGGTGAATTTCACGTCTTTCTTCAGTGTTTATTTCACCTTTGCCGTCAATAGGCCTGCCGAGTACGTCAACAACTCTTCCGAGTATTTCCCTGCCGACGGGGACGGTAATTGTTTTTCCGTCTGAAATGACGTCAAGCGAGCAACGAAGTCCCTCCGTTGATTCTAGAGCGATACAGCGCACAACGCCGCCCTCGTTCTGGGCAGCGACCTCCATATGAGTTGAATTGTCCTCGGTAGTCAGAAGCGAATTGATGGGAGGTTCTTCGCCCTTATTAAAACGCACGTCGATTACCGGACCGGAAATTTTTATTATTTTTCCTTTAACTGTGTTCATAATCTACTCCAAAGCGTTAAATCGCTTGTTCGGCAAGGCTTGAAGCCGAAGCGATTTCGGTTATTTCGTTTGTGATGGAAAGCTGTCTTGCGGCGTTAAATTCCCTTGTAAGCTTATCTATCATTTCATCTGCGTTTCTTGTTGCAGACTGCATTGCGTTCATCCTTGCAATGTTTTCGCAGGCTGACGCGTGATTTAATGCCGCGTAGATATATCCGATAATGTATTCGGGAACCATTGTATCGAATACCTCGTCAAAGGACGGGGTGAAATCAATTTGTCTCGGTTTATCGAATTCAAGCTCGATTTTTGAAAAATCCTCAAGATGCAAGGGGAGAAGTCTCATACAACGAATAGTCTGGTTCGTCTGTGAATAGTACCTTGTAAAAATAACGTAAGCTTCGTCAATTTCATTGTTAAGGTACAGGTCGACAAGACTTTCCGTAATTTCCCTTGCATGGTAGACAAACGGGTTTTGAGACGCGCCGTACCAGTGCTTATAAATTTCATAGCCTGCCTGCTCAAGTCCCGACTGGGCGCATATTCCGACAGTCATTATAAGCGGTTCTTCGCATTCCTTAAGTGAGCTTTTTGCAGCTTTTAATATATCGTTATTGTAAGAGCCGCACATTTCCTTATCGGCTCCGATAACCACAAAAGCCTGTCTTTTATTGCCTCTGTCCTCAAGGTAAACGTGCTTTTTGTCGGTGTGGATAAGTATGTCCTTTACAGTCGCCCTGATTCTTCTCAGGTAAGTTCTGTTAAAGGTCATTTTACTTATTGCCCTTTTCATCTGCGATGTGGAGAGCAGATACATAGCGTTTGTAATTTGCCTTGTTTGTTCAACCGCCTTGATGTGTCGGCGGATTTCGTTCATATTTTTCAAAGCGACACCCACTCTTTGATAGCGGATTTCAGTGTATCCGCAGTGCTCTCGTCAAGGTCATAGGTTGTTTCAATATTCTTAATAACTGACGGATATTTGCTTTCAATAAAGGAGTAAAGCTCATTGCTCTTTTCGTCAAGCATAGAGTTTTCAACGCCTTTGAAAGCCTTTCTGTTGAAGGCGTAAAGCATAATAACCATTTTACTTAACGAGTATGTGTCAAGTCTGCCCTGATTAAATAAAGCGGTAAGGTGTTCTCCGCGTTCAAGCATTGCCTTTGTCGTGTCGTCAATATCCGCGCCGAAACGGGCAAAAACAGCCATTTCACGGTATTGGGCAAGCTCAATTCTTAAAGAACCGGAAACCTTCTTCATAGCGTTTCTCTGGGCGCTTCTGCCGACACGCGAAACGGAAAGACCGGTGTTTACCGCAGGGCGCACTCCGCTGTGGAACAACTCGCTTTCAAGATAAATCTGACCGTCCGTAATTGAAATAACGTTTGTGGGAATGTAGGCGGAAATGTTACCGCCCATAGTTTCAATTATCGGCAAAGCAGTAAGAGTTCCGCCGCCTTTTTCCTTTGAAAGGCACGCCGCTCTTTCAAGAAGTCTTGAATGAAGATAGAATACGTCGCCGGGATATGCTTCGCGTCCGGGCGGTCTGTGAAGAAGCAGGGACATTGTTCTGTAAGCGATTGCGTGCTTTGAAAGGTCGTCGTATACCACAAGAACGTCCTTTCCGTGCTCGCTGAAATATTCGCCTATTGCGCAGGCGGAATAGGGGGCAAGATACTGCATTGCGGGGCTGTCCGCCGCGGTTGAAGCAACAACAATGGAATAATCCATTGCGCCGTTGTCAGTAAGCGTTTTAATTACGCCTGCAACGGTTGAAGCCTTTTGACCGATAGCGCAGTAAATACAAATAATATCCTGACCCTTCTGGTTGACAATTGTATCAACGCATATAGAGGTTTTACCTGTCTGTCTGTCGCCGATTATAAGCTCACGCTGACCTCTGCCGATGGGAATCATACTGTCAATTGAAATGAAGCCCGTCTGAAGAGGAGTGTCAACGGGACGTCTGTCAATAAGCTTCGGCGCAGGTCTTTCAACCGGATAGAAAATATCCGCATTCAGCTCTTTTCCGTCAAACGGTCTGCCTATAGGGTCAATAACTCTTCCCAGGCAACATTCGCCGACGGGCGTGCGGACAACTCTGCCCGTACCCTTGACTGTTTCACCGACTCTTACAATATTCGATTTTTCAAGAAGCACTGCGCCGACGGAGTTTTCCTCAAGGTCCATTACCATACCGTAAGCGCCGCTGTCAAATTCAAGCAATTCACCGTAACAGCAGTCGGGCAGCCCGCTGACGCGTACAACGCCGTCACCGAGCTTTTCGACCGTACCATAGCGGTAGGAGATAGGCTTGAATTCGTAAGAGTCAACTATTCTTTTAAGATATGAACTTATGTTTTCCGTTAAAAAATCACTCATACCTTACCTCTGAGAATTCATTTCTTTGTTAATTAAATTAAGCTGTGAAGAAATGCTGTTGTCATAAACAACGCCGTCAACATTAAGCACGAAGCCGCCGATAAGCGAGGTGTCAACACGCTTTGTGACTTTAATATCTTCACCGAATTTTGTTTTAATACCGTCTAAAAGCGTAGCGTATGTTTTTTCTGACATACTTTCACTAACGGTTATCACAACGTTTTTCATTCTGCTTTACCGTCTTTAAAAAAGTTTTCAACAATTCTTTCATTATCCCTGTCTGTAATTTCTCTTGAAAGAATTTTCTCGGAAATCTGTACTGCAAGCGAAGCAACGTCATCCTTAAGCGAATTAAGAGCTTCGTCCTTTTCCTTGAGAGCCTCGGCTTTGGCTTCGGCTTTAATCTCCTGAGCCTCTTTTTGAGCTTCGGAAATTATCTGAGCTTTTCTTTCCTGCGCCTTCTTTTCGCTTTCAAGTAAGGATTCTCTTGCATTGCTTTGGGCTTCTGTAAGCTTCTTTTCGTACTCTTCCTTTAAAGATAGCGCTTCTTGCATCTGCTGCTTGGCGTCACTTTTTTCCTTTTCAACCTTTTCCCGTCTTTGCGCCATAAACTTTTTAACAGGCTTGTAAACAAGAAATCTTGTAATAAGAAAAAGAATGACGATATTAAGGATATTAAGCAACAAATCAATAGGAAGCTTTGAAACATCTAAACCTTCCATAATAACTCCTTATTAAACCTTTGTTGTGAGTATAAGCGCTATAACGAAAGCGTAAATAGCGGTTGATTCCGCAAGCGCAAGACCCAAAAGAAGAATTGAGTTTATCTTGCCTGACGCTTCGGGCTGACGTGCCGTTGCTTCAACAGCCTTTGCAGTAGCAAAGCCCATCATAGTACCTGCGCCAAGAGCAGGGAGAAGTGCGAGTGCTGCACCTATTGCGTTCATAATTTTTTCCTCCTTATTCAGTGGCTTCATTTATAAAAGTCAATGTTAAAATAATAAAAATATACGTTTGTATAAGCGGATGGAATAGGTTAAAATAAAGACCTGCAAGCGATGTCATACCCACCGCGTATCCTCCGAGCGAGCCTTTAAGCAAATCCATTACTATCATTCCGCCGAGCATATTGCCGAACAGTCGACAGGCGAGTGATACGGGAACTGCGATGTCGCTGAGCATTTTCATTGGCATAATAATCGGATTCGGTGAAGCAAGAGCTTTGACACGTCCGAAAAAGCCTTTTTTCTTAATGCCGTAATAGTTTATAAGAATAAACGTTAAAAGACCCAATGAAAAAGTAAATACAAGGTCTGATGTCGGCGGCCGTACAGAAAACAGCTCAACAGTAGCGCAACCTATCATCAAAAGAGCCAGTGAGAAAATATATTCACCGAGCACAGGTGAAAGATTATGGGTCTGTGTTGAGGTGAAATTGTCAGCCGCTTCGACAAGTATTTCAATAACATTCTGGATTCCCTTCGGGCTTTCCTTGAATTTCGGGAAAATGAAAAGCCTGAAAATAAGCGAAAGAATAAAAATAACCGCTATTATATACCAGGTTGTTACGGTCGATTTTGAAACTGACAGTCCGAATATATCCACTCTGTCAGCAAACATTTCAAACTCAACGTTTATACCTTTCATTCCTCCCGTTATTTCGTTTACCACGCAGGCAATGAAATACCAGACCGAAAGAATAAGACCGAAGAAAAACAGCCTGTTAAGCTTTTTCCTCTTTTTTGGATTTACGCTGTCCTCAGGCTTGTGCTTTAAAACATTTTTTGCAATAAAAAAGCTGACAGCTGCTACGGCAGAAACTGTTAATTTAATTATGCTTGCCGTGCTCAAGCCTTATCATCTCCTTTATTATTGGATTTGTTGTCTGTTTTGAGCGTTATAATAAAGTTTATAAACGCGCATATTATCATACCTGCTGCAAGACCGATTCCTGACATAAGTATGAATTCACGGAACTTAATTATTAAAAGAATTATCGCTCCGGTATAAATAACCAGCTTTATAAACAAATAAAGAAGAAAGTCCTTTTTTCCTGCCGTTAGGCTTTCAACAACCTTTTTAAGTAAAAAAAGCTGGGCAATACCGACAGCAAGACCGAATATGAAAAACAGATATTTCATCGGATTACTCCTTATTTATAATAGGTATATTTTAGTACTTTTGAAAACAAAAGTAAATTAAAAAAGAAAAAAACATCACTAAATAAAAACTGCTTTGGTACATAGTTTTTAGTGACTTTTTAAAGTGAAAAGAAGCGGTATTCAAACCGCTTCTTATTGTTTTTGTATCAAAGTAATTTAACCCCTGCTTCTTCGCAGGTTTCTATTGTTTCCTTATCCCATACGGAGGACTGAACCTCGCCGATATGAGCCTTATTCAAAAACAGCATACAAAGTCTTGACTGACCTATTCCGCCGCCTATTGTATAAGGCAATTCGCCGTTCAGAAGCATTTTGTGGAAGGGGAGAGAGGCGTATTCCTCCTTGCCCCTGATTTTTAGCTGTCTTTCAAGGCTTTCGGGAGAAACGCGGATTCCCATAGAGGAAATTTCAAACGCCTGAGAAAGTACCTCGTTATAAACCATAATATCGCCGTTTAAATCCCAGTCGTCGTAATCGGGAGCTCTTCCGTCGTGAATTTCACCGCTTTTAAGAACTTTTCCTATCTGCATTATAAATGCCGTTTTATGCTCCTTAAGATAAGCGTTTTCGCGTTCCTTCGGGGTTTTGTCAGGGTACATATCCTCAAGCTCCTGACTCGTTACAAAGCTGATTTCACGGCTTATAGGATATTGGAGGATAGGATAGATATTCATAAGTGTTTTTTGAGTGTTACATATAGCGTCAATTATCTTTCTGACTGTGTCTTTAAGATAAGACGTGTTTCTGTCACTTTCATTTATTACCTTTTCCCAGTCCCACTGGTCAACATAAACCGAGTGAAGATTATCAAGCTCCTCGTCACGGCGTATGGCGTTCATATCCGTTATAAGTCCGCTTCCCGTTTCAAAACCGTATGTGTGAAGCGCAAGTCTTTTCCATTTGGCAAGGGAATGGACTATCTGTGAGTTTTCACCCGTTGCCGGAACGTCAAATTCAACGGGTCTTTCGACTCCGTTAAGGTTATCGTTAAGACCGCTTTCGCGGGATACGAACAGGGGAGCAGAAACTCTTCTGAGGTTAAGCTCGCCGCAAAGCATATCTTCAAATATTCTTTTTATAAGAACTATCGCTTTTTGTGTTTCGTAAAGAGACAGTGAAGCTTCATACCCGTCGGGTATAAAAGTCTTTGACATAAAATCACTCCTTCATAAAGGATTATACAAGCGAACCCGTTGTTCTCGGGAAAGCAGCGGTATCTCTGATATTGCCGACACCTGTGATATACATAAGCATTCTTTCAAATCCGAGACCGAAGCCCGAGTGGGGAGCGGAGCCGTATTTACGAAGGTCAAGATACCATTCGTAGTCTTCAAGCGTCATACCTCTTGACTTAATCTGGTCAAGCAGAAGGTCATAGTTGTCCTCTCTCTGACTTGCGCCGATAATTTCACCGACTCCCGGAACAAGCAAGTCCGTAGCGGCAACTGTTTTTCCGTCGGGATTCAATTTCATATAGAAGGATTTGATTTCTTTAGGATAGTTTATAACGAAAACAGGTCTGCCGAATACCTTATCCGTAAGGTATCTTTCGTGCTCTGTCTGTAAATCAAGTCCCCAGGATACCGGATACTGGAATTCAACGTCAGCCTTTTTAAGTATTTCAATAGCTTCGGTATATTCAAGCACTGCAAAATCGGAGTTTACAATGTTGTTAAGCTTATCCTTAAGTCCATTTTCAAAGAATTTTTCAAAGAAATCGATTTCTTCGGGACACGCCTCAAGAACTGCCTTTGTGATGTATTTAATCATATCAGTAGCAAGGGCAATTATATCGTTTAAATCGGCAAAGGAAACCTCAGGCTCTATCTGCCAGAATTCTGCAGCGTGACGGGGAGTATTGCTCTTTTCCGCCCTGAAGGTCGGACCGAAGGTGTATATTTTACCCATAGCAAGCGCAAGCGCTTCGCCCTCAAGCTGACCCGAAACAGTAAGACCGGCTTTTTTCTTGAAGAAATCGTTTGCGTAGTATTCATCCTCGGTTGTATAAGGAGTATTAAATTCGTGAGTAGTGACTCTGAATATTTCTCCTGCGCCTTCGCAGTCGCTTCCGGTAATAATCGGAGTGTGAACATAAGTGAAATTACGTCCCTGGAAGAAATCGTGAATTGCCTTTGCAAGCTCGGAACGTACCCTGAACATTGCGTTAAACGTATTTGTTCTTCCGCGAAGGTGGGGGATGGTTCTTAGGAATTCAAGAGTATGTCTTTTTTTCTGCATCGGATAATCCGACGGGCACGCGCCGAGAAGCGTAAGCGAAGTCGGGTGCAGTTCAACGGGCTGTTGCTCATTAAGGGATTTTGTGAGCTTACCGCTTACTGCAATTGAAGAGCCGACGCTTAAATGAAGAGCTTCATCCGCATTCGGGAAAGACTCCTTATCAATAACTATCTGAAGATTATTAAGCGCAGTGCCGTCATTGAGGGCAATAAATCCGACTGCCTTCGAATCCCTGACGGTACGCACCCAACCGCAGACAGTAATATCGGTGTTGATATATTTTTCAGTCTGTGAAAAAATGTCGCATAAATCAATGTGTTTCATAAAAAATACACTCCTGAACCTTAAATTATTTATCTTACGGCAACGCCTTTAACGTCGCCTTTTTTTCTTTTTTTATCCTCATACATTCTTTCGTCTGCAATTTTAAGCAGCTCCGAAATTTTCAAATCGGTGTTTTCCTTGCTGTTTCTTTGCGCGAAGCCTATTGCAACGGTCGATTCGGAAAGCTCATTATTTTCCTGGGAATTGATGTTTTCATAGAGCTTTTCAAGGTAACCGTCAATTTTATCATCGGGAAGATCCGTAATAAGAACAACAAATTCGTCACCGCCGATTCGGTAGACCTTTCCTTTGCCGTCAAATGTTTTGTAAAGGCATTCCGCAAGGCTCTTAATAAGCTCGTCGCCGACTGCGTGACCCTTGATATCGTTAATCTGCTTAAGATTATTCAGGTCGAGCATTATAACGTTTACGTTATTATACTTTTCAATGTCCTTTTCAGCATGCTTGAAGTCCTCGGTAAATGCTGTACGGCTGCCTAATTGTGTAAGAAGGTCAGTGTAAGCTGACTGTTTATAGAAATTGGAAAGCGCCGCGTCGTGCTTATCCTTTGCCGACTGCTGATATGAGTCGTAAAGAAGAATGATTATGAATGAAATCATTCCTGCAAAGAAGAAATCCCTGAAATGGTAAGCCGAGAAAACGGAATTTATATAGCCGTTATGATACGAAATCATCGAAATAATTGCGAAGAAAGCAAGTATTACCGTGCCTGCAAGAAGATTTCTTAACTGTTTATTCTTTCTGTCAAGAATACAGCATACAAGAACAATGGCAACTACAAACGCCATAAGTCCGTGAATTACATACAGGTGCTTTTCAAAGCCAATTGAGAAATTGACGAAAATAAGCATTGATACGCAGGCGTATGCCCAGGAAACTACCGAAGCAAACGCCAACGGGAGATTATAACGCGTCATCTTTTCCTTCGCGAACATCGGGAACAGACAGGGCAGAGTCAGGAACGAGAAATAAGTAATAATGTACTTGAAATACATATTCTTGAACATCAACTGCATAAGTATCGTTTCGGACGCAAGCCAGTTAGACGAAGCAAGAATGAATAATCCGAGATAAATCGTAGTCCTGAACGGTTGATGCCTGCTTGCAAGATAAATCGCCTTAAAAAGCTCGAATAAAGATAGGAAAGTCATTATAAAACAAATGACAACAGAGGGGAGGTCATTTTTAATAAGCATTAAAATTATACCGTCATTTCCCTCAATCATAAAATCGCGATCCCGGCGCCAGTTGGTTTGTTTGCCGTGATAGGTAGCGGAAATATCAATTTCCTTTCCTTGCGCGCCTTCCGGAAGCTGAATAAGAATATAGTGGCTTCCGAGATTTATGGGCTTCCTGAAATTGTTTTCTTCGCCGTAAGTATAAATAAGCTCTCCGCCGACTTTTACATATACAACCTCATCCGTGCTTTTAAATGCAAGTGTGGAATTATTTTCAATATCCTTCGGAACGGTATTTCTGAATCGCAGCGTATGCGTCGAGTCCGCATTTTCGACTTCGCTTATTCTCCATCCCGAGTTAAAATAACTGATTCTGTCAACCGTCAATTGTGTGTTTTCGGTTTTAAAAGAAAATAGAGCGTAAATACCGGTGAGCAAAAATGCAATTAAACTGAAGACCATGACTATTTCGGAAAAATGGTCACGGATATAAACCATTGATTTTGAATCGGTGTCCTTATGATAGTCGTACTGCATTTTCTCACCTCGCTTATAAAGATTTACACTACATTATACCATAGTAATTTTAATAAGTAAATATTAAAATAAAAAAGTACCCGAAACAAATCGGGTACTTTGTACTTAAAAGCGATAGCAAGGTTTTTGTCTTTTTAAAGCTCGTTAATATACCTGCAGGCTGCAAGAGCTGCAACTGCGCCGTCTGCAACGGCTGTAGTCATCTGTCTTATCTGCTTGCTTCTGCAGTCGCCGGCAACAAATACGCCCGGAGTCTTTGTAAGACAGCTTTCGTCAGTGTCAAAATATCCGAAGCTGTTCAAATCCGCAAGCTCTTTAAAAGGGTCATTTTCGGGAATAAGGCCTATAGCAACAAAAAGTCCGTCACATAAGATTTCCTGTTTTTCACCTGTTGTTCTGTCCTCAATTTCAACTCCCTTTAACTCGTTTCCGTCAGTTAAAAGTCGGTTAATTTTTGTGTTTGTGTGAGACTCGACATTATTTCTTGAAAACAAAACGTCCTGAAGCCTGCCTTCACCCGTAAACTGCGGCAAATCCTGAAGCATAATGACCTTGCTGCACTTGTCAGACAGTAAAATTGCCTCCTGAAGAGCAGAATTTCCGCCGCCTGCGACGCAGACAACCTTGTTTTTATAAAAATCGCCGTCACAAACCGCGCAAAAGGAGATTCCCTCGCCGACAAGCTCGTTTTCGTGCTCAAGTCCGAGCATACGGTGCTTTACGCCGGTTGCAATTATTACTGTTTTTCCTTCAAATGTACTTCCTTCCTCGGTCTTTACAAGCTTAATCTTGCCGCTGTTTTCAATTGAAATAACAGTTTCAAATTCAATTTCAGCACCCTGTTCAAGTATCTGGGAAAGAGCGCTGTCCGCAAATTCGTTTCCGCTCATTGAAAGCGTACCGGGGTAGTTTTCAACCTTCGGCGAATGCGTAATCTGACCGCCAAAGCCGGTCTTTTCAATTACAAGCGCGCTCTTACCGTTTCGAAGCGCGTAAAGAGCCGCCGTCATACCTGCCGGACCTCCGCCGACAACAATTACGTCATACATTTTCTTACCTCTAAAAATTTGAGCAGAAACTGTCTTAACAATTTCTGCTCAAAGAATTGTTGTTTATTATTTGCTCATCAGCCATCCCTTGATGTCGGATACGCCGCGATATTTTTCATATCCGTCAGCAGTAAAGACAACAAGTGTGGGAGCCTGCTTTATGCCGTACTTTTCAACAAGAGCGGGTTCCTCGTCAGCGTTAAGAGCCTGATAGGAAACGCCTGCTTTATCAAGAAGAGCGGCTGCCGCCTTACAGTTCGGGCAGGTCATTGTCTTAAAAAGAATAGCCTGTGCGTCTGTGCTTTCAGCTTTAACCTCGGTGGTAACTGCTGCAGCGGTTTCAACAGGAGCGTCTACGGGAGCAGGGTTCGGTCCCTGGTGAGTGAGATGCGAACGGCCGATATTATAAACCTTACGGTCCTTGTATTCCTGCGCCTTGCCGTCGTTCCAGTTCTGGATGGGACGGTAGTAACCGGTAATTCTTGAGTTGACTTCTGTCTTTGCGCCGCAAATCGGGCAGGTGTACTGCTCGCCTGTAAGATAGCCGTGGTCCTTACATACGGAATATGTGGGAGACATGGTGTAGTAGGGGAGCTTGTAGTTTTCGGCAATTTTTCTGACGAGATTTGCCGCCGCTTTCCAGTCGGGAAGCTTTTCTCCGAGGAATGCGTGGAAAACAGTACCCGATGTATAGAGTGTCTGCAAATCGTCCTGAATGTCAAGTGCGGAGAAAATATCCTCCGTGTAGCCAACGGGAAGATGTGAAGAGTTTGTGTAATAAGGAGTACCGTTCATATTAGCTGTAATGATATCCGGGAAATCCTCCTTATCGTGCTTTGCAAAGCGGTATGTGGTTGACTCTGCAGGAGTTGCCTCAAGGTTATAAAGGTCGCCGTACTGCTCCTGATAGTCCGAAAGGCGCTCGCGCATATGGTTAAGTACATCGCGTGCAAAACGCTGTGTCTCGGGATGTGTAAGGTCCTTTCTGAGCCAATTTGCGTTAAGACCGACCTCGTTCATACCGATAAGACCAATGGTTGAGAAATGGTTTTCGAATGTGCCGAGGTATCTCTTGGTGTAGGGATAAAGTCCCTGATTAAGAAGCGTTGTTATAACAGTACGCTTTGTCTTAAGAGAACGCGCGGCGATATCCATAAGACGGTCAAGACGCTCGTAGAAGTCCTTTTCATCCTTTGCCTGATATGCAATTCTCGGAAGGTTAATTGTAACAACGCCAATTGAACCTGTGCTTTCGCCCGAACCGAAGAAGCCGCCCGATTTTTTGCGAAGCTCGCGAAGGTCAAGACGGAGTCTGCAGCACATTGAACGAACGTCGCTCGGCTCCATATCGGAGTTGATGTAGTTTGAGAAATAGGGAGTGCCATATTTAGCGGTCATTTCGAAGAGAAGCTTGTTGTTCTCCGTTTCGCTCCAGTCAAAATCTCTTGTAATTGAATAAGTGGGAATGGGATACTGGAAGCCTCTGCCGTTGGCGTCGCCCTCGATCATAATTTCGATGAACGCCTTGTTGACCATATCCATTTCCTTCTGGCAGTCGCCGTAGGTGAAATCCATTTCCTTTCCGCCGATAATAGCGGGAAGGTTTTTAAGGTCATTAGGAACAACCCAGTCAAGAGTGATGTTTGAGAAGGGAGCCTGAGTGCCCCAACGCGACGGAGTGTTTACGCCGTATACGAAGGACTGAATGCACTGCTTGACCTCCTTCTGGGAAAGGTTGTCCACCTTAACGAAGGGAGCGAGATATGTATCAAAGGATGAGAAAGCCTGCGCGCCTGCCCATTCATTCTGCATTATGCCAAGGAAGTTAACCATCTGGTTGCAAAGGGTTGAAAGATGGTTTGCAGGCGAGGAGGTGATTTTACCCGTAACGCCGCCCAAACCTTCCTGAATAAGCTGCTTTAATGACCAACCTGCGCAGTAGCCGGTGAGCATTGAAAGGTCGTGAAGATGAATGTCGGCGTTTCTGTGCGCCTCTGCAATTTCATCGTCATAAACCTCTGAAAGCCAGTAGTTAGCCGTAATAGCGCCGGAGTTTGAAAGGATAAGACCGCCTACGGAATAAGTTACCGTTGCGTTTTCCTTAACGCGCCAGTCGTTGATTTTAAGATAGTTGTCAACGATTTCCTTGTAGTTGAGAAGAGCGGAATTGACGTTGCGGATTTTTTCGCGCTGTCTGCGGTAAAGGATATATGCCTTTGCAATATCTGCATATCCGGATTCTGAAAGCACCTTTTCAACGCTGTCCTGAATTGCCTCAACCGAGATTTTATCGTCAGTGATTTTTTCTTCAAAATCAGCAGTTACTTTAAGTGCGATTAAGTCGATAACGCTTGTGTGGTACTGTTTGCCCTGCGCTTCAAAGGCTTTAGTAATTGCGGCACTGATTTTCGCGATGTCAAAATCGACAACGCTGCCGTCTCTTTTGATTACCTGATACATAAAATTTCTCCCTAAATGTTAAAAATGTTTTTTCGTCAAATCACGCACTGTTTGACGCTGCAAAAAGCATTCTAACACTTAGAGAGGAATTTGTCAATATATTCCGTTAAAAATTTTTAAATACACAATATATTGTTGTTTTCATTCAACTCCGCGAAGAAACGTATTCGGGATGAATTGTCTTGAAATATCGGCAAATTCCCTCATTTCGTCAAAGGAGGGGGCGCTTAAATTGCCGTATGGAACGGAGTCTCTGTCCGTAAAACGCTGAAGGAAATACCTTTTTGCGCCCTTAATTATTTCGCAGATTTTAACAAAATCTTCCTTTTCGTGGAACTCCTTTATAACGGTAGTTCGAAACTCATATTCAATTCCCGAATTTATAAGAAGGCTGATGCTCTCCTTAATTTTTTTCATATCGATTTTATCTGTTCCGCAGGTGATAAAATATTTTTCCTCGCTGTTTTTAATATCCATAGCGACGTATTCCACGAGACCCTCGTCAAGAATGCTTTTAAGCATTTCTGGATGGTGTCCGTTAGTGTCCAACTTTACCGGATAGCCGATTTCTCTTATTTTTCTTATAAGAGAAGGAAGTTCCTTGTGAAGGCACGGCTCACCGCCGGTTATTGCAACCCCGTCAATAAGTCCCTTTCTGCTTTCAAGGAACGAAAACAGCTCCGTGTCGTCCATTATCGGCTGCGCGGTTCCGTCTATGAGCTCAAAGTTATGACAGAACGGACAGCGAAAATCGCAGCCGCCGAGGAATACCGTGCAGGCGACGTGACCGGGAAAGTCAAGTAATGTCATTTTCTGTAATCCGTGTAATTTCATTTTTTATCTCCTAAACAGCCGCAAAAATATTAAGGTTTCTTATATCGCCGTCAGAAATCGAATCATTTACCGAATATGCATGCTTTTCAAGGTCGCCGCAATTAGCTTTTGTAAGTTTTCTGTCAATAAGAACGTCAATAATATCCGCCGCTATTCCCTCAATTGCATAGTATTTTTCTTCTGCAGTCGCATTTTCATTATCGGTTGTGAGCAGATACTCCATAATTTCCGCTTCGAGTGAAAGCTTGTCAAGCTCTCTTAAGGCTCTGAAGGTCCATTTATAATATGGTTGATATTTCCCGTTAAGTAAGAAAATGACCTCGCTTGCGCTTTTGACAAATTCAAATACCGCAAGTTGAGCGGCAGCCTGCTCGCCGTGGTCAATACATCTTTTATAATTATATTGACCGCTTTGCGCCATAAGAAGCAGGTTTCCTGCGAGCTTCTTCTTCATTATATCTTCGGGATATTCTTTTATTTTTTCACGGATTTTAGTCACAAGACCGAAATTATCAAAAAATATTTCTCCGTTTGTAGCTTCTGCAAAAGCGAATTCGGGAACGGTAAACCATTCGTTAATACCGAGGTTTCCGTCAGCCGAGCCGATTTTTTCAATAAAAAATTCGTCAATTCGTTTTACTCCGTGCCTTGTTCCGCCGACAGGGGAAAGCATATTCCTTTTAAGTCCCATAAATTCCTTGGGCAATTTTGCATACGCTCTTTCGAGCGCGAAGGCGTCTTTCCTGTCAACAATGCCCTCGTCGGGAAGAAAAATGCAAAAGCCCGGTTCAAAATCGTGGTCGCGTGATATTTCATCGTCAAACCCAAAGCATTCCGACCCGCTGCCGAAAAGACCTGCCGCAAGAAAGGGGAGAAGATGCCCAAAATC
Source organism: uncultured Clostridia bacterium (assembly GCA_937884975.1). Taxonomy (GTDB): domain Bacteria; phylum Bacillota; class Clostridia; order Oscillospirales; family Acutalibacteraceae; genus Fimenecus. The sequence goes on along the minus strand of CAKZZS010000073.1, from coordinate 39,580 downwards.
GTTTTCAAGCATCGGTTTTCCGTATTCTTCGAAAAATGCCTTTGCTATTTCAATCCCTTTCATAAATACTCTCCGCCCTTTGAGTCAGTTCTTTTGAAGCAAGGAAATAACCGTAGTAAGAAAATGACGGCGCGCACTTTTCACACACAAAGGCATAATATCCGTCACGCTTTACGTCTTTATCATTTAATAATTCGTATGCCTTATCAAGATATTCAAAAATTGTGCTTTCCGCTTTTTCAAGTCCGTCTCTTGCTTCAAGCAAATCCGCCATGTTTAAAAATGTAATAGCCTGTTCGAGCACGCCGTTTTCAACGTTTTCCATCACCTTCAGCGCCTTATCATAAAGCGTAAGAGCTTCTTCGTAGTTTCCGAGAGCAACGTTTGTAAGCGCCATATTGTTATACAGTCCGCCGAGTAAATCGGGCGACGTGTTATCATGGCTTTCATATACTCCCTTTGCCATTTTAAACAACTCAAGCGATTTTTCGTTCTCGCCGAAGGCGTTATATGCCGTAGCGCAGTTTACATAGGTTGTCCCTGCGCTGACGTTATTCTCAAAATCAAGCTCCTTTAGAAGTCTTAAGGCTTCGTTAATGCTTTGAAATGCGTTTTCCTTTTTACCCGTTTTGCGGTAATGACCGACAAGCTCATTTTGAATGAGAAGCTCTCCGCCCTTATCGTGACCGAGCTTTGCCTCCTCAAGCCAGTATTTCAAATGCCTTTCGGCGCCCTGATAATCTCTGCGGCTCATATAGTCGTTCATTTTCTGAATAATTCTCTGCTGCGGTACGGGCTTTATCTCTTTCATAACTCCGTACGGCTCGTCGCATAAAAGGCATCTCGGCTCTGCGTAATCTTCGGGTGTAAGGTATCCTTTTTCGTTACTCATTTTCTTCTCCGTTACATTATATATTGTATAGTGTATTTTTGAATATACTATCGGTTGCGTACAAAATATATCATAACTCAAAGAAATAACTATGTCAATATTTTACTTTTTGTGTTATACTTAAAAAGGGAAGTGATAATATGGATGAAAATATTTTAAAGCTCAAAGAGTTCATTGACGAAAGCGAGTATATAGTTTTCTTCGGAGGCGCAGGAGTATCAACCGAAAGCGGAGTGCCTGATTTTAGAAGTAAGGACGGTCTTTATAATCAGCACGACATACGCTTTGACTCTTATCAGCCTGAATATCTTTTAAGCCATAGCTGTCTTGTTAATGAGCCGGAGGTATTTTTTGAGTTTTACCGTCAGAAAATGGACGCAAGAAATGTTGAGCCTAATGCTGCGCATTATTTTCTTGCCGAGCTTGAAAAAATGGGTAAGCTTAAGGCTGTTGTTACCCAGAATATAGACGGACTTCATCAAAAGGCAGGCAGTAAAACCGTTTTTGAAATTCACGGAACAACCACCCGTAACTACTGTATGAAATGCGGAAAGATTTATCCTGCGGATTATATTTACGAAAGTGACGAAAAGGTGCCGCACTGTGAGTGCGGAGGCGTGGTGCGCTGTGATGTTACTCTTTATGAGGAGCAGTTGCCTTACGGCGACGTAGAGGGCGCTGTTGACGCCATTTCAAAGGCGGATATGCTTATTATCGGCGGAACATCTTTGACGGTTTATCCTGCGGCTTCCTTTGTACGGTATTTTAAGGGGAAGCATATAGTAATTATCAATAAAGAGCACCTTTATTTTAATCTTGATAAAGAAAACGACCTTGAAATAAACGAGCCTATCGGCAGGGTTTTCGAGTATTGCAAACAGCTTTACGATATGGTAAAATAAAAAATAATCTGAAATGAATGGGGTTTGAGTTATGTATATGAACGATAACGGAAAAATCTGGCTTGCAACGGGTGAGGACAGAGTTTACCTTGAACCGTCGATGTGTAACCGTCACGGACTTATTGCAGGCGCTACGGGTACGGGTAAAACGGTAACCTTAAAGGTAATTGCCGAGTCGTTTTCCGACCTTGGAGTACCGACCTTTATTGCGGATATAAAGGGAGATTTAACGGGAATGTGCGTCCCCGGATGTGATAACAAGCACATTCTTCGCTCAATTGAAAATATGAAAATTGAGAATTTCAATTATACCTCATATCCCGTAAGATTTTTTGACGTCTACGCAAAGAACGGTCATCCCGTAAGAACTACTATTTCCGATATGGGACCCGAGCTTCTTTCAAGACTTCTCGGTCTTTCCGACGTCCAGAGCGGAGTTTTGAGAATTGTTTTCAGAATTGCGGACGATAACGGAATGCTGCTTCTTGACCTTAAGGATTTGCGCTCAATGGTTCAGTTTGTGGGCGACAATGCAAACGATTACAAGCTCAAATACGGTAATATTGCCGCGCAGTCAATAGGCGCAATTCAGCGCGCGCTTTTAACCCTTGAGGACGAGGGCGGAAATATCTTTTTCGGCGAGCCTGCGCTTGACCTTACGGACTGGTTCGAATGGGACTCGGACGGCAGGGGATATATGAACATTCTTGAATGCTCCGAGCTTTTCCAGCATCCGCTTTTATACAGTACTTTCCTTCTCTGGATGTTAAGCGAGCTTTATGAGATGCTCCCGGAAGCCGGTGACCTTGAAAAGCCGAAAATCGCATTTTTCTTTGATGAAGCTCATCTTCTCTTTAACGACGCGCCGAAGGCTTTAATTGAAAAGGTTGAGCAGGTTGTTCGTCTTATCCGTTCAAAGGGCGTTTCGGTTTGGTTTATTTCTCAAAATCCTTCGGATATTCCCGAAACGGTTTTAAGCCAGATAGGTAACCGAGTTCAGCACGCATTAAGAGCGTATACTCCGAATGAGCAAACGGCTCTGCGTTATGCGGCGCGTTCATTCAGGGCTAATCCGAATTTTGACACAGAAAGAACCTTGCAGGAGCTTGCAACAGGCGAGGCTCTTGTATCCGTCCTTGATGAAAAGGGCGTTCCCTCAATTGTTGAAAAGGCAGGTATCCTGCCGCCGAGAAGCTCAATGGCAGCTGTCGAACCGCAGATGATTCAGCAGACTATTTTTACAAGTAATCTTCGTGATAAATACTCTGAGACTGTTGACAGAGAGAGCGCATACGAAATGCTTGCGGCGCAGTATGAACAGGCTGAAGTACAGCAGCAGGAGGAAGCGGCAAAATTCGAAGAAGAAAAGAAAGAAGTAGAAAATCAGAAGTACGAAACAGAACTTGATAAACAGCGCGCAAAGCTTGAAAAAGAAAAGGAAAAGCTTGAAAAAGAGCGCGAGGCGCTTCGTGAAAAGGCAAAGAAAAAGACCTCAACAAAGCGTTCAAGCTCCGTTATGACAAAGACAATGAATTCCGCAGCAAATACAATTGGCAGAGAAATCGGTAAACAGATTATTAGAGGTATTTTCGGAACAACGAAGAGATAGAAAAATAAAACAGCGTTGTCGGTTTCCCGACAGCGCTGTCCTTTATAAGGGCGACCGACGGTCGCCCTTATTAAATTTACGGTATAAGAAAAAACAATTCTAAAAAATCCCGTCTGAATAATTCAACTAATACCGCATAGACAATTGTAAGTGTAATTCCTATTATAACAAGTGTAATATCTTTTTTTGTGATAGGAATATATTCTTTTTCCGAATGCGGGAATAACGCTTTCAACTTAACGGCAAATGCATTTATTTCTGTCAATATTATTCTCAAATCCGATATTATACTGAACATACATATTGCTAATATGATATCCATAGCGGAAAATTCTTTGATAGCTAATGAATATGTTTCCGGGACGGGTGAGTCCCATTCAACAAACCAAAAAATATAAACTAAAAAAGCAATTACAAGAATATATGACGGTATCAAACAAATAAAGCCCTTGCGGTTCTTATAATCATTTAGTTTTATCAACTTTTCGATTGCCACGGTAGAAGCATAATAAACAATTATGCTGATGATAAAGCCTACTTCAACCTTGAGTATAGATGCCATAATAAGCAAATACGCAAAATAGAATGCCTGAAAAACAGCAATATTCTTTATTGCTTTTGTAATATTAGGTCTGTTTAATCTTGCGCTTTTTAAGATTAAAGCAGATATAAAGACAAATATAGCAATAGGCAAAGCAAGTGAAAACAGGTTTTTTAAGCTGAATACAGGTATGCGGCTTGAAAAATAGACGCTTATGGCTGTTTCTCCGACAACAAGAAGGGGATAAAGAATAAACAACATCATTACAAGTGCATACACCAAAAAGAACGATAATCCCCTGAATGGAAGTTTATAACGTTTTGCAAAGTCGGAATAAGCGTTTATTTTCTCACTGTCCTCGCAGTTGTTATGATATAGCGCCGTGATTCTTAGGCTTTCTCTCGGAGAAGGTTTTTTGATACCGTTTTCCCATAGACCTATTTTCTTTTCACTTACATCCAGAATATTTGCTATTTCCCTATTTGAAATACCGCAATCGGTTATTATTGTATTCAAAAAATCCTGTGCATCAACCTGAACCCATCCTAAACCCATTAGAAATCTAATGGTAAATTTCGGCAAACGCATAATTTCGTCAGGTATAGAATCGTTGATTTCTTTTGACGCTTCTTTTTCGTCTTTTGCATTGTCTTTAGATTCAAGCAATTCCTCAACGCTCATATTAAAGCATTCTGCAATTTTATCGAGCATAGGCAAACGGGGATATGACTCGCCGTTTTCCCATTTTGAAATGGCTTTATTACTTACTCCGAGCATTTTGCCGAGCTTTTCCTGTGTGATATTATTTGCTTTTCTCAATTCGTAAAGGCGATTACCGAATTTGTATTTGTCCATAGTCTCACCTCGATTTTATAATATCAAATCTGTTTATTCCTTTCAACGCAAACACACTAAAAAAATTCCACTAAAAGTGGAAATTTAAAAGCACAGTGAATTTTCACTGTGCTTTTTGACTTTAATAATTAAATTCCTGCGGTTTTCCGTTTTCTTCTCTTGACTTATCCGCAAGATAAACCGTAAGGTGTCCTGCCACAGAATCAAATATCGAGGTGCAGGCGAGGGACGGTTTTTCATTCCTGATAAACGAAACAAAATCCTCTGCAAGCCTTTCGTCACCGCCTCCATGCGAGCCGTATGCGCCGACCATATCACCCGAAGAATTAAGGTCGATTTTTTCTGTGTCGCACTCGTCGGTTTTTGTCGGATGAATTTTCTTTACAAAAAAGACGCCCTCTTCAAAATTGCCGTAAATTTCACCCTTTGTGCCGATGATATGTATGTGACGAAGCGATGAAGCCGAGCCGCCGACCATATTGTGAGTACCGGTTGCGCCGTTCTCAAATTCAATAATTACGCTTTGGTGGTCAACCACGTTGTTATCGCTCTTGTAAATACATTTTCCGTAAGGCGAGTCGCCCTTTAAAAGATTTATTCTGTCCTCATCAGTCGGATTTTCAATGTCCTCTAACTTATCCCATATATAAAACGCCCATCTGTCGGGTTGGTCAAGATAAAGCCGTTTAGCCGAGAAATTACAGGTATCGACAAGCGGACAGTCAACAAGGCATTTTTCACCCGAGTTTTCGGGAGCGTTTTCGCTCTTAAACTGGAATTTACTTCCAAAGGAAGAAACTCTTACGGGCTTCACCGAATCCATAAGCCACATCATAATATCCAGATCGTGACAGCATTTTGCAAGCAGCATTGACGTGTGGCATCTGTTGCTGTTTGCCCATTTCCCCCTGACGTATGAGGTCGAAAGATGGTGATAACTGACGTTTTCCATTGTCTGAATGTTGATGATATCGCCGATTTCACCGCTTGCAACACGCTGCTTAATGCCGTAATAAAAGGGGGTATAACGTAAGACGTGACATATCATTACCTTGTTGCCGTTTCTCTTTACGCAGTCAACAAGTGTTTTCATTTCTTCTTCGTTTACCGCAAACGGTTTTTCAAGAAGCATATCGTATCCTTTTTCAAGCAACGGAACGGAGGTTTCAACGTGCATTTCGTCCATTGTGCCGTTAATTATCGCGTCGGCAAATTTCGGCTTTTCGGAAAGCTCTTTAGCCGAATTAAAGCAATACTCCTTTGAAAAGCCGTACCGCTCTGCAGCCTTTTTTTGTCTTATTATATCTGGATCTGCAACGCTGACTATCTTTAATAAATCGGGACGTCTTAACGCAAGATCCGCATAGATAAACGCCCTGTGACCTGCGCCGACTATTATTGCAGTTACTGGATTCGACATATTTTTACCTCGCAAAAATAATTATGACTTAATTATACACCGCAATAAAATATTTTCAATGTTTGTTGACAGATTTTTTTGTAAAATGTATAATATTTTATATAGAGACTCTTGTTAAAGGAGTGAATAAAATGAAAAAAGCAATATCGGTTCTTATTGTTCTTATGTATCTTTTGTCCGTAATGCAGCTTTTCTCATTTGCCGCAGTTGAGATTAAGACGGGTTACGGCTATATTGAACACGAGTATATAACCGATTTTACGAGACCTAACTTTATTGGGCAAAAAAGCTACTACGGCTCATTCCCTGTGACGGGTCGCTATTATGACCAGTTAAACGACGAGCAAAAGGAAATTTATAACAAATTCGACGAGCTTGGAAATACCGAAAACAGCTTTGAGGTTAATTACGCGTCAGGCGCTTTTAAGGTGCTTACAAGTGAAGTCGGTTATAAATTAAACGATATTTTCGGCGCGGCGTATAAGGCTTTTGTCAATGACCATCCCGAGCGTTTCTGGTATAACGGCTTGCAGTACTCATATTCGTATTCAATATCCGGTTCTTATACTACCATCTATTCTGTTGACCCGACTATTGTATGTCATTCGAGTTACAGTTTAAGCAGTATAAATACCGTTTATAATCAGCTTATGGATGCGGTTAATTCATTTAAGCCTGCAGGCGTTACAAGATACGAAAAGTTAAGGTCTATTCACGATTATATTGTCACAAAGGCAACGTATGACCCGGACTATGATAATTCAAATGCCGCTCCCTACGGCCACCAGCCGACAGGTTGCTTGCTTTCCCCGTATCTTTGCGTATGCGAGGGATATGCGGAATCCTTCAAGATTTTTGCTGACAGAGAGGGCATACCCAATATGCTCGTTTACAGTCCCGGTCACGTCTGGAACGTGGTCCTTATGGAGGACGGAAAATGGTATGCCATTGACGCAACTTGGGATGACCCGCCGATAAGTGACAATTCGGGTAATCTTCTTCCCGATTACAGCTTGCTTCAGTACAGTTATTTCCTTGTCGGCTCCTCTACGCCTACATCCGGAAGCACGACTTTTTCCGAGGAATCCGATCATCAGGAGGAATATATCTTTACAAGCTCTTCCGGTCAGTCAATTCTTAATCCTCCGTTGAGTGACACGGCATATTCGCCCTTATCTCCCGTTGAAACCTGGAGAACGGACGGAACTCAGGGTAACGATCACCCCGGCGGCTCTATTTTAAAGGATAAAATGCTTGTTTATCTCGCTCCCGGTTGTTCGATTAAAAACTGCTTCAAGCTTTCCTATTCATCGGGCAGCGCTTCGGCTTCCGGCGACAAAACAGGTTCGTCACTGATTTATACAACTACGGCAGGAGTTTCTACAAGCTATACCGTTATAATGCACGGCGACGTGAACAGGGATGCGTTAGTCAACAACACGGATTTGAATATTGTAATGAATGTTTCTGTCGGTAAAACGGTTTATTCGTCAACCGCTCCCGAAACGTATGCAGGCGACTGTAACGGCGACGGCGTGGTAGACGCTTTTGACCTTGCTGTTCTTGACAGATATCAAAGCGGAAATTACAGCTTCTATTAAGTTTTAATTAACAAAAGTTTAATTCCTTACATATATTGTACTGACTTGTACGTTTGTACAGGCAATATATGTAAGGAGTTTTTTTATGGAAAAAACAACAAACGATTTCTTTTATGACGGAACCTCCGTTTTTCCGAAGAATGTAAGCGTTGCAATGGCTTATATACCTTTTCAGCAGGATACAACGGAATTTGACGTTAAAACAGCGCTTAAAAAGGGCACTCTTTTCGTGGTTCTTGATAAGCCCTATACAGGGGTGAAGCCGAGATGAAAAGAGACGAATTATTGGAAATGATTTCACGTTACGGCTTTGCCGCGTGGGAGCTTCACATATATCTTGACACTCATCCGAGTGATGTTGCAGCAATGATGAGAATGAAGAATTTTCAGAAAAAAGCTGCCGAATACAGGGAAGAATATGAGAAAAAATACGGTCCGCTTACAATTCAAAGCGGTAGCGGACAGACCTGGCTTAATGACCCGTGGCCCTGGGAAAGGAGTGCAAACTGATGTTTCAATATGAAAAGAAATTACAGTATCCCGTAAATATTAAAAATCCCAACCCGAAGTATGCGAGCATAATTATTTCGCAGTACGGCGGACCCGACGGAGAGCTCGGCGCTTCACTGCGTTACCTCTCACAGCGTTTTTCAATGCCTTATCCCGAGCTTAAAGGACTCCTCACCGATATAGGCACAGACGAACTTTCGTTGGCATTTTTTTGATTATAAGCCTCAATTTCACTGCTTCCTGCGAGTATTCGTGCAGTCCATACGCTCGGAATTGACTTTAGGTGAATATCCATTTTTCTGCCCTTGTAAACAACGATTTTGTCAATCATCTCACGCATGAAGGCTTCATCCGAAACCGAGCCGTTCATTATTTGCCGAAGGTGCTTTTCTATATCCTTGAGTATTCTGTCCTTATCCGCAATGTTCTGATTGTGGATTTTTTCTTTTTGAAAGCGCTCGGTCAGCGTTTCGTATTCTGCATTTAGACGCTCACAGCCTTTCTTGTATTCTTCGGTCTCAATGTCACCTGATAGGCACATATCGAGCAGTTTTTGCTTTTTCTTTTCGGTTTTGGCAAGCTCTTTTTCATAGTATGCAATATTGTCGTTGCTCGGCTCACTGTCAAGTATTGTCTTAACCGTTTTAAGAACCTTTTTAATGACTTTCTCTCTGCTTTTTAGCACATCGGTCATAATTCTGTTAAGTATATCCGTAATGTCCTTTTCGCTTATTGAATTAGTTGTGCAGCCGATTGTTTCGCCCTTTTTGTCCTTTCGCTTCGAGCCGTTTTTCTGTGATTCAATACATACCCATTTGTTTGTTGTCTTACCGTTTTTCAGGTACTTCGTGGATCTTGTGAAGGTGGCACCGCATTCAGCGCATTTTATTTTGCCCGAGAGCATATATCTATTTGCAAAGCCTGCCTGATTTGGTGTGCTTTTCTTTCTGCGCCGTTCAATTTCAAGCTGAGTCGATTCGAACATCTCTCTTGATATTATCGGCTCGTGGTGATCTCTGATTACAACCAATTCAAGCTGACCTTCGTTTTTCTTTTTGGAGTGGGAGAGGTAGTCGGGGGTGTAGGTCTTTTGTTGAACCAGGTCTCCGCAGTATTTTTCATTTTTAAGCACTCGCAGTATTACCGTGTATGACCATTTCTTCATATAGGTTGATGTTCTTATACCTTCCTCTTGAAGTTCCTTTGCAATTAAGTGCGAGCCTTTTCCTTCGACAAGGAACTTATGAAATATCAGCCGAACCGTTTTTGCGCCTTCTTCGTTAATAATAAGCTTACCGTCACGCACATCGTAGCCAAGCATATCTCTGCCGAACACCTTTCCTTGTTCCATCATTCTCCGTTGTCCCCATTTAACACGCTCACTTGTTTTTCTGCTTTCTTCCTGCGCTATGGAGGACATTATTGTCAGTCTTAATTCTGCATCGGGATCGAGTGTATTTATGTTGTCATTCATAAATATTACGCCTACACCCAACCGCTTTAATTCTCTTGTGTAACTTATACTGTCGAGAGTGTTTCGTGCGAATCGGCTAATCTCCTTTGTGATTATGATATCAAAGTTGCCGTGCTTTGCATCCTCAATCATCTGATTGAAGGCGTTACGCTTTTTTGTACTTGTTCCGGTTATACCTTCGTCAACATAGATTTTTGAAAGCTCCCACAGGGGATTGCGCTTGATATATTCATTGAAGTATCTCTGCTGGCTTTCAAGTGAGTTCGCCTGATCGAGACTGTCTGTTGACACTCGGCAGTAGGCAGCTACCCGTTTGATTTCAGTTTCAAATTTATACATTTTTTCATCTCCTTGTTGTGTTCTTAAACACACAGTATACTCATAAAACTTATAAAGTCCAGAACTATTTTTCGGTGCGGTGATAGGGGAGTCACCGCACCTTTCAGTTACTGTTTTTCAATGTATTGCTCGTACTGGCTTTGATTTATAAAACCGTTTTTTAGAAGTGAAATGAGCAACGCATTTTCAATTGTTTTTTCAAATAGGTCAGTGTTAACATTCTCTGTGTAGTTTTCGTTTTCATTTTCAAAGATGATTTTGGTTTTCATCCGAATCGCCTCAACGAAAACTATGCTTTGTCAACCTGTCCTTATGCTATCACGCTCCTTTCATAAGAAGACTTGTTTTAATTAAAAATATGGTTTTCATATTTCCTCCTTACATGCTCTGCGCAAAGGCATCAATCATTTTGATTAAAAAAATAATGACATTGCTTTTCAAATATGATATAATACTTTGATGAAAATAATTTCCGGAGGAATATATATGAACATTACAAAAACCCTTGAAGACGGTATATTAACGGTTTTGCTTGACGGCAAGCTTGACACTGGAACTACGCCGCAGGTTACAGAGGAAATTGAATCGATTATTGAGAACGCTGACAGCCTTGTTCTCGATATGAAGGATTTGAAATATTTATCCTCTGCAGGACTTCGTCTTTTGCTTTCTCTTCATAAGAGAATGGCTCAAAAAGGCGGAATGGTAGTTAAGAATGTTAACGAAACCAATATGGAAATCCTTGAGCTCACAGGATTTGCAGATATACTGAACATTGAATAAGCTATGAAATTTTTAGACAAGTATTTTACAAAAGATCCCTGTAACACGGGTCGGCAGTTTGAGCTTGATGTTTTCAGATTCATTCTGATTTACAGGCTTGCTATTGTTCATGTGTTTGTTGACGGTTCTCCGGCATCGGCACTTGACACGCTTAGCATTCCGTATTACTTTGACTCCATAGTCGGAGGAGTAATCGGACCTACCCGTTTTATGATTATAATGGGTATTGGTCTTGCATATACCCGTCACGGTTCACCGAAAGAGGTGTTCCAGCGTGGAATAAAAATCGGCATAGTTGGCTTTTTGCTTAATGTGTTCAGATACCTTATTCCGTCGCTTATAGGATACGGAGTTTCGGGAGACGCGGAGAAGTATCTTGAACCGCTGCCATATTTATTCTTCGGTAACGATATTCTTCAGTTCGCTTCACTTGCAATGATTCTTATGGCGCTCTTGCTGTATCTCAAGCTTAATCCACCCAAAATTCTGGCTGTTGCACTTGGGCTGAGTATCATTGGCACTCTGTTCAGGAGTGTAGATTTACATAATAACATTCTTAATGTTATCTTCGGTCACATCATAGGTGTTGAAAACGCTTCGGGCGATCCGTATATCTATTCTGATTTTCCGCTTCTAATATGGTTTATATTCTATGCCTTTGGATACATATTCGGATATTACTATCAACGTCTTAAAGACAAGAAGAAGTTTTATAATATTGTTTCTCCTATTTGCATTGTTATTGCGACGGCTTTCTGTGCATGGGAAATATACGGCGGCTTTGGAATGATGATGGGCGAGGGTGCGAATGTTTTCTACCATATGAATACCATTGAGGCTTTTATTTGCATTATCGCTTTTATAGGAACTCTTATGTTCTCTTTCTATCTTTCAAAAATAATTCCCGAAAAGTGGAAAAAGCCAATTGAAAGCGTAAGCCGAAATGTTAACAGCATTTACTGTATTCACTGGGTACTCGTTTGGTGGATAGTTGATCTGCTTATATACAATCTCAGAGGCAATCCATATATTGACAACCCGATTGATGCATACCTGTTAGGACTATTATTAAGTATAATATCCATGCTTCTTGCAGAAGTATGGTCACGTACTAAAATCAAATATAAGAGGAAAAAAGCACATGAAAAAGAGAGGTAAAATTGCCCAAAGAACATTAGTTGCTATTCTGCTTGTTATATTCGTTCTGATTGCCTCGTTAAGTGTAACGGTAGGGCTTCAGGTCAAAAATGCTCTGTTGAAAAGTATTAATCACTCTGCTCTTTCGTATGTTAGGGGTGCTGCCGAATACATTGACGGAGATACGGTAAAGAATTACTGTACCACAGGCAGCAAAGATGAATACTATAACGAAATAGAGAATTATCTTAACTCAACCGCAAATTCAACTATCGATTCTGTAGACAATAAGAATATCAGCATTAAGTACCTCTATGTATTTGTTCCTAACGAAGATAATTATACCTATATCTGGGATGCCGAACCGGAACAAGAACCTGAAGAGTTTCTCAGTCAATATTCTTACAGTGAGGGCGCAAAAGAACAGGCGTTTAAACTTATTGAAAGGGAAATCACAGAAGATTCGCAGTATTATGTTGATTCCGAGGACGGACAGCATATTCTTACAGTATCAGTTCCACTTTGCGACAGCAATGATAAAGGAGTTGCAATTATTGCGGCAGACATTTCTGTTGATATAATCAATGATACGGTTAATAATACGGTTTTCAGTGTTATCGGTATTATTGCTGCGCTAATGCTTGTGATAATGTTCGTTTATTATTACACAACCCGAAAAAAGATTGTACAACCGATAATTGAGCTTCAAAAAGCGACCGAAAATATCGTTGAAAACATTGAAAATGACAGTGATCTGAAAATTGACATCACAACAAACGATGAAATTGAATTGCTTGCTGACTCCATCGTTGAAATGGACTCAAAATTACGTGATTATATAAAACAGAATGCTGCTATTACCGCCGAAAAGGAAAGAATTGGCGCGGAACTTGAGCTGGCTACCAGAATTCAGGCGGATATGCTGCCCAACATCTTCCCTGCGTTCCCCGAAAGAAAGGATTTTGACATATTTGCAAGTATGACCCCTGCTAAGGAGGTCGGCGGAGATTTCTACGATTTCTTCCTTGTTGACGACACACATCTTGCGATAGTTATGGCTGATGTTTCGGGTAAAGGCGTTCCCGCTGCTCTGTTTATGATGATGAGTAAGATTTTAATTCAGGAAGCAGCGATGAGCGGCAAGTCGCCTGCAGAAGCGCTTGAAAGCGTCAATAATCAGATTTGCGCTAATAACCGTGAGGAAATGTTCGTTACTGTTTGGCTTGGAATACTCGACCTTGAAAGCGGTATTCTCACGGCAGCCAATGCAGGTCACGAGAAGCCGATTATCAAACAGCCAAACTGTGATTTTGAGTTCTTTACGGACAGGCACGGCTTTGTTATCGGCGGTATGTCGGGTATCAAATATAAGAACTATGAAATCGCACTTGAAAAAGGCGCTAAGCTGTTTATATATACCGACGGCGTTGCCGAGGCAACGAGCGAAGCAGACGAGCTTTTCGGCATTGAAAGAACCGTAGAAGCGCTCAACCTCGTTAAGGATAAAACACCTGAGATTATTCTTGAGAGCGTTAAGAAAAGCGTTGACGAATTTGTCGGTAACGCTCCGCAGTTTGACGACCTGACAATGCTGTGCTTCGAATATGTTGGTGCTGATAATGGAAACAGCAATGAACTAACTTTAGATGCCACACTTGAAAATGTTTCAAAAGCTGTTGATTTCGTCAATGAAAAAATGGATAAACTTCCGTTATCAACTAAGGATAAACACCAGATTGATATATCCGTTGACGAAATTGTCAGCAATGTTGCAAGATATGCCTACGAAGGAAATGACGGCAAGGTAACTGTCAAAACCGTGAGCGACAAATCTTCTTTGACAATAACAGTCATTGACAGCGGTATTCCTTATAATCCGCTAAAAAAAGAAGACCCCGATGTAACTCTTTCGGCAGATGAAAGAGGAATCGGAGGCTACGGGATATTCATTGTAAAAAAGGTTATGGATGATGTTTCGTATGAATATAAAGACGGTAAAAACATCCTGACAATGAAAAAAATATTTTAATCATTAAAAGAAAAACTCCGAGTCGGTTGGCTCGGAGTATTCTTTATGTCTTTTTAGCTTTTTTTATTCTTTGTTGCGGTATATTCCGATTCGGCATTACATCCAAATTATTAACCGATTCGGTGAGTGACATACATACAGAATTGTTGTAAAATTGTTTTAGTCATGGTAAGATATAAGTATTCAGGAGGTAATAGTTATGCAAATTCAAAAAGCGAAGGATAATACAAAGTTAACAGTTTCTGTTTCGGGCAAGGTTGACACTACCACTGCTCCGGAACTTGAGAAAGAGATTATTGAAAGCATTGACGGCATCACAGAGCTTGCGCTTGACTTGAAAGAAATGTTATATATTTCATCCGCAGGGCTGCGTGTGCTTTTAAAGTTGGAAAAGACAATGAAGGCGCAGGGCGAAATGAAACTTATCAACGTAAGCCTTGACGTTATGGAAATACTTGATATGACCGGCTTTTCGGATATTTTGAAAATAGAGTAACGCTATGATACTTAACTATTTAACAACAAACTTTATGACGCTAATGTTCATCGTTGCATTAGTAGTCATAATGGCGGTTAACAGAAAACTGAAAGTTCCCGCAACTGAGTTGTTTTATGTGCTGATTATTATTATTTTGGTACTGTCTGTTCTGGACGTTCTCAACACTTTTCTTGCAGGAGAGCTTGACAAAAAGCCAACCTTTAATCCGATACGAGCGCGCACTATTGTTGATGCACTGGACTATATATTGCGTCCGTTCGTTATTATGATTGAAGTATTAGTTATCCAGCCTAAACAAAAAAACAAACTGTTTTGTGTTATCCCTGCTGTTATTAATTCCGTTTGGTATTCAACCGCGCTATTCGGAATCAAAATTGCATTTTATATCAACTCCGACGGTTGGCAAGGTGGTATATTCAAATTACAGTTAGTTTATGTAGTGCAACTCATATATATTATTCTGCTTGTGGTTTATTCCATTCGCTATTTCGGACGGGGTAATACTAAGACAGGAACGATTATTATGATAATCGTTTTAGCGGCGCTGCTGACAGCTTTTTTAGAGAACCAGAATATTTTAACAGGTTATGCAACCACAGTCGCTGCGTTTTGCGTTTTGCTTTACTATATTTATCTTGCTACTGTTTATCAAGAAGAAATACAAAAGCTGTTCGAGGAAAAGGAACTGCATATCGCGCAGCAAGAGCTTCTGCTTTTAAGAAGCCAGATTCACTCTGATTTCATTTTTGACTCATTGAGCATTATCCGTTCTCTTGCCAAGACGGACAAAAAAGCTTCTGCATCAGCGATAGACAGTTTTTCCGCTTATCTTCGTGCGCATATAAACGCAATCCGCGACGATAAGCCCGTCAGGTTTGAGTGGGAGCTTGATAATGTTAAGGCATATCTTTCACTGATACAAATCGGTGAAAACAAGCCTATGGAACTTATCTGTGATTTGCAAAGTACCGAATTTGAATTACCGCCACTTCTGCTTGAAACGGTTGCAGATTACTGTATCCGTCAAGGAAATGAGGGCGGTGAAAGGCTTACTCTTAAAACTTATGAGGAAGGGGAAGAAATTAAAGTTTGCATTACCTCTGACAGAAATGATAATCAAATCGCTGACGCAGATTCAAAAGCAGAAAAAGAACTTGAGGCTGCAAAGCGCAGGCTTAAAATGCATTGTGGCGGAACAATAAAAACTCAAGGCGCGACGGTCAACATAATAATTCCCCAAAAAATAACAGTATAATAAAAAACACGCTTCGGCAAAAGGGCGTGCGGATAAGGGATTTAACAGATTTTGAAAAGCCCTTTTCCGCTATAACTGCTTCAAAAAGCGGGTTAAGGTGTCAGCCTTAACCCGCTTTTATTCATTGTTCTAACGAAAAATTTCTATTTCAAAATTGCGTATGCACCTCAAAAAATCATATTTTAGTGTAAGACAAGGCGAAAAGCGCAGGAATACTGTTTTGTATTCCGAGCATTTTTAACGCAGTATTACGCTAAAGGATGGTTTTTGAGGCTATTAAATCCCTAATCAGCACGCCCTAACGAAGCGTGTTTTTTATCTTGTAAGGTCGTCAAGACTGACGCCAAGTATTTTTGCAATTCTCATCAGCATGGGAATATCGGGAGTGCGTATTCCGCTTTCCCAACGGTAAACAGTCTGAAGCGCACAGTCAAGTTTTTCTGCAAGCTGGGCGGCAGTAATGCCTCGCTCTTCGCGGAAATTATGTATGCGTAGTCCTAATAAAACACCGCCGCTGGACATCTTTTCAATGTCCTCATCCTTGATTTCGTGAATCGGATATCGAAGATTGCTCAGCGCGTCTTTTAGGCGTTCCGTACCAACGGGTTTCATAAGAAAGGCGCTGGCGTGCGTCCGATAACTGTCAAGCGCATATTGAGAATAAGAGGTAATATAGATGATATTCGTGTGCGGGTATTTTTCCAAAATCTGTTCGGCAAGCTCAATGCCGTTTTCATAGTCAAGGTCGATATCCATAAAGATAACGTCAAAATGATGCTTGTCAACAAGCCCGAGAATAGCGCTCGGGTCGTTTGTACCGATACATTTTGCATCGGGTACAATATCGCTCAACTCGTCAAGTATATCGTCAACGATAAGCTGATGGTCGTCTGCAACAAGGATTTTCATATTTTTACCTCTGCTTTTCTTGGTATTATTATGGTAACAAACATTCCGTTATCGGTTTGTTTTGTTTCAAGCGTTCCGCCGCACTGAATTAAAAGGCGTTGGCGGGTGTTGGAAATGCCGATACCCGTGCTTTTCATTTGTCTGCTTTGTTCGGGATTGCCCGTGCCGTTGTCTGCAACGCAGAGTTCAACGGCGTTTTCGGTTTCTCTTGTGGAAATAACGATTACGCCGTTATCCTTTCCCGTTCCGTATTTTACTGCGTTTTCAATAAGCGGCTCTAAAGAAAGGGGAGGCAAACGAAAGTCTGTTACTTCAAGGTCGTATTTTATTTCAATCTGTCGTGAACGGTCCGCCTGAACGAGCGAAAGATAAGCGTTTGCATGGCGCAATTCCTGCTCAAAATCAATAAGCTCATCAGTCTGAGTTGCCTGAATATGTACCTTCAGATAATCCGCAAAGGCGTCAATACACTGAACGGCTTTGGCTGTATCTCTCTTAACGAGAGAACGGATTATACTCAGAGCGTTGACGATAAAATGCGGGTGCATCTGCGTGCGAAGTAGCGACATTTTATGATTTGTAATCGTCAGCTCCTTCTGCGTAATAGCGTCGTGCATTTCATGTTGATGTATTACCGAAAGATAGAAATAATATTCGAGGATTCCCATCGCCATAATTTCGTTGTTGTATCCTCTGAGTATGCCGATTCCGTCCAGAACAACTACGAGAACAAACTGAAGAACAATCAAAAGCACGATAACGCTTCGCTTAAACTCATCCCATTTGAAATATATGACGGAAAACAGCATGAGTAAAGCAAGATAGAACATCTCAACGTAATATACCGACATACCAAAGATAGTTCTGCGCCAGTTGCTTCCGACAACAATAAGGTCAGCCGCAGTACTGCCGAAGGCGGCGGAAATGTAAACAACTGCGTTAAAGACCGCCGGTATAGCAAAAAGCGGAAGATACCTTCTGTTCGGTATAACAATGAAGGATAAAAGCATTAAGACAAGCGGCTGCATAATGAAATCAAGCACCGTCATAGTAACATGCAGCGAAAACTGTTTGTTTACATCAGAGGCAAATATCATATTTTGTTCAATACAAATATTTACCGTATCCGCTACCGTTACGAGAAAAAGAGTAACAATTCCTGCGGCAAAGTATTTTGTTGCAGGAACGGCAAGACGCTTATTTACGATAATGGTTGCAGTTAGGGACAACAGAATCATAAGCGTTATGAAATTGTTTACGATATACTCGTATAAAAACGCCATACTATCACTCCTTTTTCTTAAATATAAAAAATTATAACATATTACAACCTTTTTGTCATTCACCAATATGGTTAGTATTTTGCTAAAAATTAACCAGTACGGTGAATGACAAACGAACGACTCCATTATATAATAAAAATGAAAATGTATGAGTTCAAAAGGAGGAATTTTGCAAATGTATTTAGCATTATCAATTGCGTTGACAGTTTGCGCAGCCTTCGGATTCAACTACGGGCTTTTCCGATTTTTCAGAGGTAAAGCAGCGCTGTATATCCGAATGATTGTTTTTGCCATAGGCTGTACAATGCTTGGACGTCTTTTTGAAGCGCTCCAGTTTTTAGTAAACGGACAGTTAAGCGGCAGCTTCCACGTTGGAATGCTCGGCATAATCGGCTGCTTTATGTTTTTATTCAGCGCCAATTTCGGTCAGATGGACTCCATCGTTGACGACGGCTCAAAGCAGTTCTTAAAAACAAGAATTATTGCTTTAGCCGCACCGATTGTTGTGGCGGCAATGTGGATTGGGCTCGTAGTATCAAAAGGCTTTTCGGCATCTACTGTCGCACTCGGCGTTGAAGCAATATTCATTGCGCAGGCGGCCTACTATCATTTAAAACATCTTATTATCAAGGACGTTGACTACGGTCTTATTAAATCTATCCGCAGTTATAACCTTGTAGCGCTTATATACGCGTTTCTTTGTATGGCGGAGATGCTGGTAAAAAGCTTTAACCTTCCTGCCGTATGTATCATAATCGTTTATGTTTTACAATGCATTGTACTGCTTGCATTTGTACCCGTACTTGAAAGGGGTGTGAAGAAATGGACAACTTAAGTTATATTGCTTTTATCTGCCTTACGGTTTCGTTCGGCTTTATGCTTCCTCTTATGGAAAAGAAAACCCGCCGCATTATGAGCTTTATGCTCGTCGGCATTTTTTCGTGTCTGTTTATATCGGAACTAAACGGCATTTTACTTCGGCACTTTAATAACGATACGTTCTTCGTTACCACAACGATTACGCCGATAACGGAAGAAATTATCAAGATGCTACCGATTCTTTATTACGCTATTGTTATTTCCGATGACAGGAACGAGTTGACCACAAACGCTTATGCTGTAGGCGTAGGCTTTGCTGTGCTTGAAAACATCGTTATTCTTACGCAGAATATAGAAAACGTCACGATTTTATGGGCGCTGGCAAGAGGCTTCGGCGCAGGTCTTGTTCATGGTATTTGTACGGTAAGCGTAGGCTTTGGTATCTCCTATGTAAAAAAACGCCGCAAGTTGTTTTACTGCGGAACGTTTTCACTGTTGTTTACATCGATTATTTACCATGCAATTTTCAACACTCTCGTTCAGTCAAAATATCAGTATTTAGGTATTCTTCTGCCAATCGTAACCTATGTTCCGATAGTGCTTCTTATGAGAAACAGAATGCCTAAAAGAATTACGGCGAAAACCGAAAAGGAGTAATCCTATGAACATAAAACATTTAACAAGGCGTGCGCTGTCGGTGTTTATGGCTGCGGTGCTTACGGTAATAATGCTTTTGCCGTGTGTCTCCGTTTTTGCGGCAAATACGCAGTTTATTACCGATATCAAGCTTGCGGCAGGCGCTGACGCTGTTGAAAAACTGGAGGCTGACGGCTATTCCGTTATGCTCACGGGGCTGAATATGACCTATGACACCTCAAAGCAGGTCTATTTAGGCTATAAAATGAACGACGGCAAGCCGATTACAAATATTGTCATTTCAAAGAACGGCGGCAATTCGTTTGAAGACGAAAACGACGTTTCTTATACCCGCGCAGGCGACGTTGACGTTGACGAAGGTATCGGCGGAGGAACGGGCTATCTGTATTTTACGCGCGATGAGAATGCGGGAAGTCCTCTTGTAGGACTTGACGTTCTTCGTAGTAATGAGGAGGCGATTTACCCCATCACTAATGACGGCGCAGAGATTGTGCGTACCGAAAGCGGTACGCCTGCTGACCTTGAAAGCGCGAGCGACTCGGCTATTGTTTATCTTGCGCAGATTCGTGACGGTATCGTTTGTCCCTATATAAGCGAAATCGGAGTCGTTACCGATTTGGATAAATGGAATGCGGTTTATACCGCCTGCGAGCGCGGCTACAATTATTACGTTGAGGGCGATATTGACGAGTCCGACGAAACATATACCATTCTTGTCTATAAGCGTACTGCTGACGTGAAAAACGCCGTAACAAGTATTACTGCCGTTTCTCAGCAAACGGTTGAGGCGTTGGAGGCAGGCTCCGGTAATCTTACAGGCGCGGCTATCAGCATTTCAGGCGTCGAATACGTTAGAGTATCAAGCAAGCCGATTGCAGCAAATCAGCCCTATTATTTATATCAGACTAAAAACACGGTTGCAGGCAATCCCGTTTCAATGCTTTATGCGGAAAAGCTGGAAAGCGAGCAGAATTCAATTTTAGGTACGTGGGCAAACGGCTATTTCTCCTCAAAGGGTGTAACGTCGGCTTATATGTATTGCGCTAACGAGGACCTCTTTAATACGCTTAATGAGGACCTTACCGTTATGACAAAGCTTCCCGTACGGCTTTTTGAAACCTCACCGTCGGCAGAGGAAACAACCCAAACGACAACAGAAACAACAACCGAACCGACTACCGAGGCAACGACTGAGGCGACGACTGAGGTAACAACAGAAGAAGTTACCGAAACCGCTTCCGAAGTAGAAGCGCCAAGCGGCGAGGAACCTTACGAAGAAACGGCTGTAGAAACGACGGCGGAAACGACAACCGAAACAACAACTCAACAAGAAACAACAACCGAAACAACAACCGAAACGACAACCGAAACGACAACCGAAGCAATAACCGAGGTAACTACCGAAGCGGCGGAGGAAGGGGAAAAGTTTGTTAATATTGCAATGCTTACTCCGCGCGACGGTCTGCCCGAAAACGCGGCGCAGCTTTTAGGGCTCAGCGATAACAGCGCAGAACCGCCCTTCGTTGAACAAACGCAGCGTACGGACCGTACAAATAAATTCCCTGCTTCCGTATTCGGAAAGCACTCCTGGGTGGCGCTCCTGCTTGGTAGCATTGCCATCGTAGGAACGGGCGTTGCAACGGTTATTATACGTAAAAAGAAACAAAAGGAAACGAGGTGAACGGCATGAAAAAAAGAATAGCGGCGTTCATTATTGCGCTGGTGATGGTTGTATCCGTGCCGTTTAACGCTTTTGCATTGGGTTTCGGCATTGATAATGGATGGACTGTATTTACCGACCCCGACGCCAACGATGTTGACCCCGTCGTCGACTCCGGCGACTCCGACGACGAAAAAGTTGTAGTTATTGATGACGGACGCGCAAGGTCCATCCAGGATATTGCCGATACGGGCAGCAGCTTTTTTATCGTTCCTGAAGCAGGGAGGCCTATGGCGGTAGTAACGGGCGCGGACGGCTTAACCCAACTTGAAGAAAGGAATACGCAAACCACGCAGTCCTGGATTGTGAACAGCTTTAACGGCTACTATTATTTTGAAGATACGAATACCCATAAGGTGCTCCAGCTTTCAGGCGGCACGGCAGGTAAGCGTACACGTATGGAGCTCGGGAATCTTGACGGCTCGGATAAGCAGCTTTTCCAGATTGTGCAAAAGAAGGACGATACCTTTTCTATCCGTCCAAAGCTCAATACGGGCTTTTCCTTTAATTTAGCGAGCAATAAGACAACGGCGGGAACTAACGTTCAGCTCTGGAAAAATAACGTTACCGAGCATGAATTTATGTTCTACCCCGATACCCTCGGCTTATCAAAATTAGCCGAGGACGCGTCAAAAAGCTATTATATCTGCCCGCAGGTGAATACGGGCTGCGCCGTTGAGCTTTCCCCAAAGAACACGACGTACCTCTGGACGATTAGGCCTGAACAAACGAATTCCTTTATCGTGCGCAGCTTTGAGGGCTACTTCTATTTTGAGGATGAAAAATCGGGCAAGGTGCTTGAGGTAACGGACGGCACGGCGAAAAACGGCGCCACGCTCGGGCTCGGTGACTTTGACCGCTCGAATAAACAGCTTTGGATAGTCAATAACGAGGGCAAGGGCTATTATCAGATTTTAAGTAAGCTGAATAAAAAATTTGCGCTTGATAACAGCGGAAATCTTGATAATAACGGCAATAAGATTTGTCTCTATACCGCTAACCACACCCAGGCGCAGAAATTTAAGTTTACGCTAAACGTTGGTATCCCCGACGACGCGACGGATTTAGACCGCTACGGGCTTGACGAGGAATACGCTATCGTGCCCTGCCACGCAGGCTGGGCAGTCGTTGGCGCACCCGACGACGGTGGTATGTTAATATGGCAGGAATACCGCAGTGAGCCTCAGACCTGGACTGTCGGCAAAAAGGGTAAATATTACTATTTAAAAAATAAAAAATTAAACAAGGTTATTGAAGTGCCAAACGGCAATGCGTCTTGGTCGCAGCAGCTTGGATGCGGCACGTATGACGGATCGGATAAGCAGCTCTGGGAGCTTGAAAGCACGAATGACGGCGCCTATATTTTCCATAGCAAGCTCAATTACAATCTTGTGTGGGACGTATGGGAGGCAAAAGTAGACTCAGGTACAAAGATTCGTCTTGATGAGCGTCACGGTGGCAATAATCAGCGTTTCCGCTTTATGCACACCTCCACTACCGAGCCTATGAGCGAATGGGGCTCAAGGCGCCACGATTGCAACGTTTCTAACGCTGACGTCTGGGACGGCTCCACCACAACCGAATGGTTTACCGACCATAGAAATGATAATGATTTATATATCAACTCCGCTTCAGACCTTGCTGGGCTCAGCTACCTTGTAAGAAACAGTAACTTTATGACAGGCAAGACGATTCACCTGATGTGCGATATTAACCTTGCGGGTAACGAATGGCGGCGTATCGGTACGCCCGGCGACCATTTTTGTGGTAGTTTTAACGGCCACGGCCACGCCATAATCGGCCTTTCCATTACTACCAAGGACACCAGTGACGGTCTTTTCGGCGTTGTTGAGGGAGGCGTTATCAGCAACCTTGCGGTTAAGGGCGCCGTATCGGGCGATTATAACGTCGGCGGCGTAGTCGGCTATCTTGACCGAGGTCATCTTGTCAATATTTACAGCGAGGTCAGAATTACAAATGCAGCCGACGACTGCGAGGGCGGCATTGTAGGCATATGTATGAAGGGCGGCTGCATTGAGCATTGTACGCAAAACGCTTTGGTCAATAATAACGACCAAGACCCGTACCGCGGCGGTATTGTAGGCTATTGCAAGGGCGTGGTACGTTACTGCGTGAATAACGCAATGGTGAACCATAACTGGGACTGCGGCGGCGGTATTTGCGGCTATCTGGACGGCGGCAGAATTGAATACTGCGCCAACCACGGCACGATAGGCGGCGGCGGAAACTCCGAGCGTATCGGCGGCATCTGCGGCGAAATGGTGAACGACGGTATCGTTTTCGGCTGCTTTAACGACGGCACGGTCTATTCTACGGACGACGATTTTATCGGCGGAATTACAGGCTTAAGCCAGGGCAGGCGAACGATTTGCTGCATCAATCTCGGCAGAGTTTACGGCGACGACCAAGTCGGCGGTATTACGGGCGACGGCAGAGCCTATCACTGCTTTAACGCGGGTATCGTTACGGGTGATGACGACGTCGGCGCCATCGAGGGCAGAAATACGTCTGATTCCGTCGGCTGCGTTGCAATGTCATGGTCGGGCGCTAATATCGTCGGCAATGGTAACGCAGGCTCCAGCAAATGGGCAAATCCTGACGCTATCATAAGCGGTCAAACCTGTTATGATTTGAATCAGGACTTGACCGGCTATATGGTAGAAGGCTACGGCGGGGATAAACTCAAGGACGTCTTTACCCAGAATATCGGCTCGGACCCGTATCCGACCTTCGGCTCTGCCAAGGTGGAGAGGGTTTCTAAACCGCGTTCCGGAATGTATGGAAAAGTAAGTGGATACTATTATGGCTATGCCAACAACGAATACCAGGTGCGCGCGGAATATAACCGCGATTACGGCACCGTCAGCGGAACGGGTACTTATGCCACCTCTACCTCGGACGAGATAACGATAAATTCAGGAAAACGCTCCTCCCAAGGCACGAGTACGAATACCTCTACTAAAGTAACGCTGAAAGCGACTCCCGTCCCCGGCTGCGAATTTGACCATTTTGAGGTCAAGAGCTGCAAGGTAGTCCAGAAAAAGGGCTGGGACGATAACAACCACGACGGCATTGAAGAGGTCGTTACTACTTATAAACAGGATACGTTAACTCTTACAGAAAATATTGAACAAAGTTATACCGTCAAGGCGGTATTCAACGTCTTTGACGAAGTACCCGAGGATATGCGGGTAAAAGTCAAGCTTGAGGTTGAATGTACCGACGACGCAGGCGGCTGGAACAGCGATAACCTGCCGATTGAGCTCATTGACTCCGCGGGCGAATCGCATCTCTGGGAGGTTAACCGAAAGAACCTTGACGACGAGGGCGAAAAATTAACTCACACCTTCTATATCGGCGCGGCGAACCCCGTAGCCGTTTACGCAACGCCCGATTTCGGCGGCGGCTTAACCTTCCGTTCCTACGGCTTAAAGGCGCGACTGTGGGTAAACGGCAGCGGCGACGCAATGGAAAGTAAGGAAGTAATCATCCGTTCGTGGCCCTTCATTTCTTCAAAATGGGGCAGCGACTATATGAGCATTTCCTTTGAAAACTACGGTAATTCCAAGGTCGGCAACGCGGCTAAAAACGAGTGGGAAAGTTATACCAAGGTCAAGGACGCTTGGAACAAGGCGAGAAACGGCAAAGACCTTACCATCCGCCTTGAAAGCGCATGGCTTTTGGAAGATGTGCTTGAGCTTACCCACGGTCAGGACGTAACGCTTGACCTCAACGGCTACCCGATTATCCGCACGATTAAAAAGACGAAGGATAACGGCGAATGTATTAAAGTCGGCGGCGGCTCAAAACTCACTATTATTGATTCCAGTCCGAAGCGCGCAAGCTGCGGTAACTTCACGGGCGGCTCAATTCAGGGCGGACGAAGTGATAACACCGCAGGGCTTATTGAATGTAACGGCACGCTTGTTATGACGGGCGGCACGCTCTATAACGGCGGTACTACCGATAAGGGCGGCGCAATTAAGCTCAATGATAACGGTAACGCTACGCTGACTAACGTTCTTATTTCAAACTGCTGGTCAAATAAAGCGATAACCTATCAGAACGAGGGCGGCGCTATCTATATGAGAGATAAAGCCAAAGTAACGATGAAAAACTGCACCATCCGCACCTGCAAGGCGCTCGATTACGGCGGCGGCATCTATCTTGAGGACGACGGTAACGAGCTCAAGTGCGAAAACGTTAATCTTATTGCCTGCAAGGCTCTTGAAAACTTCGGCGGCGGCGTTCATCAGGACCGCGGCAAAACCGAATGGATTGGCGGCACGATTAAAAACTGCAGTACGGATGACGACGACGGCGGCGCGTTCTATCAGGATGACGGCGAGGTTTATTTTGAAAACGTACGCTTTGAAGCCAATACTTCAAGCGATAACGGCGGCGCGTTCTACTGCAACACCGACGATAAAACGTGGTTTATTAACTGCACCTTTATTAAAAACAGGGCAGGCGATAACGGCGGCGCGCTTTACTTTGACAATAACTATTTATATATGCAGGACTGCTCTGTAACAGCGAACTCTTCAGGCGCAAAGGGCGGCGGACTGTATATTGACAGCGCAGGGTCTATTGACGTAGAAGGCGTTATGGTAATTAAAAATAACGACGGCTCGGGCTCAATGGATAACCTTGTGCTTGAAAACGGCGCTTATCTTTACGACCACGGACTTGACCCGGGCTCGGATATTCACCTTCGCAGCACGGACGACGGCAACGTAAGAATAGGCAATAACAACACGAGCGAATATCAGCTCAATAACTATTTCACCGCCGATTACGGCAGGCTGACTCTTACGGATACCCAGGATGTTGATACTCAGCTCAGAGCGTCTGTATTCTCGGAAGGAAAAACAGTTGTTATTATAGGTTCAGTACTACTGATTCTTATATCTGTAGGTACTTTGTACTATGTGAAAAAACGTAAGAAAGGAGGAGCACTTGAAGATGAAAAGTAAAATTGTTTTAAGTATTATTGCTGCTTTTATGGTGGTGTGTCTGCTGTTCAGCGGCCAACCGTGGACGGTTTCTGCTGCCAACTTAAAGAATGACGCAGAGTATGCCAAAACATATCTCAGCGATGTCAAAATGTTCTATGGAACGAGTGAGGATAAAGCGCGTAAAGCCTGTGAAGGCGAGGGCTATATCTTCTCTAACACCAATCTTAATGAAGGTGCTCCTAAAAGCAGCGGCGAATCGCCAATGAAAATATATCTCGGTTATAAAACCACGACAGACCCTGCTTTGGCGATTACTGACCTTACGCTGCTCGATATGAGAAACACGCATTTTGAAGAGGGAAATTATTATGAGTACCTTGAAAAACACACGAGCGATTTTACCAACGAGGCAAATCAGCTTATGGTAATGGTGCGTGAATTCAGAAGGCTTTATGCCGAAGGCAGCCCTAACGCAAAAAAGGTTTACGATTCTCTCAATCTTATCTATGTTGACGAAAGTAAATCTCACGATAAAGCGGATAACCTTTTAGGTAATTATTTTCTGAACGAAGCAGATAAATCCTTTTTTGAAAAGTTTATTCAGCGCGGCAACGCAATGGTGCTTAATAAAATTGTAGGTCTTTTATGTATCGCCGTTGCAGATTATGAAGCGGACGGAACTACATGGGTTGACCGTGCAAAAGCGAGCGAAATAGATGAAATCTATGCCGAGTCCACCTCTGCCGTTCAGAATGAATTTGACTCAAATTATCAGGACGACGCAAAATATTTCCTCTTTGCTGTCAGGAATTTCGCCGAAAACTATACCGAAGCGAAAAAGCGCTACGATCAATACGGCGAAACGCTCGGCTACTCGGAGCTTGAAAAGGGGATGAACGAAGAGGAAGCTCTTTCGGCGCTGAACAATGCCGGTTCAAATAACCGCTTCCCCGAATACTGCAAGGCGCTTGAAATCTACGCGCTTCTTGATAATTTTCAGTATCAGAAAAAGGGCGAGGTAGTTGTTTCTAACGCCGATTTACTTGAGGACGGCGAGGTGAAAAAGGAGAAATATACCGAAACCGTTACCCTTGCCGAATATATTTTGGGTTTGGCGAATGACGAGAGCGTAGATGAACATCTTTCGACCGTATATCCTATCATTGCATCGTTAAGCCTTGCCCAGCGTGTAGCGCTGCGTAAGGGCGGCATTGCAACGATTGTTGAGGGGCTATATCTTGAAAAGGATTATGACTCAAAGCGTGAAAAGAGTATTAAAACCTCAATGGATAAACTTAAGGAAAACGGCTGCAAGGACGGCAGGATGTACCTTTGGATGGGCGTTGATTTTTCGGTTTATCAAAAGAAGGTTGCCTATACCAGCAATGATATTGAGGTAAGACTTTCGGGCGACGATTTACAGCAATCTTTAGAAGATGCTCAAAGAATTCAGGATATTGAAAATATCAGGCAGATACTTGACTGGATAGAGGTCGGCGGTCTGGCAATTTCAGGTATCAGTATGCTTCTTGCGGGAATACTCGGCAATACGCTTATGACGGTGGGTATCAACCTGTTTACTGCTGCCGCGCCGCTTTTGGCAGCGGGCGTCTTATCCGCTGTCGGCGGCATTGCTATGGCGGTTGCGGCTACCTTACTTTGCGCTATGCAGATATGCGCTATCGTTGCCTTTTTCTTCAGTATGGCGTATATGATTTGGGACGCGCTCGGCTGCTGGGGCTTGTTTGAATCGAGGGATGAAATCAGTTATGACAATATTCCCGATATTGTATTTGACGCACGCGCCAAAACCGACGGCAACGGCAATTATGAGGTGCGCTACGACGCGGTGCTTAGTAATGCGGACGAGAAAATTTTTGACGATTATTATGACGATAATATCTCTAAAGACCATGCGGATATGAACGCTTTCCAGAGCGTTTATGATCGTTGGATGACACTATACTACTCCAAGTCGCCTGCCGCGGGAGAGCCTATTGAGGTTAAGGAGGGCGAAAATCCCTTTATTACTCGAGGTAGCGTTGACCCGCCGAGCGGTTATAAACCGCTGACGCTGATTAACCAAAAATCCGCCTGCAACGTGAACGACGTTGAGGTGGATAAAGAATGGGGAAAGCCGCTTTACGTATTTTTCCCCGGCGTAGCCACGGGAACGGCGGCGCAAACGGATATGGAAGACGGCGAGTACATTGTCAAGCTTATGCTTTACTATAAGGATAAAAAGGAGGACGTACTCAACTATTTAAGAAAAGGCGGCTTTGAATATTTAGACGTAAACCTTACTCCCGGCAGCGGCTATACCTACCTCGGCTACCAAAAAGCGAAGAAGGGCACGCCGATTACGGATATCCGCGTTTGCAGCAACGGCGGCGCGGCGCAAATGAAGTTCGGCGACGCGCTTTACAGCCAGGCTGGACTTGAAGACGGTTCAGGCTCAACGCCTTACGGCTTAACCTTATACTACTCCAAGTCAGAATCGGTAGGCTCAAAGATTACGGATATTACCATTGAAAATCAGCGTCGTGAGCTGGGCGACGGTTATGAGCCCGTCTGCCTCTTTAACGGCGGTAACGCGGTTGACTTTGAGCATGACTGGCGCGATAACATCAATTCAAAATTCTTGGATGAAGAGGATTACTTTATGTCCAGGTTTAACGGCCAGCCTGCCAAATATGAAAGCGAGGGTAAGAAAAAGGAAAAGGCAAAGGATTTTATTCAGCAGGATGACCCCGTTAACGGAAAATATATTTATTTCCTGCCGAAAACGAAGTATCTTGCCAAGGATGAAGACGGAAACGCCGCGCAGCAGTATATCGCGGGCTTTTCCTACTTCCTTGCGGGCGACAAAAACGCAAGCAGCAACAGCTACGGCAATAACTATGAATTTATGCAAACCTTTGCTAAGGAAAACGGCTTTGAACTGTTAATGGATGGCAATGATCCGTTTACGGTAATGTCCGACTCAGCGGGCGAAATGACGCTTGCTTACACCTGGCGCGACACCGAGGGCTATCCGGCGGATACCTATCATTTTGATAAGGTTCACACCATTTTTAGAGGCGAAACGCGTTCCGCTTCAGACCACGGCTTAACGCATAGTCTGGGCTTTGCCAACGCTGATGAGGACGCATGGTATTTCCTGACGCGCGAAAACAAGAATATGATTTATTCTACAAGGATATATTTCGGCGTTTCCTATACCTATAATCCCAAGCGTGCGATTACGGGCGTTGCGGGACTTATAACGCCGTATTCGGAAACGAAGGGCGCCAAAATTCAGTACACTGCGGGCCTGGAAACGCCTGCGGGCGCAATGCAGATGACGAACGTCAGCCTTCAGGGGCAACCCGTGGTTTCAGCAGGAATCGGCCTCAGCATCTACAACCCTGCAACTATGAAGCAGCCGCTTTATACAAATTACACGGCAAGCCAGAAGTCCGACCTTCCGTGGATGACGAAGGACGATACCGAGATTATGACGCACCATCTTCTCAGCGCGGGTCCGAGAAAGGGTGTCCTTCCGCTAAAGAAGGGCGATATCACTTTCTCAACTCAGGAAAATCCGGGGAACAAGTCAGGCTATATTCCGGTTTGCGATATGCGTACGCCGAGCGATACGTCGCACCCGATGAACTTTGCGCTGGATACTACGAACAAAGGCTCAAAATACCTTTATCTCTATCTTAAAACGAATGCAGGCGGCAGAGAAAATGAAGAAAACTCTAACGTATATAATAAGAAAAAATATGTTGCAGGCGTTTTCTGCGGCGTAGGTGAGAATACGGAGGAGGCGCTCGGCAACCTGTATAAGAATATGTTGGCAGGCTGGAGCACCATTGCTTCCAAGCATAGCGATATTTCCGCAACTCCCACCTTGTCTGAGCTTGACGAAATTATACCCGTTGATATTTCAGGCAGGCACCAGTGGCACACTCTTCACAAGAACGATTCGGACGTTGACTCACTGCCCGACGACGAGGTCGTTATCGGAAATGAGGCGGCGTACTACCGCTGGGATGACGGTAATCTTGACGGCATTGCAGGTTCAGCTGACGACAATAAGTACGAAGCAAATGAAAAATGCGCCTATATTGGCGTTATCCGTACAGACGACAGTAAGGACGTTGTTTACGGTCTTCTGAAATACTATACGAGCGCAGCAACAGGACCTTCCACGCTTGACGTCGGCGGAACGGGAACAACGCTTGCAGGCGGACCCGTTGATTCGCCTGAGGGACGTTATTTCCTTTACTATTCCACCAACAGCGGAACGAGCGCTTATTCTGCTCCCGTAACGGAAATTGACATCAGCAAGGACATTTTCCTCAACGGCTATAATACAAGTTTCTGCGTAACTGATAAGGACTACGTGGATAACCAGCTTCCCGCTTATTCCGAACTGCGTATGCGCGCGGATGAAAATTACTATTTCCATCTCGGCTACGAGCGTGCGGATTTACCGTATTATGAAAAAATCTGTATCGGCGTAGGCAATTCAAAGAACGAGGCGTTTGCAGACCTTATCGGTACAACGACCGCTTTCGGCGCAATGGATGTAAACTGCAACTACAATTCCTTCTCAAAGAAATGGATTGCAATCGGCTACCGCAGAACTGCAAATGCGTCTGATGCTATACGTGACGTATTCCTTTATTACGGTGATAACCCGCAGGATGTTATACTGATTAAAGGCGGCTACTCAATTACGGAGCCAACGAGTAAGGTCAGCGAATTCACCTTTACGCCATATAGCGGCTCTTACAGGGATAAGGACTTTAAGAAAGTCAAAGTAGACGCTGTTCCGTATTTCCTTGTTGAACACGCTGTACCCGGCGGGGCTGAGGAGCCGTATTCTCTCAACGAAGGCAACGGCGGTAAAGGCATCTATCTTTATTATACAACCGCGCGCTTTGCCTATGCGCAGGAAAGAGAAGCAGAGGTGTTCCCGATTACCAGTATGGTATTCACTTACGGCGATATCTCTCCGAGATATGCCTCGGCTCAAAACCTTTTAGACTCTTACTATAAGGCATATTACGCTAAATCTCAGTATGACGTAACCGAGTTTGAAAATCCTCATTGGGAAAGCGTCCTCGGCGTAGAGGGCTCTGCTGAAAACTGGAATCTTAGCGGCAAGGGTGGAAAACGCATTTCGCTCAACGAGGGTGCAATCCCCGGCAGAGGTAATTCGGGCTGGCATACGGGCGACAAGCGCGTCTATATGTATGTTGACAGAATGGACTATGCGCAGATTAAACCTAAGAAGAATGAAACGCCTGTCACTACAGAATACCGTATTCGTACGGCAGCTAAGCCTCCCGAATTCGGTTATTACAGCCCAACAAGTAAATTCGGTAAAATTAAGCAATCAAAATAATAACAATTACGGCTCCCCGATATAAGGGGAACCGTGAGCACCCTACAAAATTAACCGTTTCGGTGAGTGACAAATTAAGTTATAATTGATACAATGCTATTGTAATAAATTATATTGAAAGGAATAATCTGTATGAAGAGAAGATTATCAACAAAACTGCTTTCCTTCCTTCTCGTGCTTGTATTGGGACTTACTACACCTGTGGCAGTATCAGCTCAGGCGGCAGAGGATAGCAAGGGAAAGTACATCAGCGATGTATTTATCGCTTATGGCAAGAGTGCAGATGAGGCGAAAAGCTGGCTTAAAAATAACGGCTGGGAGCCTGTCGGCAAGGACCTTAACGACGGTAATACCTCCAAAGCTCCGGGCTTTAAAAACGCTGCGGCAGTAATGGGTATCAAGCGCACGAACGACCCTAACAAAGCCATAACCGATATGGCAACGATGAATATGAAGGGCGGCTACAGCTTTGATGACTACGAATCGCTTGTAAATGAAAAGAAAGCGGACATCAAGGAGTTTATTCGCACCTTTACTCCCGTTCTTGAAGAATACCGCGCAAACTACAACAACAAGGGCAGCCAGGCGGGCAAAAAGCGCGCTCAGTATGCGCATGACCTGCTTAATAAATTCTACGACGGTAATGATGATGAATACGCTCTTAACGACACGGGATTGTCGCTCGGTGATTTATTCCTTAATAAAGTAACAACGGAATATAATGATAGTGATTACGCCAAGCTTTCAGCAGACGAGAAGAAAAAAACGGGCGATTTTCAGCAGATTATTCTTGAAAGCTCGGGCCCTGCCGTAATAACTGTTGAGCAGGCGCTTGCGCTTGCAAGCGATACGGCAGAAACCACATGGCTTGAGCGTTTACCTGATTATGCAGGCGAGGACGGACTGTTTGACCATTTAACAGAACTCGTTCCCGAAGCAAAGGGACAGAGAATTACCGAATCCATAGCGATGAATTACCTCCATTCCAAATTAGGTGATACGGCTGACGTTCTCGCAGAACAATGGTATGATATTAACGAAGAAATCATTTGGTTTGAAAATTACTGCGATGATAACGAGCTTTGGCAGGAGGACGGTGAGTCTGATGAGGACTATTCTGCAAGACTTGAGACGTTCTTTAATGGAATGAGCGAGGATGATGACGCCCTTCTTGACGAGGATTATACACGCTACACTTCTGATGCTGCATTTTATTTCATTCTATCTGAAATTGAATATGAAGGCGACTGGGGCGAAACGCTCTATGATTTCTTCCGTGATGAAGAAGAAGAGGAATACGGCAATGATTCCGATAATTTCCTTCCTCTTGCCGCAGCGCTTTCAAAAGGTCAGCGCGCCGGCATTAGCTTAATATCGTTACCAACGCTGTTACAAATCGGATATGCGGGCGAAGAGGTTACTGATGCACAGTTTCCTTCAATCAAAGAACTGTTTAAAGGTCAGGATGAGAACAGCATTTCTATTTACAGCGGAATTAACCGCGCGATCTTCCGTCAGGGCGTTGCGCTTACAAGCGAAGCATTGATGAAAAAGAATAGCGGTGAAGACCCATATGAACAAATTTGGAAAGAAGGCGGCATCGTTGATATTGTTGCTTATACTTCTCTCGGCGTAGGCGCCGTTTCTTTAATAACTGGTGTTATTATGGCGGTAAAGGCAGCTAAGATAATGACGCCTCTTGCAGAAAAGTCTGCCGAATTGCTCTCAAACGTTAATCATTGGAGCAATAGGGTAGCCTCTTGGACGGCTCAGTATAATAAGGCTTTTGCTGCCAATGTGATGCAGCCTGGAAAATTTCTTATGGACCCCATTGAAAGCGGACTGGCAAATGCACAGATGCAGGAAGGAATCGCTAGCAGGGCTTATAATAGTATTCAGTCTGAAATAGCACCCATAGCAACAATGGGTAAAGCAGCAAGATGGATGATGGGTATCGGCGGCGCGCTGATGATTGCAGCCGCAGTGCTTAAGGCAGTACAGCTTGCCAAGTTCTATAACCGTGATTTTACCCAGATTCCGAGGATGATTGTAAACGAGGATAACATAGTTTCTTATTCAGTGGATAAAAACGGCAATGTTGTGAAGGATATCAATTTTAATCAGTACGTATATTACGAGGCTGTTAAGTGTAACCGTCAGCAGATTGGTATTCATAAGAACGCACAGGACGGCGTTGAGGATTACGAAAAATGGGGCTGCGGCGACATAGCGGACCTTTGCTGCGATGTCGGTCTTCAGTGGCTTGCGCTCTATGTAAATAAGTCAAGAGATATGGGCGACCCGATTCTTGCAGATTCTATTGTAGTACAGTACGGCAGTAAGAACGCGCCTGAAAGCAATATGGGAACGCTCCATATGTTTACCTACAAAAACAGCGTTGATATCGGAAGTGACGCGTATAACTACCGTAACGATAATAACGGTATTTATATGTTCTGGAAAACGGATGCGAACGCTTACACAGCTTCAACCTTTAACTATGGCTACCTTGCTCTTGCCGCTATTGGCGGACTTGCGGTAGGTATCGTTGGTACAACTGGCGTTATTCTTCCAAAACGCAAGAAGGAAAACAGCGAAACACCAATCACAGCATAATAGTTTTATAAAGGCGGACACCTTAAAAGGTGTTCGTCTTTTTCATTTTTAACCATTTCGGTGAATGACAATGGGTAAAAAGAGTGATATAATATTATTAATTATAGTAGTAGGTGATTATTATGAAAAAAGCCATTACAAAAAGAGCATTGGCAGTCCTTTTGTCAGTACTTATGGTTATCGGTGTGCTTCCGATTTCTTCAATCACTGCGTTTGCGGCGAGTGTGCCCAGCGGATATGAATATATTGAAAGGGCGGAACCGTATGTCGACGACGATGGAGTTTATGTTTTCGGCTCATACGCTTATTACAAAAAGGACGGCGTTAAGTACACTATCAACAGTGACGGCTCTGTAGGCAGTGTTGCGACTGATGATGAACTTAAGATTGATTACTTTCAAGCAGATTTGTCGGACACCGATTGCACCATTACTGCATATACGGGCCCGTGTTCGGGTGGTATGGTGCTTGAAATACCGAGAGTATATGCAGGCAAGACTGTTGTTACTGTTGGTAACAACTACAGAAGGATATGCGATGAAATAAGCGGTGCAACCGTTATAATTCCCAGCACGGTTGAAAAAATCAGGAATTACGCTTTTTCCGGAACAAAAGTTGATAAGGTTATCGGTAATACAGTCAGCCTCTCCCAAATCGGAGGAATGGCGTTCGCAAACTGCGGTACCATAGAGATACATCTGCGCTATAACGGAAGAGTAGAACTGTTTTCTTATTGTTGTATGAATGACAGAGTAACCTACCGTACCAGTCACTATACACTTATATCTTTTTCAAGCGATCACGCCATATCTGAAAAAAGGGTTAACGATTTTGACCACCAGTTCAACGAACTGACATGGAACTGGGCGGACGACTGTTCAAGCGCAACCTTATCCGGTAAATGCACGGTAGCAGGATGTAATGTGGTGGCTAACGCTGGTATCACCGAAGTACGCGACGGCTATTACGCAACCTTTACGGCTACCGCCGTTATTAACGAGCAAACCTATACCGACACCAAGACCGTTGATTTGCGTAACGATCCGTTCAGTATAGACGCAATTTATATTGATGAAAACGGTGAAGAACAGACGGCAAGAGCTTTTGTTCTTGACGGTACTGAAACTGCGCTCAGTAACGATTGGTACATCGTAAACAAGGATGTAACATTTTCAAATAATATAAATATTTCGGGAACCGTAAATCTAATTTTAGCGGACGGCAAAACGATGACGGCCGCCGATAAGTCCATCCAGGGCAGTTATAACAGCGGCGCCGTTTTAAATATTTACTCTCAGAGCGGAAAAACTGGCGTATTGAATGCAGGTGCCATCGCTCCCAATTATCTGCATGTTTACGACGGTAATATTAACTTAACCGGTTCATTCGGTTCGTTAATTACCTCTGAAATTCTCGTTTATGGCGGAAATATAACGTCTGCTGCCGTTATGTCCTTCAAAGCGAACAGAAATGAAGAATCGTTAAAGCTTTTCGGCGGCAGCATCAGTACGGATTTATTTATGATCGGCAACCCTAATGTTGTTGCTCTGTCTAAAGCGACAGACAGCTTTTCATTTGACCGGATATCGGTTTCGGGAGGCACCGCACCGTTAATCATTCAGAGTGGCTGTCCATTGACAGACGGAGAAAGTGTTTTCGAGGGAAACTATTATTCAGGGCATGACGGACAGGCGGATGACGTAAATCAGTTAACGGGCAAGACGCTCAGACCCTATAAAATAAGTAATATCACCTATTCTTCTGCGGAGTATGGCTCCGTAAGCGGCGCAGCCACGGCAAATATCGGCGATGAAGTGGCATTAACCGTAACACCTGACGAGCATTATGTTCTTGATACGCTTACGGTAACAGACAGCGATGGTAACGCAATCCCCGTAACTGACTGCAAGTTTATGATGCCCGGCAGCGATGTCACCGTAACAGCAACCTTCAGCGTGCAAACATATATAGTAAACTGGGTTGTAAATGGTGTTACAGTTGAAACAGACGAAAGCGTTCCTTACAGTACAACTCCCGAGTTTAACGGAGAATTTCAGACGGATTATACGGAGGGTGACTCGCATTATCTCTTTATCGGCTGGAGCGACGGCGAAAACACTTATGCGTCAAACGCACTTCCTGCTGTTACAAATACCGTGACATATACGGCAGTATTCGATGAAGTTCAGTTTACCGAAAAGGTTGAACCGTATATTGATGCAAATGGCGCATATATCGTCGGCAATGTGGCTTATTATACAAATTCAAACGGTAGAAATTACGCTGCCAACTCTGACGGCAGTGTAGGCGAAGAGTTAGCATCGGTTGAACTTTCATACTTTGATTTCACACTTTTGGACGATGACACCTACCGTGTAAACCATTTCACGGGACCGACTAATGGTATGACAGAGCTTGTTATTCCCAAAACATATAACGGCAAGAAGATTACTGTTGTTGGAAGTAATAATAACGACGCTTTCTACAGCAGTAAAAAGACTCAGTTTACGCTTGTGCTTAATGAGAATATCACAAAGATTGAGCAGTACACCTTCTATGTCCTCTATGTAACGGAGGTAACAGGCGATACCTCTGGACTTAAAGAAATCGGTAAATATGCTTTTTCGTGGGCGAACGGACCAGGCAATTATGCTATTACGCTACATCTTGATTATCCCGGTCAGGTTAATATGCTCAACGGTGCGTTTAACAATATGAATGTTACCTTTGTTCTTAAGCATTCCACAAGCGTAAAGATAAACGGAGCAACCAAGCCCAAGAGTACGGCTTACGTATTCACCGACGCTCACACCTACAGTGAGCCGACTTGGACATGGGCAGAGGATTACAGCGGTGCAACGGCAACCTTTACCTGTACAGATTCTCGTTGCAAGCATCAGGAATCGGTGGATGCAACGGTTTCGTACGCAAACGAGAACGGAGAAAGAATGTATATAGCTACAGTTGAGTTTGAGGGTGAAACCTACACTGATACACAGTATCTCGATTATGATATCAATGAGGACGGCTTCGAGGATATAAATGATATAGCGTTTATCATATCCGCTTCTGTAGATGAAGTAACAATGACCGCAACTCAAGAGGCTAAAGCCGACCTCAACGGCGACAGAGTTGTTGATGCATTTGATGCAGCTTATCTTGACAGATTTTTATATTAATCGCGTATTAAAGTGATATAAAATTGTTCTTAAAAATAAATGATAATACCAGGAGGAAAATTATGAACAAACTAATCAGCATTATTCTTTCAATCGCAGTAGTCGTAGTCGGTATTGCCTTCGCAATCGTAGGTGTCGTACAGTTTACTAACAAGGATAAGTACGATTCAACAGTTAAGGCGACTATCGTTGACATTGAAGAGGAGTGGCAAGCTGCAACAGATCCCGACGACATAGACGGGTTCGTCAAGACCGC
This sequence comes from uncultured Clostridia bacterium, assembly GCA_937884975.1. GTDB lineage: Bacteria > Bacillota > Clostridia > Oscillospirales > Acutalibacteraceae > Fimenecus. Next base: position 1,918 of record CAKZZS010000073.1, on the reverse strand, counting down.
TTACATTGACTATGAGGTTAACGGCGTCAAGTATGAGCACGTTGTTTCGCCTGTTCAGGACGATAATTATGAGGTCGGCGACACGGTTGATATTCTCTATCAGTCACAGAATCCCGAGGAGATTTCAGGTCAGAACATAACCTCGGCTTCAATCGCCTTCATCGGTTTCGGTTTATTGTCAGCAGTTATCGGTTGCGTTATGACAATTAAATCACTCAAGGCAAGATAACTTTCTGATTAAAAAATAAAGGAGATATATTATGAATTACAAAATTGAAGGCGGAAATCTTCCCGTATTACTTGTTCAGCTTGAAGCAGGCGAGCAGATGGTTTGCGAAGGCGGCTCAATGAGCTGGATGGATGACGAAATTGAAATGAAAACCGAAGGCGGCGGAGTCGGCAAGATGTTCGGCAGAATGTTCACGGGTGAAAGCCTTTTCCAGAACAGATATGTTGCCAACCGTGCAGGCGAAATCGCTTTTGCTTCGTCTTTCCCGGGTTCTATCAGAGCTATTGAGGTTACTCCCGATAAGCCCGTTATTGCACAGAAGAGCGCTTTTCTTGCAAGCTTCGGTAATATTGATATTTCTGTTTTCTTCCAGAAGAAACTTAAAACAGGCGTTTTTGGAGGCGAAGGCTTCTTAATGCAGAAGTTCAGCGGAAACGGCATTGTATTTATTGAAATCGACGGCTCTGCCGTTGAGTATGACATTCCCGCAGGCGACTGCAAGATTATTGACACGGGTTACCTCGCTTGTATGGACGGCACCTGCTCTATTGATACAAGAACAGTAAAGGGCGTCAAGAATGTTCTCTTCGGCGGCGAAGGACTTTTCAATACGGTAGTTAACGGTCCCGGTCATGTTGTTCTTCAGACTATGCCTATTCAGAAAACTGCTATGGCTATTAACCCGTATATAGTTACTTCAAGCAACTAAACATAATAAAGGAGCAAAAACTATGAAAAGGTCAATCTTAATTCTGCTTTCATTGGTCATCTCAGCCGTTATGTTGCTTTCATTTGCAGCCTGTACGGGTAAGTCCGATAAGGCTCCGGAGACAACTGCTGCTTCTTCACCCGTAAGCACTCAGACGACCGATGATGGCGAGGAGGGCGGACAGAATCCCATTATGAATTATATCGGAAGATATAGTAATGGAGATGCTGAAATTCTTGTTGAGGCTGAAGGCGAAGACGGAGCAAAATTTACAGTTGACAGAGGCTTGACCGATGACGAGGCTGAGCAATACACCTTCAGCGGAACCCTTGATATTGATACACTTAAGGTTACATACTCCGACAGCACAAAAAAAGTTTTAACACTTGACGCAAAAGGAAATGTAACGGATGAAAATGTAAAATACACCGATGGCTCGGGAACAATAATTTTTCACGAGGACGGAACTCTTGAATGGCAGGACGAAAACGAGGCTGAAATCCTTGTTGAGAATAATACATTTAAGTTTTCAACATCGGCTGATTAACAATTTAAATTTTTGTTAGTTTATAAAGTGTAAAAACTTATGAAATATCCATCTGTATAAAGGAGAAAAAATATGAAAAAAGCAATTTCTTTAACTCTCGCGCTTTTACTTGTCCTCGCAGTATTTGCTGGCTGTTCAAAAACACCTTCAAGCGGTAGCGTAGACGTATCGTCATTAAAGACTATCGGCGATATTCTTAATCTTGAGCTTAGCGGCTCAACTGAGCACGCAACATATGAAGGAAAATATGTTTATGTTTTCCAGATTGACGATACTTATTACCGTGCAATAGCAAGCGTTGACGAACAGACAAGTCAGGCTATCTTTGACCTCGATTATTCCGACCCCGATCACGATCAGAAGGAAAAGGAGCTCGTATCATCTCTTGAAATTGAAAAACTTGAAAACTTGAGCGAAAACATTCTTCCTCAGG
>CAKZZS010000072.1 GCA_937884975.1 uncultured Clostridia bacterium | reverse complement strand
TTTATAGATATGAGTGCAAAGATAAAACGTAGTAATAAGTGTGTAATCAAGGGTATGTTGATTTGCGAGGACGGCATAATCAAAATAGATATAGGCGAGAACGGCGAGGAAAACCTTGTAGATGTGGCTTCGCAGATTGATTTTCTGAATGGAGCCGAGGTTACTCTGTCGGTAGGCAGTGATGTTGAAATAGCTTGATAGGTGGTGTGTAAGGTGACACATAACTATCATAGATACGAGGGCGAGAGCGACCAGCAGTTAATTTACCGTATATGTCAGGACAAACCTTCTATCGGAACGTGGGATGATGTTTGTAATATTCTTAATGACTTATTAGGTGAAAATTATGGAGAAAGTCGCTACAGAAAGCAATATCAAAGTTTTCAGAAGATGTTAGAAGCCAATGAAGAAAAGTTTATAGACAGCAAGAACGCTCTTGAAGAAATAAACCTTGCTCGTAGAGAACTTGAAAAGGAACGTAAGAAACTTCAAAGTGCAAAGATAGAATATAACAAGTGGCTCCGTGAGAACGCAAGAGAGGAAATGATAACAGAACAGATAATTGATGCTGTTAATGCTCTTGAACCACCTTATATACCTGTTCCTCGTCCTTCTGTAAGCGGTAAAAAAGAAGGAATTATGGTCGTTTCTGATGTTCATTATGGTATAGAATACGAGATAAAAGGTTTATTCGGTGAAACATTAAATGCTTATTCACCTGAAATTTTCGAGGAAAGAATGTGGAAATTATTCCAAAAAGTTCTTGAAATCGTGCAAAAAGAGGAATTAAATACTATTTGTCTTTGGGAACTCGGAGATGGTATTCAGGGACTTTTGCGTCTTAACAGCCAACTTATGAAACTTCGCTATGGTGTTATCGACTCTGCCGTTAAGTATGCTGATTTTATGGCAAACTGGATAAACGAGTTGAGCAGATATGTAAATATTAAGACTCAATTCGTTAAAGATAGTAACCATAATCAGCTTCGTATGTGCGGTGCGCCTAAAAATAGTTTCTCTGATGAGAATATGTCAAAGGTAATCTTAACTATTATTAAGGAACGACTTAGGAGCAACTCTAATGTAGAGATTGTTGAAAATCCTACTGGGCTTGTATTTGATAACATTTGTGGTTATAACATTCTCGGTATTCACGGTGAGGTTAAGAACCTCGGAACTGCCGTAAATGAATTTTCTCGAACTTATGGTACTATGATAAATTACATAATTGGCGGTCATAAACATCACGCAGCAAGTGATGAAGTTGGTATGGACTGTGAAGCCATTTCAGTAAAGAGTATCATAGGTATTGATGATTACAGTATGTCATTGAATAAGACAGCTAACGCAGGTGCGACATTCCTTATGTTTGAGGAAGGTATGGGTAAGACCTGTGAATATACTATTAAACTTAATTGAAATGAATAATACAGAATATAACAAAACTCTTAAAGATATTGTTTCCAAATTTCTATTTTTATTAAATGTATATAAATATGAATTGGAAATAAAGAAGGTTTGTCGTACAATAAAGGATTTGGATAAAGCTCTTACGACTTTTGGCACACCTCAATATCATTTTAGTGAAGAATATTTGAGGAAAGCAAAAGAAAAATCAGAACGGTTTGAAAAATTCTTATTGGAAAAACTATCGGAATATGGAGATATTGAAAGCTATAGTGTTGATGAACTTAAAAATATTGCTGATGAAATATCTCAAAAATATCAAAGTGAAATTGATGATATATTAAATTGAAAGGAATTTTTAAAGTGTAATTATGTCAAACTTTGTTAATAAAATAACAGAAATGCAGTACAATAGCATTTCTGATTTCGTACAGCATTATATAGAGGACGTTCATGATGGTAATTTCATTACAATTTTTGCGGATTGGAAGTTCACTCAGTCGCTTCTTCCTGAAATGATTAAGGTTTCTACTCCTGTGGATATTGAATATGGAACGCCCGATATAATAGGATATGACAAGGAATATAGCATAGCTATTGTAAATCCTGACGAAGTTAATGATGAACTTTTTGTTAATTTTGCCTATTGTAAAGAGCGTAAAGACTATCTCGGTGGTTTTGATATGGACGATGCGACCATTATTATCGGTGACATAAGTGATGAACTTATGCAGATGATAACAGAACAGAGTAAAAATATAGTCAAGGTATCGTTTTGATACATAGTACCTCCTATTCACATAAACAGACGGTCATCGCAAACGCGGTGGCTGTCTTATCATTAGTATGGGGCAATGACCTGTATTGATGACCAGTAGATTAAAACTTAATCTTTTACTACCGCCTGCGCCGTTCAAACGGTGAACGGGCTTGTTTGGTTTTTAAAGATTATGGGTTTCGCTTGGTTGTACCCTGAACAGAGCAATGCGGGATTTGGATTTACCCGCATATAGCAGATTAGAGAAACGGTTATCTCGCCAGCTTCATAGGCTGGAAATAGGGTGTTCGACTCACTCATCTGCTTCCAATGGGTTTATGTATATCAGGGTATGTTCCTGATGACCCAAAACTGCGGTAAACTGTTCTTTTACTTTGCAGTCTATGGGAAACAATTGTATTTTGTTTTCTCCTTTTGGGCGTGGCAAAATTGTCGCGCCCTATTGTACAATATAAACTTTTATGTTTTGAAAGGAGAAATTTTTATGAATGAGTTAATCAAAATTAACTACGACGAAACTAATGATAAGGCATCGGTTAGCGGTAGAGAACTTCACGAAGCACTCGGAATTGAGACCCCATATCACAAGTGGTTTACAAGAATGTGTGAGTATGGTTTTGCCGAGGGCGAGGATTTCAACTCGGACAAAAATGTCCGTGTTCAAAAAGAGGGCAACAGAGATGTTGCAAGAGAGGTCATAGACCATCAGCTCACAATACCTATGGCAAAAGAGCTATGTATGCTCCAGCGTAACGATAAAGGAAAGTTATTCAGGCAGTATTTTATCAAAGTAGAAGAGCAATGGAATACTCCTGAAGCGGTTATGGCAAGAGCATTGAAATTTGCAGATCGTAAAATCTTATCGCTTGAAGGGACTATTGAACAACAAAAAGAAACAATCAATGTTCTTACTAATGAAAACAAACTGCTTTCATCTGAAACATTAGAATGGGCTGATAGGAAACTTATCAATGCTATTGTAAGAAGATACGCTGGCGGTGCTTGTGATGGTGATTTTAAATTGGCGTGGACAAGATTCAAGAAAGAATTATTGTATAAACACGAAATCAATCTTAATTCACGTATTACAAAACATCTTAACGAGACTGGTAAGAAAACACCGCCAAAAACATTAGATATGTTAAGTGATATTGAAGTTCCTGATGCTTTAAGAACGGCAGTCTCTTTGTGTAGAGAAGGTAATGTTAATATATCTGATTTGTTGAATAAAACAAACACAGATGTATAATTTTTAGTAAGAAATATATAATGGGTGATGCTTTCGTGTATCACCCTTTTATTGAAATATTTGAAAGGAAGTGACGATATGAAGCGTGGACGCGTTTATAACAAATTTTATACTCCTGAATTGTGGGAGCAAGTAAATAAAGACAATAAGGCTATTCTTGACGATTTTATGGCAGAATATCGTCAACGTAAAAAATCTAAAAGTACAATTGACAGTTACTATCAGGATGCACGGTACATATTCATTTATGTTCTCAAATACTTGGATAACAAGTGTATTCTTGATTTGAAGAAAAAGGATTTTCGTGGAATGAGTCTTTATTTCTCGGAAGATTGTAATATGTCACCTAATAGAGTTAATCGCTTAAAGTCAACGATTAACTCTATTCTTACTTTCTGCGAGGAAGATGACGACTATGAGTATGATAATAATATTGCTAAAAAAGTCAAAGGACTTCCGAGAGAGCGCGTAAGAGACGATGATGATGACTTTTTCTTTACTTTTGACGAGTTTATCAAGGTAAGGCAAATGCTCATTGACGCGGGTAGATTACAAGACGCTGTTCTTTTAAGTCTTGGATTTGACTCTGCTGGTAGGAGAAACGAGCTGTTTCAAGTTAAGAAAACGGGATTACTTGACGGCAACAAGACTAATATCGTTATAGGCAAACGCGGTAAGAAATTCCCTCTTGTGTATCTTAACGATACAAAAGAAATTATTAGGCAGTATCTTGAACAGCGTGGGGATGACGATATTGAGTCGCTATGGGTAAAAGGATACGGAGATAATAAGCAAGAATTGAGCGATAGTAGTTCTTTATATCTTCGTATGGTATCTATTTCTGAATTGTTCTCACAGGTTCGTGGTGAGCATTGTGATATTTTCTGTCATACTATGCGCCATTCAAGAGCGGAGTCCTTGAAACAAGGAACCGATACGAGATTACTTGATGAGAATGGTGAACCTAAAAAGTTCCCTATTGATATGATCTCTAAGATGATGCACCACGAAGGCATAGAAGTGACGCAATCGTATCTTATGAACCACGATGAAGAAGAAATAGATGCTATGTTTGGTCTTTAACAAATCATCTCTCACGGGTGGGGAGACACACTATATAAAGTCCTGTCAGGGAGGACAGGTATATCAAATAGTTGTCGCTACTTAACAAGCGTCGCATAAATAGTTAAGTTCAAATAGTTGTCGTTGCTCGGATAACGACTAATAAATGTCCGAGTTCAAATGACTGTTGCTTCTTGATAAAGCAACTAAAAAATCTATCAAGTGTATAACGGTCAAATGCAATGACTATCGCTTCGCGGTATGCGATAAATAAATAACCGCTATTCAATTTTAGAAGGTAGGTTTAATATTATGAAGAAAATCGGATTTTACCTCAAACAGTTGTTTCCTTTTACTTATACAACTAAGTATAGAGTTGACGGGAAAGGATATGTGTCTATTTGGAAACAGTGGTTCTGTAAGCCTTTTAACGTGAAGACTTATGAACTTGCTGACATTTATCATTAATTATTAAAACCTCTCCATAGGGTTTTTATAATACTACTTCCAAGAGTTGTAGTCGGATGATGATGTAATGTACTGGGTCGGTTTCAGCACATTATGGAGTCCTACAAGGGTAACGCTTACCGCAAGCCGACTTAGGTGTGAACCGAAAGAAAGCGTTTTTGGGGTGTTTCGCTGCCTTAATGCGACCTTTATTAGAGTATTCCACGGCTCAAAAAAATGTGGACTTTATTATCTGCTCTGCTGATGTGGAGCAGTATATACACCTGATACTGCACGAGGTTGAGGGTGTGCCAATTATTGTTTATTAGTTTAATTTGAAAGGAAGTGAGTTAATTGGCGAGTAGAGGAAGACCAAAGGGGAGTCTGAATAAACCTAAGACTTTTATAACTTCAATAGAACAACCCAATACGGAGTTAAAACAAATAAAGCCTATTAAACCTTCTGAACGTACAGAATTTTATTGTTGTTGCTGTGGTAAAAAATATATTAAACAACAAGGCAACTTTTCTTACAGCCAGTCACCATTATTTAAAGGTAATAATTCATATTTACCTATTTGTAATAATTGTATCGAAAATCTTGTAGAGCAATATACTGAACTTCTTGGTAGTCAAGATGAGGCTATAAAAAGGGTTTGTATGCGTTGGGATATTTATGTAAGTGATTCCTTATTGCAGTCGAGCAGAAAGACTGGTGCTGAGAATAGCAGAATGAAGAATTATATTCGTCAATGTAATATGGTTCAAAATGTAGGAAGAACTCATGATACATACCTCCGTGAATTGCAGGAAAAAGAAATTGATACCATTCAAGACCTTGATGATTTAAAGAAAAAAGATAATGATATAAAAGTTAAAGAAAAGGTTATAAAGTTTTGGGGGTATGGCTATACACCTGAACAGTATAAATTTTTGCAAGATCAATATGATGATTGGACTACGAGATGTGAGTGTAAAAGTAAGGCTCAAGAAGAGCTGTTTCGCGCCCTCGCACTGTCCCAATGGAATATCCATCAGGCACAAGTTACAGGTGGAAAAGTTAAAGATGCTATGGACGCATTTCAAAGTCTGTTGGGTAGCGCCAATTTAAAACCTGTTCAAACAAATGATAATGCTTTAGCTGATAATATGTCCTTTGGGCTATTATTGCGTAAATTTGAGGAAGAAAAACCATTGCCTGACCCTGACCCTGAATGGGAAGATGTTGATAATATAGGTAAATATATTTCAGTTTTCTTTTTAGGACATTTGTGTAAAATGATAGGAATTAAGAATAAGTTTGCACGAATGTATGAGGAAGAAATGGCAAAATATACAGCTCAAAGACCTGAATATGAAGGAGACGAGGAAGCAACCTTTGATGCTATTTTTGGAGGTGGATTAAATGGTAAAGCCGACCAAAATGACGGATAAGGAAATTGCTAATGATAAAGTTCATCGTATGATGAATGGTGTTGGTCTTTGGGGTAGTTTCTATCGTGCTAATCCACATAGATTTTGCAAAGATTATCTGAATATAAATTTAAAATTATTTCAAAAAATTCTTATTTATATGATGAATAAGAGCAATTTCTTTATGTATTTGGCTTCAAGAGGTTAAAAAGGGACTTGTCGGATAAATACCGACCACCCCTTTTCTTTATTTAAGAAAGGGGAAATAAAAATGAAAAGTATTTTTACAAAAGAACAAATTGAGTATATTAAAAAGAATTATCGCAATATGCCGTATAAGGAGATTGCTGATAAATTCGGAATGACAACTAAACAAATTCAAGGTAAAGTATCTACTTTAGGATTAGATAGTAAAAGACGACAATTTAACAAACATTATTTTAGTCAAATTGACAATAATGACAAGGCTTATTGGCTTGGCTTTATTTATGCTGATGGTTATATTGTAAACCACGAATTAGGTATCGAACTAAAATCAAATGATGATTATTTATTACAAGGTTTGGCAAAAGAACTTGGTAATGTTCATCAAATAGAATATAAAGATAATCATAAATCGTTTAACGGATATGAATATGACACTCATTCGTGTTTGATAAGAATATATTCTATCGATATAACTAATGATTTAAGAAAATTAAATATTGTGCAAAATAAAACAAATTCGTCCGTTTTTCCTGTATGTGACGAATATTTTTATGCTTTTTTGAAAGGATTTTTAGATGGTGATGGTTGTTTATATGTTGATAACCGTAATCATCTAATGGTATCTTTTACAAATGCAAATGTAGATTTTCTTGAATACATAAATAAAACAGTTGAATCAACACTTGGGATTATAGGTAGTATTTATAAGGAAAAAGATAAAAAGTACAAACTTATATATTTCCGTAAAAAAGATGTAAGATTGTTTTTAGATACTATTTATGGTTGTAATACTCAAAATTATTTGTTAAGAAAATACGATATTTATATGTCCTATTATGGCTTCGCTGCATAGAAATATGCAGAAAAATATAACGAGGAAAATCGGTAAACGCTAAGTTTTTATAATATGCCAATACCGAGGTAAAGAACAGATTGCGAAAGGCTGTTGCTCACCGTAACGCATAGAGAGTGAATAAATATAATCTCTCCAAGAGTCCTCGTCACCTAAACGTTAAGGCGTAGGTGAAAATGTATGCTAAACTGGGATAGAATTGACTATCCGATGAAAATGAAGGAAACTTCCAGAGCCATAGATAAAAAGCTATGGGTTAATAACTATTGCAGGGCAAAACCTTTCTTGTGGCTATTTTTTGTGTTGTTAGATGTATTCTTTATCCTAATACAAGGATAGCTGTTTGTTCTAAAAATAGAAAACAGGCAAATGAAACACTTGAAAAAATAACAACTACTCTTATGCCTAACTCTGCTAATTTACGGTTAGAAATAGAAAAGACTGTAATTACGGGTGCAGATGCTTATATTACCTTTAGAAATGGGTCATTGATTAAAGTAGTGACCGCAGCGGATTCTGGACGTGGTGCAAGAGCAAATATTCTTGTGGTTGATGAATTTAGGCTTGTTGATGTTGATACTATCAATACAGTCCTTCGTAAGTTTTTGACAGCTCCGCGCCACCCTGATTATTTAGATAAACCTGAATATGCTCATTTAGTTGAGAGAAACAAAGAAATATATATGTCAAGTTGCTGGTTTAAAAGTCACTGGAGTTATAAGAAATTAGAGTCTTATGCAGTGTCGCTTGTCGATGAAAGTAAAAAATACTTTGTATGCGGACTTCCGTACCAACTTGCTATAAAAGAACATTTGTTAATTAAAGAACAAGTAGAAGATGAAATGTCAGAGCAAGACTTTAATGAATTAAGTTTTCAAATGGAAATGTCGTGCCTCTGGTATTCAGATATTGGCGATGGTTCCCTGTTTAGCTTTTCCGATATAAATAAGAATAGGATATTAAAAACGGCAATATATCCAATTTTACATAATGAAATAAGCATTGACGGTAAGTCAAAAATTCCTGAATTAGTTCACAATGAAAGAAGAGTTCTTTCAGCGGATATTGCATTATTGGCTTCTAAAAAGCAAAATAACGATGCTTCGTCTATTATGATAAATAGCGCTTTACCTACTTCAAGTAATAGATATATTTCAAATATTATATATCTTGAAAACTATGAAGGTTTACACACAAATGATTTGGCTTTGATAATCCGTAGATTGTTTGAAATGTATCATTGTACTGATCTCGTTATTGACTGTAAGGGTGTAGGTTTAGGCACATACGACTGCTTGGTTCGTGAAATATATGACCCTGAATATGGAGTTACTTACAGCCCATTGAGTTGTTGTAATGATTCTGATTTTGCGGAAAGATGTACGGATAAATCTGCTCCAAAGGTAATATGGGCTATACAGGCTTCTCAATCATTTAATAACGAAATGTACCTTAACCTTCGTGAGCAATTCAGACAGAATAGAATAAATTTACTTGTATCTGAATTTGAAACAGATGAAGTTTTCTGCAAATTAAAAGGTTATAATAAGATGTCTCCTGAAGATAAGGTTAAATTGCAACTTCCTTACATTCAAACAACTTTACTTATAAACGAACTTATCAACCTTGACTATGAAGCAAAAGGTGTTAATATACAAGTTCACGAGAAATCAGGTATGCGCAAAGACCGCGTTTCAAGTATAGGATATAACTGTTGGGTTGTATCTCAGCTTGAAAAGAAATTGAAAAACAAGAATACCTCATTTGAAGAAACATTGAAAGTATCAAGCCTTTGTAGGCGACCTACAATAGCAAGATAACAGAAAGGACGGTGAATAAATGAATACAGAAAATAATCTTGAAACAGAAAACAAAAATCCTGAAATGAGTGACTTTGTTAAGACAAATGAGCAGTATTCTAAAGATGTACAGTCTTTTGAAGATAGTATGAATGGTAAGAAAAAGACATTTGACTACGCTGCGTTTAAGAGACTTGTATTATCTGAATTATCATATCATAAGTTTTTTGACGGTGATAGAATAACTTGTATGGGATTTAGGCGTTGTGAGATAGAAGCAATGGCTGAATGTCCTGAACGGTTTGGTAAGAAAATACTCAAACTTAGCAATTATATGTATCTTAAATCAGGTTATTATAAGCGTCTTATAGATTACTTTGTAAATCAAGCGGTATTGAATTATACGATTGATACAAGAGTATTGCGACCTGAATTTATGACGCAATCTCAAAAGAATATCAAAAAGGATTACATAAAATTTGCTGTTCAAGCTGAGAAATTTAATTTACAAAGCGAGATACATAATATTTTGAAACGACTGTTTAAGAATGATGTATGTTATGCTTTTGTAATAGAAACTGATACTGACATATCTTACTATTATCTCGATCCTATGATATGTAGTATAAGTTCCATTGTCAACGGAAACGTATTTGAGTATTATATCAATGCAAGAGGATTAGCTAAATCTATTTATACAGGATTTCCACAGGAACTTCAAGATCTAATTGAAAATACTATGGACGAAAAAGGTAGGGTGTATATACCTTACAAGAACTCTCTTTGCATTAAGTATAATAATGATTTTGTATTTCCCTACCCTCCTTTCTTTATGATGATTGCTGATATACTTTTGATAGATGAATATAAGGAATTAGCAAAAGCTCAAAGTATCAATGATGCTTATAAGATACTAACGATGAAGATACCTACAAAGGACGGAGAGATAACACTTGATGAAGGTCTTATTACTACGTTTATGAAAGCAACCTTTGAAACCATACAAAATCAAATAGGTGTCATTGCTACTCCTTTTGATATGGCAACAGAGGAATTTTCATCGTCTAATGCAGATGATCGTGATACTGTTTCTGATGCGATTTCTTGGGCTTTTAAGAATGTAGGCGTATCGGAAGCGTTAATGTCTGGGGCTACTACTGCTTCCGCATTAAAGTTATCAATTACAAATGATAGTGGTGATATTTTCAGAATATATCGTATGCTTGAAAATTGGGTATGCTTACAAATGAAACTTCGTAATTATATTTATAATAATTATGAGTTTATTTATAAAATACTTGATACTACACATTTTAATCTTGAAGATGTGCGTAAAATGGAACTCCAAATGGCTCAAAATGGTTTGCCTAATAAGCAAAGGTTAGCCTCAACTAACGGTATGCCACCTGCCGTAATGCTCGGTAATAGTATTATGGAGAATAGTATTTTAGGTGATATATTTGCGGATTGGACTGTCCTTCAGACTTCATATACGCAGTCTTCCGATGATAACGGTGCAGGCAGACCACAAAGCGAGGATGGTGATTTAAGTGAGGCTGGAGAAAATACAAGAAACGATGATGACGCGAACTCCCCCGAAAACCGTGATGTCTAAAAGTAACGGTGGTACGGGAACTATAAACTTTTTTGATAAAGGTAAAGCAGATGAACTTGCTGAAATGGGTTTTCATTATGTAGAGCATAAGATAAACGCTGATCAAGTAGTGTATTCTTTCGTTGATACACCTAAATTACGAGAAAAACTTTCAAGTAATTATGTTAAGACAGAATACTATGCCAGCAAGTATCTTTATCTGTAAGGTATATTATGAATGGATATTTTTACTGTTACAGCAGACCATTAAAGTTATTCTTAATTGAGAATGGTCTGAAATATATCCTATTTGCTCGACACCCAAGAACATTAAAAAGATATTGGGTATTTGAGAGTTCGGATAAACTTAATATGCTATTGACAAAATGGCGCGAACAATGAGAACAGAGCGATAAATAGTCTCTGTTCTTTTTATTTAGAACGTTTCACTTTAGAAAGGGTGACAATATTATGAGTTTTATTCCAGAAGCGAATATGTATGAAGGATTTATTTATAAAATAAATAATACTGTTAATGATAAAGTATATATAGGGCAAACAAGACAATCTGTTCACAGAAGATGGATTTTACATAAAGTTGAAGCACGAGGAAATACAAGTAAAATGGCTATTCATTATGCTATGAGGAAATATGGCATTGACAAATTTTATATTATAACTTTGCATAGGATTATCACAAGGACTTATGAAGAATTAAAGAAAGAACTTGATTATTGGGAACAATATTATATTGAAAAATATCAATCTCTTTGTAATCAAACTGGTTATAATATTACCAAAGGTGGTAAGACACCTTGTTATTTTACTAAAACACCTGTTGACCAATATGATGTAAAATTAAATCTTATTTATTCTTATGATAGTATAAGTGAAGCATCCTCTTATACAAATATTGATGAACAAACAATAAGAACAAATATAGAGCATCGTCAACAAACTGGCGGTGGATATATATGGTGTCGTCATAGCGAAAAGCCTGTTAAGCCTATTTATCAATATGAGTACAATATTGATAATGTGGATATTTCTAAATATGATCCTGAACGTATTGTTAAACTTATGATAATGGGTTGGAAAGGTAAACGTGTTATTCAATATAATATGTTTGGTGAAATTATAGGTGTTTACGATGACCCTCTTGATGCTGCTGAAAAACTCGGAATTGAAAGTGGAATTATGTATGCTTATATAAGTGGAGATAAACATTTTAATAAAACTACATTATTATATGAAGATGAAATATTTGATGTCCGTAGAGAATTTGAGAGTATTAGACCAATATCAATGTATGATATAAATGGGAATTTTTTAATGAGATTTCGATATGGGAAAGAAGCTGATGATTATATTGGTTGTGCTGAAGGCAGTGTAAGAAAAGCTATTAGAAGTGGTGGAACTTGCAAAGGTTATTATTTTTCTTATTATGGTGAAGAACCTTTAATGAAAACTAAGAAAAATGATATTGCTGTTGAAATGCGTGATGAAAACAACAATATAATAAAAGAGTTTAGTTGTCAAAGAGATATTGCAAAATTCTTCAATTTATCTGATACATATAAGCCTGTAAGAAAAGCTATAAAAAATAAAACTCAATATAAGGGATATTATTGGAGATACAAAGACGAGACGCTTATGGCGTGACTCGTCTTTTGTCTTATATAAGAGATTATAAGAAAGGAGGACAAATAAATTGAATTTTGAAGCTATTCAGAAAGTAAATTTTACTTCCAAATTTTCAAATTTTGAGGTTGTTAATCCTGAATTTACAAAATGTAGATGCTATGCTTTAGCTTTGGGCGATAATGCTAATGGCTCTGACATAACTATGGAAGCTATTGATAAGGCTATTGCTCGTAATGAGTTTTATAATAAGCCGATAGTGGCACATCTGTATCGCGATGAAAAAACAGGCGGTTGGCGCGTTGGCGGTCACGATAGTAAAGTAGTTATTTCAAATGAGGGCATTGAAATAGTAAATGAGTGCATACCTTTTGGAACTATACCTGAGTCTGCTAATATTCATAAAGAACAAGTTTTGGAGCCTGACGGGGTGACTTATAATACTTATCTTGTAATGGATGTAATTCTGTGGACAGGTAGATACAACATAATGTACGCAGCGTATAATGATGAGATTTATTTTAATGAATCCTGCGAGATAACTGTTAATGATGGTTATTACAAGGACAATGGTATTTTTGCCATTAACGATTTTACTTTTAGTTGCCTTTGTCTATTACAGAAAGCAGATGACGACACTAATGTTCGTCCTTGTTTCCCTTCTTGTAGAGTTGAAAAGATACATTCATTCTCTCTCAATGAGGAAAAGTTTAAGCAGAATTTTGAGTTAATGCTTGAAAAATTAAAATCGTATGAATCGGACGTAAAGCCCGTTCAGGATATAAACAATTTTAAGGAAGGAGATAGTACAAAGACTATGAACAGAGAAAAGATAGTAGAAGCACTTTCCAACGTTACATACGAAAATGCTCTGGGCGTGGCTGTTGGTCGTTATGCTCTTGTTAGTCTTGATGACACTACTGTTGGTGTTATTGACAGAACAGATAATAAGACATACACGGTTAATTATTTACAGACCGATGATGGTATTGTATTTAATTTTGACGAAGCAAAAGAGTGTTCTCTGACAACTAAGGAAAAGGAGGATACTGATTTTGACTATGCTTCTGAAGTTTCTATTGCTGTAACAACTGCGGTTGATTTTGCAGTAAAGGAAAAGGAAACAGAGGTCGAGACAAAGTATCAGAACAATATCGCTACTGAACTTGAAAAGTTTAAGGCGCAGGTGTCCGAAGCTACTGATAAGTATGCAGAACTTAAAACACAGTACGATATTGAACACGCTGAACTTGAAAAGTACAAGGCTGCGGATGAGAAGCGTATTGCGGACAAGCATAACGCTGATGTAGAAGCAAGGTTTGATAAGGCCGCACAGAAAATGGGACGTGTTAAGGAGTTCCTTTTCTATAGAGCCGACCCTAAGAACCGTGAAAAGAGCCTTGAAGAGATTGATGCCGATCTTATGATGATTATGGGCAAGGCAATGTTAAATCAGAAACAGGAATTTAGTTATGAGCCTACCGTATCTGGCGTTCAGGGAATTAAGATTTCTGATAATATGAACAATAGTTCGAGATATGGCAATCTGCTCAGTAAATTCACACAGGATTAAGAAAGGAAGGATAGATTATTATGGCATACAATGTTGTTGAAACTACCAAGATTACTGGTAGCTGCTTTGATTTTCTTTACACAAACGATATAGAAAATGGCTCTGTTGTTGGCAAGGGCGCACTTGTAACAGACGAGAGAAATATTTATAATGCAACAGTTCCTACTGCTGGTAGTGAGGTGTTTCTTGTTGCTAACCCTGCTTGGTCTTATGACGATAGCAGAATTATCAATCAGAATGAGGACGCTTACATAAACAAAGCAAATAAACCCTTTAGAGTTTATGGACTTGTTGCTCATAACCACGATAAGTTTGCAGTAATGGATTATGGTATCACACCTATTAACGATTCTACAGCTATAGCAGTAGGCGATTACGTTACGGTCAGTGGTACAGATAATAAGTTGAAGGACGCTGGTACAACTAAGCCTGCTGATACTTATGGCTTTATTGGTCAGGTAGTTGAGATTGAAAATTACGGTTTTGCTTTCTCTGTTGGTACTGCTGGTACAGTAGATACAACTGGTAAGAAGGTAGTAATTGAAGTTATCAAGAACGAGAACGTTTAATAGAGAAAGGAGTGTATAGATTATGGATAAGAGAATTGAACAGATTACAAATCTGATTAACGACGCTTGCACTAATCGCGTTTCCACTTTTGCCAGTGCTGAACAGGCTAAGTTTACCGATCAGGGTGTCCGTGAGGGCATTTTTGAAATCCTCGGTGAAGATAAACTCACTTGGAGAGGTTGGAGAAACCATAAGAATGAAATATTCACTATAATTGAAGAGGTGCTTAACACCAATTTACCGCTGGCGTGGGAAAATAGCACCTTTTACGACCAGTTCGTAGAAACAAAGAATGGTGCGCTTGGTGACAAGAACGAATATGTTGTTGATACGCCGAACACTCTCCTTGTTTCGAGATTTGCAGGCAACCATTGGGACACAGACCGTAAGAAACTCCCCGGCAAGAAGTCCTTCTCTCTTGACCTTGAATGGATATATATTCGTGTCTATGATGACTTTGAGAGATTCCTTAAGGGTATTATCACAATTCCTGAGATGGTTGCTAAGATGCAGAAGGCTATGCAGGACGATATAGACGGTCGTGTATATGCAGCTTTTCAGGGTGCATCTACATACCTTCCTGCTGCTTTTGTTAAGTCTGGTACATACGATGAACTCACTCTTAGAAATCTTATAGAGGAAGTTGAGACAGCAACAGGTCGTTCTGTTGTAATTGCTGGTACGAGAACTGCGCTTGGTTATGTAATGGACGGTATGAACTCTAATTGGATTTCCGATTCTCAGAAGGAAGAGAGAGCTACAAAGGGTCTTGTACTTAACCTCACAGGTCTTGGCGCAACTGGTGTTGTAATTCCTCAGACATTTATCAAGGGTACATACAACTTCAAGATTAACAACAAGGAACTCTTTGTTCTTCCTGATAACGAAAAGTTCATTAAGATATTCTTTGAGGGTGATACAAGAGCAAGAGAACTTTCTGAACAGGATACTCACGACCAGACGCTCGATACGCAAATTCAAACAAAACTCGGCGTTGGTTGCGTATTCTCTGATGTATTTGGTAAGTACACTGTTCTTTAATTCAAAATCAATCATTCAGGTCGGGGTAGTATTTTCTATCCCGACCAAATTATTTGAAAGGAATTTCTAAATATGAATTTTGATACAATGACTTTTAGCGAACTTAAAGCATACGCAAAAGAAAAGGGTCTGAAAATTGGTAATGTTGGCGAGGATAAGTTGAGAGAAAAACTTAAAACAACTTTTACTGATATTGATAACCTTAATCTTGATAATGATATTCAACCTGAAAAGGAAGAAACTCCGTCTGTTGTTGAAACAGTAAAGACAGAAACGGCTAATGAGGTTGATTTGGTAGGAACAATTGCTTCTACTATTGACGAATTAGATGAGTCTATAGATGTAGAAAATGAGATAAATATTACTCTTTCCGATGATACTGTTATACCTGTCAAGTCTATGACATTTGGTACGCTTATTTATAAGTCGAGAAAGAATAATGCTATTTATACTTGGGACGGAATTGGTGCTACCGAGCCTATGACAATAGGTGCTATTACCGAGATGAACAATACCAAGAGCGATTTTCTTAGAAAGCCTTATGTTATTCTTATGAATAATGATGCTATTAAGCAGTTCAGGCTTACAAAGATTTATGAAAACGTAGCAAAAGTGTCTGATCTTAAAACGCTGTTTACTTATGACTTAGATACCATTTCTAAAACAATAGATGATGCTCTTAATGTTAATCTAAGAGATGTTCTTATATCCAAAGTTCGCACAATGTACAAAAACAATACATTAAAGGATATAAACGTTATTAGACTTCTTGAACAGAAGTTACAGTTTGATTTTTCTGATGAGATAAAGTAAAGGAAGGAATCATTATGGCAGATGAAGTAATAAAAACTCCATATAAAGAGTTGTTTGAGTCTGTCTATTCTAAAATGCAAGACCAAGACTTGAAGGATTTGCTGGAAGAAGAAGCGGACAAAATACTGGAAGAATATCTTGAACCTGCCATAACTAACTTTGAATGTTGCGACCAAAATTTGAATGACAGGGACGATGTAAACAAGTGTTTTAACTTTGAGTTGGGCGTTGTAAATAAAGAGATACTTGCGACATTTATGGTATATCAGTACATACAGGCAAATTATGTGATCGTTACAGAAATGTTGCGAGCGCACATGAGCACAACTGATTTCCATAAATATGACAATGCTAATGTCCTTACGAGAGTAACAGAAATTCAGAATGATTTATATAAGCGCAACAAACAACTTATGATAAATTATTCTATCCGTAATAGTGAGTCCGAGTTTGCCAAACTCTATGCTGAAAAAGGCTCCTATAATCCAAGTAAATATAGCAGAACTGTTACCACACACTGTTGTAAGAGGTGGTTTTAATGAGTTTTGCTAATATGAAACTACGAATGGATAATAGAGGTGTTGATATACGGCATAGGAAAATCAAAGATGGTCAGCGTCTAATGCTCAACCAATTAAAAACAGACCCTTCCTATCAGGAAGAGTTTTTTTTATGGGAGTTTGGTAAGGACGAAGATATTAATGTTCCTATTAAGACTTTCAATGAAAAACACTCCGAAGCTGCGGGATTTACACGACAGTTTAACTGTTTGATTTGTGATCGTTTGGAGATTGGCGATGTACTTCACGACCAAAAAGAAGATTTGTATTGGATAGTTTATGAGTCTTATAACAGAGATGACATTCTTTGTGCAGGGCTTCTGAAACGCTTGAATGTATGGATACGGTGGCAAGATGATGAGGGTAACATTTACGATTACCCTGCTTTTGACATTAACTCTACACAGTATAACAGTGGTACAACAGAGTCTAATACTATGGTACTTGGTACAACACAGCACCAAATTACCATTACAGCAGACGAGAATACAATCGCTCTTATGCGTGATAAGCGGTTCTTTCTTGACCGTAATAAGGTCAATCCGACCGTGTTCAAAATTTCTCAAAACGACACGACTGCTTACGAGTATGATAAGGGCATTCTCAGAATCACTCTTGCAGAGGACGAGTACAATTCCGATACGGATAGTATTGAGCATTGGATATGCGACTATTTTGAGAAAGTTGAACCTGTTATTCAGCCTGTGGAGATTACTTATGCGGGAGAACCTATTATTCGTGTAGGTGGTCGTAAGACTTTCAATACGACTGTACCTGTGACATTCAGCCTTGAAAATGATACAGTTCTTGACGGTAAGCTGACTTTAACTGTTGTAAACGATACTCAATGTAAGGTATCTGTTGCAAGCGACCAAAGAATTATAAACGAAACCTTTAAGGTTATTGCTACTGATAGTGATGGCAATAAGGGTGAAGTTGAAATTGAGATAACAGGGGGTGTATAATCTGTGAATGATTTCTTGGTTGAAGATTATAGAAACGTAGTTGCTAATGAATTACTCAATAATGAACTTATTGTAGGAATATTAAGCAATGATGAAATCGAGGACGTAGAAGTGTCAGATGCTCTTATAGATACACACCTTAAAGCTCAACATTACATAGACGGTGCTATTGAGGAAACTGGGTCTTATATTATGTTTGATCTTGACGAAGTACCTGAGTATCCGAGAGATAGCAAACAGAATACTTACACAGAAGTTAGACTTTACTTCTGGTTGGTGACACATAAGGATATGCACAAGTATCGGACGAAACGTACAGAAGAACCTTTTAAGAGTGCAAGAAATATGTTCCGTAATGATCTTATGGCAAGAGAAATCAAGAAGATGTTTGAGTATAAGAATAATCTCGGTATTGCTCCTAACCATCTCATTTACAATAAGATATTTGTGCCTGAGAATAAGGATTACTACGGTCGTTTGCTTTACTTTACTATCACTGATTGGAGTAACAAGGTGCGTAACAGGGCGGTGAACCTGTATGGCTAAGAAAATAGATCTTATAGGTCGTAAAAAATACCACTATAATGATGATATTATTATAAACATTCCTACTATCGGGCAAATTCGAGGTAGAGATAATGAGGAAACTGAAAACCAATTTTGGAAGGAAGCAAACCTTTTTATTAAAACCCCTACTGATATGATAAGTGAATTGGATAGTCTTGGTATGGACTTTGAAGAAGTGAGTGAATATTTATTATTCTTTATGTTACTGACTTCTTACATAGCAGATAAAGAGAATAGTTGTCAATTATTTGAAGGACTGGATTACAGGAAACTGAAAGCCGGTGCTGATAGTAGTGGACAACTTATTTTTGTTGACGAAACGGGTAAAGAAATCTTTAATGAGATAGTTTACCTCGATGTTTCTAATATAATCGCTACTATGGTTGGTACTGAGAAGACTCCAAAGAAAAAGTTTGGTAACGCCTTTGCCAAAAAAATGCGAATTAAGCAGGATTATAAGAAAAAAGAAAAGGCAAGAAAGGAACAAGACAATAATGATAGTGTACTTGGTTCCATTATATTGCGTCTTTGTAACAATTGCAACTTTCCCTATAACTTCGAGACAGTTAATGATGTTACTATCTATAACTTGTTCCAGAGTGTTAAGCAAATTGACAAGGACAAGAGTGTTGACGAAATAATGGACTCTCGCTTGGTTGGTGCAGACTTAAACAAACTGCCTAAAGAAGCGTTAAGTCGTTATGTTTAAAACCAAAAATTATAAAGAAAGGAAATGAATATTATGGCTACAGTTATAAATGATTATACCATTACTGAGTGGCTGGACTTCGAGGCTTATTTCCGTGATACTGGTATGCTTGACTTCAAACTGGAGGATATGCAGGACTTTACTCTTAATGCCACACAGGACAAGACTGCTCTTACAGGTAAGAATGGTCGTGTAATCGGTTATAAGAAGCAGAATAAGGCTATAACCGGTGAGGGTACTTACGGTATGGTATCTGCTGGTCTTATGAAGGCTCAGACTGGTGGCGAAATTACCGCTGCTGATGACCTTGTTATCAAGAAGTCCGAGCTTAAGACTGTTACAGGTGCTACAATTACTACTGATGCTAAGGCTATCGGTACAGCAGGTAAGGAAATTGGTTACATAAAGGCTCTTGCTGCTAATGGTGCTGTTTCGGCTACTTATGAGCAGGCTACAGCTGCTGATGCAACTCACTTTGCTTATGACCCTGAGACCAAGACAATTACTCTGCCTACTGATACTGACCCTGTAATCGCTAACGGTACTAATATCGTTTACGCTTACGAGCGTAACGTATCTGGTACAAAGGTAACGAACCCCTCTGATACATTCTCTGAGACAAGAGAAGTATGGATTCACTGCTTTGGTAAGGACGCTTGTGATAACGAGTTCTATATCGCTATCTATATTCCTCGTGCTGATTTCTCCGGTGAGTTCTCTCTTGAACTTGGTGGCGATCAGGTTGTTCACAACTTCTCGTTTGATGGTATGACCGACCTTTGTAACCCTGCACAGGGTAGTGACCTGTTTGACGTTATCGTATATACAGGCGAAGATGCCGGTTAATTGAGGTGAGCTTATGGCTAAAAAGGCAATGACGAATTGCCTTGTGTGCGGTAAGGAATTTGAACAGTGTCATACTTGTAATAAGAATATAGATGAAATATATCAGTGGCGACGTGTTGTATGTTGCCCGGAGCATTTCGCATATCATCTTCCTATCATACAGTATGCACGTAAACAGATTACCAAGACAGAAGCTAAGGCTGAACTGAGCAAGGCAATTGAGGATTACGGTGAAATTGAATTTGTTGATAATATCAAATCTGTTGTGGTTGAGATTTTAGCAGAGGAAAAGAAACCGAAGTCTAAGAAAAAGACCGCTGTTGTTGATGAACCCGCTATCGAGAATGAGGGCGAACGCATTGAGAATGACGGTCTTGAAGTTCCCTTTACGGGAGAAATTATATAAGAAAATGGAGGGGAGCAAGTTGTGTTTTAGCAGAATTTGTTCCCCTTATTTTTCAAAAGTAGGTGTTACTTATAAGCGAATTAAAGTTAATATCCCCTATTCCTCCATCTGTTAATCATTATTTAGGACATAGGGCGATTATTCAATATGGCAGACCTGTATCAGTAACATATAAGACAAATGAAGCAAATAAGTATCAGAAGGCATTTACAGAGTATGTAACACAAGAAGTTGTTAATCAAGGTTGGGATTTGGAGCCTAATGATTGGCAACATTTTTATGTTGATACTGTTTTTTACTTTGACCGTATAGATCGAGATTGTAATAATTACTACAAATGCCTTTTAGATGCAATTACCGACACACAGATGGTATGGCTCGAAGATAATGTTGTTT
>CAKZZS010000071.1 GCA_937884975.1 uncultured Clostridia bacterium | reverse complement strand
CGAGTGGCGAGACTTGAACTCACGGCCTCTTGACCCCCAGTCAAGCGCGCTACCAGCTGCGCCACACCCGGAAATAGCTGTTTATTCACAGCCACGATATAATATCACATTTTTTTAGGTTTTGCAATACTTATTTAAAAGATTTTGATAACAAATTTAATAATAAAAGTATTCTATAAAAGAATCATATATGCCTTTTGGCAAATATTTTGTGTTTGTCAAGTCTGATAAATAAAAAAATTGTCTTTTTTTGTATGATAAAATGCATTTTTTGCAAGTTGTATTGTTTTTTATACTTTGTAGATATATCATTTATTAAAGATTTATATTAAGGAGAAGGTATTATGAAAAATTTCAAGAATACTATTGATGAAATATATGAATTTGTTGATGAGTTGTTAGGCAGTTTTATTCCTGGAGTGTATTTTTGTTCATATTTTATTTTTACTTTATATGCATTTTGGTTTATTTGTATTTATACTTATAGTTCATACAGACCAAATACCAAAATACTTATTTTTCTTTTTTGTGTTATTTCATATGTTATAGGCACAATGTTCAGACGGTCAAATTCAAGAGAGCCGGATATGGAAAGTGCACAATATATATATTATGATTCGGCAGCAGTTGATGATAATGATTATGCTTTTGCTGAATTGGTTACAAATGAGAAATATGATAAAATAATTAAGTTATTTAATAATTTTATTGAAAACTATGATATGAAAATAAATTATGATGCAAAACTAATATGTAATAGACAGTATAAGGGACCATTCAAAGGAAGAATAAAAAATTTATTTAGAAAGGCAGAAAAGAAGAAAAAGTTCTATCGTTCAAAGCCTTATGTTTTAAAACATATTTATCTTGCGTTAGTAAATCGATTATCTGAACTTGACGAAACAAGTATTGATCAAATAGAAGAAATAAACAATATTAAGTTGTTCATAAGAAAAAGCGGAATTGAAAAGTATAGCAATATTTGTGTGGAGTATCCATATGGAAATCTCAAAAAATACCTTAAGGAAAGAGGATTTACTAATTTGGCCCAATATGTAGATTGGGAAAATATAGATGATAATAAGATTACAAAAAGGAGTAAGTCATTTGTATGGGATAAAAAACTCTATATCAAACATTTTAGTTCGTCGGATTATGGGCATTTACAAAAAATTGAGGCACACATAAGGTTCATGAATGCAATGTGGCACGCAAATAAAAGATTGCTTAGAATATCCGGATTATCAACGTTTGTGTTTGGATTATCATCTATTTTTTCCTATATTATAAAAAAATACAGTATTATAAAAAAGTTGAATGAATCAACATTGCATATTGGCGCAATAAAAAAAACTGTTCAGTTTTTTACCTCAATGATTAATTATTTTCTTGATAAAACATTTATTCAAGGGAAAGACGAAATGCAGCATAGGATAATGCTTGCTATGCTTATTTCAGCGATCATTTCGCTGTTTTTCTTCTTGTTTGGAGTAATAATAAAAAATACAATAATTAATAATTATCACTACCAAAGAATACGAGAGATAGTTTCAATTCTAATGGTATATGAAATAATAAAAAAAGAACAAACTGTAAAAAAGCAGAATAACGAAACACTTCAAAAAACAAAAAAACGAAAAAAATATAAGCTATAATTTTTCTATTTTTTTTACTTTTATATTTCAAAAAGTGATTACTTCTGATAAAAAGTATCAAGCGTTTTATTAAATCACCTCTTCAACCAACTTATCTACCTGCGCTCTTGACTCATCATTCAAAGCAGATTTAATTGTCACTGTATTCTCACAGAAGGTGATGTTTTTGCAGTTTTCAAGCTCGGCTTTAATAATCTTTGCTGCCTGCGGCGCCCAGGAGCCGTTTTCGATTATTCCGACGGTTCTGTTCTGAAAACCTCTTTCCTTAATTTCTGCAAGAAATTCTCTCATAGGCGGGAATATTTCATTGTTATAGGTGGTTGTCGCAAGTACAACCTTGCCGTATGAAAAGGCGTCTGCAACCGCAACTGATTTATGAGTTCTCGCAAGGTCATAGGTCTTAACCTCAATGCCTTTTGCACTCAGCTTATCCCGAAGTAAATTTATCGCCTCTTGTGTATGTCCGTATACTGACGTGTAGCAAATCACAACGCCGTCCTTCTCAACACCGTAAGAGGACCATATATTGTATTTTTCAATGACCTTATCAATTTCGCTTTCAAGCACGGGGCCGTGAAGAGAACAGATTTTTTCAATTTCAAGGACAGAAGCCTTCTTTAAAAGTGCCTGAACCTGCATTCCGTATTTACCGACAATGCCGATATAGTAGCGCCTTGCTTCGTCAAGCCATTCTTCATCAGTATCCGTTGCGCCGAATTTTCCGAAAGCGTCCGCCGAAAACAACACTTTGTCTTTGCTGTCATACGTCACCATAACCTCTGGCCAGTGCACCATAGGAGCCATAATAAATGTGAGCTCGCGACTGCCGAGGGACAGCGTTTCACCCTCCTTGACAACAACCTGCCTGTCGGCAAGCGCGTCACCGAAAAACTGTTCCATAAATTTAAACGTCTTTGCGTTTCCAACCAGCTTCGCAGTCGGATATTTATTTGCAAAGTTCATTATATTTGCCGAGTGGTCGGGTTCCATGTGCTGAATTATCAGGTAATCGGGAGCAAAGTCACCAAGGATTTCTTCAATATTAGAAAACCATTCGTCCGTAAAATGCCTTTCAACCGTGTCAAAAACTGCGACCTTTTCGTCTTTAATCAAATATGAATTATAAGCCATGCCGTTCGGTACGGGGTACTGGCTTTCAAAAAGGTCAATATTGCGGTCATTTACGCCGATATGATAAATGTCATTTGTGATTCTTTTCATTTTCTTCCTCCAAGTTTTTTATTCCGTAGGGGCTGGCAACCTCGACAGCCCGTGAGTTGCGATATTACTTTATTCGGGGCGCTGGGGTCATCGCCCCCTACAGTCAGTTTTGCATTATTTTGACAATTGGTGGAAATTCTAATCATAATCTCCTCTGACTATTTTATACGTCGCTCTGAAATCCTCTTTGCCGAGTCCGTTTTCCATACCCTTGTCATAAATGGTCTTGACGTATTCAACGCCCGGCATTTTAAAGTTCTGTTCTTCGCTTAATCTTAAACAGATACCTAAATCCTTGTTCATATTTTCAAGTGAAAAGGCGGTTGTCCAGTCCTCGTTCTCAAGCTTTTCGTGCTGAAGCTCAACGTAAAAGCACTTCGCGCCGCCGCATTCAACCGCCGCCGCATAATTCTCGGTTGAAATGCCCATTTTCTTTGCAAGAAGCAGGGTTTCATTCACGCCGTTCTGTATCTGACCGAGTAAAGTGTTCTGACAGATTTTCATAGCAAGACCTTTTCCGTTGCCGCCCATATATATAATAGTACTGCCCATATAGGAAAGAATCGGCTTTATAACGGGGAAAAGCTCTTCGTCACAGCCGACAAGAATACCTAAAGTGCCGTCAATAGCGGCAGGCTTGCTTTTTACTACGGGGCAGTCCGCAAATTGCGCGCCTTTTGCCTTAACCTTGTTTGCAACCTCGACTGAAACAGACGGGTCAATAGTACCCATATCAATACAGATTTTTGTTTCGTCAATATACGGCATAAGCTCGTCATAAAGATTTCTGACATCATCTGAAGTCGGCACCATTGAGATAATGACGTCCGCATTTTTTGCGACCTCGGTATTAGTTTTGCACCCTACCGCGCCGAGAGCCGATAATTCGTCAATTTTACTCTGCTTATGGTCAGAGCAGTAGACAGTGTCATTATGCTTTTTAACAATATTAGCGCACATTGACTCGCCCATAATTCCGAGTCCGATAAAACCGATTTTCATATTCCTACCTCTTTTATTTATTTGAATATTTTATATGAATTCCTATAGCATCCTCGTAATAATAACTGTCAAGCTGCCGCATAAAGGCGTTGTATGTATGAGCGGCTATGAGAGGCATTCCGTTATCAAAACCGACTGCAATTAGCGTGTGATAACTCCTGCCGTCACTTACGAGTGAAATAAAATCCCCAATTTCGAGTTCAAACGGGCTTTTTTTCTCACACACGGGACCTATACCCGTATTTCTTAACATAAATCTTTTGAAATACTCCGCAGAGGTCCAGGCAGCGGCTCGGTTATTAAGTGAAATGTAATACCAGCCCGTGTCTCGTGTATAATTCATTACCGGAGCGCCTGCATAAAGGCACTGGGAAGCAAAATTGGTACAGTCGCCTCCGAGAGAATCAAAATTATAGTACGCAGGATTTCTTGAAAACGCCCATTTCCTTGCGTATTCGACCGCTTTTTCCCGTTCGTAAAGCACTTCCATATTTATCACCCATAACCATCTTATGGGTGTTTTTTTATACGGTTAATTTTATCATATCAAATATATTTTTTCAATATTTCATTAAAAGGTATTGACAAAAATCAAAATATGTTATATGGTTAGTTATAGAAGTAACTAACCTAACGAAAGGGGGCAGCTTAACCTTGCAATTTGATTTTAATTCGCAAACACCGATTTATTTACAAATCGCCCGTCAGCTTGAGGACGCAGTTTTTACGGGTATTTATCCCGAGGAAACGCAGATTCCTTCAACAACCGAGCTTTCCGTTTCACTGCAGATTAACCCTGCAACGGTGCTTAAGGGAATGAATATTCTTGTTGACGAGGGCGTTATTTACAAAAAACGCGGCTTGGGTATGTTCGTAACCGAGGGCGCCGTTGAAATTATTAAAAATAAGCGGCAGACGGGCTTTTTTGAAAACTATATTGCGCCGCTTATTGCCGAGGCAAATAAGCTCGGCTTAAGTGAAAAAGAGGTAATAGCTCTTATCGAAAGGGGAGAGAAAAATGAGCATTGAAATAAAAAATGTTACAAAGACCTTCGGCAAGGTCAGGGCGCTTGAGGATGTTTCGCTCATATTTGAAAGTGAAAAAATCTACGGCCTTTTAGGCAGAAACGGCGCAGGTAAAAGTACGCTTCTGAATATCATTTCAAACCGACTTGTTAAGTTTGACGGCGAGGTTTTAATTGACGGCGAAGATGCGGTTGAAAATGATAAAATGCAGTCCAAGGTTTTTCTTATGAGCGAGGTCGACAACTATCCGTCATCTATGAAGGTCAAGGATATTTTTAAGTGGACAAAGGAGTTTTATCCGGATTTTGATATTCAAAAGGCAAACGGTCTGGCTGAAAAATTCTCACTTGAAACGAAAAAGAGCATAGGAGCTCTTTCAACGGGTTACAGGACGATAGCGAAGTTTATTGTCGCAATAATGTCCAACGCGCCTTACACCTTCCTTGACGAGCCGATTTTAGGGCTTGACGCGAACCACAGGGATCTGGTTTATAAAACCATTCTTGAGCAGTACGGAGAAAATCCGCGAACAATAGTTATTTCAACCCATATTATTGAAGAGGTCGCCTCGCTTCTTGAGGATGTTGTAATACTCAATGAGGGACGGGTAATAAAGACCGACAGCGTTGAAAACCTTATTTCGTCAGGCTACGGAGTGTCAGGCAAGGCGCAGGACGTTGACGAATTTACAAAGGATAAAAACGTTATCGGCTCGGACTCTGTCGGCGCGCTGAAAACTGCCTATGTACTGGGTAAGGATAATATTACATCCGTACCCGAAAGCATTGAAATAATACCGATAAATCTTCAAAAGCTGTTTATTGAACTTACGGGGGAGGGAAAATAAAATGAAGCTTAAAAGTGCTGTTAAATACAGATTTTTTAAAACTGCAAAAATAACGGGTATTTTTT
This sequence comes from uncultured Clostridia bacterium, assembly GCA_937884975.1. Classification (GTDB taxonomy): domain Bacteria; phylum Bacillota; class Clostridia; order Oscillospirales; family Acutalibacteraceae; genus Fimenecus. Next base: position 21,103 of record CAKZZS010000071.1, on the reverse strand, counting down.
ATGCTCTTATGTTTGAACTTTTAATCGGCGCGTTTATTATAAGAGGCGTTACAAGAACTAATACGGGAATTGAGGACTTTTTTCCCTTTATTATGTATATCTTCACCTTTGTTCTCGGCTTGAATGCTTATTCAAAGGAGCTTGATATGTTTCTGCAAAACGGAATTACAAGGCAGTGCAGTCATTACAGCTTTATCGCGCTTTTGCCGATAAATCTTGTTTACGGCTTAATATCGACCCTGACTGACTATTTGTTCTTCCGCGTTGATACGGCTTCAGATCCTAAAACTGAATTTTTCAGTTCGCATTGTTTGGGCGCAGGCTTTAAAATGCCTGATTCAATGATTTCGCAGATTTTCCTGTATACGGTAATGGTAGCGTTCATTTATACTCTTTCAATGGCGTTCGGTTATATGATAGGTTCGCTTTCACGCAGTATGAAGCTGTTTTATAAGGTGCTTTTCGGCACGGTTTTGGTTGCCGTATTTATTTTCTTTGTTACGCTTTGGCAGCTTTACAACCCGGATTGGTTTGAGACTATTGCTATTATATTAAGAACATTTTTCCTTGGAGTCGGTACATCGCCTTTCGGCAGGACAACCAATTTTATTATAGCAACGCTTGTCCTCAGTACAGTGAATCTTTCAGTTGCTCATCTGCTTATCAGAAAGTCAACAATTAAGAAGGGGGCAGACAAAAAATGAAAAGGAGATACATTGTTATTCCTGTAACCGCTTTGGTTTTGGCATTGTTAATTGGAGTTTTTGTAACCGTTTTCACAACCCCTTTATCGGCGTATCTTTGTGAAAGCAATGATTATACGGAATATGTTAAGGATGACGGAACTGTTGTTATTGAAACGAATGATTACTTTTATACGTCTAAAAAAGTCGGCAAAATAATGCAAACGGCATATAAGCTTAATCCCTCACAGGAAAACCTGGATGCGCTTGTTATGATGTATAGCGCAAAGCTTTATATTGACGGTAAACACAGGGGAAATACTCCTCCTGCCGATTATCTGAAAAACTGCGTAAAATATCAAAAAATCTTTTATGAATCAGAATATAATGAAGAAGAAGGTATGTTTGCGGTTGGGTGCGGCGATATGGTTGCGCTGCTGCATAATGTCGGAAAAGGCGTTGACTATGCAAAAGCTCTTTATCTCGACGGTCAAATTGATGAGTCAAAAAAGATTATGGAAGAAGTTTTGGGAATGATTACGCCTGATGACAATGTAGCGCTAACTTTAATTAAGGATTATTATTACCTTGTTTATTCGACCACCGAAAGTGTAACACTTAAACAGTGGGTGCTTGAAAAGGAAGCGCAGTTGGAAAAGTTTTTTAAAGGTAACGAAAAAGTTGCTTCTTTTATTGAAAAGCACGGTTTTATGTTCTCAAATCCAGATTTTGAGACGTATATTGATATTGCAGGTTGGCCTGATTTTCAGCAGGTAGAGGGAGAAATCAAAGCTGAACCCGAGCTTGATAATTAAAGAGGTAATACCCATGAAAAAGATAATAATTGCGGTTTCCGTAGTTCTTGTTTTAACTTTTGTCGGCTGTGCGGGAATGATATTCTATCATAACGAATACTATGACTCGGGCGTTAGCGTCAGCTATCCGATTTATGGGGATCCCTCTGCAAATCCCGAAAGTGACATTCCGGCTATGAAAAGATTCCGAAAAGAGGGAAAAAGTTATTTTTGTTCGCTCGGTATTTGGTTCAGCGAAAAATCCTCAAAAAAACAGCAGGCAAATATGAAGCTGGTTTCGGATAATGAAAGAGAGTTTGTTGAAGAAACTCTTATGAAACTTGAGAAACCACATTATATTGAGGCAAAATATGAAAATGTTGACGGTCAAACAGTTATAACCTATCGGGGTGAAATTACAAATCCTCAAACAGGTGAGCTTGAGCCGTACGAAAAGGTATTCAGATACCCGTTTATTGTTACAAAAAACATTCAGAACCTTAATCCGCAGGAAACTAATTACTTTAATGACAATTAAATAATAAAAAAGGGGAGTCAGTAGACTCCCCTAAATTTTTACTGTTTATTAAGTATTCCGATTATTTCCTTCTGCGCCTTTTTCGCCTCGGGTATCGGGTAAATGACAAAGACATGATTCATTCCCTCGTATTCGCGGTAATCAAGCGAAACACCTGCTTTTTCGCATTTGTCCCTGAAAATACGCGCGTCATCAATGAAGGCTTCGTATGTGCCGAAATACATCGTAATCGGCGCAAGTCCCTTGAGATTTCCGTATGTAGGACTCACTCTGTAATCGTGAACGTCCGTGCTTCCTGCCCAGTTTCTGCCGGCGGTTTTCAGAAAGGAGTGTTCAAGAGACGGGTCTTTCTTTTTGAATTCCTCTCTGAACGGCGTATCCATACTTACGTCAAGCCAGGGCGAAAGAAGAATAAGCCTTTTCGGCTGGGGCAGACCGATTTCATTTAAGTATTCGCAAAACGACAGCGCCAGTCCGCCGCCCGATGAATCGCCCATAAAAACTATGCTTTCGCTCTGTCCGTTTTCAATAAGCGAATAGTAGAGCTTTTTAAGATATTTAAAGGTGTCCTCGAAGGTGTATTCGGGCGCCTTTTTATATATGGGCATTATTATTTCGTAATCCGTTTTCGTTGAGACCGCGTCACAAAACCAAAAGTGAGGTAGTAAAGGCTGTTCGCAGAATGCTCCGCCGTGAAGATAGATTATCTTCTTTTCCCTGCCGCGGTTGAAAAAGAACGTGTCAACGCCCTCAATTACTCTCATTTCGGTTTTTGACCGATAGGGGAAGGGAGGAGCCTTGAAGGCTTTTTCGTTTTTCACCCTCAGCTTCTCTATGTATTTTTCACGCTTTTCCTCGTCTGCAACCTTTTTCTTGTAACCGCTGCAACCAATTGCAAATGCCGCAAACGAGCTCATAAAGCTTCGCATTATTTCACCTCGGTTTTACGTTTATATCAGTCAGCTAACACGAGATAATCGGCGCAGACATAAACGATTTCGCCCCTGTAATGGATTTCAGCCCATCTCTTGTAAGTGGATTCGTCATCGTTGAAAACAAAGCCGTAAACCTCAACTCTTGTTCCCTTTGCAAGAGTGTAATTTTTTTTGCTGTAGCTCGTGCCGGGACCTGACCTTACTCTTAACGGATCGCCGTCCGTTACAACAACATAAGTGGTCGGACCGTCGGTTTCTTCTCTGCGTTCGGTTGATACAACCGCTTCCTTAGATGCAGTTTCGGTTTCTTCCGTAGTTTCTCTTTCGGCTACGGTTTCCTTCTCTGCCGTAGTTTCGCTCTCGGGATCGGCTTCGCTTTCTGCCTCATCCTCATCAGCCGAGGACTTTTTCTTGGTTTCTTTTTCGTCCTCGTTGTCCTCGTCCTCGTTTTCAACGCTTTCCTCGGTGGTAGTTTTTTCTATTGCAAAGCTTCCGCCGTTAAGGTGCTTGAACAAAAACAGTCCGCCGATAGCGAGTAAGGCTAAAATAATGCAGACTATAAGAACAACAATAGCTCTGTTCGAGCCCTTATCCGATTTGCCGTTATTCGGCGCAAAATTATTCTGCTGATAGTTATTTATCGGAACAGGAGTGTAGCTCGGAGTGGGACTAACATTGACGTTCCCGGTCAATACAGTAGTATCCGGCTGAACCTGAGCGTTGTTTTCCTGTTCAATAGGATTTATTACAATAGTTTCGTTGGTCTGAAGCGATTCTCTGCATCTTGCGCAAAACGCGTAATCTTCATTATCAAGCGGCGCGCCGCAGTTGGCACAGAATTTCATTATGTATCACCCTCATTTATTTATCTGCTTAATTGAATATATCACAAACTTGATTTTTCGTCAATAAACCGCGGCTTTAAAAGTAAATGTGTTTATATAACTGCATTTCGGTTTTTAACAGCTCCATTTCCCTTGTCACGCTGTGGTAGCCGATTGCAAACCGTCCGATTTCGGGATTAAATAACGAATACTGTGAAACGGCATTTTTGATTTTTAAAGATATGTTGCCGTCAGCCTTAATTATTCTCGGTTCATCCTCTTTTTTATGAGAAACCTTTGTTGCAACGTACGGCTCCTCCATAAGCTCAAGACGCTCTATAACGCCCTCGTCCTTAAGCTCCTTTGCGGCAAGACCGAGCGTTCTGTGATCGTGATGCTGAATAGCGGCGTCGTTTGGATAAATAGTTTTAACGGTGCAGTTTTTCCCTAACAGCTCAAGATGTTTTTTAATAAGCGCCTTGGCTTTTTCCTCTGTAAGACACGAGTCGGTAATTCTTTTCCGGTCGAAAAGAATGTTTTCGTTTTTAACTCCGAGCGCGGCGCAGCAGGCGAAAAATTCCCTGTCTCTTGCTTTTACAAATTCCTCAACCGAAAGTGAAAAGTTGTGAGTGCTTTTGCATTTTTCACAGCGGCTTTTGTCATTGAGAAGCTCTCTTATTCTCGAACGCGAGCCGTCCGTGCACAAAACAATAAAAACCTCGTACCCCTCTTCGACACAAGAGGCAATATCAATGCCCATTGTAAGAAGCTCGTCATCCTGATGTGGAACAAAGTAGATTATCTTTTTTTCACTTTTTGCTGCCATTTTTTTCACCGCCTGTCCAGTAAAAAATATTTTACCACAAAAAAGCTTGACAGACAATACATCCGCTTCAAAGAATGAGCGGCTTTGTAAAAGTATTTTAAGCTTAAAATATTGATGAACACACTTATGTATGATATAATTATTCGGCAAACTCAAAGAGGTGATGAGATGAAAGCATTCGCAACCTATTTTGTCAACGATGAAAAAAAGCCGCTTGTATACGGCGAAATAAATCTTATAAATCCGCCGAGAAGAAGGCTTCGCGGCGAAAAGGAAATTGAGGGAATTGAAGCAATTCCGGTTTTTTGCGGCTTTTGCGGAACCGATTTTACGCTTATGAAAATGGGCAAAAGCCTTGAGCTTGACGCAAAATTTCCCGAAGGACAAAAAAGACTTATAAACGGCCATGAGGGCGTTGTATGGGTTCCCGAGGAAAAACGGTTCGCAATTGTGCTCATAAGGGGCGGCGACAGCTTCGACCCCACCCGTTTTACGGAGGACGAAACCTATTTTGAGTACGGCTGTGATAAAGCTGACGGACTTTTTTGCGACAAAAACTACTTTAATCCCGATATGCTTCTTAATTTGCCGAAGGAATATGACGGAATGGATAAGCTTCCGCTTTCCGTTGCAAAAAGACTTGTTTTCAGTGACCCTTATGCGTGCGCAATTTTTCAGCATGAAAGAATGACCGATATCGGCGTTGCGCAGAATTTCAGGGTTATTACGGCGCGTGAAAAATGCTCCGAGGAAGAGGCGAAAAAAATTGCCGAAGGGGAGACGTTTAAAAATACCGTAATTTACGGGCTGGGGACAACGGGACTTTTTATCGGCGACCAGATTAGAAGAAACCACCCCGACGCAAAAATCCTTTTTGTCGGACGAAGCGATGAAAAAAGCGAAAAGGTGAGCTTTGCAAAGAAAAATGTTTGCGCCGATTACCTTTGCTGCGATAACTTAAGTGAAAGGGAAATTGCAAAAAAAATCAAGGCGTATTTCGGCACTGCCTGTTCGGTCTTTGTCGGGACAAGCGGAAATTCGGTTGAAAGCCGAATTGCGTTTGATTATGAGGTTCTCGGCTGTAACGGCATTTACAACAGCTTTTCTCTCGGACCTGAAATTACCTTTGATTCAATGCCCTTCGGCTTTAAAAACCACGTTATACTTTCGTCAATAAACTTTACTCAAAAGCATATGGAGCAGGCTATAAAAATACTTTGTGAAAGTAATTTTGACGAGCTGGTAAAGCTTATTGATAAAAACGAATTTATATCCGATCCGATGGACGCATATTACAATAAAATTTATTGCAGCGGCGCTCCGCTTAAGACGGCGGTTATCTGGAATAAAGATTTTATTGACGGGGGATTATGATGAAAGTAATTGAAATTTCAAAACCTTACGAAATAAGAATAATTGAAAAGCCAATGCCCGTAGCAGGGGAGAATGAAGCGCTTCTCAAGGTGCTTTACTGCGGCATTTGCGGCGCGGATGTTGCTTCCTATACAGGAAATCAGCCGTTTACAACTTATCCGAGAATTCCCGGGCACGAGTTTTCCGCCGAGATAGTCGAAATAGGCGAAAATGACAAAGGCTTTAAAAAGGGCGATATTATCACCTGTAATCCGTATTTCAACTGCGGCGAGTGTTACGCGTGCAAACGCTCGCTTGTCAACGCCTGTTACGATAACCAGACCATGGGCGTTCAGCGTGACGGAAGCTTTCAGGAGTATATCACAATGCCCGTTGACAGGCTTATAAACGGCAGGGGGCTTTCGGCAAAGCAGCTTGCTTTAATCGAACCGTTTTCCATCAGCGCCCACGCTCTTTCAAGAGCAAGAATAAATAAGGGTGATAATCTTCTCATTGTCGGCGCAGGCCCGATAGGTCTTTTTGCGCTTATCAAGGCAAAGGCTATGGGCGCAAGGGTTGCAATTGCGGACTTGCTTGAAAGTAGGCTTACTCTTGCAAAAAGCTTCGGCGTAGATATGATAATCAACAATAAGGTTGACGATTTTAATAAAAAATGCAGTGAATTTACTTTTGGCAATGGCTTTGATGTGTGCGTTGAAGCGTGCGGTTCTCCCGTAACCTTCCTTTCGTGCATAGATGCCGCCGCTCACGGCGCAAACGTCATTTTAATCGGAAACGGAAAAAAGGAGACGACCTTTGTCCATTCGGTTATTCTTAAAAAGGAGCTAAACATTTTCGGCAGCAGAAATGCTTTTACAAAGGATTTTGAAGAGCTTATTTATCTTGTCTCAACCGAAAAAACCGATATTCTGAGTATGGTAAGCGGCGTTTACGGTATTGCAGACGCCAAAACGGCTTTTGACAGCCTTGCAAATAATGACGGTTCGCTTGCAAAATTACTTATAAGGTTTGGTGCGGATGAATAATTTAATAATTGATGCTCACGCGCATCTTTGGAAAAAGCAAACTGGCAGACGCGACAACGCTCCCGTGCGCTCGCTTGAAAACGGAAAAAGCGATTTCGGAGGAGAGATAAGGCAGATGATGCCGCCGTATATGATAAGCGGTGAAAATTCGCCCGAAATGCTTGTTTCAAATATGGATTACGCAGGGGTCAGCGGTGCCGTAATAGTCGGCGAGGTAATGGACGGAAATCAGGACGCCTACTTTAAAGAAGCAAAAAGCAAGTATCCCGACAGGCTTAAAATCTGTTCTTTTTTTGACGAGGGAGAAGAGTATACCCTTGACGGCTTTGACGGAATTAAAATTTGCGCCTGCAAGCTGAAAACGCCGGGGCTTCAGAAGCATTTTGATGTGTTTGAAAAAGCCGACAGGGAAAACAAATTCGTCTGTATTGAGCTTGCGGATGGGGACAAACAGACGGGTGAACTGCGTGAAATAATTGAGCAGCTGCCGAATCTTAAAATTGCCGTCGGACATTTCGGAATGGTGACAAGAGACGGCTGGCAGGAGCAGATAAAGCTTGCGAGAAATAAAAATGCGTATATCGAAAGCGGCGGAATTACATGGCTGTTTAACAGCGAGTTTTATCCTTATCCCTCCGCAGTCAGGGCAATAAACGAAGCCGCCGATATTTGCGGCTTTGAAAAGCTTATGTGGGGAAGCGACTATCCGCGCACAATGGTTGAAATAACCTATAAAATGAGCTTTGATTTTATCCTGAAAACAAGGAAAATAAGCGAAGAAAACAAGCTGAAATTTTTAGGACAAAATGCCGAGAAATTTTACTCGTTCAGCAACCTGCCTGTTGTAAATCCGGTTCCGAATATGCTTTAAAAATAAAAGCGGAAACAGAAAAAATCTGTTTCCGCTTTTTTAATTCAAAGTATCGGTTTATCGGTAAAATAAAAGGGAATAATCATACTGACTACTGACAGGGGAACATTATAAATGGATAAAACTATAAAAGAATCAATATGGGAAAGCACCGTTCAGCTGCCTGAATTTGAATCCTTGAACTCGAATAAAAAAACCGACGTGCTCATAATCGGCGGCGGAATAGCAGGAATTCTTACGGCATATTTCTGTCATATAAACGGAATTGATTATATACTTGCGGAAAAGGACAGAATTTGCTCGGAAAACACAAAAAACACAACTGCAAAAATAACGTATCAGCACGGACTGGTTTATGAAAAAATTGCGAATTCTTACGGAGTTGAAGGCGCCAAACAGTATTTTTCGGTTAATAAAGCCGCTTTCGGTCAGTATGCCGCGCTTTGTGAAAAGATTAAATGCGATTATGAGATAAAGGATAATTATGTTTACAGCTTGAATGACAGGGCAAAGCTTGAAGCGGAAATGAAAATTCTTGAAAAAATAGGCTGTGATGCTGAATTTTGCGAAAACCCTCCTTTACCTTTGAAAACTGTCGGCGCAGTTAAGGTGCCTTTTCAGGCGCAGTTCCATCCGCTTAAGTTCATTAAAGAAATCTGCAACGGTTTAAATATCTTTGAACATACGCATATCCAAAGCGTAAAGGGAAATAAAGCGTTTACTGATTTATTTACCGTTGAGGCTCAAAGAATAGTCTTTGCCACGCACTTTCCGTTTATTGACCTTTACGGATTTTATCCGCTTAAACTGTATCAGCACCGTTCTTATGTTTTAGCGCTTGAAAATGCTGCGCAGGTTGACGGAATGTACGTTGACGAAAGCGATAACGGACTTTCTTTCAGAAATTACGGAAAATATTTATTACTTGGCGGCGGTGATCACAGAACGGGAAAAAAGGGCGGAAATTGGGATGAGTTAAGAAATTTTGCTTACCGTTCTTATCCCTTTGCGACTGAAAAATATTCATGGTCCGCCCAGGACTGTATGAGCCTTGACAGTATACCGTATATCGGTCGGTATTCGCCCTCAAAGCCCAATTGGTATGTGATGACGGGGTTTAATAAATGGGGAATGACGGGCGCAATGGTGGCGGCGATGCTCGTTTGCGATATTATTACGGGACAAGAACGGCTTGACGCGGAAATCTTCACTCCCTCAAGAAGCATTTTGCATAAGCAATTATTTATTAACGCAGCCGAAACGGTTGTCAATATGCTTTCACTGACGCCTAAACGCTGTTCTCATCTTGGTTGCGCGCTTAAATGGAATAAGTCAGAGCATTCCTGGGACTGCGCGTGCCACGGCTCACGGTTTACTCAAGACGGTAAGGTAATTAACAACCCTGCAAATAAAAATATAAAAATGTAAAATTATTCCCCGAAGGAAGGCTCCCTCGGGGATCTGTTTCGTCAGTTTTTTACTGCTCCGTTTCTTTGGTTTTCTGCTTTTCCGATTTGTAGCTCTTAAAGGTTATAAACGCTATGCAGGTTACCGCAAGGACTAATATTATTTCAACCGCGAAAGCAGAAATATTTTTTGCAAGCACTACCAGAGCCGCGTCAACAGCAAAATGTATTGTAACCGCAAGTATATAGAACAACGGTTTTTTGTTTCTTACGGCGCGGTAAACGATATATGAAAGACAAAGCTGTAAAACAAACGCGCAAAGACGCTCAACTCCGGCTAACAAAAACTCACCGGAAGCGGTTGCGCCCAGTGCCGAAAGCTGTTGTGTAACTGCTTGCTTTTGGCTTGAGTCAACGGATGAAAGCAATTTGTCAATTTGGTTTGCGTTTATCATAACGGACAATGCAATATTTGAAAAAGCAGTCATAGTACCCACAATTATTGCTTCAGCGCCGCCGTGACCGATTCCGAACATAAGAGAGTTCTCTTTTGTCAACGCCTTTTTCATAAACAGCTTCATTGAAATAAGTCGACCCGTTTCTTCAAACAGCCCAGCCGCAAGTCCGCCGTACAAAGCGTAAAGAAGGATACTTTCATTTAACTTTTCGCCGAAGAAATGAAATACTATTTGGTGGAGTATTGTTTCAAGTATAAGTGCAAATACAACAAAGGTTCCTGCGCCGACAAGCACACAGCTTTGCCTGCATTTTGTTTTTTTATTGATATAAATGAATGCAATAATCGGTATGAGCGTAACTGCTACAGCATTTACAGCCATTGCCGCAATAGATAAAACGGGGACAGACCGAATCATTTTTTATCACCCCAGACTTCTATGCAGTAGCTCTTTTTGCCGCAGGAGGGGCAGACAAGCTTTCTTGTTTTAGGCGTGTGCGAAGCGAAAAACATTGCTTTGAATGACGGCTTGAACTGCGTGTGGCATTCGGGACAGATATAGTCGATTTTCTTGTGGTAAATCTTCGAAAAAACTGCGGCAAACGGAATTGCAATTGCCGTATAGATTACGAACGGCCACCACATATCCTTGAAGCACCACAGCGCTATCGAACCCCATTCAAGTATGCCTACGGGTATTGCCCAAAGCAACATTTTAATACGGAAATTTCTTAAACTCTTTTTGTTCTCCAAAGTGTGCGCTATGTCGAAAATATTTTCAACCGATATGTCCTTTGAAAAGCCGATTTCTTTTTTGAGTTGAATAATTTTTTCAAGCTTTTCCTGATTCTTTTCAAGCTCGGTTCTCAACTCTGTTTCCTGCTGCTCAAGTAACAGTGAAATTACACTGACAGGATTCTCCTCTGCAAACAGCCTTGAAATTGCGTCAATTGAAAAGCCGAGTTCTCTTAAAAAGCAAATCGTCTTTAGCTTTTTAAGGTCATCATCCGAGAAGAGTCTTCTACCGCCCTCGGTGAGCGCGGACGGGGTGAGGATACCTCTTGAATCGTAATATTGAACCGTGCGCACCGTGACCGAGCAAAGACGCGCGATTTCACCGGTTGTGTACTGTGACATAGCTTTTCACCTCCTTCAGACGTAATTGTACTATATTACGTTACGTCATGAGCAATACCTTACGTTAGGGGATTTTTCAAAAAAACGTATTTTTATTTTATTATTTCCCATTCCTTTATCAGCCTTTCAAGGCTGAACACCGCATTTGCAGGACTTGTCGAGGGAAGACAGACTGCTTTTATTCCCGTCTGTTTTTCAAGATGTTTTCTGTAAAGCTCGTCTGCCTTTTTGCCGTTTGTGAAAATCCGCTCAATTCGGCTCTCTTTTATTATGTAATTTATATCGTTGGGAACGGCGTTTTTTATGCTGGAGTCCGACGAACCGCTGATTTGACAGGAATGAATTACGTCCCAGACGGCAATTTTGTTTTTCAGCAGTAACTCTTTTTTCTCTTCGGTGCTTTTCGGCACTTTTTCATTGCAAACGCTTGCAATAACCTTCCAGAAACGGTTTTGCCCATGTCCGTAAAAGAAGCATTGCTCCCGTGATTTTACGGACGGAAATGAGCCGAGGATAAGCACCTTTGAGTTTTCGTCATAAACGGGCGGTATCGGATGAATAATTGTTTCGCTTTTCATTTCGCTTCTCACTTTTTATCTTTCCTGAAATAAAATAATCTTGCATAGCGGTAGTATACTCTAATTTTATCATAAAATAAAGGGACAGGCAATAGGGCGATACCGATAAGGATGTTTGGGTTTTGGCTTTGTTCTTTTGTCCCTAAAGCAACTAAAAATCCCCTGAATACGAAAGTATGCAGGGGATTTTTTAATCACTTTATGAACTAAAATTACTTTGCCAAAACTGCTTCGCACCCTAAAATGAGGCAATTTTTCGTTAGAACAATGAATAAAACGGGGTTAATGCTTTGTGCCTTAACCCCGTTTTTGAAGCCGTTATAGCGGAAAAGTGTCCGTTTTAGGGCTTGAACAGCCTTATCGGTATCGCCATAAATGCCTGTCCCGTAAATGCTCCCGGTCAAACCCGAACCAACGACCGAGGGCTATGGGTGGAGTAGTTTAAAATTATATAATTGTTACTATTTATTTAAAAACAATATATAAAATCATTGTTTCCTAAAAAATACAAAATAAAGTATTTAAAATTAGTTTTAACTGAAAAGGGTATTCTTTATTTCTGAAATCAAATTGGCCATAGAACGGTAGTCACTAGTGGTTTTTGCCATAGTAAAATGATATCTTTGATCGTTGTTGTACTTCAATTTGTAATGATTACCTTCTTCAATTTCAAATCCTAGTGATTTTAAAGTTCGCAAGGTCTTTTGAGAAATATCTTTTCCATTACCGAGTACTTCTTTAATATCGTCAAATATTTTTTCGGAATTATTTGTTAACTCATTTTGTGCAAGTATGCTTGCTAAAATATGGTAGCTTCTTCTTCCTTTAAGATTAGCATCACTATCCATAGATTCAAATTTTTCTTTTAGTATCTTTAATATAGTATCTTTTATTTCATTTTCAAAGAAATCGTTTTCTTGGGTTTCAATAAGAATTGAGGTATCTTTTTTTTCACTTTTATCAAAATAATACTCATATGTTTGGAGTTTCAATCTAAGACGCGTGATTTCAGCTTGAAGTTGTTGGTTTGCTTCATTCGCGGTTGCTATATTTGCTTCAAGACTACTTATTTCTGATTCCTTATCTTTTAATATTGATTCGTATGTTTGTGCCAATTCATCGCTGTCCTTATCAATTGACTTAAGCTTTTTATACTGCATTTTTGAATGAATTTCGTTGAAAGAAAGACAATCATCTACTTTGGTCAATATCATTCTATTAAATAACGAATCTGTTACTTCCTTGCGAACATTGAAAAAAGTATCTGCACTGTTAGGAATTATCCTGCTGCTGATATTTTCTCCATAATATATTTGAATGGCACCGTTATAGGGGTTCTTAAAATTAGTAAGTTCTTTAAGAATATTGTTAACTTCCTTGTTGCTTTCCACAAAAACATGCGCACTTCCAGCAAGGTCTTTTGCAAGTTCATCTGGCGAAAGAGAATATTTTTCATTGAAAAATTCGGTTGTAACATAAACAACTGGCAAAAAATAGTGGCTTTTACCGTTAATAATGTCAGCCACTATCTGAACATTTTCACTTGTAATTATTGTACAGTTATCACAAATAGCAATTCCGTTATCAAAATCACCATAGTTATCACGAATTATTTTTTTAAGGAGATAAGGTCTGTTGAACTCCCTGGGAAACTTTACAGAAATATCAATAGCTTCGCAGTAAAGTTGAACTGATAATACTCTTCTCCCCTTATAATCTGTCAAAACATAATTATTTGTCCACAATATGCCATCATGAGTGTTTTTTAATTGAACAGCAACTGTATTGTTTTCTTCGTATGTGTTTATTTCAAGAGTCTGATCAAAATCTTCGCTGCTAATAAAAAACTCACTTTCTTTGTTCCAAATAATAGGCATTTCAAAGTGGTAGTAGCTTCCTCCGCTTACCCATTCAATTACCTTGTTTATAAACACTTCCTTTGTGAGTTCATTTTTAACATAAAGCTTTGTTGAAAATTTTAGCATAACAATTCCTCCAATAGATTATTCAAGTATATTTTATAAGAAATTTTTAGAATAATCAATAATTTTGGAGAATTATGTACATTTGTGTTTAATAGTGAATTGAGAAATGATGGCGTATTGTCTCTTGAAAAAGCATTTAGTTTTTGATTGCTTTTCGGGCTTTAATGATCAAAAATGTCGGCTTTATAAATTCCTTTTCCAACCCTTTTCTCATTTTGAGCGCTTCTTCGCTCGGCAATGGTTCTTCAACCGCTTCAATTGTAAAACCGCATTTAATAAGGGTGTTGAATATATAACTTACTGTTCTGTGATACTTTTCAACACCATCAACAAACCATTTTTCTTTTCTGATACTCATATCGGCATAGTTGTTAAGAAGGAATCCTTTAATACTGCCGTTCAGCTTTTTAACATAGTTGTCACCGTCATTTTTAACCGCGGTAATGATAGGATGTTCTTGTGAGAAAAGCAAAACACCGTTGTCATTTAATACGCCATATATTTTTGAAATAAGCATTTCAAAATCTTCGATGTAATGGAATGCAAGCGAACTGTAAACAAAATCATATTTTTCGTTTAGTGTATCAATATCCATCATGCTCATTACATGATAGGTGATATTATTGAGATTGTTTGTTGCTTTGGCTTGCTCAATCATTTTTTCGGACAAATCAATACCGACAACACTTTTTGCACCTGCCAGAACAAACTCTTTGCAGTTGAAACCGAAACCGCACCCTAAATCCAAAACCGTCTTACCCTGCAAATCGGGCAACAATCTTTTCATTGCCGGTTGTTCCAAAAGCTCATTGAAACTATCTTCGCTTAAGCGAGTGTTTTTGTAGTTTTGAAAGAACTCGTTGTTATCGTAAATGTTTTGTTGCATAGTTTTCTCCTACAGCTTTTTTAATAGTAGTTTATGATAGATTATACTCCATCTCATCTTCAAGTTTTATATTACCGTCTGAATCTTTAACAAGTTTTTTACAATACACGGTTGAAATGGTGGCGTTATAACTTGACTGCAATGAAGATTGTGAAGTTTCAAATATTTGATTTATCACTTCTGCAGATTCATTCTTTCCAATCGTAATATGTGGAGTATATTGCCCTTTAAGTTTTGCATTATCACCTAAACGACTGTATAATTCACTGCTCATTTGCTTTAATATATTTTGCTCATCAATTACATTCAAAAATAAGAAATTATTTCTTTTTTCGCAACTGACAGACAGACCGCTTAATTGAATACTAAAACTGCAATAATTGCTAAAAACGTCATTGAAGATTAATTCTAATGCTCTTGTTTCCAAATCACTTTCGAACGGAAACACAAGACATATATGCGGATTTACAAAACTGCTGTCCGGATTATGCTTTTTAAATATATCAATTATTGTTTCAGGGTTTTCGATTTGAGGTTCAACAAAAATTACTCGTTTCATAATAAATCCACCGTTAATTCAAGATTCCGTTTAACAAGTTTGAATACGACTGATTGTCGTTTACGGTTTTTATAAATTCTTGCATATATTGGGTATCAATAGCTTTCATTTGTTCAGCTAAAATCTTTGCTTTATCGGTAAAAAACCTATCATAATTTTTAGCAATATGAGTAAGATAGTAACGAATAAAAGTATCATTATCCGAGCTTTCGTTAGTATTGATTTTATTGTCAACAATTTCATACATTGGGTTATTATAATTACCGATACCGATTAGACTTCGTGCAATACCCATAACGCCGACAGCGTTCAACTTATCTGCATCATATAAAATCTTTGCTTCCAAAGTTTGCTGTTTACCATAGCTTTTATTACTATGAAACCTAATTGCATGACAAACTGCCTCAATTTTTTCTTTTGGAAAATCTATTGATAACAAATAATCGTTTGCTATTTCGGAGCCAATAATGGCGTGATCTTTCTTCTTTCCGTCTCGCCCTATATCATGCAAAAGAGCGGAAGTTATTAAAATATCATAATCAATTTCAGGCTCATTTTCAGCTAAAAACAAGCAATAGTTAAGCACCCTATAAATGTGTTCTTTGTCATGTGCTGACTCTTTCACGCATTCAAGCATATAGGATTCAATTCTGTTAAATAATTCTCTTTCCATAATGGTCACCAATATTTGAATAATTACGAACACCATTTTACCACAACATCAGACTTTATTCAACTCATTCGGAATACCGCTTTTGTAACCGAGAATAACCAGAGGGGTTGGTTCGATACGGAGCATAAAAAGTCCCCGAAGCCTTAATGCTTCAGGGATTCCTTTATGCTACTGGTCGGACTCGAACCGACGACCTCTGGTTGTATGTAAGGGAAAAATATAAATCTTATACCAACCCTACGAACTTGTAGTAGATTTCGACCATCTGGTGCGGGGTGCCGTTGATGATTTCCTTTTCGTGGATGACGATTTTGTCTATCAGCTCGTTAAGAATTCGTGCGTTGAGTTCGGTGATGTCAGTGTATTCTTCAATCAGTTTTGTGAATAGCTTTGCGTTCTGCTCGGCAGAGGTTACGGCGTTAATCTCGGCGAGCAGTTTTTCTTTTTCTGCTTTGAGTTCGGCGTACTCGTTTTCGTATTTGCCGTTCATATCGAGGTAGCGTTCCTCGGTAATCTTTTCAAGCACTCTGTCCTCATAAAGCTTGCCGATGATTTTGTCAAGCTGACCGAGCCGCTTTTCTGTTTTCTTCAGTTTGCTCTTTGCCGCCTTGATTTCCTGCTCGGTCTTTTCATCCATTTTGTATTGCAGAAGGCGGGCATATACATCTCTGTTCTCATATGCCTCACTTGCCTGACGGCGAATGTCCTCAAGCACTATATTATAGAGAGTCTGATAGCCGATAGCATGTGATGTGCAACGCTGTTTGCCGTAGTTCTTGTAAACCCAGCAGGAGAAGCCGGTGAACTGTTCCCGCTTGCTGTTGTATGAAGCATTAAGCGCCGAGCCGCAGTCAGCGCATTTAACCAACCCTGCGAACATCTGAACCTCGCCCCGTTTGTTTTCTCTGCGGCGTTTCTTCATAATACTGTGAGCAAGATCCCAACTGCGTTTGTCTATAATCGGCTCATGAGTGTTCTCAACAACTATCCAGTCATTTTCATCGGTGGCGACCTTTTTCTTTTTCGTTCTGCCTACAGTTCTTGTTCTGCCGAAGGTAATCTGTCCGAGATATACGGGGTTGTTAAGTATAGAGCGGATTGATGTTGCGTGCCAGTCAAAGTCCTGCCGCCAGTATTCGCTCTTGAAGTAGTCGGGATTGTTTCTGTTGAAGTATGCCTGGGGATTAAGAATCTCACGCTCACGCAGTATCTTTGCCATTCTCACATATCCGATACCGTCACAGAACATTCTGAATATTTCTTTTACTACTTCGGCTGCTTCGGGATCAATTATGAGGTGGTGTCTGTCATTCGGGTCCTTAATATATCCGTAAGGAGCGTGGCTGCCGATGTACTTGCCTTCCTTAGCAAGCGCCTGAAACGCAAGCTTTGTTTTGCGTGAACACTCCTTTGCGTAGTGGCTGTTTATGACATTGGTTATGGGCATGAGTATCCCGTCTGTACCTTTGAGAGTGTCAATGTTTTCGCCTATGGCAATAAAGCGTATGTTCCAGTCCTCGAAATCGTTTTCGATATACATACCCATCTGCGCATATTCTCTGCCGAAACGGGAGAGGTCTTTGACGATTACAAGATTTGCTTTGTGGCTTTCAAGGTCTTTGAGCATCCGTTTGAAGTCCGGGCGCTCGAAGTTGGTACCGCTGAATCCGTCATCGGCATAGATGTCATATATTGCAATACCGTTTTCCTTACAGTATTGAGTGAGCAACGCTTTTTGTGTCTGAATGCTTCCGCTCTCACCGAGGTAAGCGTCATCCGAGGACAGTCTGCAATACAGAGCCGCACGGTATTCATTCTCTTTTGTAATCATGAAATCACATCCTTTCAGCCACAAACAATACCATCAAGCGTTGTCATTATCCATATCCAAAGCCGACGGATTTTCATCCGACTTTTTGTCTGAAACCAACGAATCAAGCTTATCTTCCATAAGGTGTTTGAGCAGATATTCAATCTGCTCGCCTTTTCTGAAGTGGCTGACAACACAATATGTAACTCCGTTTTCAATATGGGTATTCATTTTAATCCCTCTTTCGTCAAGAGGGATTCTGCCTGTTCCGAGATAGATTTCTTTAAGATCCATAGTTATCTCCTTTATGTTAAAGTGGGCTCGGGCATCTGCCCGTTCTTTCGGCTTGCCGAAACAAGACGCCTTCAGGCGATGCTTGGACTCTCAATAAGAGAGTTATTATGTGAAAAAATGGTTATATGTCTTTTCAGGCATACGGTTTTTGTTGGTGGTTTTAAGGAAAACTTAAAAAATATGACAAATCGGGCATACGGATTCAAAAACAGGCATACAAATTAAAGTCCGAACAGCGTTGCTGTGTCGGTGTTTAACTGCGATTGACTTTGAAAAGGCATACCGCTTTTAACCCGCTTGAAAATATGCACCGAAAAACTGCCCTGAACAGAGAGAAAAACAGACAGCTCCGTAAAAGGAAAAACACATCTGCCAAGCACTCCGAATCAGCGCTTAACGCTCTCACAAATGCCGCAGAATCGATTTTGATTGCTTCGGCGGTTAGTTTGTTGTCCGTTATCTGCTCGCTCGAATATCGCCGAAAAATCCGGAGACAATTTCCGAAAGGGTTTATATATTGTTTGTGTGCAATTTATTGCACGGGGGTAGTTCATTTTTTTACATACCGAGAGCGGAAAATCATCCCCGATTCAGAACAAATGTTCTATTCAGGGATGATTATATCATTTCCTTTTTCAGTTGTAAAGAGGGGTAAGCAAGCAGTGTACTTTTTATGGGACAATGAAAGCCTCCGAGGTTATCGGAGGCTGGTTTTATACTGTTTTTAGAAGCTTAACATATTTCCCTTGCTCGTCCTCGCCGATATAAATGACCTTATCAAAGCCACTGTCAATATACAACTTCAGAGCAGGGTAGTTGTCCAAGTCAACGCCGATTGACAATTCTGAATATCCAAGTTCTTTTGCTTTATCTGTAATGAAATCAACGAGCTTTTTACCGATGCCTTTACGCCTGTATTCTTTCTTAACGATAAGTCGGGAAACATAAACACGCTGATTTGGAATCGTGTAATCTGAATCGTTCATTTCTTTTACAAGCGAGATTTCACCGATGAATTCATCACCGTCTTTGCAGATGTATGTAACACGGTTGCCGCTTTTCAGTTCACCTAAAAACTGTTCGGCAAGTTTACTCTGCTTTTTCATATTCCAGATATTATTGCATTTGGAATAATCTTCGATTTTTAATAATTCGATATTCATCATAAATTAAACCTTTCCTTAATCATTTTTGCGGTTTCTTCCGCAGAAAGATTGGAGTTATCAATTTTGATATAGTTTTCAAACGGTATTTCTCCGTCCAAACTTTCAATACGATAATTGCTGTCATCATCAATCAGGCGTTTATTTGACAATTTTATATCGCGCTTTGATGGCTTGTGTTTTAAGCGATTTTCACTACCATTTCTCTCAAGCCTTACGCTCTGCGGAGCGACAAGTTCTACATAATAAAACTCTGTATTATACGGTTCGAAAATGCTTTTTATATGCTCAATATAATTCCAATCATCTTGACAATCAAAAGCCCACATATATGTAAAAATTAAACCATATTTATTACTTTTTGCGAACTCCTCAAATATCATTTCTCGAAATCTTTTGATTGCATTCCCATTAAAATCACCGAATATTTCCAATATAGGCTCTATGCTCATATGGTTATGAAAAAGCCGTAAATCCGTTATTTTTGTAAGTTCCTGTCCTACCGTCATTTTACCTACTGCGGCGTTACCTATAATAAATACTAATTTCATACTATACCTCTCAATTTATCCGACTCAAATAAATAATCACAGCCATTGAATAAACGCTGTCTTATCGGTGCTGTTGTATCCGGCTTTTTTATAAAAGTTCAATGTGCTTTCGTCTTTGGCTCCGGTGAGCAGCATCATTTTATAGCAGTTTTCTTTTATTGCGATTTCTCTTGCGTAATCAAGGCAGGCGGAAGCATAGCCCTGCTTTCTGTAATCTGAGTGCGTAACCACATTTTCAACAAACGCATACGGTCTGATGTTCCTTGTGAGATTGGGAATTATTACGCACACAACAGACGATACAATCTTCCCGTTTTCTTCGGCAACAATGATATGGTGATTCTTGTCATTGATGATTGTCGCCCAAGTTTCTGCGAGTTTTTCGCTCTGCTCGGGAATGCCCGTCTCGTGAAGATGGGTATAAAGCTCTAATAATTCATTCAATTCGTTTTCTTTGATTTCCCGTACTGTCATATTGTATCTCACTTCTTAACGCTGATTAAAAATATCTTTTTATCAAAAGCACCGTTTTTCTCTTGCTTTTGCTTTTTCAGTTCAAGTACTTCGCCAAAAGACGATCCCTGGTTTTTGGCAAGTGCTTCAACAACCTCAAGAATATCAGCAAGCTCCATCAATTCTTTGCTCTGCAAATACTCTCTTGTTTCTTCTTTGAGTTTCTTTTCAAGTGCTGAGGTGTATTTTTCATCGTCAAGTATAACAGTCTTTGCTAATTGGCCGTTGTTCTCAATAATTTGAGGAATGTTGTCCCTGACCAATTTATTATGAGGAATTATCATTTTGTATCTCCTATATTTGAATTAGAATAAAATATAACTTCTTTTCCTTTTGCTTCTGCATATGCTATTTCTTTTTCTACTTGACTGCCAATATACCCGTCAATATCAATAACATAAATGGCATCCGAAATATCAATTTTTCTAAAATGTGCTTTTTCCAAACTGTTTTTTTCATCTGGCGATAATTCTAAATTGTCTATGTTGTAAACGCACTGTAAAACGTTATATTTTTGCTTTGCTTCAAGAAGAAATGCAATTCTTTTCATTTCCTCTTCAAATCGCATGCTTCCGCATATTGTTATTGTTTTCATTATATTACCTCTACCTCAATCCCTACAACGCCGTACTTTTCAATCTGCTCTTTGGAATAGTATTCGAGCATATCGTCGGGCGAAGCAGTTGCGAGTTCATCAGCGGTATAGCCGCATTTGTCGAGAGGCAACGCCGCATACAGTTCTTCAAAACTGTGAAAGATATGAAGCGCTTTAACGGTTGCCGTTAATCTTTCTTTGCCCGATTTGAAGCATATTGTATCGCCGACTTTGATTTTACGCCGCTTTTCATCATACAAACGAAGTTCTATTGTCTTTTCTCCGTTCTTTATCATTTTAAACGGAGCATCGTTTAATTTCATATTGTGAATCATATTACACCACCGATGATTGATACGCTCATTTTACCACAAATTCTGACTATATTCAACACATTCGGAACACCGCTTTTGTAACCGAGAATAACCGAAGGGGTTGGTTCGCAACGGAGCATAAAAAAGTCCCCGAAGCCTTGATACTTCGGGGTTTTTCTATGGAGCTGGTAATCGGACTCGAACCGATGACCTGCGCATTACGAATGCGCTGCTCTACCAACTGAGCCATACCAGCAAATTCAATTTTTCGTTTTATTTTGTTTGGGAAAGGTTTTCCCTTATCTACAACCG
>CAKZZS010000070.1 GCA_937884975.1 uncultured Clostridia bacterium | reverse complement strand
GGCAAACGGGTGGGCGTGGAAACCCACCCCTACAGGGTACGAGAATTATTATTAAACCCGTAGGGGCGGTTATTAACCGCCCGTGAAAAAAATTCTTGCGAATTCGTGAAATGTTGTTAAACAACGTGAAGTACGTTTTCAAAGAAACGCGTGAAATGTTCCTGCGGAACGATAAATTTAAACCCGTAGGGGCTTCATATCATCTGCACGTATAGTCAGATATAATTAAACGGAGGGATTTTATGAAAATTAAAGCTGCGGCAAAAATCAACCTGCTTCTCGATATACTGAAAAAACTTGACAACGGCTATCACAGCCTTTTTATGATTATGCAGTCAGTCAGTTGCTTTGACGAGGTTGAAGTAAACCTGACAAACAGCGGAAAAATTATTATCGACTGCGGCTCGGCTGCGCTTAAAAATGACGAAACAAATATTGCCTTTAAAGCGGCAAGGGCGTTTTTTGATTATACAAAAATCGAAAACAGGGGACTTGAAATTAAAATAGAAAAAAACATCCCCCTTGCGGCAGGGCTTGCAGGCGGAAGCGCGGACGGCGCGGCGGTAATATTTGCATTAAACCGTCTTTTTAACGCAAAGCTTTCGGATAATCAGTTGCGAAGAATCGGCGTAAAGGTCGGCGCTGACGTGCCGTTCAGTCTTTTGGGCGGAACTGCGCTGGCGCTAAATATCGGCGAAATTCTTGCGCCGCTTCCCGACATAAAAAAGTGCTTCATTGTACTTGCAAAGCCCGATGAGGCGGTTTCAACCGCGTCTGCTTACGCCGATTTTGACAAGGCGTACAATATCCGCCATCCGAATAACGCTTCAATGCTTGAGGCATTGGCAGACGGTGACAGTGACAAAGCGTTCACGCTTGTTGAAAATGTTTTTGAACAGGTTATTGACGTCCACTCGCGCCCGTATATCAAGGATATAATGAGAAAATTCGGTTGCAAGGCGGCTTGTATGAGCGGCAGCGGACCGACTGTTTTCGGCATTTTTGAAACCGAAGAAAAGGCTGATGAATGCGCAAGTGAGCTTAAAAAGACAATGAAAGAGGTCTTTGTCACAACACCTACGGAAAAGTCAATTGAGGTAATTGAAGATTAGGTAAAACAAGAGTGGGAAATAATTAAATAAATAAACAGCAATTGTTCAAGAGAGCCAATTTCGGCTCTCTTTTTTATGCAGTTTTAATAAAGTTAAAAAACTTTAAGAAATCATTTGAAAAAGTACATTTTAAAAGGGATTTATATAGTGAAGGGCAAATGCAATTGATGATCCGATGGAATAGGATGTTTTTAGTTTAATATTTATAAGGAATGTTGGAAATACGGTACTAAATAAAAAATTATTTCATTTTTTATTATCCATGCAACTTTTTTACCGATTCATTTGTTTAAATGGTAGAAAGGAGATGGTTGTGTGGGAAAACTGACTTTTATAAGTTTTATGGAGGTAAAGACAATGAAAAAGATTATTTCGATTCTTATGGCGTTGTTAATGCTCGCCTTGGTCGGCTGTAATAAAACGCCCGAAACAAATCCGTCAACTACGGCTGATTCGGAGTCAACGACTGAAAAGTTTACGCATTTAAGCTATGACGAATACTTTTCCGAGGTCAGATCTTTTGAAGAGCCCGAATTTACTAATTTTATTTATTGGGAAGAAATAGATGAGGACAGAAGCATATTCAGCGGTAAATATCTCAAATACTATGAATATGACTACAAGGACTATGAAGGTTATGACGAAATACAGGATGATAAGCTTTATATTACCGTTATAAACCGCGATAGCGAAAAAAACGAGATTAAGCTTTTTACCGATTATGAGGTTCATAATTTTAATACGACGGGCTATGACGACGGGGCTTTCCAGATTACGGAGGACGGAGTATATACCGTTATTAACCGTAATGAAGTTGCTTTGCTCGATTTGGACGGGAAAATCTTAAAATCCTTTTACAAGTCGACCGACGCCCAAATAAAGGCTTTACTTGTCAAGGATGATTTGCTCTGGTTCCTTTGCGGAGATACTATATACAGAGTATATATGTCCGAGGGTAAGGTTGACGAATTGTATAAGGGCGTTGATTTTGACGGCTTTCACAAATTTCTTGCCCCGATTTCAAATCACGAAATAGAATGGCTTGAAATAAACGTTACAGGCGAAAGCCTTTATAAAAGCGAAATAGCATGTTACTTCGATTCAAAGAACGAAAAATATATCACCAAAGAGTATATCCCGGATTCACAGCCGCAGGAAATACTATATCCCGTATTGGAATGGTGGAATACGGAGGACGAGCATTTTAAATAAGGTTATTCTCTATAATTAAAAGGAGTAATTTTTTAAGCTTTATATGGGCTCAAACAGCCTAATCATTGAACACTCTTCCCTGTCGTTGTTCCATTCGCGGCGGCAGGGGAGGGTCCTCTGAAGGTTCTTTCTGTTTAATAAAACAGGAAAATAAGGAGGATAAAAATGAAAAAAATAATTAGTTTGATTCTTGCGTTGTGTTTGGTTTTATCTGTTTCGATAAGTGCATTTGCGATATCTGATTTAGGTAATACAAAAGGACAAAAGGGACTTGTACTAAGTGATTTTGATGGATTATCACCGGAAGATTCGCTTGATCTTCTTTTGGCAAACGGTCTTAAAAAGGCGCGGTGATGATATAGATAGTAAGCCCTAAAAACGCATCTTTTCCGCCATAACTGCTTCAAAATTAAGGTTAAGGCGCCAGCCTGAACCTTAATTTGTTCATTGTTCTGACGAAAAATCTTTCATTTTTAGGGTGCGAAGCAGTTTTGGCAAAGTAGTTTTAGACTATAAACCGATTACAAAATTGAGCGAATACTTTGTGTATTCGCGAGGTTTTTAATTGGTTTAGAGGCAAAAGAACAAAGCCAAAACCTTGCTATCTATATCATCACCGCGCCAATGCAACCGGTTTATGAAAACAACAGAGATATTGCAATTGAAACGGTTTATGCAATTCTTGAAGGAATGCGCAATAGCGGTTTAAAAGTTAGCACTTTTAATTACACACAAGCTGTAGAATTGTCAAATAGAGTGTTTGAGATAGTTGAGATTGATGATAATAATTAAGCCCCTCAAAGGGAAGATAAAATAAAAACGGCTTTCGTAAAAGGAAAGCCGTTAATTTTTTATTATTTATTTCAAAAATCCGTTGATAATCTGTTCCTCGGCTTCCTGTTCGGTAAGCCCGAGAGTCATCAGCTTGATTATCTGTTCGCCTGCGATTTTTCCTATTGCCGCTTCGTGTATAAGCGCGGCGTCAAGGTCGTTCGCTTCAAGCTGGGGTACGGCAAGAATTTTTGCGTTGTCCATTATAATCGCGTCACATTCCGTGTGACCGTTGCATTTCGCATTGCCGACAATAATCGAATCGAATTTCTGATACGAATTATCCCTTGCAACGCTTCTCGACACAACGTCTGCGCTTGAGTTTTCACCGTTTAATTTTGTTGTATAAACGCTTTCGGCTCTCTGGTCGCCGTGAGTCATAAGGCGTTCTCTCACAACTAATTTTGCGCCCTCGTCAAGCTCGGAAAGAGTTGTGCGAACAGTGCTGTCAACGCCTCTTATCTGGACCATTTCCATTTCGACAACGCTGTTTTCCTTCTGGTAAACCTCGGTCTGGGGGTTGAGAATTCTTTTTCCCGTTCCCGTTCCGCTTCCGTAATGCTTTTCGACGTACTTTACCTTTGAATTTTTGCCAACGAAAAAGCGGTGTATGCCGTCGTGCTGACTGTCGTGAGCGCCGCAGTTGTCAATTCCGCAGCCTGCGACAATGGTAACAGAACAGTTTTCTCCGATATAAAAATCGTTGTAAACAGTCTCCTTTATACCGCTTTCGCTGACTACAACGGGAATGTGAACCGTCTCGCCGACAGTGCCGTCCTTAATGAAAATGTCAATTCCGGGCTTGTCCGTCTTTGACTGAATGTCAATATTCGGCGTGGTGTTCCTTGCCGCAAGGGCGGAGTTCGCGCGGATATTATACGCGCCCGTGGGAACGGTGTAGAGGTCCGCAATTTCCTGTAAAAGCTTTGACTGAATATCGTTTACAAATTCCATTTCACGTTCCTCCTTATTCCATTTTTATACAAGCGCCCACCGCCGAAGCAGTGCCCAAAAGCGAGGGGAGTATATCGTCCTTTTTGCCGTGCTTTGAAATCCTTCCGTTTTCAAGCACAACAATTTCATCCGCAATATTGAGTATCC
This sequence comes from uncultured Clostridia bacterium, assembly GCA_937884975.1. GTDB lineage: Bacteria > Bacillota > Clostridia > Oscillospirales > Acutalibacteraceae > Fimenecus. Next base: position 791 of record CAKZZS010000070.1, on the reverse strand, counting down.
TCTCCTGGTGGGAGATAATAAGAATAGTGCTGTTTTCGTTTCTCATTCTCTCAAATACCGTAATAAGGTTATTGAAGCTCCAAAGGTCAATTCCTGCCTCCGGCTCGTCAAAAACGCAAAGACTCGTTCCTCTGGCGAGAACCGTTGCGATTTCAATTCTCTTTAATTCGCCGCCCGAAAGACTTGCGTTGACCTCGCGGTTTATATAATCCTTTGCGCAAAGACCGACCTTCGAGAGGTACTCGCACGCGTCGGCAATTGACAATTCCTTTTTCGAAGCGAGGCGTAAAAGGTCCACTACCTCAATGCCCTTGAAACGGACGGGCTGCTGAAAGGCGAAGCTTATACCTTTATTTGCTCTTTCGGTAATGTCTTTTTCGGTAATATCCTCACCGTCAAGAAAAATCTTTCCCTCGGTAGGCTTTTCAATGCCTGCGATAAGGCGAGCCAAGGTGCTTTTTCCGCCGCCGTTCGGACCCGTAATTACAACGAGCTTTCCCTTTTCGATTTTCAGTGAAATGTCTTTTATGATTTCCTTCTGGCCGCTTTCCTGCGGCACGTCAAAGGATACGTTTTTAAGTTCAAGCATTTTTTATTCCTCTGTTTGTTTTTATTCAATACATTATAATATATTATTTGACATTATATTGCAAGTTAAATTTTTATTTTATTTTCCTCTTGCAATATACCCGTAGGGGGTATATAATAATTATAAATAATCGTAGGGGCGTTTATTACCGCCCGTGAAATAAATTCTTGCGAATTCGTGAAATGTTGTTATTAAACAACGT
>CAKZZS010000069.1 GCA_937884975.1 uncultured Clostridia bacterium | reverse complement strand
TTGTAAAAATTCGTGATGAATATTTTAAGAATTTAAAAATAGACCTCTTCCCTGATGAAGTTATTGCTGAAACAAATAAGTATGGCTATAGTCTTACATCTCTTTCTGAAAAACTTGAAGCGTTTAGTGATATAACAAAGGACGTTAGTACAAAGCAGTCTACTATTCAGTCCGCTCTTGAAAAAGTTCGTGCTGGTACTTCCCTGACTTCTGATGAAATGCAGAAATTAGGTGACGCTTATCCTGATTTACTTGGTAAGTTTGAAGAAACTGTTGATGGTTGGACAATTGGTGCTGATGAGTTAATTGACGCTAATGACAAAATTGTTGAAAGCCTCAAAAATGCTATTGAAGAACAGAAAAAGGTCTTAAATGAGAATATTGAAAAGATTAAGGCGCAAAAATTAGATGTACCATATATAGGTGGTAAAGACGCAGCGTTAGAGTGGCAAGAAAAACTTGCTCAACTCAATAAGGATTTGGCTGATGGTGAAAATCAGTTAAAAGCGCTCGACAATATTCTTAAAGCGTTTAACATTGATATTTCAGAAGGTACAAGCAAATTAAATGCTTACGATGACGCATTAAAGTACACTCAAACTCTTAATAAGATGTTAGGGTCTTTAGATACAGCCAATTCCCTGCTTTCTAATTGGACTGATACAGACCAATGGAAAAAGGAGTTTAGTGATGTAGTTGATGCGATAGTTGAAGCATTTCCTAATGATAGTAGAATTAAGAGAGCTGCACAGAAATGGTTTGGCGACCAGACAAAAGACTCTGCTCAGGCTTTAATTGATGAATATGCAAGGGCTTATGAGACTGATTTAGACAACTTTAATGAGTATAATCAGAATAAGTTGGCTAATGACGAAACAACGTGGGACGATTTCATAAAAGAAAATACTGCGTTCGTTGATGAATTTAAGACTGCGTATGAGACTGATCTGACTAACTTCGCTACATACACTTCTGCTCGTCAGGCACTTATGGATCAGATATTGGAAATGGACGATGATTTTGACCCTTTGACAATATCTGCTGAACGTGAAGCCTTATGGGACAAGCTAAATGATTTTGATGCTAAATTCAAAGATTACATTGGTGGAACATTTAAACCGTTTAACCCAAATACAAGTGGCAGCAGTTCTTCCTCCGACCTCGTAAAAGAAGCCTTTGAAAAGGATATGAAGGATATTGAACACCTTCATAATATGGGTCTTAAATCAGATGAGGAATATTATGAAGCTCTTGAAAAGGCAAACGAAAAGCATTATAAGAACTCTGCCGACCACGAAAGTGATTATCTTTCTAATGTAGAAAAGATTTACAATGCAAGACAATCTCTTTACAAAGACAACGCCGATAAACAGTTTGATGACCTTGAAGACCAATACAAGCGTGGTATAATTACAGCAGAACAGTATGCTCAGGGACTTCACGATCTCGGGCAAGAGTTATATGGCGAAGGTTCTATTTACGGTGGTACTGAATTTGCTATTAAGGCTCTTGAAGAACTTGATAAGAAAGTCAAGGAAACGTCGGAAGATATTTATGATGAAAGCCTTGATTCTCTTAAAAAGAAAAATGACGGCACATTAAAGTCTGAGGAACAGTTCATTAAGGACTGGACTAAACTCAATGATGATACTTGGAAGGCTATAAATCCTAAACAGTGGGAAGAAAACTATAATGAGATAGCTGACTATACAAAAGACTTCTATAAGCAGTTACTTGATGACGGTGTACTTGATGTAAGTCAATATACTCAAAAGGTGAATACACTCTTTTATCAATTAAAAGCATTAGGCGTTGATTTGGGTGCTAATTGGCTTGCAGATGCGCTGAATGATACCAAAGATATTGATTTTGACAGACTTAAAGAAAAGTTATCCGCTGACGGTGATACGGATATTGAAGATGTTATAGCTGACGCTAATAAACTTGCTAAGAAAGATATTAAACTATTTTCTGATACACCTGAAACGCTCAAAAAGAATGGCGAAGAAATATTTAATTCGCTTGTAAGTTCAGCTAAGGACGCTCTTTCTAAAGGTCTTATCTCTCCCGACCGCTATCTTGAAATCATAGATACCTTCGCTAATACTTGGCAGGAAAAGTTAGGTCTTACTCAGGGTATTATTGATGAAGCAAAAAACGCTCTTGAAGTCGATGACTGGATGGACGATTGGGACAAAAAGCATAACTATGATGAGGATAAAGACAAGAATAACTTTACTCTCAGGCAAGACCGTATTGACGCAACTCGTCAAGCTATTATAGATACCTATGGCGTTGATGGGGTTGAGAATGTCAAAGCATTTACCGAGGCTATGAAAGAAGCCGATGAAGCGCAAAAACAACTTAACGAGGATATTTACGCTAAAACTAAAGAGGATTTGAGCGCAGACGGTGACAGACTGCTTGATGATGTTCTCGCGGACGCTGATACTTTATCTCAAATGAATATAGACTTCTTCTCTGATGATGAAGATACATTCAAGGAGAATGCAAAGGATATATTCGAGTTTGTTTCTAAATCGGCTCAGGACGCTCTTGAACGTGGTTTAATCTCTCCTGAACGTTTCCAAGAAATTATTCAAAAATACGGTGTTGGTATCAATGCAGGAGATATTCAAGACGTTTACGATGAAGCCTTTGATACGATAGCTGATAACGGCAAGGAAAAACTTGATAAAATGCTTATCACACCCGATGAGTATTTCAAGTTGCTCGACGAGTGGGGAGAAAAGCTCAATATCTCTAAAGACGTTATCGACAAACTCAAAGAAGCCGTTTCCGAGGATGATTATCTTGACCGCTGGGATTTAGACAATGGTTATGACGAGAAAAAGAGTAAGGATAATTATGATCTCCGTGCAAAACGTATCGAGTATATCTATGAGCTTGCTGAAAAGTTATACGGTAAGGACGGTCAAAAGAACGTAAAAGCCTATAATGCTTTGATAAATCAAGGTCTTGAAAGTGTTGAAAGTCTTGTTGAGGATTATTACGATGCTGAAATCAAGAAACTCGAAGAGATAAACGATGAGGAAGAAAAACGTCAAAAGGCTCTTGAACTCCAACTTAATCTTATTAAGGCTCGTAAAAAGTTAGAGGACGCTAAAAAACAGCGTAATCAACTTATCTTTGAAAATGGTACTTTCCGTTATGATGTTGACCAAGAAGCCGTTTTATCTGCTGAGGAAGATTTGGCGGAGGCTCAAAAGGCTATTGTTGAGAACGCAGCAGATGAAGCTATTCAGGCTCTTGAAGACCAAAAGACTGAAACGCTTAAATTCTTTGACTCTGTTGGTGGTAAACTCGATGACTTTATTGATAGGGTTAAAAGATTTTTAGGCGGAGATAAAGACGCATTTAAGGTTGATGAAAGTAAGGCTGAAACGGGTTCTGATAAAAAGACTGATAACAAATCTGATACTAATAGTGTTACAACTACCGTCGGTTCAAAGGATAAAGCCGTAACAGCTACCACAGATAAAACAGAAATCAAGGCAGATAATGTTGAGGTCAAGCCCGATGCTGATACAAGTGCAGTTACAGATACAACTGATACTCCTACAACAGAAGAACCTGTTGTAACAATAAATGATTTGGTGTCTAATATTGATACTAATGTTACCGCTATTTCCGAGACTGCTACTGTTATTTCTGACGCGGCTAAAGGTATATTTGATGTCGGTAAGTTACTTGCTGATGGATTTAATTTTGAAAATCTTGTCAGAGCGTTAGGTGGCAATCCTACAGCAGAGGCAGTTAAAAACTTTCAAGATAGCTATAATGCTATTTTGGTTGGAAAACAGATAACTCCGAGTATATTGCCGAGTAATATTACTAATAACAGTAGTACAACGAATAATAATGCTAAAACTATTATCAATATTGAAAAGATATTTGAAAATCTGTATATGCCCGAAGGTACTACAAAGGAGCAGGTTGAAGAACTGCTTAGGCAAATCGCGGATAGAATACAGCAAAATACTCCGAGAATGATAGAAAGAATTATAAAGGCATAATTTTTTTATAGACCGCTCATAAAAATGGGCGGTCTATTTATATTTATGAGGTAAAAAATATGTTGGAAAATAAAGATAATATTGTAGATTATTTTTCAGGGGTCGTGTTAGACAAGATCGCTGTTGGTTTTGAAACAGGAAAGAAAACAGCACGGTTTGATAATTCATATTTCGCTACAATTCTTGGTGTAAATAGAAAATTTGCAAATAATGTTACAGAAGATGATATTAATAATGAATTAAGTAAATTTAACATACCTGAAATAGTAAACGATGGTGAAGATAATTACTATACATTCAAGATAAATGGTGTGTACTATTGTAAACCGCAAAACAGCGATTTTAAGTTGTATGATAAGGTAATGGTCTACATCCCTAACGGCAACTGGGACAATCTATACTTAGACCATGCTGTCGATGCACAAGGTTCTTCTGCTAACAATGATAGCAATGTTCGTATTCCACGAGTTATCGAAGCTGTAGATCCTCCGGGCGGAACAGCCGATAATAACAATCTTTGGATTGAAGTGGTAGACAAAGTACCTTTTACTGATATGACGGAGAATGAGTATTACAAGATGTATTGTTATACATCAGATGAAGATAGCGAAGATAGCGTGCAGCGTTGGCAACTCGCTAATGTAGCAATTTCAAAAGAATCACCTGATGATGGTACTGTCGGAATGTATTGGATAAAGACTGATAATGACGGAGCATTTACTGAAATAGATATCTGTACATCTGCTTCGGGATCGACATATACTTGGAGTCGAGTTTATCCCGACAGTGAAATCGGTAGCACCCCTGCACTCACCATTGATTTAGAGCCTCCAATTCAAGAGGGAGATTATTGGATTCAGATAGACAGCGAGGGAAATAGGAACTTAGTTGCTTTCTATCGTTATGAATATATTCCTGAAACAAATCGTATGGATTGGAGACTGGTTTATAAGGCTTCTGTTCCTATGCTGTTTTCTCAGCCTGAAGACCCATCGCTCACATATACGATGAAAGACGGATATTATTGGATTGAGATAGATAACATTACTGATAAACATTTTGTCAGCGCAAGACAATGGGAAAACAACACATGGAAACTCTTATGCACCGCGTCTGAAGGTGGCGGAGGCGGTGATGTTTATATAAATATTTCACACGCCATACTCGTTCAACAGGAGGATATCGTGTAATGTCAATACATAGTAAAGTTGAGTATGTTGATACCATTACTTATCGGACTGATTGCATGAGTGAAGATTCAATTCCAAAATATCATTTGCGAAAGCAAAATATATATGTAAACAATTATCCTTACCGCAGACAGTATTATAAAGGTTATGAAAAACAAATAGATACTAAATCATATATTATGCCAGATCAGCAGTCAAGTTTAATTGAAGTA
>CAKZZS010000068.1 GCA_937884975.1 uncultured Clostridia bacterium | reverse complement strand
TACGCATATAACCGTTTGTACCGAAATAATATCTGTACTTAACGCCTTTTGCGTTAGCTATCCACTGCCAACCGGTTCTCATAACTCCGTTTGCACCGAAGTAATATTTATATGCTACGCCCTTGCTGTTTTTGATATTCTGCCAGCCCGTGAGCATAACGCCGTTGGTGTGGAAATAGTACTGATAAGCAACACCCTTACTGTTCTTTATCTTCTGCCAACCTGTCAACATAACTCCGTTGGAGGGGTTGAAGTAGTACTGATAGGCAACGCCCTTACTGTTCTTTATTTTCTGCCAGCCCGTGAGCATAACGCCGTTAGTGTGGAAATAGTAGGTATACTTAACGCCTTTGGAATTTGCTATCTTTTGCCAACCTGTGCGCATAGCTCCGTCCGTACCGAGATAATGCTTATAGGTTTTACCGTCGCCGCGTTTGATATTCTGCCATCCGGTTTGCTTTACACCTTTGACATAGTAATAATACTTACCGTTTTCTTTGATGAAGCCGTTTTTAACAGATTCATCAAGCGCAACAAATGTGACTTCATTTTCATTTGCGTATGTTTCGGCATAGCTATTTTTGTATCCTTTTATTTCTTTAATAAAATAATACTTATCCAATTCTTTGTTATATGAAACCAAAGCTCTGAATCCAATACTTGTGATGCTTTTCGGTATTGTTATGCTTTTAAGGGAAGAACAATTATAAAAAGCATAATCATCTATACTTGTGACACTGTCTGGAATTGTTACACTTGAAAGCGAGGTGCAATTCTCAAACAATCCATAGCTTTCTTCATAATGATACCCTCCTCCATCGCCATAAGACGGCTCGTGATATGAATAAAAGAAATGTTTTAAAACAGTAATCCCATACGGTATTTCTATACTCTCAAGCGATTTACAGTTATAAAATGCGCCGCCACCGATTTCTTTGACACCTTTGCCCAAATTTATTTCAGTTAGACTCTGACAACCATAAAATGCCGTATTGCCAATACTGATAACGCTGTCAGGAATTGTTATACTTGTAAGCGAGCGACAATTGCTAAATGCAGAATTACCTATACTTGTAACACTGTCGGGTATTATAATATTTGTAAGCGATGAGCAACCGCTAAATGCATCATCACCAATACTTGTAACGCTGTTGCCTATTGCGATGCTTGTAAGGGATGTGCAATAGTAAAATGCATAACTACCAATACTTGTAACACTATCGGGAATGTTTATGCTTGTAAGGGATGTGCAATTGGAAAATGCATAATCACCAATACTTGTAACACTGTCGGGGATTGTTATGCTTGAAAGCAATGTACTATTATAAAATGTGCGATAACCAATACTTGTAACACTATCCGGAATGTTTATGCTTGTAAGTGATGTGCAACCGGAAAATGCACTTTCACCGATACTTGTAACACTGTCGGGGATTGTTATGCTTGAAAGCGATGTGCAACCGGAAAATGAATAACTACCAATACTTGTTACTCCTGCCGGTATTATAACTTTCGTTAGCCCTCTTTTAATCCCATCATATGAGCAATTCGGATTGTAATAAACCGTGCATTCATCTGGTGCATTGTAATTGTAATAATAGCCAAAAATATTATTTCCAATCCTTGTAACGCTGTCAGGAATTGTTATACTTGTGAGGGATGTGCAACCGGAAAATGCACTATCACCTAAACTTGTGACACCGTCGGGGATTGTTATGCTTGAAAGCGATGTGCAACCGGAAAATGCACCACCTGCGATAATTTTAGTTTCATCATTTATTGCAAATGAAACAATACTATCAGCCACTTTAATTAAGTATTTTCCTATGTACAGCGCATCATTTTCCCAATTGTTCATATCATCATAATACTGCGTTTTGTAAAATGCATAACCACCAATGCTTGTAACACTGTCGGGGATTGTTATTGTTTTAAGTGATGTGCAATTGGAAAATGCACTATCACCTAAACTTGTGACACTGTCGGGTATTGTAACGCTTTCAAGCGAGGTGCAATTATAGAATGCTTCATTACCTATATTTGTAACACTGTTAGGGATTACAACACTTTTAAGATAACTAATACCTGAAAATGCACCTTCACCAATACCTAAAACCGTATATCCGTCAATGGTTGACGGAATAATTAAATCGGTTTCAGAGCCAAAATATGCATTAGAGTATTCTCCGGATTCATAATCTTCACCGCCATATCCGTCCCAGTTGCTATATATTTCATAATTATAGTTTTCTATAATAATTGAGTTGTAATCCATTTTGCGATAACTCCAAAGTCCATCCGAACTTCTTAAACAATTAGTTAGAGCAAACGACTCCAAACCCGTCAGCGGTATGGCTGTGAGAATCATTACCAATATCAATAAAATTGATAATCCTTTTTTCAACATTTTCATTTTACCTCCTAAATTAAAAAAGTGCGCAGCCGAAGCTACGCACAAAAAACACATAACTCCAACTGTCGCCAAACATTATTCACACCTTCGCTCTACAAGCGTATGCAAATACAGAGCATGCATTTTTATCAAAGGAGATAAAAATAGCATACGCAAAGAGTAGAGCATTATTCTTTTGTGAATAATATTTGGCAACCTCATTTTAACATCTAATATTTTTTATGTCAATAAAAAAACAGGCTCGTGTTAAGCCTGTTAGATTATTTCACGTTACTTAATCAGCGCCGTCAGCGCTGCGCCGACGCCTGCCGCGGCGGTGAGCTTTGCGGCTAAAATAATTCCGCTTTTTCTTTTTAACGCCCTTGTTCTGGGGACAGACTGTTCGTTTGATATAAGCTCAAAGGCGCTTGAAACAAGCTTCTTTTCGCTTACCGTGCTGTATTCGGGCTTTACAAAAAACATTGCCTTTTCAAAATAATCGCTTCCCGTATCGTGAATTTCGAGCACCTGACGGTTTACTCCCTTTGCCATTTTTAAACCCTCCGAAAATTTATTTCCCTATTATTGTTAATCGGGCGACGGTTTTTATGCAGAAAATTTTGTCAACTGTGAATAATTACAAAAATTTTTTGAGCCAAAAATATACAGAATGTAATATCAACTTTTCACAAAAAATGTTCAAAACCCTGTTCAAAATGTTAATAACTTGGGCATTTTTCCGTAATTTTTCAAGAGTTTTTGACATTTTCGACCTATTTTTCGAAATTTTCTCAAAAATAAAATTCAAATACATTTTGTTATAGAGCCTTTACTTTTTATACTCACGGTATCAAAAATCACGCTTGACAAAGCAAAAATCTTTGTGCAAAATAACATCGTGAATATTACATATTTTTTTCGGGATATTTTTGTTGATTTTTGGGGTGAAAAAAATGAAAAAAACTCTTGACAGGGAAAAAACGCAGATAATCTGTTCGCCCTGCTTTGACCTTGCGCTGTGTCTTGACTGCGGTCAGGCGTTCCGCTGGGAGAGGGATGAAAACGGCTGGAGCGGCGTTATCGGCGATAGATTTTTTTGTCTCGAACAGCAGGGTAATCGCCTTTCGATTTCGGGTTCAACGGATGAAAAATCGATAAAACTGCTTAAGGAGTATTTCGATTTCGGCAGGGATTACGAAAAAATAGCCGAGCAGCTGAAAAATGACGAATACTTTTTTAAGGCGTATTCGCTTTATTGCGGAATAAGAATTCTGCGTCAGGACAGCTGGGAGGCGCTTTGCTCCTTTATCATTTCCCAGAATAACAATATCCCGAGAATTAAGGGCATTGTTTCAAGGCTTTGTGAAAATTTCGGAGAAGAAATTGCGCAGGGTGTTTACTCTTTTCCGACGGCTCAAAGGCTTGCGACGCTGAAGGTTGAGGATTTATCCGTTCTTCGCAGCGGCTTTCGGGCAAAATACATAATCGACGCTGCAAGAAAGGTGTCTGACGGGACGGTTGACCTTGAAAAAATCGCCGAAATGCCGCTTGAAAACGCAAGGGAGAGCCTTATGACAATAAAAGGCGTCGGTCCGAAGGTTGCCGAATGCACGCTGCTTTACGGCTTTAACAGGCTTGAAGCATTTCCCGTTGACGTTTGGGTAAAAAGAATACTCGGCGAGCTTTACGAAAACGGGCTTCCCGAATGCTTTTCGGGCTACGAGGGCATTGCCCAGCAGTATCTTTTCCACTGGAGAAGAAATCTCGACACTAAATAATATAAACAAACATTATTTTACAGCATAATAAGACGTATTTTTCACCGCGTAAGAGGTAGTATTTATAGGGTATCCTATGGACAAGTCTGCTTTTTGCGTGGTGATTTTTTATGGCAAGGGAAAAATTAAATGAGTTATTAAAAAAGGCGTCAAATCCCGTGTTGACCTTTATTCTGCGCCAGGCGCTGTCGCTTTTTGCGGGAATGTTGCTTTCATATTCGGGAAACGGATTTTCCTATTCGCCGCTCGGCGTCGCTTTTGTCTGCGCCGTAAAGGAGAAATACAGAATTTCTTCTTCCGTCGGCGCGGCTCTCGGATACATAATGTATTGCGGCACTCTTAATGCGTTAAGGTATATTGCCGCCATACTTTGCGCCTATGTTCTTTCGCGTCTGCTTTCTGCGTTTGACATAACGGGTTCTTCCCTTTCGATGGGGCTTATCAGCGCGTTTTGTATTTTTTCAACGGGACTTGCCCTCTCTTTTGCCGAGGGACTCGGAGCAAAGCTGTTTTCTTCCTCTGCGGCAGAGGCGGTTTTCTCCCTTTGCGCGTGCTATGTAATGAGTCTCATTTTTTCGCAGCTTGAAATAAGACCGTCGCTGAAGGGAATAACGCTCAGGGAATTTATGCTTTTTTCTTTCGGTTTATCGTTTATTTTATGGTCCTTTCACGGCTTTTCGTTTCCTGTTTTTTATCCCGGAGCAGTTGCGATATTTTATCTAACTTTGCTTTTGCCCGAGCTTTACTCGGGCTTCGGTTCGCTGGTTTTATCAGCCGTCTCTTGCGCGGTGTTTTCAGTGCTTTCGGAGGGAACGGTTCTTCCTTTCGGCTTTATTCTCGGAGCGGCGGCGTGCACGGTTGCGTATTTTTCGTCTTCGCAGGTGCGCTTCAGAAGCCTTTTTCTTTTGCTGTCCTCGCTGTTGCTGTTCTTTCTGCGGCTCGGAACCGAAGGCTCGTACATTGCGGAAGCGGCAACGGCGGCAATATTCTTTGCCGTGACGCCGTCGGGATTCAGAAAAAACGTAATTGAACACTTAAAAGGTTCAAACGAACCGATTTACGACAATGCAATAAAAAAGGGACTGAGCGCGCAGCTTCATCTGGCGTCGTCAGCCGTCGGCGAAATAAGCAATGCAGTAACTGCCGTTTCCGCAGGACTTGACAGAGGAGCGCCGTCCGCAAGAGGAGAGGTTTTTTCTCGCGTTACGGGCGAGCTTTGCAGCTCTTGTCCAAGCTTTGAGCACTGCTGGCTTGAGGACAGGGAAAAAACGGTCCGTGCGTTTGACTCGCTTTTCAAGCAGCTGCGCGAGAACGAATATATCGATTATCAGAATATGTCAATTGACGCAAAAACCCGCTGTATCAAGGGCTTTCAGCTTGCAAGAACCTTTAACGGAGCTTTTCAGAATTTTAATGTCGACGCGCTTTCAAGAAAGGAAAGAGCGCAGATGCGCCGTTCGGTCGCAGAGCAATTTTACTCGGTGGGCGATATTATTGACGATATAGCCGAAAGCTTTGAAGAAAATTTCTATCCCGACGGCAATTTAAGCGAAAGGGTACGCCTTGCCTGCTTCTCTTTCGGTATTACGCCGCGACGCGCGGTGTGCAAAACCAGCGAAACGGGACAGCTGAAAATAGAGATAGAATGTGAGGAAATCAAAAAAGAGTTCTCGCGAACCCTTTTTAAGGAAAGACTTGAAGCAGTGTGCTCTAAAAAGCTTGAAATGCCCGTAACGGTCAGCGGAGAGCAGAGCGATTTTATAACCGTTTGCGAAAAATGTCCGCTTGCCGTAGAGGTCGGCTCGAGCCAGATAACGGCAGACGGAGAAAGCGTGTGCGGCGACAGCTTTGAACACTTTTTTGACGGCAGAGGCGCGTTTGACGTCGTCCTTTCCGACGGTATGGGGACGGGAGCGAGAGCGGCGCTTGACAGCGCAATGACAAGGGGACTGACGGGAACCTTATTAAAAAAAGGCATATCTCCAAGGGGAACGCTCAAGCTCGTAAATTCTGCGCTCATAGCAAAATCGCCCGAGGAAAGTATGTCAACGCTCGATATTATGCAGGTCGATATGTTTTCGGGAAAGGCGCAGTTTTTCAAGGCGGGGGCGACCTCGTCCTTTGTCAGGCACAAGGGCAGAATTCAGGAAATAAAAAAAGCCGCCCTGCCTCTCGGGATTCTTCACAGAGTTGAATTCGCTTCTATGAAGGGGAACATTTCCGACGGGGATATTGCGGTAATGGTTTCTGACGGAGTAGCCGACTGCGGAGCTGATATGATTAGGGAAATTATAAGAAAAAATGCGGTTCTGCCAAGCGAAGAAATTGCACAAAAGCTTACCGCAAGCGCCGAAAAAGTCCGCGGCGAAAAGCATGACGACCTGACCGCGGTGGTTTGTAAATTCTTTTAAAAAACAGAAAAATCCCCTCTTGCGGTTCGCGTGAACTTATTGTATAATAAGTGAAAGAGAGGAGTGGGTTTTACGGATAAAGGTATTCTCGGATGTGATATTGATTTCAGGGCTTATCCCGATGTATCTTCCGCTATAGACAGTGAAATCGGAAAAACAATGCTGCTGTCGGACCTCGGAGCGGTTACGGGAATTTTGCCTTCAACAATTCAGAACTGGGTCAAAAGAGGTTATATTTCAAAGCCAGACGGGAAGAAATATACTGCCGAGCAGGCGGCGGATATCATTTTGCTTGACAATATCAAAAACTCCGTTGAGCTTTCGGACGCGAGCGTTCTTTTGCGCGGCGTTAAAGAGAAATCGGGAGTGAGCTCCGTTGATTTACTTAAGGTTCTTGCCGCGTCCCTAATCAGGGCAAAGCGCTTTAATTCAACCGATCGCAGCTCGCTTCAAAGCGTTATAAATATTGAGCTTCGCTCCTTCGGAAAAGGCGACAGGGAGGTTTCTTCGCTGATATTTATAATTGCTCTTTCGGCTCTTTCGGCTGACTATAAAAGACTTGCCCGAGAGGAAATAAAAAGCATATAACCGAATAAGACAAAAAGACTGCAGTCGCGTTAGCTGACTGCAGTCTTACATTTTTTATTTTATTTTGCAAGAACGGTCACGCCGACATATCCGAGATAGCCTGCAAGCATAACCGCGCCCTGCCAGCGTCTGAATTTCTTTGATATAATTGTCGGGAAAATTGCTATGGCGATAGCGCAAAGACAGACGACCATATCAATCGTAACCGAGGAAGCGGAAACCGCGAGATTTCCGTTGCCGTTGCCCATTGAAATAAACGAGCAGATGGGCAAAATCAAGGTAAGGTCGATAATGTTTGCGCCGAGAATGTTGCCGACGGAAAGCGCGCCTTCCTTTTTACGAAGGGCAGTAATTGTTGTAACAAGCTCCGGAAGAGAGGTGCCTATTGCAACGGCGAAAACGCTAATAATTCTCTGCGGAACCTTCAGCTGTTCGGCAAGAACGGTTCCCGAGTTTACAAGGACTTCGGCGCCGATTACAGTACCTGCCGCGCCGACAAGAAACATAATGATATTCTTTGCCCAGTCCTTACCCGTTGCGGTTTCCTTTGTGGGAACGATATCGTCCTCAAACTGAATTGCAACCGAATTCGGACTCGGCTCGATTTGTCTGTCCTTGTTTTTCATGGAGATGAAATTCTCTATGAAGAAAACAACGAAAACAATTATCAGAGCAATAGTCCCGTAAATTGAAAGTGAATAGTAATTCTGCTGTTCGCCCTCAAAGGTGAGAAGTCTCTTTTGAGTAAAGATACAGCCGAGAACAAGAAAGGCGGACGCGCAGAACATAAGAAGCGACTTCGGAGCAAATTCCTTCCTTGTGACTGCAAAGGGCATACAGACTATAAACACGCCCAAAATCATTGCGGTGTTTGCCGTTACGGAGCCTATGGCGTTTCCTGCCGCCATATCGACATTACCCTTTAGGGTAGCGGCAATTGAGACGATCATTTCGGGAAGCGTTGTGGCAATTGAGACAATTGTAGCTCCGATTACGAATTTCGGAACGCCGAGAACCTCCGCTATCCAGCTTGCCGAATCGACAAACCAGTCGCCGCCCTTGATGATGAACACAAGGCCGATTACGAAAAGCAGAGCCGTAAGCCAGGTTGGAGCAGAAGCGAAAAAGTTTTCAATAAATTCCATTTGTTTCACCGTGTTTTTAAAATTTTGTAAGATGATTTTACTCTTATTAGCGCGGTTTGTCAACAAAACGCCGCACATCGCCACTGCGCTTTTAAAAACAATGTGACTTAAACGATACGGGAGTGTGAACAAAATGTGAATTTTTCGGCAAAAAATGTTGACAATAAGGTTTTTTAAATATATACTATAGAGCGGAAAGAAAAAGAGAAAGGGGCGTATTGCGCCCAAAATTAAACCCCATCGGAGGCAAGAAATATGCACAACAACAGCAAAACAAGAAAAGCATTAAGCGTAATCATTTCTGCTGTAATGGTTCTGACGATGTTCCCGCTTATGGCGTTTACGTCCGTAGCGGCAACCGGCAACGTTTACCATTCAGGCGACTGGTTACAGCCTGCGGCTGCGTGGAACAGCTCAATGAACGGTTTCAGCAGCAACGGCGCCGGAGCCGACTATGCTACGAGCGGCTTGCACGACACCGTTTTCTACTTTATGCAGACGGAAGATAATCAGGTAATGACGTATTCCGTTGATTTTTACGCTAAAAAGAACAACACCTTTAACTCCGTAAAAATCAAGAACATAAACACTAATTACAACAGTGACGCCGGCTTTGCGGCAGCGCTTGCAAGGACTACCGACCTTTATCCCGAGCTTCAGCCCGAATGGTGGTCTGACGGCGGCGGAAGCGAAAGATTTGTTGAGGGTCCCGTTTTCTATTCGGGCACTGATGACGTCGACGTAGGCAGCGGCGTTAAGCATTTCCTTTACACGGTAAACTTCGTTGCGGACGGCAGCGCAGTGTATAATCCGGAATGGGAAATTCATTACAGAACGGCTTCCAACTCATGGATAGGTTATAACGAATACAAGACATCCGCTCTTAACTATAACGGAGAAACCTCCAACTGGAATCCCGTTTTCACAATTAAGGTTGTTGACCTTCGAGAGGTAAACACGCTTATAGATATTGCCCAGGACGTAGGTCTTGACTATACAACATACACAGGCAACCGTGATTTCTCGGGCGCAACCTATTATGACCAGGATACGGTTGACAGCGTAGTTGCCGCTTTGCGTGAAGCACTTCTTTGCGATTATTCCGCGCTTGACGCCCAGATAGCAAGAGCGGCGCAGATAGAAACCGTAAATATTGACGGCGCTCTCGGCGGAAAGCTTTATGACGAAGCGCTTTATAACGCATTTACGGACGCCTATAATCAGGCAAGGGCAGTAGACCGTTTCCTTATGGCTGACGGAACTGGCGCAAATGAAGCGACAATAGCAAACGCCGCTGCGGCTCTTGAAGAGGCTTTGGATAATCTTCTTCCGACCAAAAAGGCGCTTATTACCTATTACGTTGACGGCGCGGTTTACGCGCAGAACACGGCTTCAAAGGACGGAACATATAATTTCCACGACGTTACGGATAAGTTTATTGCCGACCCGACGAAGGCAGGCTACGATTTCACGGGCTGGAAGGATTCAAACGGTAACTATGTCCGCGAAAACACCGTGATTTTAGGCGACCTTAACGTATATGCAGACTTTTATGTTTCTCTTAACGGTACAAGACCGTTGAGCTCCTCGGGCAGATGGGACCATATGGCTTCGGAAAGCGAGAGCGACGGCAGAGGCGAGAACTACGTCACAATGTGGGTTCAGGACACGAATTTCAATTTTGTCCAGATAGCTGACGACCAGACGTTCTCGTTCTACACCGATTTTACCGCTTATAAGAACGCAGGCTCGAACTCCGTTAAGATTACGGGCGTTTATCTTCTCAATGACGCCGAAACAAATACGTTCTCAAGTCTTATTGAGGGTGATGTCGGAGTAAGCTGTATTACGGGTAACGCTACGGATAAACCCGAAGACCAGGGAGAAATGCCCGGTATCTTTATGAATAACTACGAATCGCAGAAATCGAGCTATTTCGCAACCTGGAGATACATCTACGATTTCCGCGCAAACGGTGCGGCAACCTATACTCCCAAATGGAATATTAACTACACCTCCGGTTGGACGGAGCTTACGGGTACAACGAATTATGACCTTACCTATTCGGGAAGCAATTCGTCCGACAGCTACGTTTCATTTACCATTAACGTAACCGACCTTCGCGAGCTTATCAATATGATAAACAAGGCGGAGAGTATTTATAACAATCGCAATTCGGGCTTTACTGCAGATGAGCTTGAAACATTAAGAACAATTCTTGATAACATTTATGAAAATTATACTCTTGACGGTTCGGTTTACTATACTCAGGCGGTTGTTGACGACCTTGTAAACCAGATAAAGCAGGTTATTCCCGACGGAATGACCATTCCCTGCGACTACACCGACCTTGACGCGGCTATTGCTCTTGCAGACGAAAAGAGAGCCGAGTATAACGATAACGCAGACAACCACTATATCAATGAGGTTTGGAACAACTTTATGGACGCTTACAACGCTGCAACAAGCGTTGACCGTAACCTTAACATTATTGAATCAAATGCAAACCAGACAATGATAGATTCTCTTACCCAGGACCTTCTGGATGCAATTGACGCCCTTACCTATCAGACTCACGTTAACGAGCCTTGCGACTACGAGGCGGCTGACGATATTCTTGACGAGGCTAACACAATAAATAACGATAACGGTCAGTATGACGATGACGCTTATCAGAATTTTGAGGACGCCAAGCAGGATCTTGAGGATTTATTGAACCTCTATGATGATGAGGACGGCAACAACCAGCAGGCTATTGACGACGCAGTTCAGGCTCTTCAGGATGCAATTGACGCGCTTAATGACCCTGCAAATCAGAATGACCCGTGCGACTACACTGCTCTCAACGAAGCTATCGCGGCGGCGCAGTCCATAACAAACAGCGACCTGTTTACACCCGAAACATATCAGGCTCTTCAGGACGCTCTTACAGAAGCGAATAACGTTCCGACAAATCTTTATAACGACGACTCGGGAAATAATCAGCAGACAATTGACAACGCTGCGGCTGCTCTTAACGAAGCAATTGCAAATCTTCTTGCAGACGCAATTACAAATGCCGAAAATGCAGATACAACAGGTATGACGGACAGCAGTATTCAGGCTCTTGACAACGCGGTTGACAATGCGCAGACCGTTGCTGAGGATACAAATTCAACTGCAAGTGAAAAGGCTGACGCTATCAACGATATCACAGGCGCAGTTGATAGCCTCACTCCCGACAAGACTGAACTTGAACAGGCAATTACGGTTGCCGAGGGCATTGATACAACTGACCTTCCGCAGAACCTTATTGACGCGCTTGAAGACGCAATAACAAACGGACAGACGGTTGACAACAACGACGACGCAACGGTTCAGGATATTGCGGACGCAGTTGATGCAATTGAAGACGCAATTGCAAATATTCTTCAGAACGCAATTGACGAAGCCAACGCAACGGATACAACGGGTATGACGCCCGAAAGCATTCAGGCTCTTGAAGACGCAATTGCCGCGGCAGAAGATGTTCTTAATGATCCCGATTCGGACGCAGCTGCTCTTGCAGATGCAATTGACAGCGTTGAAAATGCGGTTGACGGACTTACTCCCGACAAGACTGAACTTGAACAGGCAATTACGGTTGCCGAGGGCATTGATACAACTGACCTTCCCCAGGAGCTTGTTGACGCGCTTGAAGACGCAATAACAAACGGGCAGACGGTTGATAACAATGACGACGCAACGGTTCAGGATATTGCAGACGCAGTTGACGCAATTGAAGACGCAATTGCAGATATTCTTCAGAACGCAATTGACGAAGCCAACGCAACGGATACAACGGGTATGACGCCCGAAAGCATTCAGGCTCTTGAAGACGCAATTGCCGCGGCAGAAGATGTTCTTAATGATCCCGATTCGGACGCAGCTGCTCTTGCAGATGCAATTGACAGCGTTGAAAATGCGGTTGACGGACTTACTCCCGACAAGACCGAGCTTGAGGACGCAATAACGGCGGCTGAAACGGTTGACACAACCGATCTTCCCCAGGACCTCGCTGACGCTCTTGAGGACGCAATAACAAACGGACAGACAGTTGACAATGACGACGACGCTACCGTTCAGGAAATCAGTGACGCTACGGACGCTATCAATGACGCTCTTGACGATATTCTTCAGAACGAAATTGACGAGGCTGAAGCAATTGATACAACCGATATGACCGACGACGCGAAGCAGGAGCTTGAGGACGCTATACAGAATGCTGAAGACATTCTTAATGATCCCGACTCGACACCGCAGGAAAAGGCTGACGCTATAAACGATATTCAGGAAGCTATTGATAATTCGAACGAGTTTACGAAGCTTATCCCCACTGCGGCTGATACGGCGGCGGTAGACAGAGCTGAGACTGAAAACTATTTCGTTTACGGTCTTGACGCGGCTGACACCTCGCTTTCAAACGTAAAGACGCAGTTTGAAAATGACGGCAGACAGATTATCGCCTTCAGGGGTGAAACACAGCTTACGGACTCCGACCTTGTAGGTACGGGTTGCGTAATTAAGTGCGTATCGATTAAGGACCCGACGGTTGTTTATGAACAGGCAACGGTTATCCTTTACGGCGACGTAAACGGCGACGGACTTATTAACGCGACGGACTATGACGCTATGTTTGACGAGGCTCTCTTCGGTCAGGCTATTGAGGGCGAGCTTTTCAGAACAGCAGGCGACGTATACCGTGACGGCGTAATCGACGGCTTTGACATGGCAAAGGTTGAGCTTCACTTGACAGGAGCAAAGGCGCTTGACCAGACCATGGAGCTTTTATAAATTTAAAATCCTTTTGAGCCTCTGCCAAGGGGCAGAGTATCACACACCGGAAGTCCCCCTTATCCCAATTATTAACGGTAAGGGGGATTTTTGGAAAGAGGTGAAGAAATGCGTTTTTTAAAAAGAATACTTGCTGTTGCTCTTGCGCTGATTATGGCTTTGGGTTACACAATGAGCCTTGGCGTTTACGCTTCTACCGCAAATCTGCGGTATTTTGAAAGAGGCATTCTCTCCGACGGCGAGAATTACGCTTATTATGTTCTTGATAAGGACAATAAAACGATTTATCTTACGGGCGACGGCTCTACAAACGGTCATACTCCCACTTATCCCGACGCTTCAAGCAGTCCTCTTGCGGGCAGGTCGGACGTTACCTGCATAGTCATTGAAGAGGACGTCGAATATGTGGGCGACTACGTTTTTGCAAATATGAAGAGCGTTGACACCCTTGAGGTGCAGTCGAATCTGCTTTCAAGCTCAAGCAATATGTCGGGTAAGGCGCTTTCGGGCTGCACTTCTTTAAGACACATACGCGGCGAAAGCTCTTTTCTTTCCACTGACGTTATGCTTCAGGTGGTAAAGGGCGCGGTTAATATTGCGTCGGGCAACTGGCTTTCACTTATTGCAAACGGAATAAATATAGTCAAGGAGGGCGTGAGTGAGGACTCGCTTTCAAATGAGGTTGTTCACGCAATGGTAAACGACTATATTATGACGGGCGAAGAAATCTTCCTGGGCGACCTTGACGCGGCGGTTGCGGTGTGTCAGGCGCGTGAGCAGGAGGTGTGCTATTGGGATAACCAATACCATCATCAGTATCAGGGCCACGTTTCAAGAGCTCCCAGCTGCACTATGGGAGGCGAGCTTATGCACGTCTGCTCGGTATGCGGTTCGTTTTATGTTGAAGATTACGGCTATGCGCTCGGTCATGACTATGTAAGCGAGACGCTGTATGAGCCGTCCTGCATTAAAGAGGGTGTTTCAAAGGACGTTTGCTCCCGTTGCGGTGATATAAAGCTTGTCTCAATTCCTGCAAAGGGTCACACCAACGGCAGGTGGAGAACCTTGAGTGTTCCCGAGCAGTCACAGAGCGGCTATGTTCAGTGCTTCTGCGCTGACTGCGGCGAACCGTTGAAAACGGTAAACGTAAGTATTTTCAGCGGCACTTTATATAAGTATAAGGTTGGACTTAACCCGTCAGACAATACCGCGCTTGCTGTTGCCGGTGAATACGAAAGGGAAAATTATGCTTCAAGCGCAGTGCGTGAAACGACAGTGCTCGGCGATGACGAACCGGTTGGCACCGGTTGTAAAATCTACGTTTCGTATATCCCGAGAAATCAGGTAAGCGAAATTTATACCGTTATTCTTTACGGCGACCTTGACGGCGACGGAATAATCGGAACAGAGGATTATTCGATTTTATCAGGTCAGGTCTACGGAACGGATGAGCCTATGAGCAGTAGCTCTGTTTTAAGGCGCGCCGCAGACCTTAACAGGGACGGCGTACTTGACGCATTTGACCTTTCGCTTCTTGATTTACAGATTTCGGGAAGCAAGGCGGTAAACCAGTCCGCCTGAAAAACTAAAAAATAAAAGCTCCCCGTAAAACATCTTACGGGGAGATTATTTTATATAACAGTTGAAAAAAGAGCGTGAATAGGGTACAATATACAGTGTTATTATTAAAAGGTATAAGGTGATTTTTTTGGATTATACGGGTGTTGAATGCCCTGTTTGCAAAAACAGGTTTACTGAAAAAGACGATATTGTTGTCTGTCCCGAATGCGGCACGCCCCATCACAGGGAGTGCTGGTTTTCGCTTTCTCATTGCGCAAATGAGGATAAGCACGCCGACGGCTTTGAGTTTGAGTCGCCGCGTTTAAGGGAAATTAAAAACAAAATTTTAAATAATGAGCCGCTTGAGGACAGTTTGCCCGAGATGGCTCAAAAGCAGCCCGAGGGCGACTTTTCTTCGGAAAGCGAGGACCCTGTCTTTCAGGCTCCGATTCTCGGCGGAATAGGTCAGATGGGGCTTGACATCGGTCCCGACCCCACGGTCGCCGGCATTCCGTTTGAGGAAGCAAGGGCGTTTGTGGGCGAGGACGCAAGCTCTGCAAGGCTTCTTTTCAAGATTACAATGATAGATAAGCTTAAAAGCCTGCGCTTTAATTTTGTTACACTGCTTTTCCCTTATCTTTGGTTCTTTTACCGTAAGATGTATAAGCTCGGCGCAATTGTTATGGCGCTTATGCTGCTCGTAACGGTTCTTTTCACAAATTCAAATACGCTTAAGTATCAGCAAAAGCTTTTTAACCTTTATATGCAGGCTATGCACGGCGAAATAACGGTTGAGGATTACAATGCCGCGTTGCTTGAGCTTCAGGAAAAGGGAACGGGCAACAGCTATTATTATGAGCTTGCGCCGCAGATAATAAATCTTGTAATTAGGCTTTTCTTTGCTCTTACGGCAAACAGATTTTATCTTGAGCATATGAAAAAGCAGGTGCTTAAAACCCGTGAGGAATGCTCTTCGATGGATGAATATATGGCGGCGCTTCGGCGCAAGGGGGGTAAATCCGTAGGTTCTGCGGTGCTTTCCGTAATCGCTTTCGCCGTTTTGAATACGGCGGTAATGGCGTTGCTTTTCTCCGTCTATTTATAAAAAAGGAGTTGTCAGAATGAAAATCACAAAGGCAGTAATCCCTGCGGCAGGACTCGGAACAAGGGTTCTTCCTGCTTCAAAGGCAGTTCCGAAGGAAATGCTCAATATTGTTGACAAGCCTGCTATTCAGTATATTGTTGAAGAGGCAGTTGCGGCAGGCATTACAGATATTCTTATTATTACGAACCGCGGAAAGGGTGTAATTGAGGACCACTTTGACCACGCGTTTGAGCTTGAAGCAAACCTTAAGGATAACCCCTCAAAGGCGGATATTTATTCTTCCGTTAAATCGGTTGCAGAGCTTGCTAATGTCTATTTTGTAAGACAAAAGGAGACAAAGGGACTTGCCCACGCGCTGACAAAGGCGAAGAGCTTTGTCGGAAACGAGCCTTTTGCGGTGCTTTACGGCGACGACGTAATCGTTTCCGAGGACCCGGTAATCGGTCAGCTTTGCAGGGCGTATGAAAAGTACGGCTGCGGCTGCGTCGGCGTTAAGGAAGTGCCAAGAGAGGACGTCCCGAAGTATTGCTCGCTTGACGTAACGCCTTTAGAAGAAAATATTATGCAGGTGCATAATATAATTGAAAAGCCGACTCCCGAGGAGATTATCTCGTGCTATTCAATTCTCGGACGCGTTATTCTTCCGCCTGAAATTTTTGACCTCATTGAAAAAACTCCCCCGGACAAAAAATCGGGAGAGGTTTACCTTACGGATTCAATGGTTATGTTAGCTAAAGAGGGAAAGCTCAACGCGGTTGATTTCAACGGCATACGTTACGATATGGGAAATAAGCTCGGAATTATGAAGGCGAACTGTGAGGTCGCATTGAACCATCCCGAAATAGGCAAGGATTTCAGAGAATACCTCAAGGAGCTTGCAAAGACGCTTTAAAAGCAAAAAAGGCGAGGAATTGTTCCTCGCCTTTAATATTTTTCTTTAGTCAGCTTTCTTTAACTGGGTTTCTTCCTCTGACGGGAAATCGTAGTTAAGCCAACCTACCGCGCGCCAGCAAAGCGTAACCGTATTACCCTCGCGGTGATAGCATTCATCCGTAAGCGGCATGGAATTGGGAACGAGCCTGAAGGTATAGCGCGGAGCATAATTTCCGCGTACCTGTTCAAGCGAAGAGCAAAACGCGTCAGCCATTTCGCTGTCCCTGAAGCGTATTGAAGCTACAAGAACCATTTTGCCGGGAAGGCTGTCGCTTGAGGTATCAACAAGCTTGAAGCCCGTCAGCCACCAGTGGTCGGTTTCGGGTCTGCTGAAATAACGCGTAGCCTCGCACTTGGGGTTCTTTTTGTAAAGCGTCATTGACATGCTTAAAAGGTGCTGGTCGTCGGCTGTGTCGTAAAGCGTTGTGTCAGAGCCGAGAGGCTTTGTATAAATGCCTATTTCCGCGCCGTCAAGGATAGGACTGTAGTTGCCCTTCCAGAACTGAATTCTCCAGCTTTCTCCGCCCCAGTCAAAGTCAACCGTAAAGGTTAAGTAGTGCATATTAAGAAGGAATGCGCCAAGGTCATAGTGAGGAGCGAAGCCGCCCTTCCTCTGCCAGGAGTCAAGCTCCGAATAGAAGCAGTCCTCATCCGGGTCATACGCGTAACCGAAAGCCGAAAGAAGCTTCTTTAGGTCAACCGAAGAGCCGCCGTTAGTAGTGTTTGTAAGACCGGGGTCAACAGTCGGCGGAAGAGTGGGAGGAACCGTAGGCTCCGTAATTCCGGGAACGGGAACGGTATATGAAGGGGTATAGGAAGTAGTATTTGAAGAACTTCTCTGAGTCGTTGTTGCAGGTTTTGTAGTCGTTGCGAAATCACCGAACAGATTAGTTGTTGTTTCCGTTGAAGAAGCGGCAGGAGTTACGGGAGCGACGGTTGTGGTAACGGTTGCCGGATATTCCGTAACCGAAAACGGGTCAACCGTTGTTCCTGTTTCATCTCCCGTATTGCCCTTGCAGGCGGAAAAGACGGTGACAACGAGTAAAAGCAAGCTTATTACCGCAATAAAACGTAAAACAATTTTATTCACAGTAATTCACCTCCGAAAGAATAAACTGATACAAATACATTTTATATAATTAAAAGCGATTTGTCAACCTGACAATTATTAACTTTAAGCGTATTTGCAATATTTTATGTAATGTGGTAAAATATAGGTCTTAAAGTATTTTAGCTCAACGGGGGATACAGATGAGTAAAATAAGAAACGCCGACTTATACGAGTCGGGAGAAAGAAAAATCGAATGGGTTAGGCAGAATATGCCGATTTTGCGCAATATTCAGGAGGAGTACAGCGATTCAAAACCGCTTAAGAATATAAGAATAGCGCTTTCAATTCACCTTGAGGCAAAGACGGCGTATCTTTGCAAGGTGCTTTCCTCTCTCGGCGCTCAGATGTACGTTACGGGCAGCAACCCTCTTTCCACCCAGGACGACGTCGCGGCGGCTCTTGTAAAGGCAGGGCTTAATGTTTTTGCCTGGTACGGTGCAACGAAGGAGGAATATTTTGACCACCTGAGGTGTGTTATTTCCTCTCAACCGAATGTCATTATCGACGACGGCGGCGACCTTGTAAATCTCATACACAACGAGTATCCCGAGCTTATTGAAAACGTGCTCGGCGGCTGTGAGGAGACGACAACCGGCATTATCCGCCTGGTTTCAATGCACCGCGAGGGGAAATTGCGTTTTCCGATGATTGCGGTAAACAACGCCGACTGCAAGCACCTTTTTGACAACCGTTACGGCACGGGTCAGTCCGTCTGGGACGGAATCAACCGTACAACAAACCTTATTGTTGCCGGAAAGACGGTTGTTGTTGCCGGCTACGGCTGGTGCGGCAAGGGCGTGTCAATGCGCGCAAAGGGCTTCGGCGCAAAGGTAATCGTAACCGAAATCGACCCCGTAAAGGCAATGGAAGCGGTTATGGACGGTTTTGAGGTTATGCCGATGACCGAGGCGGCAAAGAGGGGAGACTTCTTTGTTACGGTTACGGGATGTAAGGACGTTATTACGAAGGAGTCCTTTAAAAATATGAAAAACGGCGCGGTGTTATGTAACGCAGGTCATTTCAACGTTGAAATCAACCTTCCCGAGCTTGAAGAAATGTCTGTTCGCACCTTTGAACAGAGAAATAATATAATGGGATACGAAATGCCCGACGGCAGAATTATCAATGTGCTCGCTGAGGGCAGGCTCGTAAATCTTGCCGCAGGCGACGGCCACCCGGCTGAAATAATGGATATGTCCTTTGCAATTCAGGCGCTTTCGGCAAAATATCTTGTTGAGCACAGGGGCGAAATAGAAACGGGCGTCATTGACGTTCCAAAGGAAATTGACCGCGAGGTAGCTTTAAGAAAGCTCGGCTTCTGGGGAACAAAAATTGACGTACTTTCCCCCGAACAGGAAAAATACGTCAACAGCTGGAACGTTTGATTATTCGTCGCTTATTTTATCGTAGAGTTGCTTGATTTTCTTTAAATCCTCAAGCGTTTCGGGCTTGAGATTTATGTTGCGCAGTATTGCCGCAGGGTGATATACGGCGGTGAGAAGGATTTTTCCGTGGCGGAAAAATTCTCCGTGCTGTCTTGAAATGGAAAAGGTTTTTCCTATGACCTCCTGCGCGGCTATTCTTCCGACGCAGACAATGATTAACGGTCTCATTATCGTAAGCTGACTTTTTAGCCAGTGAGCGCAGGCGTGCTGCTCGTCAAGCGAGGGGTCTCTGTTTTCGGGCGGTCTGCACTTCACGGTATTGGCTATATAGATATTCGTTTTTCTTGAAAGACCGACGCTTTGACACATTTCGTCAAGCAGCTTTCCGCTTCTTCCGACAAACGGTACGCCCTGCAAATCCTCATTTGCTCCCGGCGCTTCGCCGATAAAGACGATTTTTGCGTTTTCGTTTCCGTCGCCGAATACGACGTTTGTCCTTGTTTTACAAAGCGGACAGGCTTCACATTTTAAACATTCGTTTTTCAATGCGGCTAATTTTTCATTCATAAAATCACGCCCCTTTGAAAAAATTTTAACACAATAACAATTATTTTTGCAACACCTTTGCAAAATTATTCCTCTTATATGTTGTAAGGGAAAAAACGGAGGTGCCTACAAATGGCAAGTACCCTTGAAAAAGCAAAACAGGGCGACGCGGAAGCCTTTGGCGAGCTTTACGAAGCATACGCCAAGGACCTGTACCGTTTTGCGCTTTGTATGCTTAAGGTCCGCGAGGACGCCGAGGACGCCGTACAGGACGCGGCTGTTTCGGTCTACAAGCATCTTTGGAGCATAAAGAAGGAGGAGTCGTTTAAGGCGTATTTCTTCACGGTGCTCGCAAACGAATGCAGGGCAAGGCTCAAGAGAAGGGAAAACGAAAAAAAGGTTCCCTTTGACGAGATAATGCCCGTTCTTGCAGACGCTTCGAATGAAAATCTCACGCTTTCCCTTGAACTGCAGCAGGCGGTGTCAAAACTTAAGGATGAGGAGAGAACTGTTGTGCTTCTTTCCGCCGTATCAGGCTTTAAATCAAGCCAGATAGCAAACATTCTGGGCGTAACAAGCGGTACCGTGCGCTCAAAGTTAAGCCGCAGTCTGCGAAAATTAAGAGAGGAGCTGTCAAAATGAAGAAAAAAGATAAAGAGCTGTTGGAAAAAATCAGAACCGACCTTCAGACAGTCAGCGACAGCGAAAAGCTTCCCGATTCATTAAATAAGGAAAATATTTCTTCGCTCGTTTCGGGACAAAAACAGTCACAGAAAACAAATATGTCATATAAACAGAAAAGAACTACTGCAATTGCTTCCATAGCGGCGGTGTTTGTGCTTTGCGTTTGCGTTTTCTTTGCGCATAAGGCGTCAAAAAACCCGTCGGCAGTTGTTCCCACTCCCAAGACTACCCAGGCGCAGGACAGCCAGTACGGCGACGCTCCGCTCTATGCGGCGTCAAACTATGAGGCAATTGAACAGCGTTTTGTAAAGTACGCAAAGACGGCTGCGCAGGAAGCAACGCTTGTTGAAAGAGACTATGCAGTGGCAAACGGCGCAAAATCGGCTGCGACTGCGGAGGATAATGCTTCCTTTGCTCCGAGCGAGGCGGCGCAGGCGCCCACCTCGCAGGATGGCGCGACGGGCGCGGCAGGCGAGAACGAGTCCGCGTCAGAAAGCTCATATTCAAAAACCAATGTTCAGGTTGAGGGCGTTGACGAGGCGGATATAGTTAAGACCGACGGCAAATATATTTACGTCGTTTCAAACGATTTTGAGTTTATTAAAAACAGTGACGGCGAAACTAAACGGGACACAAATTACGGCGCGGTAAAAATAGTCGATTTGAAAAATGCCGACGGAATGAAGGTTGTTTCATCCGTAACCCCGAAGACAAAGAATAAGGAAATCAGAGTCCGCGAAATTTATGTGAACGGCAACAACCTTATTGTTATTTGTAACGAATGGGATTATAACGAGCAGCAGGTTAAGGGCTATTATTTCGGTATGCGCTGGAACGCCGAAACCACGCTTGTTGTAGTTTACGACATTACAGACAGAGCGGAGCCGAAGGAAAAGGGCAGATATGAGCAGGACGGATATTACCTCTCCTCTCGCCTTATCGGCAACCGCGTTTACGTTTTCTCAAATTATAATGTAAATATTTATCAGGACGAAGAGATTGTCAGGAACGAGTGCGTTCCCCAGTGCGGAATTAACGGCAAAATGGCAAGAATTCCTGCCGAGGATATTTCCGTAATGCGTTCAACCGACCGCACGGGATACCTTGTAATAGGCTCCGTCAATTTCTATGGCGAGGAGCTTTCACCCACCTCAAAGGCGGTTCTCGGCGGCGGTGAGCAGTCCTACTGCACAAAGGATACCCTCTATATTTCAAATTCCGTTTACGACTATGAGCTTTATACCGAGCAGCAGTTGACGGATGAGGAAATCTCCGTCGATATGGGCAGAACGGAAATATTTGCCTTCCTTCTCAACGAGGGCAGAATTGAGTATAAGAATTACGGCACGGTCAGCGGCATAGTTGACGACCAGTTCTCCATGGACGAATATAACGGCTATTTCAGGGTTGCAACCACGGTCGGCTGGAACGGCTACAGCATTGTCACCGTTCTTGACAAGAGTCTTAAGAGAGTCGGCGAGCTTACAAAAATCGCCGAGGGAGAGAGCATTTATTCGGTAAGATTTATCGGCGACACGGCTTATGTAGTCACCTTTGAGAACACTGACCCGCTTCATGTAATCGATTTGTCCGACCCCAAAAATCCGAAAATACTCGGTCAGCTTGAGGTGCCCGGTTTTTCGACCTATATGCACCCCGTAGGAGATAAATATATTCTCGGAATCGGCCAGGAGAGAGACGAGAACGGAGAATTCATTGGCGATGAAATGAATACAAAGCTTTCCGTTTTCGATATCAGCGACCCGATGAATCCGACTCAGGTCAGCAAGCAGGTGCTTGACGGCTATTGTATGGCGCAGGATAACCACAAGGCGCTGACGGTTCTTCCCGACGGTTCATTTGTAATCCCCTTTAATAATTATTATTACTCCGACAACGGCGAGCAGAATGTTTTAAGGGCAGTCCATTTTTCAATTGATGAAAACGGTCAGATTATCCTCGGCAAAAGCTATTACAGCGAGCATATCAAGGACGTTTATAATCAGGCGGAGCAGACAGAGGACGAGTCTTCGGATGAAATCGAATACGAAGAAGAGTACTACTATGACAACGAGAGAGTATACTATAACGATATTCAAAGAATTGTCTATTCCGATTCGGTGCTTTATAACGTCGGCGAGCTTTATATAGAAGCGTTCGACTTTGAATCCGCTGAAAAGACAGGAGAGGTTCAGATTCTTGACAGTCAGAAGCTCTACGAAAGGGACTCTGCTTATTATTTCGGACCCGTTTATAACGGCGCCTATGTACCCGAAGTAACGGATACAACCGAAGCGGTAAGCGGCGAAGCCGAAGAAAAAACCTCTTTAGTAGAAACAACAACAGTTGCGGTTTCAGGTTAAAACAAAGCAATAAAAAAGGGCAGTTCGTTGAACTGCCCTTAAATTTTTTGAATTAGACTTTTGTCGCCCTGCCGGCGCTGTCAAATTCATACATTACGCCGCCGATTTCGTAAACGCCGTTTCGGTACATATAGCCCATTGTTGCGTCAAAATAACGGTTAATTCCGTTTACGGTCTGCCAGCCGGTCTGACCGAGACCCTTTACAAAATAGTAATACTGTCCGTTTTTCTTTACAACGCCTTCCTTGGTGTAGTCATAGGTTCCGCTGATATTGAAATAACAGATTTTGCCGTTGATTACAAAGATGTTTCCGCAAAGCATTTCGCCATCCGCGTTAAAGTAATATCGGATATTTCCGATTTTCTTCCAACCCGTGGCGCATCTTCCGCCTGCGGTAACGTAATACTTTTTCGTTATCTTCGTTCCGTCGGACTTTGTTTTTGTTACCGTCTGCCAACCTGTTTTGGTTGTAAGCGCGCCCTTCGGCTCAAAGAAATAGGCAATAGTCTTTCCGTTGGCGGTGACGCTCCTTCCGCCGTTCATATACATTTCACCGTTATCGTAGCTGAAGAAATAGCTTTTTCCGTTTATCTTGCGCCAGCCGGTTTTGCAATGTCCCTTTGAGTTGAGGACGTAGGCGTATCTTGTGACATCCGTGTTAAGCTCGCTGTCATAATCGGTGTATATTCTGAAGCCCGTTTTTGACGTGAGAGTTCCGTTTCTGTCAAGGAAATATACCGCGCCGGGAGAGCCGTCCTTCTGGAGAATATAGTACGGACCGCCGTAAAGCATCTTACCGCTGGTTCTGTCAAAGAAATAAGCGTAGCCGTTAATTTTCTTCCAGCCCATTGCGGCAATGCCGTTTACGAAATAGTATTTCTCGCCGTTGTATTTAATCCAACCTGTTTTCGTATTCGCCCATGAGCCGTCCGAATTGAAATAGCAGATCTTTTTGCCCACCTTGCGGACGCCGTCCTCGGTCATAAGGGCGTTTTTGGGATTGAAATAATATCTTTTCGTACCGATTTTCTGCCATCCCGTAACAGCCTGTCCGCCGCCCGTGACGTAGGTCCATCTGCGCTGGGTAGTGCCTGCGCCTGCGTTTCGGTCAAGAGCTATCCAGCCTTTTTTGGTCGTTCTTGCGCCGTTTGCTTCAAAGACGTAGAATTTTCCGTTTATAAGGCAGGTGTCGCTGGTGATCATAAAGGGGTTGAGATAGTAATATTTATTATTGTATTTGAGCCATCCCTCTTTAAGCTTTCCGCTTGCGGTTGCGTAAACCTTGTACTTTTCCGTCAAGCCGTCCTGTTTTACGGAAACAGTTGCCCAGCTGTTTGTGACAAGAGCGCCGGTCTTTTCGTTGAAATAGTAAAAGCCCTGACCGATAACGGTAAAGCCCTTGACGTATGCGCCGTCAACAAGGTAATACTTATTGCCGCCCGTCTCATACCAGCCGTTTGTGGGCTTGCCTGCGGCGAGCGCCTCAAGGGAAGCGGAGGACGCGGAAAGAAGAATAATTATTGCCAGAAATACGCTTAATACTTTTTTCATAACAATACTCCCTGTTTAAGATACTCCTATTTTAAAGGAAAAAAGAAATTATTTCAAGAGGAAAAACATACCCATTTAAAAAACCGTACAAGCAAAAAGTGCGTTTTTCTGCAAGCTAACCGTAATTATAACAAAAACCCCTACAGTTTTCACTGCAGGGGTTCCGTTAAATGTTAAAGCTTTTATTTAATAAGCGTGCCGTTTGCTCTGAAGGTATAATCCTTGCCGTTGATGTTAAATGTGCCGCCCTTATACATTCTGCCGTAAGAGTCGAAGCAGTAGGAATTGCCGTTGATAACCTTCCAGCCGACCTTTGCAACGCCGTTTACAAAGTAGTAGGAATCCGAGTATTCGTTGTTGGCGCCGTAGGTTTCCTTAACCCAGCCTGCCTTATTCTTAACCCATACGCCGTTGTCTTTAAAGAAATAAGTTGTTACCTTATCGCCGTTTTCAATATGAGTTACGCCGGTTGCCATATAGCCCCAGGGATTAAAGTAATAATAATTACCCTTCCACTGTTTGAAGCCCGTCTTGGCAATACCGCCCTTGAGGACATAGAACTTGTAGGTTGACTTGCCGTCAGAGGACTTGAGGGCGATCCAGCCGGTTCTCTTTGTGAGAACGCCGTTTGCTTCAAAGACATACGCGTTAGTGGTCTTGCCCTTTGTAATCTGATAGCCGCCGTTCTTATACATATAACCGGCTTCGTTGTCGAAATAATACCACTTATTATTTATCTTCTGCCAGCCTGTTTTACAAACGCCGCCTGCCAGATAGTAATAGTCGGTATAAGTAAATTTTGTTCCGTCGGAGTAGGATTCGTTGTAGGTAAGCTTATTCCAGCCTGCAGTGGTTATGCGAGCGCCGTTTTTGCCGAAAAGATAAACCTTGTTATTTATTTTGCGCGCGCCGCTTGTCTGCATTGCGGGATTGAAATAATACTGCTTGCCGTTAATTGTTTTCCAGCCCGAATAGGGAATGCCGTACTTGTTGGTGTAAAAATAATCGGTCCAGGTGTAGCCGTCATCATACTGATAAACCATCTTCTGAAGACCGCCTGCAAGAAGAACGCCCTTTGCGCTGAAGAGATAATCGTAGTCGCCTATCTTACATAAACCGTTACGGTACATATAGGGGTTATACTCGCTCTTTTCAAAATAGTATTTTTTGCCGTCTATTGTCTGCCAGCCCTGCTTGAGAGTGCCGTCTTTTTCAGCGTAGTAATAAGTTGTGTAGCTCCAGCCGTCGCCGGTCTGAACATCCTTAATCCAACCGCCCGACTTGAAAACGCCGCCCTTGGTGAAATAGTAGTATTTACCGTCAGCATAGCGCACGCCGCCCTGTGCCATATAGGGGCTGAAATAATACTTGTTGCCGTTTATGGTCGTCCAGCCCTCGGCAAGCTTACCGTTTGAATAGGCATAGAAATAGTCGGTGTAGGTGTACTTTGAGCCGTCGCTGTAGGTCTCGGTTTTAACGCTCTTACAGAAGCCGCCCTTTTGCATAACGCCCTTTGAGTCAAAGAAATAATATGCGTTATTATTACTTACCCAATAAACATCGTTTGCAACAACCTTACCGTCGTAGTTGATGTAATACAAATTATCGTTCCATTTAACCCAACGCTCGGTCTGTAAAACATCATTCTCGTAATAGTAAACCGCTCCGTTTTCACGGACGAAGCCGTTTTTGGTGTCTGCCGCAAAAACATTAAAACTTACGCAAAATACAACGGTGAGAAGAATTACCGCTGCAATTACGCTTATAACTTTTTTCATTGTATAGCCTCCTTTAAAAATTTTTATACAATTATATTCTAATATTAAAGGCATTATTTTTCAAGGAGTTTTGCGGTAACAAAATACTGAAAATTCGCTTTGAAATTTGTGCAGTTTTTTAAAAGAACGTTTTTTATTTAAAAAAGTTGCACCGAGGGGCTTAAATGGTGTATAATATAAAATTAGTATAGAATTGTTAATTTACGGTTTAATTATTAAGAGGCGTTTTAAATGCAACAGAAGTATGATGTACTGATAATCGGTTGCGGAGTAGGCGGACTTTATACCGCGCTTAATCTCCCGGAAGATATGAGTGTTCTTATGGTCACAAAGCAGGAAGACACTAAATCAAACTCCTCCCTTGCGCAGGGTGGGGTTGCCGCGGTTCTGAGCTTTGATGACGACAGCTTTGAGCTTCATATCGAGGACACGCTTGTCGCAGGGAAACGCGTGAACGATATTCAGGCGGTAAAGGTTCTTGTAAGCGAGGGACCCGACGACGTCAGGAAAATTATGTCGATGGGGGTTGATTTTGACAAAAATCCCGACGGCACGCCGCAAAAAACACTTGAGGGCGGTCATTCCAGACGCAGAATAGTTCATCACAAGGATACTACCGGTGCGGAAATAGTAAACAAGCTGCTTTTAAAAGTCAGGGAAAAAAAGAATGTAACGCTTGAAGAAAATACAATGGCGGTAAGCCTTGAACGCGTTTCTCACGGCTTTAGGGCTGACTTTATTCAGAACGGCGAATATGTAAGCGTTTTTGCCTCCTATTGCGTGCTTGCAACGGGCGGCATAGGACGGGTTTATAAGTACACCACAAACCCTTCCGTTGCAACGGGCGACGGAATACGTTTAGCGTATGAGCTGGGCGCTACTATTAAGGATTTGCATTATGTTCAGTTCCATCCGACTGCTTTTAATTCCGAGGGCAGGGAGCAGTTTCTTATAAGCGAGGCCGTAAGAGGTGAGGGAGCGTACCTTCTCAACTGCAAAAAGGAGCGCTTTATGCACCGCTATGACGAAAGGCTGGAATTGGCTCCCCGTGACGTTGTTTCAAATGCAATTATTATGGAAAGCCGCCGCACGGGCAGCAATAGCTTTTATCTTGATATAACCTATAAGGACGCGGATTTTGTTAAAAAGCGTTTTCCGGGCATTTACGCAGGCTGTCTTGAAAAGGGCGTTGATA
Organism: uncultured Clostridia bacterium; assembly: GCA_937884975.1. Taxonomy (GTDB): domain Bacteria; phylum Bacillota; class Clostridia; order Oscillospirales; family Acutalibacteraceae; genus Fimenecus. Next base: position 9,660 of record CAKZZS010000068.1, on the reverse strand, counting down.
TAACAAAGGACCTTATACCGATTTTCCCGTGTCAGCACTACCTTATGGGCGGCATTGACGTAAATCTCAACTCAAGGACAAGCATTGACCGCCTTTACGCGGTGGGCGAGTGCTCGCATACGGGTGTTCACGGCGCAAACAGGCTTGCAAGCAATTCGCTTCTTGAAGCGCTTGTGTTCGGCAGGCGCGCCGCAGAGGATATAACAGTGAGGAACAAAACTCATAAGAGCGTTGAAACGCAGGAATTCCACAGGGATTATACGGGCGCTCCGCTTCCGAAGGGAATTAGAACGGAAATTCGTACCATAATGCAAAGAGCGTATTTTGTAATGCCCGACCTTGCGGCAGTAAGAAGCGGCAGAAAACGGGTTGAAAGCATTTTAAAAAGATTAAAGACGGGCAAGTTTGCCGTAACGCCCGATTACTGTGAGGCGCTGAGTCTTGCGACAGTGGCGTATATAATACTCAGGGAGGTTGACGAAGAATGATCTTACCGTTGTTTTATGTTGACGATATTATTAAAAGGGCATTGGCAGAGGATATAAACTATGTTGATGTTGCTTCCGATTATTTGATACCTGAAAATCAGAGGGATAAAGCGTATCTTGTCGCAAAAGAGGACGGCGTGCTTTGCGGACTTGAAATTGCGATGAGAGTATTCACTCTTCTTGACGGCACGTTTTCGTTTACGCTTCATTTTAAGGACGGCGACGCCGTTAAAAAGGGCGACATTATTGCCGAATATGAAGGTAAAACGGTATTCCTTCTCAAGGGTGAAAGAACCGCGCTAAATCTTCTTCAGCAGCTTTCGGGAGTTGCAACCGCAACCGCAAAGGCGGTAAAGGGCGTTGAAGGGACAAACGCTTCAATTGCCGACACGAGAAAAACCGTTCCGACCTTAAGAGCGCTTCAGAAATACGCCGTAACCTGCGGAGGCGGAAAAAATCACCGCTTTAATCTTTCGGACGCGGCTATGCTCAAGGACAACCACATTGACGCAGGCGGCGGAATTGAAAACGCGGTTAAAAAGCTTCGCGAGAAAATAGGTCATACGGTAAAAATTGAGGTTGAAACGAGAAATCTTGACGAGGTGTATCAGGCGCTTGACGCAGGCGCGGATATAATTATGCTTGACAATATGAGCGTGGGTGAAATGAAAGAGGCTGTTGCGCTTGTCGGCGGCAGAGCGCTGACCGAGGCGAGCGGCGGAATCACGCCCGAAAATGTGCGCGAAATAGCCGAAACGGGAGTCGATATTATTTCACTGGGCGCTATTACACATTCGTTTAAGGCTCTTGATATTTCAATGAAGATGGTGAAATAAATGAGAAAAATGCTTATCGCCCCGTCAATTCTTTCCTGTGACTACGGAAAAATGGCTTCGGAGCTTGAAAAAATCGAAAAATGCGGCGCCGATTTAGTTCACGTTGACGTTATGGACGGACATTTCGTGCCGAATATCACACTCGGCGCGCCGGTTGTAAAGTGCATAAGAAAATACAGCAATCTTCCGTTTGACGTTCATCTTATGATTACGGACCCAATTGACTATGTTGAAGATTTTATAAATGCAGGCGCGGATTCGATAACAATTCACGTTGAATGTAACAGCGATATTGAAAAAACCCTTTCCCTCATAAGGGAAAAGGGCTGTAAGGCGGCTGTTTCGGTTAAGCCGAAAACGCCTGCCGAGGAAATATTCAAATATCTTGATATGGTTTCAATGGTGCTTGTAATGACAGTTGAGCCGGGCTTCGGCGGTCAGTCGTTTATGGCTGATATGATGCCGAAGGTTGAAAAAATAAAAGCCGAAATTGACCGCAGGGGACTTGACGTAAGTATTCAGGTTGACGGCGGCATAGGCGAAAAGACAATAGCCGAAGCGGCAAGAAGCGGCGCGGATATTTTTGTTTCGGGTAACGCGCTCTTTAAGGCGCAGGATATGGAAAAGCAGATAAGTCTTTTTAAACAGACAGCTTCTGCAAATTACCCCGGAAAATAAGCGTTCCGTGCTCACGGACCGACTGCGCAAAGAGAAACGAGTCGGGAAGAAGAACCGAAAATTCACCTAAAAGCAGCTTCAGACGGCTTCTTTCGTCAAGCGATGGTGAAAGCACAAGCGCGTAGCCGTTGCGGTATGAATAAAGCTCCGCTTCACAGGCGGCGCTGCCGCTTTTTGAGGCAAAGGAAAAAAGACGGTCAATATTTGTAAAGAAGGCGGCGAGCAGCGGATTTTCCTTTTTGACCTTAAGTCTGCCCGTGCTTTCGCTCTTGCCGAGTGTGAATTCGATTTTACAGCCCGAAATGCTCTTGAAAACCTCAATGAGCATTTTTGAACGCGGATCAATATCGCGCTTTAAGGTGTTTCGCGCTTCCTCGAGCAGGGTCCATATTACACGTCTGGTTTCAATATTTGAATAATCAAGCTCTTCAAATGAAATACCCAGCTGCTTCATATCCTCGTCCGAGAGCAATATGTAAAAGCTGTTTTCATTAAGACTTTCGATTTTCATATAAACACCACCTGCGCTTCTATTTTCATAATATTAAGCGTACAGGTTTTAAGCAACTGATTTTTTTTGGAAAAGAGGGATATTCTTGGCAACTAATCGTGCTGCGGTTCCGCAGGAGGTTAAGGATACAAGAAAATATTCGCTTGGCACTCTTCTTATGCTTGCGCCGTTAGCGGTTATGTCAACCTACTATTACGGCGAGAGAGCTTTGAGGATGATACTGCTGTCCGCCCTGACAGCGGTTATAGCGGAGTATATCGGCTCGATTTTTGTCCGTAAAAAGGCAACCATTGCCGATTTAAACGCGCTTTGCATAGGCGTTATGATTCCGCTTCTTTTACCTGCAAGCAGTCCGTTGTGGCTGCCGATGGTAGGCGTTATTTTTGCAATAGTGGTTGTAAAGCTTCCGTTCGGAAACGCAAGAAGCTTTATGTTTGAGCCGGTAAGCGCGGCAATTGCGTTTCTTACAATTTGCAGCAGGGCGTATGTTTTCGGTTATCCGAAGGTTGGCGTAATAACGGCTGACAGCGTAATACTCGGCCCTGATTTTACGCCCGGAACAAGCCTTGCGGCAATGCTTTATCAGAACAATTCAATAGGAACAAATTTAATCAGCATGCTTGATTTATGGATAGGCTCGTTTGTCGGGCCTATGGGCGCGACCTGCGGCTTTGCGCTGCTTGCAGTTCTTGTTTCAATGTTTTTCTCAAGGCGTGAGGAGCTGTACGCAACGTTGAGCTTTCTCGGAATGTGTATTGTTTACGCCTTTCTTTTCCCGAGAGTGCTTACGGGAAGAACGGTGTCGGTCGCTATGGAGCTTTCGGCAGGAATGCTGGTTTTCGCGTCAATATTCCTTATAACCAACCCTGCAATTTTACCCAAGACGAAGAAGGGAAAAATTGCTTTCGGACTGTTTGCGGGACTTGTTTGTATGCTCATACGCAATTTCGGCGTATTCGAGGAGGGCGTATGCTTTGCCGTTCTTCTTGCTGACGCAGTTTGCGAGCAGTTCGATAAAATCGGTCTGCCGTCCTTCCTTAAGAAAAAGCAGCCCGAAAAGGCTCCGCTTTCGGAAGAGGAGTTTGAAAGAATTACGGACACGTCGTTCATAGATGTCGGCGAAGCTCCGTCGGGAGGTGCGGTCAATGGATAAAAGAACCCTCGGTGAAACCTTCAGACGCGGCATTATTACAAATAACCCATTACTTTTCCAGATAATCGGGGTTTGTCCCGTTGTCGCAATTGCCTTAAGCGTCCGAACTGCGGCAATTGTTGCGGTTGTCAATGCGGTTGAGCTTGTTCTCATTGAGCTTGTCGCCTGCCTGCTTTTCAAAAAAATCAAAAGATATTTAAGAGTTCTTATTTACGCAATACTCGGCTTTTTGATTAACCTGCCGCTGTTTATCCTTTTGGGCAGATATGAGCCGGAAATGAGTGAGAGCATCGGTATTTTCCTTCCGCTTCTTGCGGTAAATTCCGTTATTGCGGTAAAATGCGAAACCTTTGCTGTTAAAAATACCGTTAAGGACACCTTTTCCGATTCGCTTGCCACGGCATTCGGCTACGGAGTTGTCACGCTCGCGGTCGGCGCGCTGCGTGAGGCGCTCGGCTCGGGCACGCTTTACGGAAAGGAAATCGGACTTCCCTATACGGCAGAGGCGTTTCTTATGCCCTTCGGCGGCTTTTTGATGCTCGGCTTCCTTGCGGCAATTGTCAAGGGACTTTCCTCCAAAAAGTATTCCGACGAGGTAAATTCCGCTATGCTTGACACGTCGCAGATAAGGATGCTTCATATCAAGCGCCTTAAACAGCTTATAGACGAAAGTGATGACGACGATATTTTCTTTGACGACTCGGTTCTCAATGACCTTGATAAGAAGAAATCTCTGTTCAGGAGAAAAGAGAAAGCCTTCGCTCCCGAGCAGACAATTACCGTTCCCGACCTTACGGAGGTAACGGGAGACGACGCAGAGGTTAAAAAGCAGGAAGAAAAGCCTACGGGATACCAGCCCTTTGCAGAGCTTCTTATGACTCTCGAAAACCATGAGAGCGAAACGGTTGAACCGACCGAACCGATACCCGACCCGCTTGAACTCAACGAGGAGTGGGAGGTTCAGTCGGAGGAGCTGCTCACCCGTTCAGCCGAAACGTCCGGCGAAGAAGAGGACGGAGGTGACGCGCAATGAGTTATTTTATTCTTGATTTGTTTTCCGCGGCGCTTTATGCCTGTCTGATTCAGAATTTTATCTTTACGGGAGGCTACGGCGCAAGCGAGGCGGTAAGAATGTCGGCAAAGCCGAAAAATCTTTTTCCGCTTTCCGTTTTCATCGTTTACTTTTCAATTGCGACCTCGGTAATCTGCCGACTTCTTGAGCTTAATTCCTATGTTTCGGGACTTGAGCCGCTTTACCATAATATCATTTTCTACGGAGTGCTTTGTGTTCTGTACCTTTTAACGCTTCTTGTCGTGCTTGTTATCGGAGCGCCTAAAAGAGTTGTACGCAGAGTCGGCATTGCCGCGTTCAACACGCTTGTGCTTTCCGTTCCGTTTATAAATTACCGCGCCGGCTTTAATCTTGTTGAGGCTATAGGTTCGGGAATAGGCGCCGGAATTGCGTTTGTGCTTGCGGTTCTGCTTATAAACATCGGACTTAAGCGCCTTGAACAGAACACCTCTATTCCCCGTCATTTCAAGGGGACTCCTGCAATATTCATTTACGTTTCAATTCTCTCGCTGTGCTTTATGGCGCTGTCGGGAAGGTCAATTTTCATCTGAGGATTTTAAATGGAAAACAACGAAAACAACCAGCAAAAGCGGCCTAAAAACAGGGCGGTATACAGCTTTAGAAAAAACTACCCCGGTTCAACCGGCGGCAGTGACTATTCTATTGGCGAAAGCCGCAGGATTCAGAACAGGGCGCGCAGAAACAAGCTGTTTTTTGCGGTTGTGCTGGTTGTAATATTCTGCATAAGCTTTGTGGCGACGTCGACTGCCATAAAGCTTTCAAAACGGCCAGTCAGGGAAGAAAAAAAGGCGGAACAGACGGTTGTAAAGGCGCCTGCTACGCTCGGTCAGATGAAGGCGGTATATTTTTCGTCGGATGTTTTCAGCTCCGAAGCCCAGCTCAATTCCGCTATTGAAAAGCTCAAGGAGCAACAGGCGGATACGGCGGTAATTGAGTTTAAAACGCCTGACGGGGATTTGTGTTATGAAAGTAATCTTCCGGCGGCTAAAAATGCTTATGCAACAAAGAGCGCCTACGGCTTCGTTAAGGAGTATATTCAGCTTCTTAAGGAGTCGAGCTTCAGGGTAATAGCCGTTATAAGCTGTTTTGAGGATAATAAGGCGGCAACGGTAATAAGCGACGCCGCAATTACAAACGAAAAGCTTGAGCTGTTTTCCGATTCGGACACCCAGAGAAGCTGGCTGAATCCCTATTCACAGGTTGCAAGGGATTATATAATTGACATTATAAAAGAAATTAACGAGCTTGACGTTGACGCGTATCTTCTTACGTCAGCCTGTTTCCCGACGTCGGAAAATGCTTCCGTGGCGGTTTACCGTGAGGAAACGGCGATTACGGACAGAAACGACGTTATCAAGCAGTTTATATCCTCTGTTATTGAAGCGGCAGGCGAGCGTGAGGTTATCGTAGGTGTCAGCTTCGACGCAGCGTTCGGTTCGGACCTTAACGGACTGGGAGGCAATATTCTTGACAGCGAGGCGCGCTATTTTGCGCCCGATCTTCGCGCCGCAAGCCAGACGAAGGACGTGCTTTTTGACGATACACTCTATTCGGGCGGAAGCTTTGCGCAGTATGACTTTGTAAAGATTTACTATGACCGCCTTTTAGCTCAACAGACGGAGAACGTATTTATACCCATGTGTGACAACGCGGAGTATTCCGTCAGCGCGCTTACGGACGCAGGGTGCAATACATATATTATCCAGTGACGCTAATTTTTGTTTCAACTATATCTTGTGGTTAAAAATAAAACCCACACAATTTAAAAAAATAATAATAAAAAAATCGGAAAAAAATCAAAATTTGTTATTGACATAAATTAAAATATGTAGTATAGTAATCAAGCCGTTTGAAACAGCGGCGAATGTGGGAGCATAGCTCAGCTGGGAGAGCATCTGCCTTACAAGCAGAGGGTCACAGGTTCGAGCCCTGTTGTTCCCACCATGTATGGCCTGGTAGTTCAGCTGGTTAGAACGCTAGCCTGTCACGCTAGAGGTCGTCGGTTCGAGCCCGATCCAGGTCGTCTTTACGCCTCTGTAGCTCAGTTGGTAGAGCAGAGGACTGAAAATCCTCGTGTCATTGGTTCGATTCCGATCGGAGGCACCATAAATGCGGATGTAGCTCATCTGGTAGAGCGCCACCTTGCCAAGGTGGAGGTAGCGAGTTCGAGCCTCGTCATCCGCTCCACTCGGAACGCTGATGAAACTCTTTAGCGTTCCTTATTTTTTCCAATGACACGGTTGACATATCTGTCGTCTCCGTCGGAATATAATTTAATACGGCGACATAGCCAAGTGGTAAGGCACGGGTCTGCAAAACCCTGATTCCCCAGTTCAAATCTGGGTGTCGCCTTTGAAAAAAGCAGCCTTTTTGGCTGCTTTTTTCAACTAAATCTGTCCTTGCGGACAGGTGAAATCGCCTGCGGCGGTGAAATTCCCTTCGGGAGTGAAATTTGCCTTCGGCGAGCGAAAGACAGATTTAATTTAGCCGTGAGGCAAAACTGAACGATTTAGCCAAAGACGGATGTCTTTGATTTCGCCGTGAGAGCGCGAACGATTTCACTATTAAAAATAAAAGGTGATATTATGGAACTTTGGGACGCGTACGATAAAGATTTCAAAAAAATAGACAGTTTGACATTAACAAGAGGCGAGAAAATTCCGGACGGAGTTTATCACCTTGTGTGCGATATAATTGTAAGGCACACAGACGGCGAATATCTGCTTATGCAACGGGACAGCCGCAAGCATTTCGGCGGAATGTGGGAAGCTACTGCAGGCGGCTCGGCGCTTCGGGGCGAGACTCCGTTTGAATGTGCAAAAAGAGAGTTGTTTGAGGAAACGGGCATTCTCTCCGATAATCTCAAAGAGGTCGGCAGGGTTGTCAGCGACGAACACCGCTCAATTTATGTTGAATTTTTGTGTGAAACTAATTGCGAAAAAAACAGCGTGAAGCTGCAGGAGGGCGAAACCTCTGATTTTAAATGGGTAAGCAGGGACAAGCTTGTCAATATGAAAAAGTCGCAGCTTGTCACCCAAAGAATGCAATGCTTTGTTGAAGAATTAAAAAAACAATTGACAGGTATTTCTATTGTTTTTTTCGCTTTTATTTGATATACTTTCTTTAATTGATTTACAGCGTGTTTTATATACGGATTTTAAATAAAAAGGAGTTAAGGAATGAAAAGGGTAATCTGTTTAATTTTGACGCTAATTGCAGTTTTGAACTGTCTTACCTTAAGCGGCTTTGCCGCAGGAACCGGCGTCTCTGCTAAAATTACAAGCATTACGGCTGCGGACCCTGACACAAAAAATGTTACCGTTGCAAGGTTTCAGTCAAGAAAGCTTTATATTTCCGTTTTACCCAAGGGCGCGGAAAATAATGTTTCCTGGTCAGTTGCCGATAAATCGGTTGCCGTTGTTTCGCAGGACGGAACGGTTACGGGTAAAAACGTTGGAAACACTACTGTTACAGTCACCTCTACGGACGGGAGTAAAAAAAGCGTTACATATAAAGTTACCGTTACCGCAAGAAAAGACGGAAACAGCCTGAGTACCGACTCGTGTACCGTTGTAAACACTCAAAAAACAGCATATCCTTACGGACAGCTGTGCAAGGATATTAAAGGCCTTAAGCAGAAATACCCGTATATTTTTGATTATGTAAGTCTCGGCACAAGCTACGATAACCGTCAGATTTTTGAGCTTATTATAGGTAACAAAAACTCCAAAAACAAAATATTTGTTCAGGCAACCGTTCACGCAAGGGAATACATTAACTCCGTGCTTGTTATGAAGCAGGCTGAAGCCCTTTGCGAAAACTATTACAGCGGAACGTACAGGGGAAAGTATTACAGCGAGCTGTTGGAAAACTGCTGCTTTTATATAATCCCGATGTCAAATCCCGACGGAGTTTCCATAAGCATTTACGGCGCTGACGGCATTCGCGACGACGCGCTTCGCTCAAAGGTAGTCAAAATGTGCAACAAGTACGGCTCGGGGAAGAGATCTTACTACACACTCTGGAAGGCAAACGCAAGAGGCGTTGATTTAAACAGAAACTGGGACTGCAATTGGGCAACAAGCAAGAATACCGTAAACTATGCCTGCTCGTCAGGATATAAGGGACCCTCCGCTTTTTCCGAAAAGGAGACCAAAATACTTAAAAATGAGGTTGAGACCCTGCAGCCTAAAACGGTTATCAGTTACCATTCAAACGGCTCCTATATATACTGGGATTTTATTCAGACGGGAACGCTTCAGAGAAAATGTTCGGATTTATTTAACGTTGTAAAAGGGCTTACGGGCTATTATTCCGCCGAAAACCCGAGCGCTCACGGCTATGACACGTCGGAGCTTTCACCCTGCTTCGGAGACTGGGTGGCTCAGGTTAAAAAGACTCCCACACTGACTATTGAAACCGGAAGAGTATCGTGCCCGATTCCTGCAAAGTATTTTTCGACGATTTGGAATGAGAACAAGCACGTTTTACCTGCGGTCAGTTATTTTGTTTTGAACGACACGGCTATAAATATTTCTTCGCTGACAACGGGAAGCAAAAGCTTTTCCTTAACTGCAAAACAGGTTGAGGCAAAGAATTTTACCTATCAGGTTGAATACAGCGAATACCCGAATTTCAAAAACGCAGGATACGTTGAGTTTGAGTCAAACGTCGGAAGCCTGAAGATTTCTTCTTTGAAGGCAAATCAGAAATACTTTGTCCGCATAAGAACCGTAAAGAAATACGGAATAACAAAAATTTACGGAAAATGGTCCGCGGTAAAAACCGTTCAGACAAAGAAATAACACAAAATTAAATAATACCAATGAAAAAGAGCCTTTGAAAATGCACAAGTCCGTAAAAAATAGACAATAGAAAAAAAGACCCCCTTGGTGTAGAAT
>CAKZZS010000067.1 GCA_937884975.1 uncultured Clostridia bacterium | reverse complement strand
CAAAGTAAATCCTATCAGGGTAAACTATCGTAATGGACAGTTTTATGTATATGATGGTCAGAATACGTTGGTAATGTTATCGAGACTGTTTGGCAATAATTATATGGTTCCTGTTATCATCAGTTATAATTTGGAGTTAGAACAGGAAGCGGAACTTTTTGCCACTCAGGACGAAGATAAAAAGCGTTTGAGCAAAATGGATAAGTTCAGGAGCCGTATATTATTTGAAGAAAAGGCTCAGGATATACTTGCTTGTTGTGTAGAAGCGGGTTGTACTATTCCTTATAAGGTAGGAGAAGTAAATAAAGGTAAAGGTAAGATCGTTGCGATTAACGAACTTGAAAATATGTATGACAGGTTGGGTCGCAAGGGTACTATAAGAGGTCTTACGCTGATTTCAAAGGCTTGGAATAAAGACCCAAAGAGTTACAATAATCAGATACTTGCAGGTGTAGCATTGTTTTTGGATACTTATAAAGATAAAATAAAGGATGATAGATTTGTTAAGACTCTTTCTAAAGTGTCTGTTGAACACGTTCTTGGTGAAGCAGGTAAGATGATGGGCAGTTCCAAAGCAGCTAATGTAGGTTGGGTACTTTGGCACGAATACAATAAAAATGCAAAGGGTTCAACAAAGTTGCCTGATCTTATAAGATAAATATTGTTATCCTAAAAATTCTTAAACATTTACAACAATTCCAATAAAAAATATTTCACAAAATTGTGCATAGTGGACAAGCCAAATTTCTACATTCTTCACTATTGCAATTCGACAAAAAGTGTGCTATTATATTTGTTACGACACTGTTTGAAAACTGTGAACATAAATGAAAGGAAGATGTTGTATGAAAAAGTATGATCGTATTGAGTTTAATTCTTTGGCGTTCAGGTGGATAGGAAATTCCGCATATTGCAGAGTGCTACACGAGCCAAACAACATTCTTCGGAAGTAGTTGTATTTGACATCGTATGTTTTGGCACTCACTAATCGGACTTTTCGACTTTGTGAGTGCCTTTCTATATCCAAAAGACATAAACATTCTGCAAAAATTGTTGAACACCATAGGAACTCGGAAAATGGAGGATAACAATTATGAGCAAGGATAAAACAGTAGAACGAATTAAAGGCTTTATGGACGAACACGGATCGTTTCTTCTCAATCAGGATGGTGAGGAAACGTATTGTATGAGAGGGTGGCTTACTGGCGACAGTATATGTCTGATGCGTGATTGGTTTGATGTACTTCATAGAAGTCTTTATCTCGCACATATTCTCAATGCCACCGTGTCGGACAATAAACTGATGTTTAATTACATTTCTTGCGAGGACGAAAATCGTAAGGAAACCAATGTTACTATGACAGGTTATGACCCTGTTTGCGAGATAAACGACAAAGTATTCCCATTTAAAAATATCTACTACTTTGAGCCTATTATCAGAAATGCCGATTGGCTTGTTGACGAGGAAATGAGCGGCGTGAAAGACGGTATCATCTATTGCGTACTTGACCTTTTCAGGCTCGGCAGATTGGACTTTGTTAACAGTAACTCAACTGATTTCAGATATTTGGACAGGGACTTAAAGGCTGGGAGATTACATACTCCACAGTTTAATGACACTCTTACCATATACAGAGCTTGTCAAGAAAATGGACTTGGTGATAGTTGGTATGGCTTATGGAGTGTTACAAAACAGATACCGTTAAACCGCTTGGATTTTGAGGAAAAATTTTCTGAAAAAATTTTAAAAAAGGTATTGACATTTGCCTGAAAATAGTTTATAATAGGTTTAAACGGAAATGATAAAGTAAACGGAAATCAAATTTCGATAATTTTTATAAAAGGAGGTGCTGTTAAATGAAATACGTTGAGTGCAGTAAAGAGTTTTCAAGACCAATAACAAGGGGCGATATTATTCAGGTATATAGACCCGATAAGAACAGTTCGGGTAAATGTATTCAGGAAGGCATACGTCCAATGGTGGTTGTATCAAACGATGTATGTAACAACGTGAGTCCTGTTATAACAGCACTTCCTTGTACTTCTTCTATCGTGAAGATAAATAAGAATATGCCTACTCACGTTATAATCGACGAGGACGATCTTGAAGGTACAGGACTTACAAAAAAATCTGTTGTAATGGCAGAACAGATATGCCCGGTTGATAAGCGTGACATAGTGATGTTTTTAGGAACATTACCGGAAAAGTACATTAACTCTATTGAGAGAGCATTAAAGGTTCAGATAGGTCTCGCATAATAAATCAGAGGACATAACAGAGATATGAGCAATATCGACATCTTAAAAAAATATCCTAAACAGGAAAAACGCTTGACAAAATTATTCAATTGGCTTGACAGAAATGAAATCAGTTTGAATGAACTTGCGAAGGAAGATTTGGAACTGTATTTCAAAACCGTCAAGAACGCCAAGAATACAGGCGAAATGCTGAAAAGTTGCTTGAAACAAGTCCTTATAGACGAGGGCTTACAGGGTGAATGGGTGCAAACAGTAATTGTACCTTATCCAACATTGTTCTTATCTCTGTCCGATGCCTTGAAAACGGTTGACGATTATGCAAGAGCTAAAGGATATGAGAGATACAAAGTAGAACCCGATGGCTTCAATTCTGTTAAGGCTGCGCTTATCCTCTTATGGATAGGAGTACCTACGCAAGAGACTGGATATGTACTTAAAACCGATGTTGGTGAGAATAGTATCAAGTATAAAGGTAATGAATATCTCTATATAGATGATATATCAGACTTTATGATAAGATATAAGAAATCCACAGGCTATTTTGCAGGAACGAAACCGAGATTAAAGTTTCAACAGTACAAGGAAGATGAGTATTTCCTGCGAACTACGAGAACGGCAAGTAGAGATAAGATAATTAAAAGGTTGTTTGAACGATTATCCGATCTCGATATTGACGTAAACTCTATTCAAAAAGCCGGATTATTTCAGAGAGCGTTTGATGATGAACAGCAGGGCAGAAGTCCCAATATTAGTTTACCACTTTTATCTGAATATAATCAATATAAAAAGAAAAAGTCAGCATTAGTCTGATTTTTAAGGGAGTGTGGCGACTCCCTTAACTAAATACAATTTATAAGCGGAAATGATAATTGAAACGGATTAGATAATATATTTCGGTGTCGTTCAATCAGTAGGACAGCAGATTTTGGCTCTGCCAATGGGGGCGCACATCCCTCCACCGAAACCACTAAACATCTCATTGCTGGTGTTGTTCATTGTTTATCCTTTCTGTTGCACAATACGGAAGGACGTATGACATCTCGGACAGACGAGACGTTGACCGCTATCACGGGTGATTTGCCTGTGATAGTGGAATACACGATAGTAAATATAGAGTATGTGGTGTAATAGTAACACACTTCGCTTGGGACGAAGAGTAGCGGGGCAGAACCGACATATTCTACCACAAGAGTGCCGTTTACAGATTTCAAGAACTCTTGGGAAAAAACTTCTGATAATCTGTCGTTTAATCTATTTTGGCTGATAAAAATAGACGGCTGATAAAACGTAACTAACCTCGCTAAGTGACGAAAGTTTTGTGCGTGACAGCTCGGAGAGTCGGGCAATAAATCAT
>CAKZZS010000066.1 GCA_937884975.1 uncultured Clostridia bacterium | reverse complement strand
GCTGCCTGGGTCTATTGCTAATATGTTCATTCAAGACCTCCTATTGCTGTTCGCTCATACATTGGTACACCGCCAAGCTCTGTTACTTTTGGCTTTTCATATATGCTGCTGATAATCTGACAAGGTGTAAATGACATTACTATCACATCGTCAGCGTCCATTATCACACCGCGGTCAAGAATGTACGTGACCTTAACCAAACAACATCTGCCTGTGTATTCGTTCAATTCATCGTCATATTCGTTTAATGCGAGGAAGTCACCGACCTCGTATTCGCGGTCAGGCCTTCGTACCTCAAATTTCTTGTCGCCGCTTGTTACCGCCCTGAAATACCGGGGTAATATTTTCAATCCGTGTATCATTGCATCTTACTCCTTATAATCTTCTCTATCTCGTCATAGTCCTTACCGCTGTCGTTAAATACACTCGGTGCTTTGTCCGCGCCGTTCTTAAATGAACGGCTTGCATTCTTTACCGCGTCAAGCGTTGTCCGTCCGGCATTGTAGTGATTTTCAAGTATCTTTTTTATGTAGCTCCAATTCGGCGCTCCGTGTTCTACCGCTTCGCCAATAGCCCACTCTATCACATCAGATTCTACTCGCTCAGACCAAAATTCAAGGTTATCTAATTCCTTTGGTGTGATGAAGTTACGGCTGATGTTATTTTGGTAAATGTCAATCAATTCTTGTGGAACAGCGGCAGCGTCTACTACTGCTTTACTTTCCTTTACTTTACTTTCCTTTACTTTACTTTGTGCGTTGCTGTATACATTTTTCGGCTTTCTGTATACATTTTCGCCGTTTCTGTAAACATTATCTCTATTTTCGGGTATATCAATCAAAAGGTAGTCATTTATGACGTCTACCCTCTCACGTCTTTTGGTCATTTCAATATACCTTCGCTGTATGCCCTTTGAGGTCAATATACCATACTTTTCAAGCATCTCAGCGTCAAAAATATCTCTTGCGACCGCTTCGCGTACAATGTCCTGTACGTCCTGCAATGTTATCTGACACTTGCCGGAGCTGTTCTCTGCCGCCATTATAAGTGCAGTGTCATCGTCCCACTCGCAGTAGTAGCCGTGTTCGGCGTATATGAATTGATATATCTTGATAAGAATACCAAAACCGATAACACCGAACTTTGCTTCTACCAATTTGAATTTGCGGTCAGTGTTTACATCTAACGGGAAATAGTCAACGCCTTCTTTCAGCCTTGCCATTTCCTACCTCCTTATTCCCACGGGAAAGGACCGTCATCCGGGTTTATATCCTCAAAATCATCAAATCCGCCGGAAGGTATTTGACTAAACTTATCAGGCTGATTATATCCCTCCGAGGTCTGCGGCTGTGCTTCGTGCTTCTCGCCTGTGAAATACGCTTCATCAACCACAACTTCGGTTGCATACTGACGCTTACCATCCTGACCGTCCCAGGAACGCGTCTGTATACTGCCTACAACGGCTATCATACTGCCCTTGATAAACCACCGCTTGATGTGTTCCGCAGTTTTGCGCCACGCCTGACAGCGTATGAAATCCGTTTCGTCCTTTGCAAATCGCCTGTCAACTGCGATTGTGAAGTTCGCCACCATTACACCGTTCGGTGTCTGCCGCATATCAGGGTCGGCCGTGAGCCGCCCCATTAAAATTACCTTGTTCATTGTTTCCTCTCCTTATATATAACTCTTTCCAAACCTCTGTCGGAACTCGTCCACCGTCCAACCCTGCTCATTCATAGCCTTATGCTGCCCGTATCGGTGAAGAAGCTCCATTGTTTCCTTGTTCCTGTGTACGGCATATTCGCCGTTACGGTGACATCTATTTCCGCATAAGTAAACGACCAAGCCGTACTTGTCCGACTTCTTACGATTAGAAGCTCCGAAAATATGATGCTTGTCCAACGGGTCAACGCTTCCGTTCCGCCCGCATAACCAACATTCTTTTACTTCCATTGTGCTTTCAGCCCCTCCAGCTCATTCGGTGTCATTGTTTCAATGCCCTGTTCTTGACATTCCGCAACAATGCTGTCAATCAGCCGTGACATCTGCACCGTGTCATACACGCTCGAACCGTAGTATGCGGTCACATTGGTACACCCCTCTATCTTTGAGGGGAATGTTTCAACCTGCCACCCCATACCGTGGGAAGTCCACGCTTTTGTAAACATCGGTACAGCTTCGGATTCCAAGCAGCTTGTGATACTCACACCGCCGATGTCCTTAATGGCGTGTCGGTATATCTCTGTTACGCTGATGTTCGTCTTTTCCGACAGTTTGTTGATAAGTACCCAACAATACGCGTTTGCGTCCAGTGACCGCCTGTTCTTATGCTGCTTAACCTCTATGACATACTTCTTGTCTTTAAGGCTCGGTATAAGGCTGCTAAGCCACGCTATAGCCTTGATACCGCTTGCCTTGTCAAATACCAACTTATTCATTGCCTAAGTCCTTATACATCTGCTTGTAGACCTTGTAAAACGGCGGATATGTGCTTACTGTAATATCAGCAAGACTGACCTTTGCGCCCTGTTCTATCATCTGTTGAGCTGTTTCCGTGTCAACATTTGCCGTGGTAGCAAAGTTAGCTATCAGGTTGTCGAGATGTGCAGGAAGTATACTGTTTGCAGAGTCCACCAACTCCGGTAGAAACTTTCCGTACTGCCCCTCATTCAAGTCCTCCAAGTTCGTAACACCGTACTTTGCCAACGCCAAGCGTAATGTTGTCTGCCGTGTTTCTTGCGGATAGATTGACAAAATACCGTTTACAGTCTTAACCTGCTTCTGGTTTATCTTCTTATCTACTTCGAGAAACGGTACTCCCTGATTGTTGACGGCGTTCTGTACTTCCTCCGCGCTCACTATTGACGTGTCAACGCCGATACCGAGATTTCCCAACGCTCTGCCCCAAGCCGATGTCTCGCAGTTCTCAACATACGATGTCTTATTTATGTATGTGCTGTTAGCCAATTCGTAGGCTGTGCCTGTCGCCTTGATGTCGCCTTTATCGTCCTTAATGACCGCTTTCATCACGCAGCGTTCGTCGGTGAGTTCAACAATCTCTGTTTCAAGGCTCCAACCTGCAAAGTTCTGACGGAACGCCTTAATGCGTTCGTTGACCGTCACGTATTCCTTGCCCTTGATATTCACTGCTTCAAGTTTCATAAGTCAAGTCTCCCCTCTATCGTCAATTCCTCGCCGTGTTCGTCAACCATAGTCAGGCAGTTCGTGCAGCCGACACACTTTTCATCGTGGAAGAACAGCCCCTTGAAGTCGTAGTATTCCGTCTTGTAGCCACATACAGGGCATTTCTTATATATCGGCTCGCCGTCATAATAATCACCGCCTAATCGTTCATTTTCCATTGTTGCCACGTCACTCATAAATGACATTTGACATTCTCCTTTCTATTTTAGATTTTTATAAGCTAAATAAATAAATTTATTTAATACCGTAAAAGCATTTGTTATCTACTAGCCCGTGTAATTTAC